>MEKU01000052.1 GCA_001767195.1 Acidobacteria bacterium RIFCSPLOWO2_02_FULL_67_21
AGCAAGCTGACGCTTGCTGGCTATCGCCAAGCCACCATCCAAAGATCGGGGCTTGACAGAGGGTCATTCCATATCAGCCGGACCATCACTTGAAGATCGCCTTGAGATTCTCGATGGTGCTGGGCGTGACGTCGGTCTCGCCGACCCGCATCGGCGTCACCGAGACCCATCCGTTGGCCACCGCCCACATGTCGGTCCCTTCGGGAGCGGCTCCGCCTTCCTTCCAGACGTTCCAGTAGACGGTCCGGCCCTGCGGGTTCTTCTCTTCGACGAACGCCTCGTCGCCGCCGCGCGCCTGCGCCTGCGTCGTAATCATGTAGCCGCGATACCCGCCCGGCGGCATGGGCGGGACGTTGACGTTCAGGAAGGTATTGGGCGGCAGGCCATAGGCCTTGATGCGCCGGGCCACCCAGATGGCTTCCTCGGCCCCAAACACCATCTCTTTCTGAAACGCCTCGGCCGCCTGCGAAATCGCGATCGCCGGAACGCCCAGCATGGCGGCCATGCGCGCCGCCCCGACCGTGCCAGACATCGAGACGGAGTACCCGACGTTGTAGCCGGGATTCACACCCGCGACGACAAGGTCCGGACGCGGCAGAACGATGTTGCGGATGGCGATGTTGACGGCGCTCGCGGGCGTCGCGGTCAGGCCGATGGCCGGCAGCCCGTTGGGAAGGCTCACGTCCTGGCGGAACACCGGCTCGGTGGTGATGATTGAATGCCCCTTGCCGGTCTGGTTCTCAGCCGGTGCCACGATAATCGGCGTGCCGATCGCCTGCAGCGCCTGCGCGACCGCCGAAATGCCGGGTGCCCGGACGCCGTCGTCGTTGGTGACGAGGATCCGGTACGGCGGAGGCTGCCGGAACTGCTGAGCCGCCGCCGGCGCAAGCCAGCAGACGGCCGCAATCAGAATGACGGCGGTGCGGGGCATGCGCATGTCTGGTCTCCCGGGTGGCGCGGATCAGGCCTGCTTTTCAGCCCCCGACGGCACCTCGTAGAGCACGAGACCGTGCCGGACCTCCTCCATCGCGATGCGCTCCGCCTTGTGCGGAATCGGACGATGCACGCGGGTGCGGTCGTTTTCGTCGAGGCGGACGGGCGCGCCGCGGCGGAGCTGCTTGGCCCGCATCGCGGCTACGTCGACAAAGAGAAAGCGGCTTTCAATGGGCGGAGCCTTGGGACGCGGGGCCGGTGGTGCCGCTTCCTCGGCTTCCTGACCGATCAGAGCATCGGTATCCATACTAGGGTCAGACTACACCACAAGGGGGCGAGGGGACAGGGGGCAAGGGGGCAAGGGGGACTGAATCCTTGCCCCCTGACCCCTTGCCCCCTTCGAGATCCTGTCAGGCGGCCACGTCCACGTTGATGGTGCGCGGCTTCGCCTCCTCGCGGAACGGAAGCTTCACCGTGAGCACGCCGTTCTTGAACTCGGCGCTCACCTTCGCGGCATCGACCGTATTCGGCAGCGTGAACGACCGGTGACACGTGCCGTACGCCCGCTCGATGCGCCGGTAGTTCTCGTCCTTGACCTCCGCCTCGAACTTCTTGGTCCCCTTGAGCACGAGCGTGCTGTTCTCGACGGATACCTCGATGTCCTCGCGGTCGAGCCCCGGCAGTTCCGCCTTGAGCACCAGGTCGTGGCCGTCGGTCTCGAAGATGTCCACGGCCGGCGTCCAGCTGCCGCGGAACCCTGTGTCCTCATCCCGCAGGTACACGTCGCCGAAGAGCCGGGCCATGCGGTCCTGCATGGCCGCCAGCTCACGGAATGGATCGACTTTCACAATGGCCATGTTCGTTCTCCTCCCCAGGCGGTCCTGAAGGCCCACCTCTACGATCGCGTTCATGCGTCGACGACTTCGCCTTCCCTGACGTCGCCGTCTTTCTTGTCCTGCGGCGCCGCGGCGGCGGCGTCCGCCTGTGATTTCGCGTAGGCCTCCTGCTCGGCCCAGATGCGCGCCTCGACTTCCTCGCGGCGGGCCCTGTCCTCGGCCGCATGTGCTTCGGCGTCCTTCACCATCCGGTCGACGTCGTCCGTGTTGAGCCCCGACGAGCCGCTGATGGTGATCTTCTGCTCCTTGCCCGTGGCCACGTCCCGGGCCGCGACATTGACGATGCCGTTGGCATCGATGTCGAAGGCCACCTCGACCTGCGGCAGGCCCCGCGGCGCCGGGGGAATCCCCACGAGATGGAAGCGGCCCAGCGTCCGGTTGTCGCGCGCCATCTGGCGCTCGCCCTGCAGCACGTGCACTTCCACGCTTGTCTGATTGTCGGTGGCCGTCGAGAAGATCTCGCTCTTCCGCGTCGGAATCGTCGTGTTGCGCGGGATCAGCGTCGTCATCACGCCGCCCAGGGTCTCGATGCCGAGCGACAGCGGCGTCACGTCGAGCAGCACGACGTCCTTGACCTCGCCCTTGAGCACACCGCCCTGAATGGCGGCCCCGACCGCGACGACTTCATCCGGGTTGACGCCCTTGTGTGGCTCCTTTCCGAAGAAGTCGCGCACGAGCTGCTGGATCGTCGGGACCCGCGTCGAGCCGCCCACGAGCACGATCTCGTCGATGTCGGACGGCTTGAGCCCGGCGTCCGCCAGCGCCTGCGTGACCGGCCCCATCGAGCGCTGCAGCAGGTCGTCGACGAGCTGCTCGAATTTCGCCCGCGTCAGCCGCATCTGCAGGTGCTTCGGCCCGCTCTGATCGGCGGTGATGAACGGCAGGTTGATGTCGGTCTCCATTACCGTCGAGAGCTCGATCTTCGCCTTCTCGGCCGCCTCCTTCAGGCGCTGCAGCGCCATGCGGTCCTTGCTCAGATCGATGCCGTCGCTCTTCCTGAACTCCGAGACGATCCACTCGATCACGCGCTGATCGAGGTCGTCGCCGCCGAGGTGCGTGTCGCCGTTGGTCGCCTTGACCTCGACGATGCCCTCACCCACTTCGAGAATGGAAATATCGAAGGTGCCGCCGCCAAAATCGTAGACGGCGATCGTTTCGTCCTTCTTCTTGTCCAGGCCGTAGGCAAGCGCGGCCGCCGTCGGCTCGTTGACGATGCGCAGCACATTGAGGCCGGCGATCCTGCCGGCATCCTTCGTGGCCTGCCGCTGCGCGTCGTTGAAATATGCCGGCACGGTGATGACCGCGTCGGTCACCTTCTGGCCGAGGTAATCCTCCGCAGCCGTCTTGAGCTTCTGCAGAATCATCGCGGAGATTTCCGGCGGCGAGTGCCGCTTCCCGCGCACGTCGACCCAGGCGTCTCCGTTGTCGGCCTGCACGACCGTGTACGGCACCCGGACCGCCTCCGGGGCGACCTCGCCGTGCTTGCGGCCCATGAAGCGCTTGATCGAGAACACCGTGTTCTCGGGGTTCGTGACCGCCTGGCGCTTGGCCACCTGGCCGACCAGCCGCTCGCCGTCCTTGCCGAAGCCGACAACCGACGGTGTCGTCCGCGTCCCTTCCTGGTTGACGATGACGGCCGGCTCGCCTGCTTCCATCACGGCCACCACCGAGTTGGTGGTGCCGAGGTCGATTCCGATAACTTTGCTCATGATCCGTGACTCCACGCCAAATTATAGCACTATATGAGTGTGAATAAAGCATTTAATCTTAGTGCATTACACTAATATCAGTCACTGATCCGTTCATCTGGGCCATTCGGCTGTGCCCTGCGTCCTGGCCCGGCCACGCCCTCATTTTTCCGCCAGACCCCGGCCCGGTCGGCCCCGTGAGATCATGGGGTTCGCGCCGCACATGGCTCACTTCTCCCTCCTGCCCTCCCCCGAGGCCGCCGAGCTGAGCGACGACATCCGCCGTCTGTTCGAGGAGCTCTCCGAGAGTCTCTCCGGCGAGCACCGCGCGTACTCGGGCGAGTGCCGACCGGCGCTGGACGTGCTCGAGCACGACGATGCGGTCGAAGTGGTGATCGAGGCCGCCGGCGTGCCGGCGGCGGCGCTCCGGATTCTCTTTCGCGGCGGCGTGCTGCTCATCGTCGGCGAGAAGATGGCGCGGGCCCGGGCGGGCGAGCAGACGGTGCATCTGCTCGAACGGGAGCTCGGGCGCTTCGCGAGAGCCGTGCGCCTGAACGGCGCCTTCGACGTCCGGGACGCCCAGGCGACGCTGCGAGACGGCGAGCTGGTCGTGCGGCTCCCCAAGATTGAGGAGCGTCGCGGCAGCCCTCATCGCATCGCGATCACGCCGCCGCACCGTTCATGAAGATCCTTCTCGTCGGCGACATCGTCGGCCGTCCCGGCCGCGAGCTGGTTCGCAAGGGGCTGCGCGCCCTCGTCGAACACCACGGCGTCGACTTCGCGATCGCGAATGCCGAGAACGCCGCCGCGGGCTTCGGCCTCACCCGCGATATCGGTGAGTCGCTGCTCGAATCGGGCGTCGATGTCATGACGTCGGGGAACCACATCTGGGACAAGAAGGAAGTGCTCGAGTACATCGGGCACGAGCATCGGCTGCTCCGCCCGGCCAACTACCCGGCCGGCGCTCCCGGCCGCGGCTCCTGCGTGAGGGAGACCGGGGATGGCCGGGCGGTCGGCGTCATCAACGTGATGGGCCGGGTGTTCATGACGCCGATCGACGATCCGTTTGCCGTCGTCCGGCGAGAGATCGACGCGATCCGGCATCGCACGCACGTCATCATCGTGGACTTCCACGCCGAGGCGACGAGCGAGAAGGCGGCGATGGGCTGGCATCTCGACGGCACGGTCACGGCCGTGATCGGCACGCACACCCACGTGCAGACGGCCGACGAACGGGTGCTGCCGAACGGGACTGCGTACCTGACCGACGTCGGGATGACGGGCCCGCACGATTCCATCATCGGGATGGACCGCGAGGCATCCCTCGCGCGGTTTCTCACCGGGATGCCCTCGAAGTTCGAGCCGGCGACGGGCAATCCCCGGCTCAACGCGGTGCTGATTGATGCCGACGACCGGACCGGCAAGGCGGCCGGCATTCGCCGCATCAGCGTCTCCGATGCGGAATTGACGGCGCTCGCGGCAGGCGCACCTGCAGGTGCGCCTCTACGAGTAACAATAGACACGTAGAGGCGGACCTTCAGGTCCGCCTGCGAATTGATGTCCTCCCTATTCGACCTGCCGTTTGAAGAACCCGAGCGTGCCGAGCCGCCGGAGGTGCTCGCGCCGGAAGCCGCGGTTCCGGCGCGGCGGCGCGTCCTCACCGTCTCGGAGCTGACGGGACGCATCCGTGCGCTGCTCGAAGAGCGGCTCGCCGACGTCTGGGTCGAGGGCGAGCTCTCCAACTGCCGGGTCTGGAACACCGGCCACATGTACTTCACCCTCAAGGACTCCGGCGCGCAGATCAAGGGCGTGATGTTCCGCTCGGCCGTCCGCTCCCTGCGCTTCGCCCCGCAGGACGGCCTTCGCGTGGTCGCGCGCGGCCGCATCAGCGTCTACGACCCGAAGGGCGAATATCAGATCGTCTGCGACCGGCTGGATCCGGAAGGCCTTGGCGCGCTGCAGCTGGCCTTCGACCAGCTGAAGCAGCGGCTCGCGGCCGAAGGGCTCTTCGACGCCGGCCGCAAGCGCCCTCTGCCGGCGCTGCCCAGAAAGATCGGGGTCGTCACGTCGCTCGACGGCGCGGCCGTCCGCGACATCATCAAGGTGCTGCAGCGGCGGTATCCGAACGCGCATATCGTCATCCGCCCGACACGCGTCCAGGGTGACGGCGCCGCCGGGGAGATTGCGCGCGCGCTCTCGGCCATCGTCCGCGTCCCGGCCATCGACGTGGTCATCGTGGGCCGCGGCGGCGGATCGATCGAGGACCTCTGGGCGTTCAACGAGGAGACGGTGGCGAGGGCGATTGCCGGCTGTCCCGTCCCGACGATTTCAGCGGTCGGCCACGAGACCGACGTCACCATTGCCGATTTCGTGGCCGACGTGCGCGCGCCCACGCCGTCGGCGGCGGCCGAGATGGTGGTGGCGCGGAAGGACGAGTTCTGCTCCCGGATCGACCGGCTGACGCATCGGGTAGGCGCGGCCATGCGCGGCCGGCTGCACCGGGTCGAGTCGCGGCTGCGCGCGGCCGAAGCGCGGCCCGGCTATGCGGGCATGCGCGGCCACGTCGCGCTCCGCGCGAGGCATGTGGCCGACCTGGTGCACGATGTGAGCCGGGCCGCCCGCGCGCGGCTCGCGGCACGCATGCGCGTCTACCAGGCGGCGCGGCTGGCGCTCGAATCGCTGGATCTCCGCCGCCGCCTGGGGCGTGTGCGGGCGCGGCTCGTCGACGCCCAGGGCCGGCTGGCCGGGGCGGCTACGCGGCGCCGGCACGGCGCGGACAGCCGGCTGCGCACCGCCGCCGCGCGTCTCGACGCCATGAGCCCGCTGGCCGTGCTGGGCCGCGGATACGCTGTCTGCTGGAACGCCGACCGCACGGCCATCATTCGCGATGCCGCTGTCGTGGCCGCCGGGGAGCGCGTGCAGGTGACGCTCGCGCACGGCGAGCTGGAGTGCGAGGTAAAGAACAGTAGGCGGTAGGCGGTAGGCAGTAGGCAGCCGTCTGCCTGCCGCTGCATACTGCCTACGGCCCACTGCCTACTTTATGGATCAAACAATCAAGGACTTCGAGGCCGCGATTGCCGAGCTCGAGTCGATCGTCAAGAAGCTCGAAGAGGGCGACCTGCCGCTCGAAACGTCGCTGCAGCTCTACGAGCGCGGCGTTCAGCTGTCGCGCTTCTGTCATACGCGCCTCGAGGAGGCGGAGCGCCGGATCGAGATCCTGAACGAACGCGGCGAGCTCAAACCGCCTCCCGCCACCTTCGGCGAAGACGAAGACAATACATAGGTGGACTTCGCCCGCTACGTGGACGCGCGGCGCGCGGAAATCGAACAGGCGCTGGCCGCCGCGCTGCCCGCGCCGCCCGCCTGCCCGCGCGTCGTGGCCGATGCCATGCGGTACAGCCTCTCCGCGGGCGGCAAGCGGCTCCGCCCGATCCTGTGCCTCGCCAGCGCCGATGCCGTCGGCGGTCCGCGGGCGCTGGCCATGCCGGCCGCGTGCGCCATCGAGCTGATTCACACGTACTCGCTCATCCACGACGACCTGCCTGCCATGGACAACGACACCATGCGGCGCGGCCGCCCGACGCTGCACGTGGTCGCAGGCGAGGCGATCGCCATCCTGGCCGGCGACGGCCTGCTGACCGAAGCGTTCCGGCTGATGGCCCGGCTTCCGGAGAGCGCCGACCCGGCCATCGCCGCACGAAAGCTGCGCGCGATCCAGGTGGTCGCAGAAGCCGCCGGCGCCGCCGGCATGGTCGGCGGGCAGGCGCTCGATATCGCCGGCGGGGCCTCGGCCGACGATCCCCTCGACGATGCCGGCGGGCAGCTGCGCGCCCTCCACAGCCGGAAGACCGGCGCCCTCATTCGTGCGGCGGCAACGGCCGGCGCCGTCATGGCGGGCGCCGACGCGCCCGCGGTGGGGGGCATCGACGCCGCGGCCGCCGAATTCGGCCTTGCCTTCCAGATCGTCGATGACGTGCTCGACATCGAAGGCGCGCCGGCCACGCTCGGCAAGACCGCCGGCAAGGACGCCGCATCCGGCAAGCGCACGTATGCAAGCCTCTACGGCATCGAGGGCGCCAGGTGCATGGCGGCGGACTGCCTCGAGCGCGCCGAACGGACCCTCCGATCCGCCGGGCTGGCCGATTCGGCCCTGATGGACATCGGCCGGTGGATCGTCAACAGATCGAATTGACGAATTGACGGATTTACGAATTGCCATTGTTCAATTCAAATTCGTAAATTCGTAAATTCGTAAATTCGTAAATCCGTCAATGTCCAAGGTCCGCCTGGATACGCTCGTCGTCGAATCAGGGCTCGCGCCGTCGCGCGAGCGGGCGCGGGCGCTGATCCTCGCCGGTCAGGTGAGCGTCGACGGCCGTCCGATCAGCAAGGCGGGCGCCCAGGTCGATCGCGCCGCGCAGGTGGCGCTGCGGTCGCCCGACCATCCCTACGTCGGGCGCGGCGGCCTGAAGCTCGCGCATGCGCTCGATGCGTTCGGCATCGAGGTCGCGGGCCGCGAAGCGCTCGACATCGGCGCCTCGACCGGCGGGTTCACCGACGTGCTCCTGCAGCGCGGGGCCGCGCGTGTGGTGGCGCTCGACGTGGGCCACGGACAGCTCGACTGGCGGCTGCGCCACGACCCGCGTGTCGTCGCCATCGAGCGCTTCAACGCCCGTCGTCTCTCGCCCGGCGATCTGCCCGGCCCGGTGGATCTCGTCTCGGTCGATGTGTCGTTCATCTCGCTGCGCCGGATTCTGCCGGTGATCCCGCCGCTGCTGCGGCCGGGCGCCGATGTGATCGTGCTCGTCAAGCCGCAGTTCGAAGCGGGCCGTGCCGAAGTGCGCAACGGCGTCATCCGCGACGAGGCCGTGCGCGCGCGGGTGGTCGACGAGATTCAGGCCGCGGCGGCTGGGGTAGGATTAACGCCGGCGGCCGTGATCCCCTCGCCCATCACCGGTCAGAAAGGGAACGTCGAATTCCTCCTTCACCTGCGCGCATGACGATTCGACGCGTCGGTATCGTCGCCAAGCACGGCCTGGTCGCGGCATCGGAGCACATCGCGCAGCTCGGCGCGTGGCTGGACGCCCGCGGCGTGGAGACCGTGTACGAACGCGACACCGCCGCGCTGGCCGGGGCGGGAACGGCGGGCGCCACGCTGACGTCGCGCGAACAGCTGCCGTCCGAGGTCGATCTCATCGTGATGCTCGGCGGGGACGGGACGCTGCTCGCCATGGCCGCCCAGATTGCCCGGTCCGGCCGTGACATTCCAATCCTGGGCGTGAACTTCGGCAGCCTCGGCTTTCTCACCGAGATCCGGATCGACGAGTTGATGCCCTCGCTCGAGCGCGTGCTCGACGGGACGGCGGCCTTCGACGTGCGGGCGATGCTGGCCGCCGAGGCCCGGCGGCACGACGGCCAGGTCGACGCGCGGATTGTGCTGAACGACGTCGTCTTCACCAAGGGCGCGCTCTCCCGGATGATCGAGCTCACGGTGCTCGTCAGCGGCGGGTTCGTCACCAACGTCAAGGCCGACGGTCTCATCATCGCGAGCGCCACCGGGTCCACGGCGTACAACCTCGCCGCCGGCGGACCGATCGTGCATCCGATGGTCGACGCGCTCGTCCTCACGCCGATAGCGCCCCACACGCTCACGAACCGTCCGGTCGTCATCCCGGGCAGCGCGGACATCGAAGTCCGCGTCCACCAGGGGGCCGCCGAGGACGTGTTCGTCACCTACGACGGCCAGTCGGGGTACCCTGTCGGACCGCACGACGTCGTGCGGGTCAGGAAGTCCGACCGGACGCTGCGGCTGGTGAAGGCCCCCGCGCGCGGCTATTTCGAAGTGCTGCGCGAGAAGCTGAAGTGGGGGGAGCGGTAGGACGAAGGGGGCAAGGGGGCAAGGGGCATGAAGAGAACTCCAGTCAGCTTTTCAAGTACGGCCCCGGCAGAACGGCTTTGCCGCAGGCGGCGGCTCGCGGCCGATGCGGCGGCCACTAGCACCAAACACACAACAGCGTTCCATTGAAGATAAAGATCGCGCCGAGCACGACGAACGCCCGCACTTTCGACTCGGCGTCCGGCGACACGAACTGCGGCAGAAACGCCATGAAGAACAGCGCGATTTTGGGATTCAGAAGATTCGTCAGAAGCCCTGCCCTGTAAATCCGCCAGCCCTCTTCTGTATGAAACTTCGGATGCTGCCGAATCTCGTTCTCGTGACGTCGGACGAGCATCCGAGCGCCTCGGTAGACGACGTACGCGGCGCCGGCGGTCTTGACGAAGATGAATGCTGTCGAGGAGGCGGCGAGAATCGCCGAAAGGCCGAACGCGGCTGCAAGCGTGTGAACGACGCTTCCGGAGGAGATTCCCAGAACGGACAGTAAACCCGCCCGCCGCCCCTGAGCCTTGCCCCTTGCCCCCTATCCCCTTCCCCGCAGCGCCCCGACCAGCGAGTACAACATCCGACCGATCTCCTACGTATCGGCGATGAGGTTCGCAGCTTTCTCTTCTCCTGCAAGTTCAATCCGTCGTGCGAGCTCGATCTGCGTGTGAAGCTCATTGTTCGATCCGTTTGAATAACGGAGATGGTGCGCGTATTCAAGGGTTGAATGCCGCCCAAAGCCTTCGGCGATGTTTGAAGGCACCGAGATGCAGGACTTGCGGATTTCGTGACCGAGCGCGAACTGATCCTCTCGAGGCAGCTTCCTGGACAAGCGATAGCAGCGCTCGGCAACCACCATTGACTTTTGCCACACGAGCACACGCTCGCCTTGCCCCCTCGCCCCCTACTTCCCCTTGCCCCCTTCTCCTTGTATTCTCCCTACGTGCAGTTGCGTTTTGGGGCGGCGACCGACCCCGGCCGGGTGCGCGCGCGGAACGAGGACCGGTTCGTCGCCGACGGCGCCCTCCGGTTCTTCGCTGTGATTGACGGCATGGGCGGCCACTCGGGCGGCGAGCTCGCCTCCGCCACGATTGCCGAGGCCGTCACCGCGTTCATCCGCGAGACCGCGTCCGACTCCGACAAGACCTGGCCGGTCGGCCTCGACCCGAAGCTCTCGGTGCTGGCCAACCGCCTGCAGATCGCGATCCGCAGCGCGAACCGGACGCTCGCCAACCGCGCGCAGACCAACGCGGCCCTCGACGGCAGCGGCGCCACCATGACGGCCGCGCTCTTCGGGGGCGACGATCTCGCGATCTCCAACGTCGGCGACTGCCGGGCGTACGTGCTGCGCGACGGCGAGCTCTCGCAGGTGACGCGCGACCACTCGGTCGTGGCCGAACAGCTGGCGCTCGGGTTGATCGACATGGAGGCCGCGCGCACGCATCCGCTCCGCCACGTCGTGACACGGGCCGTGTCCGGACAGGCCGGCATCGCGGTCGACATCCTCGAGCTCAAGGTCCGGCCAGGCGATCGCCTCCTGCTCTGCTCCGACGGCATCCACGGCGTCCTGACCGACAGCCAGATCGCGGATCTCGTCGGCGACCGCGGGAGGAGCCTCGACGCGATCTGCCAGGCGGTCGTGGACGAAGCCAACGCGCGCGGCGGGCCCGACAATGCCACGGCCGTCGTGGTAGAGGCGGACTGAGATGTCCGGCATAATCTCCCGGACCTGAGAGCGCCCGTGCCCACTCCCCCCACCCGGATCGGCAACTTCGAGGTCCTCCGCCAGATCGGCTCCGGCGGGATGGGCGCCGTCTATCTGGGCCGCGATCCCGAGCTCAACCGGCAGGTGGCGATCAAGGTGATCCGCGAGGAGGTCCACGACCAGGAGGTCCTCGAGCGGTTCTTCCGCGAGGCGCGGGCGGCGGCCGCGCTGCGCCATCCCAACATCATCACGATCTACGCGAGCGGCCAGCACGAACACCAGCCGTACATGGTGATGGAGTTCGTCGACGGAGAATCGCTGGCCGACATCATCCGCAGCAAGCGGCCGCTGAGCATCGACACGAAGCTGTCGTACCTCGAGCAGCTGTGCGCCGGGCTGCACTTCGCGCATCGCGCGGGCATCGTGCACCGCGACATCAAGCCGGCCAACGTCATGGTGGACCGCGACGGCATGGTGCGGATCCTCGACTTCGGCATCGCCCGCGTCGAGGGCTCCGCGATGACCCAGGACGGCGCGCTCATCGGGTCGCTCAACTACATGTCGCCCGAGCAGATGCTCGGCCGGCCGATCGATCAGCGCAGCGACATCTTCTCGCTCGGCAGCGTCGCCTACGAGCTGCTGTCGGCGCAGCAGGCGTTCAAGGGCGGGCTCAACGACGGCCTCCTGCAGCGGCTGCCGTACGAGAATCCGCCTGCGTTGTCCGACGTCTGCCCCGGCCTCCCCGCCGGGCTCGAAGGCGTTGTCATGCGCGCGCTCCAGAAGGCGCCGGAGGACCGCTACCAGGACCTCGCGGAAATGCGCAACGCCATCGTCGACATCCAGCGGCGCCTGAGCGATGCCGAGGGTCAGCGGACCGTGTTCATTCCGCGCGGCGGGATCCAGACGGCGCCGCCGGACGCGCCCGACAGTTCGACCGGCGTCATGCCACCGCCCATCCCCACGCCATCACCGGCGCCGGTGCCGCCGTCCGGCCTCAGCGCTCTACAGGGGCCGCCCGGTGCCGCACCCCCCGCGCCGGCGTCCACCGGCATCGGCACGGCGGGCGCCGCCGCGGGTGGAGCCACGATCGGCGCCGGCTCGCCGGCGCCATCGACCCAGACGTGGCAGGTCAGGAAGAAGACCACGCCCGAGCCCACGGCTGTCCAGAAGCGCGAGACGACGGCCGTGAAGCGGCTGGCGACCGCGGCGGCGCCTCCGCCGCCCGCGCCGGCGGCCCGCCGGTCATTGCGCACGTGGATCCTGATCGGCGCCGGGGCCGCAGCCGTCGCCGTCGGCGCCGCGGCCGCGCTCCCCTGGCTGACCGCGGCTCCGCCGAGCGCGCTCGAGCGAGAGCGCCCGGCCATCGAGGCGGCGATGGAGCGCTTCCGCGTCGGCTATCGCAACCGCGATCTGCCGACGGTCACCGCCGCGTTTCCCTCGCTGCCGCGCGAGCTCCGGCAGACGATGGAGAAGACGTTCGCCAATTGCCTCGTCTACGAAGTGGTGTTCGATGAGGTGTCGATTGCGGTCCCGCCGGGCGACGAGAGCGCCGCGGAGGCCGCCATCCGCAGCACGCACACCTGCACGCCGCAATCGGGCGGACGCGAGACCACGGCGGGGCACAACGACCTATTCACGCTGAAGAAGAACGGGGACGCGTGGACGATCGGCGGGATCTCGCCCCTCAAGGCCGGCTCAGCCGACCGACCGTAACAGCTCGGATCGCAAGGCCGCCGCGTCGGGCTCCTCGTGGAGCGCCGCGAACTCCTCCTCCACCGCATCGAACAGCTCGACCATCTGCGGATCGAACTGCGCGCCGCTGTCGGCGCGCAGGCGCCGCGCCGCTTCCGTTGCGGGGAGCGCGTCGCGGTAGGGACGCGCGGAGGTCATCGCGTCGTAGCTGTCGGCCACGGCCATGAGCCGCGCGTGGGGATGAATGTCCATGCCCTCCAGGCGGTCGGGATATCCGGCGCCGTCCCACCGCTCGTGATGGCCCCGCACTGCCGGCAGCGATGCGCCCAGGAACGGCAGCGGCTCGAGCATGCCGTGACCGATGATCACGTGGGCCTCGATGAGGGTCCGCTCCAGCGGATCCAGCGACCCGCTCTTCAGCAGGACCGCGTCGGGCACGCCCACCTTGCCGATGTCGTGCAGCATGCCGGCGCGGCGGATGGTCTCGAACTCCGCGGCGTACTGGCCGCTGCGCCGGGCCAGCACCAGCGAGTACGCGGTGACGCGCTCGGAGTGGCCGGCCGTGTAGTGGTCGCGCGCGTCGATCGCCTTGGCAAACGCCTCGAGCGTGGCGCGGAAGTGCCGCTCGCGGTCGTCATAGAGCTGGGCGGTCTCGAGGGCCGCCGCCGCATGGCCCGCAAATGCGGCGGCGTACTCGGCCAGCTCGGGGGGGAACTGCTCGACGCCGAGCTTGTCTGCGTACAGCGCCCCGATCGGCCCGTTCCGTCCGAGCAGCGGGACGCAGACGACCGAGCGCACGCCGGCGAGCAGCACGCTGGCCGCCTGCTGGAGCCGCGGGTCCATCCGGATGTCGTAGACGATGAACACGTCGCGCGAGTTCAGCGCCTCATTGACGACCGTCGAGCTCGCGAACTCCGAGACCGACTGGTACGCGCCCGACGGCCGGACCGCGCGTGGAATCAGCGCGCCGGTCGCGGGGTCGAGGAGCAGAATCGCGGCGCGATCCGGCTTCACGATCGACGCCAGGCGATCCAGCACCCGCTCGAGCAGCGCCGGCAGATCGTCAAACCCCATCATCTCGCGGCTGGTCGCCAGGAGCGCTTCGAGCGCAAGCTTGTCCACCTTCGGCGTGTCGGTGATGGCCACCCGCCGCAGGATCGTCTGAGACACCGCGGGCGCTTCCGCGGCGGGCGGCGCGTCGGCGAGGCTCACCATGTACTCGATGCGCCCGAAGCGGATCACGTCGCCGGGGGTGAGATAGGCGCTCAGCTGCTCGGTGCCGTTGACGAAGATGCCGTTGGTGCTGCCGAGATCGTCGACCGCCAGCTGGCCGGAGCTGTCGACGGTCACGCGCGCGTGCAGACGCGACAGGCTGGCATCGTCGACCACGACGTCGGCCTGCCGGCCGCGGCCGATCGTCTTCGACTGTCCGGCCCCCAGATTGATGATCGGCAGATTGGGGGCGGCCGCCGTCGGCGCGAGACGCGACTCTGGCATCTTCGTCACGAATCTTACCCTAAGTCTGCACGGAAAAGACGGTTACGGCGATGCCCCTACCGCCGGAAATACAGCACCTGAAACCGCCGGACGTTCCGATTGTGCTCGGCAAGCGTGGATGCGAACACGTGGGAACCGTCATTGCGGCTCACGAAGTACAGATAACTGACAGAAGCGGGCTCCAGCGCAGCCCTGAGGGAGGCTTCGCCGGGCGCCGCGATGGGGCCGGGCGGGAGCCCTGGGTGGCGATACGTGTTGTAGGGCGAGTCGAGCGCCAGGTCCTGGCGACGGATGTTGCCGTCGTACTGGCCTGCCGCCCGCAGGGCATACACCACCGTCGGATCGGCCTGCAACGCCATCCCGATCTTCAGCCGGTTGCGGTAGACGGCGGCCACGACCGGCCGTTCGTCTTCCCGCGCCGTTTCCTTTTCCACGAGTGACGCCAGCGTCACGACCTGTCGCGTGGTGAACCCCTGCTCCCGCGCGGCGCGCCGCAGCCCGTCGCCGTACACGGCGCGGAAGCGCTCCACCATCTGCGCGACGAGCCGCGAGGCCGGCGTGCTGCGCGGCAGGGCGTACGTGTCGGGAAAGAGATAGCCCTCCAGATCCGCGGCGAGCGGATCGAGATCGCGCACGAGCGCCGGCGCGCGCGCGGCGGCGCTGAACTCCGACGCCGGCCCGAAGCCGCGGGATTCGTACAGCGCCGCCATCTCGGCGATCGTCAGCCCCTCGGGCAACGTGAGGGGCCGCGCGTACACATCCCCGCGCGCCAGACGATCCACGACGTCGACGGCCGCCAGCGGGCGATCGAACCGGTACTCCCCCGCCTGCAGCTGCCGCGACTGCCCCGTCCACCAGACCGCCGCGCGAAACGTGGAGGCGTCGCGAACGATCCCGGCCTCCTGCAGGCGCCGGGCAATGGCAGCGGCGCCGGCACCGGCCGGGATCTCGATGAACTGTGCCGCGGCGTCGAATCCCTTGTACGGCTCGTGCATGCGCCGCCAGACGAGGGTGCCGCCGACGGCCGCGGCCACGGCACCGGCCAGAGCCAGGACGATCACGACGGCGGCAGCCTTGCGCATTTACAGTTCGGGGTCGAGAGGTCGAGGAATCGGCCGGCCGGGGCGGACGTCCAGGTAGTCCTGCAGAATGACGGCGGCCGCGGCAGCGTCCAGACGGGTCTTTCGCGACCGCCAGTCCTTATCGGTCGTCGCGAGGCGGCTCTCGGCTTCACGGCTCGTCAACCGTTCGTCCTGAAGGACGATCGGCAGGCTCGTGGCCCTGCCGAGTGCGTCGGCGAATGCGGCGACGCGCGGCGTCATCTCCGTATCGGATCCGTCAAGGCGGCGCGGAAGCCCAACCACGATGCCGGCCACGCCGTCGTCCTCGGCAGCCAGACGGGCCACCTCGCCTGACGCGAGCTGGACGGCATCGGCGTCGAGCGACGAAGGCCGCAGCACGCCAACGGGCCGCGCGAGCGTCAGGGTCGGGTCGCTGACGGCGACACCGATCCGCCGCTCACCGACATCGAGTCCGACGATCCGCACGCTATAATTCTCGCACTCTTCACCTAGTGGACTGTTTCAACTGATGCACTACCACTCGCGACAGCCCTTCGACCGCGGACCTGCTGGCCGCGACAGCCCTGGGCCCCCGCCGCGCGGTTTGTGCGCGGTGGGGTGGAGCGGAGCGGCCAGCCCCGATTTGGGAAGGATGCACCACTAGTGACTCGAAGCGCCGCGCCATGCGGTGTTCTCGTCCTGGTTGCCGGCGCCCTGCTTGGGGCACAGCTGCCGGACCGCGCGCAGTCCGAGGCGCAGGCGAAGCGCGTCGGCGAGCGCATCCGTACGCTCGAGATCGAGGCCGACCGCCTCGCCCGCGAGGCGCGCACGCTGCTCGGCGACCTGCGTGCGCTCGAAGTCGAGCGGCAGCTGCAGATCGAACGCGTGGCGGCCGCGGAGGCCGACGTCGCGCGCGGCCAGCAGGCCGTCGATGAAGCGGTCACGCGGCTGCAGGCGCTCGAGCAGCAGCGTGTCGCGCAACTGCCCGATCTGAAAACGCAGCTCGTCGACGTCTACAAGCGCGGGCCCAGCGGATACGCCAAGCTTCTGTTCGGCACGACCAACGTGCGCGAGTTCAGCCGGGCCGCCCGCGCGGCCGCGGCGTTGATGCACCTCAACCAGGTGCGGGTGGCCGAGCACCGGCGCACGCTGGACCGGATGCGCGGCGAGGGCGCGGCGCTCGAAGACGAGCTCCGCACGCTCCGGACACGCGAAGCGGATGCCAGGCGGGCGCAGACGGCGGCCGATCGGGCGCTGGCCGCGCGCTCGGCACTGATCGCCCAGATCGACGCGCGGCGCGACCTGAACGCGCAACTGGCCGGCGAGCTGCAGATTGCGCAGGAGCGGCTGCAGCAGCAGATGGCCAGTCTCGCGGCAGGCCGGACGGGCGACCCGGTGGCGGTTCCGCTCGCCCCGTTCAGAGGCACGCTCGACTGGCCCGCCGCCGGACGCCTCGCGGTCCGGTTCGGCCAGGCGTCGGGCCGGGCGGCGGATGCGGGGGCGCGCAACGGCATCGAGATCGCCGCGCCGGAAGGGACGCCCGTCCGGGCGATCCATCCGGGCACGGTGTCCTACGCCGACGCCTTCGCCGGGTTCGGCAACCTCGTCATCGTCGATCACGGGGCCAATGCCTACACCCTCTACGGGTATCTCTCCTCCATGTCGGTCCGCCGTGGCGCCGTGGTCGATGCCGGGACCGAGCTCGGCTCCGTCGGGGCGGCCCCGGCCGGCCCGGCGGGGCTGTACTTCGAGGTCCGCGTCGACGGGCGTTCGGTTGATCCCTTACAATGGTTGAAACCTGCACCAGCCGGTAGCTGGTAGTCGGTAGCTGGTAGTTGGAGCAAAGATGACAGCCCGCACGCGCGGCGTGGTTCTGGCGATCTCGACGTCGATCATGGTGTTCGCGTTTGTCGGGGGGTACCTCGGCCAGGCGCTCGCCAAGGACGACACCTACCAGCACCTCCGTGTGTTCGAGGATGTCGTCTCGCTCGTCCTCAACAATTACGTCGAGCCGGTCGACGTCAGCCAGGCCATGAAAGGCGCGATGAAGGGGCTGGCCGACGGTCTCGACCCTGAGAGCGCCTACCTGACGGCGGACCTCGTCAAGGCCCTTGAATCCAACGATGCCGGCGGCGCGGCGGAAGTCGGGCTCGACCTGACGCGGCAGTACTATCTGCGCGTGATTTCGGCGCGGGACGGCTCGCCGGCGGCCAGAGCCGGACTCCGGCCGGGCGACTTCATCCGGGCGATCGACAACCGGCCCACGCGAGACATGGCCGCCTATGAGGGCTCGCGGCTGCTGCACGGCCAGGCAGGATCCAGAGTCTCGCTTCTGGTGATCCGCGGCAACGCCGCCGATCCCCACGTCGTCGAGCTGGTGCGCGAGCGTCTGGCGGGGCCCGAGCTCACGTCGCGCATGGCGAACGCCTCGACCGGCTATGTGCGGGTCGCGGAGTTCTCGCCGACGACGGCAGCCCAGTTGAAGCAGTCGGTCGACACGCTGGCCAAGTCGGGCGCATCGCGATTCGTCATCGACCTGCGGGGCACCACCCGCGGCGATCTCGATCAGGGTATCGCGGCCGCACGGCTCTTCGTCAGGGATGGAGCGCTCACCGTGCGGCTCACGCGCGCCGACCAGCGCGAGCGCGTCACGGCGCAGCCGGGAGACGGCGCGGTGACGGCGCCCACGGCGCTGCTCATCGATCAGGGCACGGCGGGCGCCGCGGAAGTGTTTGCGGCCGCGCTGGCCGGCAACGATCGCGCCGATCTCGTCGGCATCAATTCGCTCGGCCGCGCCGCGCGCCAGCGGCTCGTGAAGCTGCCCGACCAGAGCGGGCTCTACCTCACGTACGTCAGATATCTCACTCCGGACAACGATCCGATCCATGAAACCGGCCTCGAACCGGACGTGGAAGTCGAACTGCCGGAAATCGAGTTCGGCTCCGATCCGCCCCCCGACGACGCCGCACTGCAGCGGGCGATCGATCATCTCGCCCAGAAGTAACGGCTCTGCAGTTTGTTATACTGGCGGTTCGGGTTAAGCCCTGATTCTGCAGTAGATAGGCGCGTAGCTCAGTTGGTTAGAGCGCCTCCCTGACACGGAGGAGGTCAGTGGTTCGAGTCCACCCGCGCCTACCAGCCTTCGCTCTTGAGTGCCCGCGAAGGCTGCCGCGCCGAAGCGGCGCAGCCGCGAAGGCGGGCCTGGAGAGCTACGGCTGGGCATGCCACGAGCCGGCGACCCGCTAGAATACTCACCCCTGCATGAACGACGTCACCATCACGCTGCCGGACGGCGCCACGCGCACCGTGCCGGCGGGCACCACCGTTCGGGAGATTGCCGCGGCGATTTCGCCCCGTCTCGCGAAAGCCGCGCTCGCGGGGACGGTCGACGGCCGCCTCGTCGACCTCTCGTGTCCGACCGAGCGCGACGCCGCGGTGCGTGTGATCACCCCCGAGAGCCCTGAGGCGCTCACGATCTACCGCCACAGCACGGCGCATCTGCTCGCGGCCGCCGTCACGCACCTGTTTCCCGACGTGCAGTGCGGCATCGGGCCGCCGACCGACGACGGGTTCTTCTACGATTTCGTCGTCCCGCGTCCGTTCGTGCCGGAGGATCTCGAGGCGATCGAGCGGAAGATGCGGGAGCTCGCGCAGCAGGACCTGCCGTACGAACGGCAGCTGTGGCCGCGCGAGGAGGCGCGGCGGTTCTTCGGCGCGCGCGGCGAGCCGCTGAAGGTGCAGCTCATCGACGAGAAGACCGAGGGGCAGGCGGACGTCTCGTGCTACACGATCAAGGATCCCGAGACGTTCGTCGATTTCTGCCTCGGCCCGCACGTGCCCTCCACCGGCCGCCTGAAGGCGTTCAAGCTGCTCAGCACGTCGAACGCCTACTGGAAGGGCGACGCGCGGAACCAGCCGATGCAGCGCATCTACGGTACCGCGTTCTTTGCCGACAAGGATCTGCAGGCCTACCTGCACCGTCTCGAGGAAGCCAAGCGGCGCGACCACCGGAAGATCGGCCGCGAGCAGAAGCTCTTCATGTTCCATCCGTGGGCGCCGGGCGCCACGTTCTGGCTCGCGAAGGGGACGGTCCTGTACAACGTGCTCGCCGACTACATGCGCGAGGTGCTCTTGCCCGCCGGTTACGTCGAGGTGAAGGCGCCGATCGTCTTCAACAAGGCGCTGTGGGAGACGTCCGGGCACTGGCAGCACTACCGCCAGAACATGTTCCTCGTCGAGAGCGAGGGCGAGCAGATGGGCCTGAAGGCGATGAACTGCCCCGGGCACTTCCTGATGTACGCCAGCGAGGTGCGGAGTTACCGCGACCTGCCCCTCCGATTCCACGAGCAGACGCCGCTCCACCGGAACGAGGCCTCCGGCGTCTTGTCTGGCCTCACCCGTGTGCGGCAGTTCAGCCAGGATGACGCGCATTGCTTCGTGATGGAGTCGCAGATCGGCGAGGAGGTCGAACGGCTTCTCAGGCTCGTGCAGCGCGTGTACGGCGACTTCGGCCTGACGCCCGAGATGAAGCTGTCGACGCGGCCGGCGGAGTACCTGGGCACCGTCGAGCAGTGGAATCACGCCGAGGCTGAGCTCAAAACGGCCCTGAAAGCCGCCGGCGCCCCGTACACGATCAACGAGGGCGACGGCGCGTTCTACGGGCCGAAGATCGACTTCGACGTCACCGACGCCATCGGCCGGAAGTGGCAGTGCGCGACGATCCAGCTCGACTACATGCAGGCTGAGCGGTTCGACCTCAAGTACATCGGCGCCGACAACGCCGAGCACCGCCCGGTCGTCATCCACCGCGCGATCTTCGGCAGCTTCGAGCGGTTCGTGGCGCTGCTCATCGAGCACTTTGCCGGGGCCTGGCCGCTGTGGCTCGCGCCGGTCCAGGCTGTCGTGCTGCCGATCGCCGACCGGCATCTGGCGTACGCCCGCTCGGTCAGCGAGCGGCTGTCGGCGGCGGGGCTGCGCGTCGAAGTCGACGAGCGCCAGGAGAAGATTGGCTATAAGATCCGGGAGGCGCAGCTGCAGAAGGTGCCCTATATGCTGGTGGCGGGCGACCGCGAGTTGGCGGACGGCACCGTCGCGGTCCGCAGCCGGTCGGCCGGCGATCTCGGACCGCGCAGCGTCGCGGACTTCGTACGCGCCGCGCTGGACGAGATCGGCAGCAAGGATCCCGGCGGCCAGGCCGCGCAGATGGAGACCGCCGGGGCCGCTGAGGCCTGAAGGTCGGGCCGAGAGGCCTGCGAGGAGGAGTTATCGCTTACGACCGTTCGCCGCGCCGTGACGACCGCACTCGTATCAACGAGCGTATCCGGGTTCGCGAGATCCGTGTCATCGATGAAACCGGACAGCAGCTCGGCATCATGCCGCCTCCGCAGGCGATCGCCATCGCCAAGCAGAAGGGGCTCGACCTGGTGGAGATCTCCCCGACCGCCGTGCCGCCGGTGTGCCGGATCATGGATTTCGGCAAGTACCAGTACCAGGAGCAGAAGCGGACCCGCGAGGCCAAGAAGCACCAGCGGGTGATCGAGGTCAAGGAGATCAAGTTCCGGCCGAAGGTCGACGAGCACGACTATCAGTTCAAGAAGAAGCACATCGAGCGCTTCCTCGGCGAAGGCGACAAGGTCAAGGCGACGATCTTCTTCCGGGGGCGCGAGATGGCGCATCCCGACATCGGCCAGCGCATTCTCGAGCGCCTGATGAACGATCTGGCGGAGGTCGCCACGCCTGAAACGCATCCGCGCATGGAAGGCAACCAGATGCACGTGATTCTGAGCCAGCGCACGGGGCGGAAGACGGCGGCGAAGCCCCGGATGCAGGACGCGCCCGAGCCGGCGGCGACAACGGAGGAGTAGACGGGAAATGCCAAAGTTAAAGACGCACCGCGGCGCCGCCAAGCGCTTCAAGAAGACCGGCAGCGGCAAGATCCTGCGGGCGAGCGCCTTCAAGCGCCACATCCTGACGAGCAAGACGACCAAGTCGAAGCGTCAGATGCGCGGCACGCGCCAGGTCGCCGACCAGGACGCGCCGAAGCTGCGCCGGATGCTGCCTTATAAATAGAACAATGCCCAATGCCCAATGCCCAATGTCCAAAGGGCGTTAGACATTCGGCATTGAGCATTCGGTATTGAGCATTGATTAGGATTTGAGACATGCCGAGAGTCAAACGAGGAACGGTCCGCCGCGCCAAGCGCAAGAAGCTCCTGGCGCGCGCGAAGGGCTACTACCAGACCAAGAGCAAGCTCTATCGTGCCGCCAAGGAAGCAGTCGATACGGCCGGCAAGTACGCGTTCGTCGGCCGCAAGAACAAGAAGCGCGACTTCCGCCGCCTCTGGGTGGTGCGGATCAACGCGGCGGCGCGCGAACACGGGCTCACCTATTCGCAGCTGATGCGCGGCCTCAAGGCCGCCGGCGTGACGATCGACCGCAAGATGCTCGCGGACCTGGCCGTCACGCAGTCCGCCGCGTTCGCCAAGGTGGCCGCGCAGGCGAAGGCCGCGCTGCCGACCCGGCCGTCCGCGTAATCAATGCACAATGCTCAAGGCACAATGCCCAATGCCTAACGATGAAGACGTCTTAGGCATTGAGCATTGGGCATTGTGCATTCGGCATTGATACGCCATGCCTGCCCACACGGACCATCCAGCCATTAAGGCGCTGCGGGACCTCTTCGAGCAGCAGCGGCCGTCGGCGACGACGGAGCAGGCGCTCAAGGGCCTCCGAGATGCGTTCCTCGGTCGCAAGTCGGGTCACATCACCGAACAGCTGAAGCGGATCGCCACCTTTCCGCCAGAGGAGCGTCGAGACTTCGGAGCGCAGGTCAATGCGCTCAAAGCACAGATCGAGGCTGCCCTTGACGGACTGCACGACACACTGCAGGCCGGGCAGAAACCCGCCGGCGCGGTCGACGTGACGCTCGCCAGCCGCGAGATCCCGATCGGGCGCATCCATCCGCTGATGCGCGTGCGGCAGCAGGTCGAGGACATCTTCGCGCGCATGGGCTACGAAATCCTCGAAGGGCCGGAAGTCGAGGACGACTTCCACAACTTCGAGGCGCTCAACATGCCGCCCGATCATCCCGCGCGCGACATGCAGGACACCCTGTATCTGGCGGCGCCGATTGTCGGCGGCACGTGGGGCGCACATAGAGGCCGCCTGCCGAAGGCGCAGGTCCGCGCGGCGACGCTGCTCCGCACGCACACGTCGGCGATGCAGATCCGCTACATGAAGACCTTCCCGCCGCCGATCCGGATCATCGTGCCGGGCCGGGTCTACCGCCGCGACAACCTGGACCTGAGCCACACACCGATGTTCCAGCAGTTCGAAGGCCTCGTCGTGGGGCCGCACGTGACGCTCGCCGATCTCAAGGGGACGTTCGAGGCGATGCTGCGCGAGCTGTTCGGCGACGTGAAAGTCCGCCTGCGCCCCAGCTTCTTTCCGTACACGGAGCCGAGCGCCGAGGTCGACATCACCTGCCAGGCGTGCGCCGGCGCCGGATGCGGCACCTGCAAGCACTCGGGCTGGCTCGAGATCCTCGGCAGCGGCATGGTGCATCCCGCCGTCTTCGAGGCGGTCGGCTACGACCCCGAGCAGGTGACCGGCTTTGCGTTCGGCCTCGGCATCGAGCGGGTCGCGATGCTCAAGTACGGCGTCGACGACATCCGCCTGTTCTACGAGAACGATCTGCGGTTCCTGGAGCAGTTCCCGCTGTGAAGATCCAGCTCTCCTGGCTTCGCGAGTTCGTCGACGTCGGGGACCCGGCCGAGAAGATCGCGCGGACGATGTCGCTGCGCGGCTTCGCGGTCGAAGGCGTGGAGCCGCTCGGCACGGCGGATGCGGTGCTCGATTTCGAGGTGACCGCGAACCGCCCCGACTGCATGTCGGTCGTCGGGATGGCGCGCGAGATTGCCACCGCCTACGGGCTGAAGATGCGCGTGCCGCCGGGTCTGCCGCTTGAGACTTCGCGTGCCTCGCGGCAGGACCCGGCCCACGTACGAAGAGGTGTACGTGGGGCGGGTTCCACGGCGAGCCGCGATCATCGAGCCGTGGACCCGCCGACCATCACGATCGCCATTGACGACCCCGGCCTCTGCTCCCGCTACGTCGGGTTGATGGCCGACGTCACCGTCGGCCCCTCGCCCTCCTGGATGCAGGCGCGCCTGCAGGCCGCCGGCATCCGCCCGATCAGCAACATCGTCGATGTGACCAACTACGTGCTCCTGGAGCTCGGCCAGCCGATGCATGCCTTCGACTTCGCCAGGCTGGCCGGCGCGCAGATTCGCGTGCGCCCCGCCCGCGCGGGCGAAGCCATCCGGACGCTCGACGGCCAGACGCGCACGCTCTCGTCCGACATGCTCGTCATTGCCGACGGAGAGCGGCCGGTCGCCGTGGCCGGCGTCATGGGCGGCGCCGACTCCGAGGTGTCGGAGACCACGCCGACGATCGTGCTCGAAAGCGCGTACTTCGACCCCCTGTCGGTCCGCCGGACCAGCAGGAAGCTCGGGTTGAAGACCGAGGCCAGCATGCGCTTCGAGCGCGGCGCCGATCCGTCGATGGCGGCGCTGGCGATGGCGCGGGCGGCGGCCCTCCTCGAGCAGATCGGCGCCGGCCGCACGCGCGGCGCGGCCATCGATCGATATCCGAAGCGTCACAAGCCGGGCACGCTGCGGCTGCGCCGCGAGCGGATTGCCGGCCTGCTGGGCGCGGCGGTGCCCGACAAGGACGTCCGGCGGATTCTCGAGCGGCTCGGCTTCACGCCCCAGCCGGCAGCCGGCGGCTGGCGCGTCGCCGTCCCGACACGGCGCGTGGACGTCACCCGCGAAGTCGATCTGATCGAAGAGGTCGCCCGCCACTACGGCTTCGACCGGCTGCCGGTCACCTTCCCGGCGCTCACGGCGGCGCCGGCGCCTCCTGACCCGCGGATCACGCGGGCGCGGCAGCTCCGCCAGGCGCTCACCGCCGCCGGGTTCTTCGAAGCGGTCACGTTCGGATTCGTCGCCGAGGCGGCGGCCGCCCCGTTTGCCGCAGCCGGACAGACGGTCCCGATCGCCAACCCGCTGTCCGAGAGCTTTGCCGTGCTGCGGCCGTCGCTGCTGCCCGGTCTCGTCGACGCGGTGGCGCACAACCGCCGGCGCCAGCGCGCCGACGTCCGGCTGTTCGAGATCGGGGCCAGGTTTACGGTGTCGGCAGGCGAACGCCGCGCCGTGGCCTGCGCGTGCACCGGCGCCGCCGCGCCCGAACACTGGAGCGGTGCGTCGCGGCCGATGGATTTCTTCGACTTGAAGGGCGTGGTCGAACGGGTGGGCGAAGCGTTCGGCCTGGACATCCATACCGCGCCGTGCGATCACGCGTGGCTTGCCGACGGCCGGCGGGCGGCCGCGACCGCAGACGGAGCGCCTGTCGGCGTGTTTGGCGAGCTGGCCGGCAGCGTCGCCGACGCGCACGGACTGGCTCGCGGCGAGCCGGTGTACGTGGCCGAACTCGACCTCGACGAGCTCGAGCGGCTGTCGGCCGGCCGAGCCTTCCGCGTCGAGCCGCTGCCGCGGTACCCGTCGGTCGCACGCGACATCTCGATCCTGATTGCCGATACGCTGCCCGCGAAAGAGGTGCGCCGCACCATCAGAGAGGCGGCGCCGCCCACGCTGGTACGCGTGGCCGAGTTCGATCGCTATCAGGGAAAGGGCATTCCGGCCGACAGCGTGAGCCTTTCCCTGCGTCTGACGTTCCGGTCATCTGACAGAACCCTTACGGATGCCGAAGTTCAAACGGCGATGGACGCCGTCATGGCCGCGCTGAGAGATCGGCACGGCGCAATACAACGCTAGTTCGTAGGGCGGTTCCGCCGGAGATCCGATCGCATCGAGCGGCGGACCCGCCGAGTCCATTGGGGCCGACTCCGTGTTACCATCCGGCAGCACTCTTCACCACAGCGAGGCGACGGATGGCAAAGCAGGCGGGGGCGCGTACAGTTGATCTCGATCCCATCGATCGGCTCGAGGAGAAGATCAAGCTTCTGGTGAACGTCGTCACGCGGCTCCGCGCCGAGCAGGAGAAATCCGCGGACGAGAACGCGCGGCTGTTGCAGGAGATCGAGGCGATGCGCGGGCGGCTGGCCGACGTGCAGGGCGCCACCGCCGAGATCGATGCGCTGCGGCAGGAGCGCGAGGCCATCCGCCACCGCGTGGCCGACATGCTCTCGCACCTGGAGGCGATCTGAGCGGGGGCGTCGTCACCGTCGAGATCGGCGGGCAGCGGTATCCGATCCGCAGCGGCCTGGATCCGGGGTACGTCGCGGAGCTGGCCGCGCACGTCGACGAGAAGATGCGCGCGACGTCGGAGGCCGCACCGACGACCGACATGCTGGCGCTCGCCATTCTGGTCGCCCTGAACCTTGCCGATGAGTGCTTCCGCGCGCGCCAGCAGCACTCCAGCTCGCACGGCGAGCTCAGCGCGCGGGCTCTCGAGCTCGAGCAGCTCGTCGACCAGGCGCTGGCCGCGACGGCCGCACAGTAACCATTCTGCGGTCAACGAGTTAGACGTCTTGACCCGCCTCCCACCGCGGGCTAAGATTCCTTCAGCTCCTGCTTTGCTCGTGATGGTTTCGGAGGCTCGTCTGAGCCAACGCAACAACCAAGCGAGCCGCGAGGCCGCGTGTTGTGCATGCCTCTGTGACGAGGAAGCCTGAAGCGCGGCCTATAACAGCGGTTCCACCTGCTTTCGCAGGTTCATTCGAACTCCCCACACGGCAAAGCGGGGCTGCCTTCCTGCACGTGTCCACTCACACCATCAGAGATCTCGGCGAGCGGGCGCTCATCGCACGCATCACCGCGCGGCTCGGCACCGCGAGCTGGGTGGTGGTTGGCCCCGGGGATGACGCCGCCGTCATCGCGCCCGAACGAGGCGCGCTGGAGGTCTGGACCACCGATGTCCAGGTCGAGGACGTCCACTTCGATCGGCGATTCTCGCCGCCCGACGCCATCGGGCATCGGGCGCTCGCCGTCAATCTCAGCGACCTTGCGGCCATGGGCGCGCGCCCGCGCGCGGCGCTGCTGTCGCTCGTGCTGCCGCCGGCGCTGGAGGTCCGGGTCGTCGACGGGCTGCTCGACGGATTTCTGGCCCTGGCCGACCGGCATCGTGTCACGATCGTGGGCGGCAATATCTCGCGGTCACCCGGCCCCTTGATGATCGACGTCACGGCGGTGGGCAGCGTGCGGCCGCGCCGCGCCCTGACACGGGCCAGTGCGCGTCCGGGAGACGAGGTCTACGTGACAGGCAGCATTGGAGACGCCGCCGTCGGACTCGCGTCGCTCCGGCAGGGCGGTACCGCCTCGCTCGCCGCGCAGCAGGAGCGCTACCTGCGCCCCGAGCCACGCGTCCGGGCCGGACTGCTCCTCGGCGCCAGCCGCGCCGCCTCTGCCTGCATGGACCTCAGCGACGGCCTGGCCGACGCCGTGCGGCAGGTCGCTGCCGCATCGCAGGCGGGAATCACGCTCGACGCCGATGCGCTTCCGGTGGCGCCGGACGTCAGGCGGTGGCACGAGCAGAATGGCCACGATGCGATCCAGGCGGTGCTGGCCGGGGGCGACGACTACGAGCTGATGTTCACAGTGCGTCGGGCGCATCGGGGGCGCCTGCGACATGTGGTGCAGCACCTCGGAGATCTCCCACTGACGCGAATCGGTGTTGTCACGCGGGATCGCCGCGTAGTGGTCCGCACTGCCCACGACGAGCGGCCGGTGCCGGACGGGTTCAGCCACTTCGAATAGATGGGACGGGTGCTCTCTCGGTCGCTCGGGCGCAAGCTGATGGTCACCTGCATGGCCGTGATCGGGTTCGTCCTGCTGTACGAGGCCACGACGTTCGACTCGCGCGACATCGCTCCGACGCGCCTCGTCGATCCGACGCTGCCTGCGGCCGGCGCGCGCCTGCTGTTCACGGCGACCGCCTACTGCAAGGGCACCACGACCGCGTCCGGCGTGGGAGTCCGCACGGGAATCGCCGCGTCGGATCCCGGCATCCTGCCGGTCGGCAGCGTCGTCAACGTGTCGACCGACACCATGCAGTACAACGGCGTGTACACGATCATGGACACGGGCCCGAAGGTGCAGGGCCGCGTCCTCGACATTTACATGTGGAGCTGCCGCGAGGCGCTGGCGTTCGGCCGGCGGCCGGTGGAGGTGACGGTGCTGCGGCTCGGGTGGAACCCGAGCGCAAGCACCCCCAGCCTCGTGGAACGGCTGTTCAGACGGAGGGAAGCCGCACGGCGGACGACTCAGCCGGCCACCCCGCCGCAACCGGGCGCCGCCCCCACCGAGAGCGGCCCGGGGCCGCCTGGCGATGCCGCCACGGCGCCTGCGGAGCCATCCCCGGCGGAGGCGCCGCAGGTCCCCGAGGCGGTTCCCCCGGCTTCTGCCGGATCGCCTCCCGTCGCGCCGGCCTCCATCACGCCGTAGTCCTGCTCCTTTCAGCCCACGTTGACGGGTGAATCGAGCCGGATGCGGATGACCGCGCCGGCCGGCAGATGCACGTCCTTGCCCTCGGTGGCTGCAATCACGCCGCCCGCGCCGATCACCGCGCCGAGAATCGCGCCCTTGATGCCGCCGATGATGCCGCCGATGACGCCGCCGACGCCGGCGCCGGCCCCGACCGTGCCAACCTCCTCGCGGATGCCGCCGCTCTCGAAGACCTGGGCGGCCATCCCGCGAATCGCGTATTCGCGGCCGTTGATGACGAGCTGGTCGAACGACAGCGTGAGGCTCCCTTCACGATCGAGGCGGCCCGGCCGCTTCACGTTCGACACGACGCCGCGCACGACCGAGCCTGCCGGGACCAGCTCTCGCCGGTTCTGCATTAGATCCACGACAGTGGTTGCTTCGAACCGCTGCTCGACTGTAGACGTTTCCGAGCTCAGGCCCGACTGCAGGCGAACGTCGAGCTCCTGTCCAACAGGAATCACGCCGGGCTGGCTGTCGGCCACTTCGGTCGGGCCGCTCGGTACGCTCGAGGTTGACGGCGCTGGCGGCTGCGGCACGGTGGTCGGCGCCGGCTGTGCCGTCGCGCCGCACGCGATCGCGCTCGCGACGGCGAGTGCGACTACGGGTAGTCGAAGACTGTTCATGACGGATCCCTCCGCTGCTGTCCAAGCAACAGCGATGCCCGGATTTATGGATGTGGTGTCGCCGGCTGTCCGTGCGCCTCGAGCAGGCGCCGCACTTCTTCGTCGGAGGTCTGCTCGAAGTTGAGGTACCACTCCCCCACTGCCGAAAACGGTTCCGGCGTCCGCACGCAGACCATCTCGTCGGCAATTGCCGACAGCTCATCGCAGGAGTCGCGGGCGCCGACCGGCACGGCTACGACGATTCGTGCCGGATGGCGCTGCCGAATCGCGTTCACCGCCGCGCGCATGGTCGACCCGGTCGCCAGGCCGTCATCGATCAGGATGACGGTTCGCCCGTCAACCGGAACAGGCTGCCGGCCCTCGCGGTATGCCGCCTCGCGGCGCGCCAGCTCCGCCTGCTCGGCGCGCGCGATCTCATCGATCTGGCCGGGCGTGATGCCGTACCACCGCACGACGTCGTCATTGAGCACGCGGACGCCGCCCGACGCAATCGCGCCCATCGCCAGCTCCCGGTGGCCCGGCGTCCCGAGCTTGCGGACGAGAAAGACGTCGAGCGGCGCCCCGAGCGCCTCCGCCACCTCGAAGGCGACCGGCACGCCGCCCCGCGGCAGGGCAAGGACGACGACATCGCTGCGGCCGGCATAGGCGTGCAGCCGGCTCGCCAGCTCGCATCCCGCCGCCCGGCGATCCTCAAAGGCGCGCTGCTCGTCCATGTGCATTCGTCCTCAGACCGTCCTCTCCCCTGATCGTACTCGCTGCTGCAAGAAGGCTACCCGGCTACGCGGTCGAGGTCGCCGGCTTTGACGGAACCCCCACGGGCGCATCCCGCTGGAATTGAAGCTGATACAGGCGGTGGTAGATGCCGCGGGCGGCCAGCAGCGCCTGGTGCGTGCCGGCCTCGCGCAGCTGCCCCTTGTGGAACACGAGGATGCGGTCCAGGCCCTGAAGCGTCGACAGCCGGTGCGCGATGGCAATCGTCGTCCGGCCCTGCATGATGACCCTGACGGCATCGCGCAGCAGCAGCTCGGTTTCGGTGTCGACGCTCGATGTCGCCTCGTCCAGGATGAGCACGGGGCGGTCGAAGGCAAGCGCCCTGGCGAACGACAGCATCTGCTTCTGCCCCACCGAGAGCGTGGCGCCACGTTCGACGACCGGCGTTTCGATGCCGCGAGGAAGAGCGTTGACGAACCCGTCCGCATGAACGGCCTCGATGGCCGCCCGCACCGCCGCGTCGTCGATGGCGTCGTTGCCGAGACGGACGTTGCTGGCCACCGTCCCCGAAAAGAGGTGGACGTCCTGCAGCACGAGCCCGAACAGGCCTCGGAGCCGACCCGGATCCATCTCGCGGATATCGATGCCGTCAACCGTGATGCGCCCCTGCTGCACGTCGTAATAGCGCAGCAGCAGGTTCACGAGCGTCGTCTTGCCGGCGCCGGTCGCGCCGACGATGCCGACGCGCTCGCCCGGTTCGATCCGGAACGACACGTCGCGGAGCACCGGCTCTCCGTCGATGTACGCAAAGGTGACGTGCTCGAAGGCGATCGGGCCGGGACGCTCCGGGGCGCGGAACTGCGGGGGCGATTCGATCGCCACATGCGTGTCGAGCAGGACAAAGATTCGCTCCGACGACGCCATCGCGCCCTGCAGCACGTTGAACTTCTCGGACATGTCGCTGATCGGCCGGAAGAAGCGCTGCGCGTACAACAGGAACGCCACGAGCGACCCGAGCGAGAGCGACTCCTGCATCACCCACAGGCCGCCGAACCAGAGGATCAGGGCCGACGCGAGCGCGCTGACGAGCTCGATGGCGGGATAGAAGATCGCGTAGAAGAAAATGGACCGGACGTTGGCGTCGCGGTGACGGCCGTTGATGGCCTCGAACGCGGCGAAATCGCGGGCCTCGCGCCGGAACAGGTGGACCGTCGCCATCCCGGTGATCCGCTCCTGCAGAAACGCGTTGATCCGCGCGATCCAGACGCGGACCGTGCGGTACGACTCGCGAACGTTCACCCGGAACCACTGCGTGAGAAGCGCGATCAGCGGGAGCACGGAGAAGGCGATGGCCGCGAGCCGCCAGTCCATCCAGATCAGGACCGCCATGATGCCGATGAGCGTGAAGAGGTCGCCGAACACCGCCACCACGCCCGACGTGAACAGCTCGTTCAACGCGTCGACATCCGTGGTCAGCCGGGTCATCAGGCGTCCCACCGGATTGCGATCGTAGAACCGCAGGTCGAGCCTCTGCAGGCGTCCGTAGATCTGCATCCGCAGATCCAGCATGATCCGCTGCCCGATCATCTGCATGGTCGTCGTCTGCACGTACTCGAGCGCAAACGATCCGCACAGGGTCAGCAGGTACAGGACGGCGACACCGCCCAGGCCCGACAGATCGCCCGCGGGAATGTAGCGGTCGATGACGGTCTTCGTGAGCAGCGGCGGCACCAGCTCGAGCCCCGAATGGGCGATGATGGCCGCACTCGCACCCGCCACCTGCAGCCGATACGGGCGCAGATATCGCAGCAGGCGGCGCATGAGCCGGGCGTCGTACGCCTTGCCGAGCACGTCCTCTTCGTGGATCACGAGGCGGCAAGCTCCTCTTCGAGGAGCTGCTTCCGGTACAGCTCGGCGTAGACGCCGTCGCGGGCAATCAACTCGCGATGCGTCCCCCGCTCGACCAGCCGTCCTTCGGCAAGCACGAGGATCTGGTCGGCATGACGGACGGTCGACACCCGATGCGAGACGATGATCGAGGTCCGTTCCCGCATCACCCCGCGCAGCCGGCTGAGGATCTCCTCCTCCGTGTAGGTGTCGACGGCTGCCAGGGCGTCGTCGAGGACCAGGACCTTCGGCTCCACGAGCAGCGCGCGGGCGAGCGCCGTGCGCTGCTTCTGACCGCCCGAGAGCGTGATGCCGCGCTCCCCGATCGTCGTCTCGTACCCGTTCGGGAATCCTTCCACGTCCTTGTCGAGCCGCGCGATGGCGGCGGCCCGCTCGACGCGAGGCCGCTCGTCCTCGTCGGCCCGCCCGCCGAGCGCGATGTTCTCGGCCAGCGTGGCGCCGAAGAGAAACGGCTCCTGGGGCACGAAGCCGATCGCGCCCCTGAGCACCGCGAGCGGGATCCGGCGCACGTCCACTCCGTCGAGGAAGACCGTGCCCGGCGGCGGATCGTGCATCCGCGCCAGCAGATTGAGAAGCGTCGACTTGCCCGATCCCGTGGCGCCCACAATGGCGGTGGTCGTGCCCGCGGGCAGCACCGCCGAGAGGTCGTGCAGCACCACGCGGTCGCCATACGCACACGTCAGGTGGCGGAACTCGATGGCGCCTGCGATCTGGTCGATGCGGACGATGTCGGCGGTCGCCGCGTCATCGGTGATGCGCGGCCTGGTGTCGAGGACCTCGAGCAGGCGCTTCCACGATGCCATGCCGCGCTGCAGCAGGTTCGTCACCCACCCGAAAGCAATCATCGGCCACGAGAGCATGAGCAGGTACGAGTTGAAGGCGACGAGCTCCCCGACGGTCATCCGGCCGGTCACGACCTCCCGGCTTCCCAGCCAGAGGACCAGCAGCGCGCCCAGACCCATCAGGAAGCCCATGATCGGGTAGTACATCGCCTGTACCCGGATGAGCCCGCGGTTCCGGCGCATGTACAGCTCGTTGGCGTCCCGGAACCGTCCGGTCTCGGAGGATTCCTGCCCGTACGCGCGCACGACGCGCACCCCCGACAGCGTCTCCTGGGCCATCGCGCTGATCTCGGACAACTGCTCCTGGATCCGTTCAAAGCGGCGGTGGATGACGGCGCCGAAGTAACCCACCGACACCGAGACGAGCGGAAGGGGCGCCAGCGAAATGAGCGTGAGACGCGCGTCGATCGAGAGCATCAGCCCGATCGCGACGACGAAGGTCAGCCCGGTGGTGGCCGAGTACATCACGGCGGGCCCGATCATCATCCGCACCGCGCTGAGATCGTTGGTCGCCCGCGACATCAGATCGCCCGTGCGGTGATGCTGGAAGTACGCGAGGTCGAGGCGCTGCAGGTGCGCGAAGAAATCGTTCCGGAGGTCGTACTCGATCTCGCGCGACGCGCCGATGATGATCCGCCGCATCGAGAACCGGAAGAGGCCGCCGATCGCGGCCAGCCCGAACACGGCGCCCGCATAGAGGCGGACCTTGGCGGCATCCACACCGCGCGTGAGGTCGTCAATCGCGAGCTTCAGCACCCACGGGGCGGCCAGCCCGACTGCGGCCGTGCCGATGACACACGCCAGCCCGGCGGCAAACGTGCGGCGGTACCGCAGCATGTACGCGAAGAGACGACGGCCCGGCGACATCTCCCCCAGTCTAAATGGGGTCGGAGGTCATTGTCAGAGGACACGAAATGAGCTCCGACCCCATTTAGCGCATAATCGAATGATGCGAAACCGGTTCACACTCATCACTACTACGCTCTGCGCGTTGACCCTCTGTGCCTCCGCAGCCGAGGCGCAGGATCACGTTGGAGAAATCTCGTTCGTGCTCTCGAAGCCGTCGCCCGATCTGGTGCTCTCGACCGACGCGCTGGCCGGGTCGAGCATCAGCGAGGTCGACTTCGTCCAGGAATTCGGGATTGAGGACAAGTGGTTCCCGGCGTTTCGCGCCTCGCTCGGGCGGAGCCACAAGTTCCGTCTGAGCTATGTCAAGTTCCGCTACGAGGCGGATGCCACGATCCAGCGCACCTTCACCTTCCAGGGCCGCACCTTCACGGTCGGCGCCCCCGCCTCGACCGACATCGAATGGGATCTCTGGACGGTCGGGTACGAATGGGACTTCGTATCGCGCGACGCCGGCTTCGTCGGCGTGATCGCGGACCTGAAATACAACAGGGTCAAGGCGTCGGTCGAGAGCCCGCTTCTGTCGTCGCCGGCCGCGACCGACACCAAGGCGCCGATCCCGGCCATCGGCCTCGCCTGGCGCGCCAACCCCTCGCCGGCGTTCTCGATCGGCGGCGAGTTCGCCGGGTTCAAGCTCGACCGCGACGATTTCAACGTGAAGTTCACCGACTTTGATATCTACGGGATGCTCAACTTCAGACGCAACGTCGGCGCCCAGGTGGGCTACCGGTCCGTGGTGGCCGATTACGTCGTGGAGGAGGACAGCGGCGACCTCAAGATGCGGGGCCCGTATATTGCGGCGATGCTGCGGTTCTGAACGGCGTCCCGTTCACGACGCCTTCCTCGCAACAATCAGCAGCGAGCTTCCAATCGGCAGGGGGACGTGGCGCGCCAGCGCCGCCTCCCCCCGCACCATCCAGCTGAGCGCGGCGTTGATCGGCCTGGCCGGGACGGCCATGTCGGCGTCGCCCTGCGGATCGCGACCGGTACGCAGCAGCCGCTGCGCGGACCGTACCGCCAGAATCATCGGCACCAGCGACGCGAAGAGCAAGCGCGTGCGAACCACCTGCAGTCCGGCGGCGCTCACCACGGCCGCCGCCTGCGCCGGCGTGTAGCGGTGCACTTCAACCCAGACGTCGGAGTGGTCGCCGCGCAGCCATTCGAACGCCGCGGTGTTCAGCAGCACGTGCCCGCCGGGCTTCACCACGCGTGCGATCTCGCGGAGCGCCGCCCGATCGTCCGGGACGCTCTGCAGCACATCGAATGACGTGGCCAGATCGAAGGTGTTGGAGGCGAACGGAATCCGCCCGATGCTGGCGCGAACGACCGGACGCCCGGTCCCGCGCGCACGGCTCAGGGCCGACGGGGCCAGGTCGAACCCGAACGGCCGGCCGTACGGCTGGAGCAGGTGCGTCAGGTTGTAGCCGGTACCGCAGCCGCAGTCGATGATGCGCAGATCGCGCCGGCTGCCCGCGATCTCGCGGAGGACCGGCGCGACATACGAACGGAACCCCCGGAACCAGAAGTGCGTCGCCTCGGCGAGCGCGGTCGGCCCGAGCGGATCGTGCATGCGTCAGCGGGCGGCGAGGCTGGTCGTGCTGAGGATCCCGCCACCGTACAGGCGCCGGTAGTCGTCTGCCGTGCCCAGGATGCGCTTGACGTAGTTCTGTGTCTCGGGGAACGGGATGTCGTCGATGAACTCATCCTGGCTGAAGCCGGGCCGCTCCGCGATCCAGCGCGCGATCCGGCTCTCCCCGGCGTTGTAGCTGGCCAGCGCGTAGTGCGCGCCGCCGAAACGCCTCATCAGATCCTTGAAATACCGCATGCCAAGACGGATGTTCGTCTCGGGCTGCGTGAGCAGCCGCGCCGAGTACCGAAGGCCCAGCTTCGACGCATAGCGGCGGCCCGTGGCGGGGATCAGCTGCATCAGGCCGACGGCGTTGGCCGCAGACCGGACGTCGGGCGTGAACGTCGATTCCTGGGCGATGAGCGCGGTCATCAGATACGGATCGAGGCCGTGCGCCTCGGAGTACTTCCTGATGAGCGGCCAGTAGTCCAGCGGGAAGATGACCCGCAGCACGTCCGGCGGCAGCTGCTCTCCTCCGGCCGCCATGAACTGAGGATAGGCACGCCGCATGATCGTGATGGCGCCGCGCACGTCCGCAAAGCGGTCCGGGGCCCCCGGGCGCAGCCCGCGGCGATGGCGGATCCAGGCGACCGTAGCCTGCAGCGCCGCCGAATCGCCCCAGGCGCGGCGCGCGTACTCGACCTCATCGAGCGCCGCATCGTAGAGCTCGACGGCCGCCAGCGCCCGCACCGCCGCCTCGTTGGGCACGCGCGGCGCGGCGCCCGGCGCCGGCTCGCTGACGACAATCGGCCGGGGCGCGGCCTCGCGGCGCTCGGCCAGCAGTGCCGTGGCCAGGCGGCCGTAATAGGAGTTGAGGTAGTCGCTGCCGACCACCCGATACAGCGCGTGGGCCGCGGCGCGCTGACTGAGCTGGTCCCGCGACCGGCCCGACCAGTACAGCCATGATGGCCGGTAGTCGGCGCGCGGGAACGCAGCCGCCGCCGTCTCGAAGGTCTCGGCGGCATCGGCGAACCGCCTCTGCTGGTACGCCCACCAGCCGATCTTCCAGGCGGCACGCTCCGCGTAGCGGCCGCGCGGAAACCGTTGAGCGAGCTCGCGGAACGCGCGGTCCGCCTCGACGTCATCCTCTTCGGTGACGTAGTAGGAGGCCAGATTGTTGAGGGCCTCCTCCGACCAGCTGCTGGAGGGATGGTCGGCGACGAGGCCGCGGACCAGCTCGACGTAGCTCTCGCGCTCGCCGAGGCCGCGTGTCGCGCTCAGATGGAAAAACCGCGCCTCCGCCTCGCGCTCGCCGCCGCGCACAAACGGCCGCAGCGCCTCACGCGCCGCCCGGTGCCGGCCGAGGGAGTACTCGATCTCGGCAAGCCGCAGCGCGATCAGCCGCCCGTCCTCTCCCGCGGCGGCTCTGCCCAGCGCCGAAAACGCCGGGCGCGCCTGCGCCCACCGTCCCGCCGCGAACAGCGCCTTGGCACGGTCAAGTTCCTGCTTGAACCGGTCACCCGCCTGCAGCGCCGGCGTCTCGAGCCGCTCGATCGCGGTCTGCGCGTCGGCCGCCTGAGCGCTCAATGGGAAGCCGTAATAGACGCGCCGGTACGCGGCCAGGGCACGGGCCGGATCGTCCGCTGCTTCGCGGGCGGCGCCGAGGCGCAGCCATACCTCCTCGGGAGACCTCAGCGTCTCGTCGCTGAGGTCTTCAAGGATGTCCGCCGCTCGGTCCGGGTCGCCTGCGGCGATGGCCACCTCTGCCCGGCGCAGCGGCACTGCCGCCGCGAGATAGCCCGTCACACCGCCGCCGATCGCCTTGAAGGCCGCCTCGGCTTCCTCGAATCGCCTGAGCCCGGTCAGCGCAATGCCCGCGTAGAAGCGCCCGTAATCGGCCAGCGGACTCTCGCCGATCCCCGGTCCAGTGACCAGGGGGAGACCCGCGGCCCACTCATCCTTGTCGATGAGCTCCACGCCCCTGGCGAACCGGACCATGGCCGGCTCCACCGCCCCGGCGCGGCCGGGGCGCGACACCGACACGTCCGGCACGAACCAGTACAGAGAGGGATGGCCCGGGAGAGGCGCGTGGCTGGTCGTCGTGATGCCGCTCGAAGCGGTTCCGCTGTCGGCGAACCGATCCTGGGCGCGCGCGGCCAGCGCCGGCGCAAGCGCGGTGGAGACCGCCGCAACAGCAGCCAGAGCCGGCTGCCTCACCGGCCGCCCCCGGCCGCAGCGTGCGGTCGAGCCGACGCGGGCCCATTCTCGAGGCGAGGAGCCGTGAGCCCGAGCGCCCGATGCAGGGTCATCGACTCCAGGACGCGTCCGGCATGGGATGTCAGCACGTCGAGCAGATCACGCCAGCGCCCAGCCGCAACGCTCTCGCTGCCCTGATCCGCAAATTCGGCATACAACACCGCGACGACGCGGCCGCCGACGATCAGCGGGAAGGCCCGGGCGAACGCGGTGGGACTGGCGGATGCGGAATCGAAGCCGTGCGACCGCCGCAGCTGCAGCCGGCCGTTCCGCACCACGAACAGTGCGGCACGGCCTGCGAGGCGGGCCGCCGCCCGAGGGAGCTCATCCAGCGCTCCGCCGAGCGTCGAGGCACGGCCGAGCGTCCGGCACGCCTCAGCGACGGCGGCGACCTCATCCGCCGCCGCAACCGCGGCTGTACGCAACCCGGCCGGCTCCGGATCGGAGCGTCCGCCGGCGAGCGATCGTACGAGCGCGTCGCGGAACTGCGCCTCAGATGTCACGATACCGTCAATTATACGGCACGGTCGATGCTAGTTCTCCGCATGGAGGCCCCTCATGATTCGAGCTCTGCTGCGTGTCGTCCTGCTGTTGATCGTCGTCGCAGCCATCGCCGCATTCTTCCTCGGCTATCGCTTCGCGGATCGAGGCACCCCGAACGATCCTGACGCGGTGGGGACCACCGGCGCGCAGATCGACGTCGATCGCGCACGCGAAACCGGCGCCCGGATTGGAGAGGGCGTGGCGGCAGGAGCCGACCGCGCGCAACGGGCCGCGTCGGATGCGGCCCTGACGATCAAGATCAAGTCGAAGATGGCGCTCGACGATCTGGTCGAAGCGGCAGACATCGACGTCGACACCACCGGCGGCGTCGTGACGTTGAGCGGAATCGTCGACTCGCCCGAACAGCGCGAGCGCGCAGCCCGCCTGGCGCGCGAAACGGAAGGCGTCACGACGGTGATCGATCGGCTGACCCACAGATAAGCCACACAGATAAGCCACAGAGTCACAGAGACACAGAGACATAGAGTTATCATTGTCTTGAGTCTCTGTGGCTCTTCGTCTCTGTGGCTCGTGTGGACCTCTCCGGACGGCGGCAGTTTCTGGCGGCATGCGTCGTGGGGCTGCTGGCGCGCCGCGGTGCGGTCGCGCAGTCATCCGCCGAGGTGCTCGTCGCGGCCATCCAGGACGGCGGCAAGGTCATCTACCTTCGGCATGCCGCCACCAATCGTACGGACGTCGACACCGGCAGGCTCGGGGATCGGGCCGGCCAGCGCAATCTGTCGCCGGCGGGCGTCCGTCAGGCGCGGAGGCTCGGGGAGACGCTCCGTGCGCTTCGCGTCCCCTTGAACGAGATTCTGGCTGGTCCGGTGTTCCGCGCGAGGGACACGGGAGAACTGGCGTTTGGCGCCGACCGGGTCCGCGTGACCGACGACCTCGTCGCCGATGACTACGCCGGCGACCGGCTGCAGGCGATGATCCAGGCGACGCGAAGGCACCTCACGACCCCTCCGCCGCCCGGCCACAATCGCGTGCTCGTCGGACATCGCATCCCGCTCGAGATGGCCACGAGCCGTCAGTTTCCGGAGAGCGTGCTCCCGGAGGGCGCGATGGCGATTTTCCTGCCCGGCCGCGAGCCGCGCCTGCTCGGCACGATGACCGCAGAGCGGCTCGTTCAGTCGGCCGAATCGCGCGGCGCACTGCCCCGCTGAAGCCGTGCGATCGCGGCCTCATCCAGCCCCGCCTCCCGCAGTACCGCTTCGGTGTGCTCGCCGAGCAGCGGCGCCCGCCGGCGGACCTGCGGCGGCGTCCGACTGAGCTTCACAGGCGATCCGAGCGCGCGGATGCGTCCGAGCGTCGGGTGCTCGACGCCGACCACCATCTCTCGGGCCAGCACCTGGGGATCCGCGAACACCTCGTCATACCGGTTGATCGGGCCGGCCGGGACCCCCTGCGCCTCGAACGCCTCCAGCCAGTCGCGGCGCGGGCGCTGGCGCGTGACCGACTCGATCCGGTCTGCCAGCGCGCCGCGGTGGCGCACGCGGCTGGGGTTGTCCGCAAATTCCGTCATCCGCGCCCACTCGGGATGCCCGAGCGCGTCGCACAGCCGCTCGAAGGTGCGATCGGTGGACGCGCCGATCGTGATGTAGCCGTCGGCGCAGCGGATGGCCTGGTACGGCGCGACCATCCGGTGGGCGGAGCCGAGCGGCTCGGGCACCCCGGCGCCAGCGAAGTATTCCGTTGCCTCCCAGACCGACAAGGCGACGCCGGCGTCGACGAGCGACGTGTCCACGTGCTGACCCGCGCCGGTCCGGCTCCGATGGATCAGCGCCGCCAGGATGCCGGTGACCGCAAAGAGCGCCGCCGCGAGGTCGGTCAGCGGCACCCCCGATTTCATCGGCGGGCCATCGGGCGCGCCGGTCACCGACATGATGCCGGAGACCCCTTGCGCAATCAGATCCAGGCCTCCCCTTGCGCGGTCCGGCCCGGTGTGGCCGAACCCGGAGATCGATGCGTAGATCAAAGCTGGATTGATCCCTGCCAGCGAGGGATAGTCGAGGCCGAGCGCGGCCATCGCGCCGGGGCGGCTGTTCTCGACGAACACATCGGCCGAGCGGGCCAGCCGCAGGATCGCCTCGCGGCCGGCGGGGGCTTTCAGATCAAGCACCACGCTTCGCTTGCCCCGGTTGACGGCGTTGTAGGCGGGTGTGTCGGTGCCGACGGCGCCTGGCATCCGCCGCGTCATGTCGCCGCCCGGCGGCTCGACTTTGATGACGTCGGCCCCGAGATCCGCCAGCATCATCGTGCAGAACGGGCCGGCCATCACCTGCGTGACGTCGAGCACGCGCACCCCTTCGAGTGCAGTTATCGGGGACATCAAGGCTAGTGGCATCATAAGACCTACCCGTGCCCGGCACCGACACCATCTTTCAGCGCGATCCTCCGCTCGCCGTGCTGACGCTCAATCGCCCAGAGGCGCTGAACGCGATGACGTGGGCGATGTACCAGGCGCTGGCTGATGCCTGCGATCGGGTGGACCGCGATGACGACGTGCGGGTGTTCGTCCTGCGTGGGGCGGGCGGCCGCGCGTTTGCCGCCGGCAGCGACATCTCCCAGTTTCAGCGCTTTCAATCCGCCGAGGACGGCGTCGCGTACGAGCGGCGCATCAGCGAGGTGGTTGACCGGCTGGCGGCCGTGACCAGGCCGACGATCGCGCAGATCGCGGGCGTCGCCGCGGGCGCGGGATGCGTCATGGCGGCCGCCTGCGACCTGCGGGTGGCCACGCCGGAATCGACCTTCGGCGTGCCGATCGCCCGGACGCTCGGCAACTGCCTCTCGGAGGCGTCGCTCGTCCGCCTCATCGATCTGATCGGCCCCGGTCACGTCAAGGACATGCTGTTCACAGGACGGCTGTTCAGCGCGGAGGAAGCGCAGGCGGCCGGCCTGCTGACCCGGATTGTGCCGGCGGGTCGGATCGAGACCGAGGTGCAGGCGCTGGCGCTGGCCATCGCGTCGAACGCGCCGCTCACGATTCGCGCCACGAAGATGATGATGTCGCGTCTGGCCGGCGGCCGGGGCGCCGACATCCGGGACCTGCTCGAGCTGTGCTACGGGAGCGAAGACTTCCGCGAGGGGGTGTCGGCATTTCTCGCCAAACGCCCCCCTCGCTGGAAGGGTCGGTGAACGTTACCGCTTCTGCGCGCTCAGCGTCTTGTACGCGTTGGCGATGTTGACGTCGTTGTCCTCGTCGTACTCGATCCAGTCCTTGAACTCGTCCATGATCTTCGCCGCCTGGAGCTGCTCGACCGTCTGCCCCTTGGCGATCCCGGCGCGGACGCGCTCCTGCAGCCGCTCGTAGTACTGCCGGAAGGCCACGAGGTCGGCCTTCGTCCCGGTGGGGCCGTGGCCCGGCGACACCGTATCGACATCCAGCGCCTCCACCGCGCGCACGGCGTCGATGTACTCCTGGATCGAGGCGCCGTTGGCCAGCATGACCGTCCCCGGCACCATCTTCACCGCCATGAAATCCACGCCGACCACCACGCGCTCGGCTGGAAAATGCAGCACGGTAAAGTCGGACGCATGGGGGGTGCGGCCCGGGTGGATCAGATTGACGGTCCTGCCGCCCAGCGTGACCGTGCGGCGCCCGCTGTAGGTCGACTCGACCGGCACGACCCCGCCGTAGCGCTTTGGATCCTGCGCCTGCGACGCCTCGAGCCCCGCATTGAAGTTCTCGTGCCCGATGAGCTCGGCGGTGTCGTTGAAGAGCGCCGCGCCCGACGCGTGGTCCTGGTGATGATGGCTGTACAGCACGTACCGCACCGGCGAGTTTGGGAACCGCCTGGTCAGCTCGCCCTCGAGCCACGTGGCCAGCTCCACGTTGATCGGGTCGGCCAGGATGATGCCGGCAGGGGTAACCAGAAAGACGGTGTAGTGATCGTTGTTCTGAACGCGGTACAGATCGCCCGTCAGGCGCGCGATCGAACGCACCGGCTCGCGCGGCGCCTGCTGGGCGAGCGGTGCGGCGGCCGCGACCATCACGAGCGCCGTGGTGACAGCGAGACACCGGACACAGTTCATCATGAATCCTCCAGAAGGATGTATGAGCCGCATCATACATCGCGCGATCAGAAGTTCAGCGAGTGCGTCAGCTTGACGATCAGCGCGCGTGAGGCCGGCATGCCGCCGATCGTCGATCTCGTTTCGTTGAAGACGACGAACAGATCGCTCAGCGGGTGGTGCATGAAGTTGTACCGGATGTTGGAGACGACCTGGCCGGTCACGCTGTTGTACTGGATGAAGGCGTTGAGAAACATCCGCGGCGAGAACGAGTTGTCGACCCGTAGCGTCACCAGGTTCGTCGTGAACGTCGTCCCCGGCAGCCGCACCACGTCGCGGCTGTAGTTGAGCGTCGTGGCGAGACGCTCGTTGAATCGGAGCCTCGCCCCCGTGGTGTAGCCGCGCCGCGTCCCGTTCCAGAAGTCACCGAATCGGTACCCGCCGTTCACCGAGACGGTCCGCGCCCGGCTGGAGAAATAGTCGAGCTCGCCGTCGTTGTACGTGTACTCGCCCGACGGAATGAAATACCCGGGACGGATGCGGAAGGGCGCGATCAGCACCTCTTCGTTGCGTCGCGCGCTCACCGTGAAGTTCGAGCCGTCGGCGAAGTCGAGGTTGAACGTGGGGCCGAGCGTCTGCGTCTCGAGGCCGACGCCGTCCTTGGTGAACCGGTCCAGCCGCAGCTCCGGCCGATACTCGCGAATCACCCGATAGGTCGCCCGCGGCCGGAACCGCCGCGCCACCGATCCCGTGAGAATGTCCACCGCCTGCCTCGGCATGAACCCGAGATCGTTCCGGAACCGCTCGCTGAGCGAGGTGTAGCTGGCCGCGTACCGGGTGAGATTCGTGTCGTAGACGATGCCACTGCGCCAGGTGACGCCGGACCCGACGCCCGTCTTCGTGCTGCGCATGACAAGCGCGTCGATGTCCAGCTGACGCGTGATCAGCCGCACGTCGGACCCGACCATCCGGTTCGAGTCCGTGCCTTCTTCCTTCCCCATGTAGAACGCGCTGACCTTCGAGGCGCTCCAGAAGTCATGGCCGTAGCGCAGCACGGAGACGTTGCTCGGCGCCGAGCCGGCGGCCTGCGGATCGCGCTCGGTGCGTGTCTGCAGCACGCCAAGGGTGTGGCGGCCGACCTTGCCCGACAGCCTCAGCCCGCCGACCATCGGGATCGGCTCGCCGTTTGCGTTCAACCCGATACTGCGGCTGAAGAACGGGATGAGGTCGTTGCGGCTGCCGATGCCCGCGGCGGGGCCGATGTTGAAGACGTCCTGATTCTCCAGAAAGAAGTCGCGCTTCTCCGGGAAGAACAGATTAAAGCGCGTCAGGTTGACCTGCTGCTCGTCGGCCTCGACCTGCGAGAAGTCGGTGCGCCAGGTGCCGTCCAGCACGAGACTGCTGCCCAGCCCGATCTTCACGTCCAGGCCGCCGTCCCCGTCCTGGCTCCGCACGCCGCTGCGGGTGGCCACATTGCCCGTGGCAAAGGGCTTCACGCGGATGTTGCGGCCGGGCGAGACGCCCGAGATGCCTTCGAGCACGCCGCCGTACGAGACCTTGAACGGCCCGTACTGCCGTGGCATCGCCGTCCACATCGTCCGCTCGTTCTTGCGGCGAATCACGCGCTGGATGACGAGGCCCCACGTCTGATCGGGCGTCTCGGGAAACCGGACGCTCTTGAACGGAATCACCATCTCCAGCGACCACCCGTCGGCCGATACCGCCGCGCGGACGTCCCAGATCGTGTCCCAGTTCACATTGGTCACCCGGCCGTCGTCGGAGGTCTGGAGCTCGCGGAGGGCGCCGCCGGCGTTGGTGGTGAACGCATAACCGGTCCGCTTGTCCAGGAACGTGTCCAGCACCACGGCGACGAGGTCGTTCTCGGTGGCGGCGCCGAAGTCACGCTTCAGCTCGTTGATGATGATGCGATCCGGCTCGCGGTCGTAGAGCAGGCCGCCGATATACAGGTTCTCGCTGTCATAGACGAACTTGAACTCGGTCCGCTCCGTCGTCAGTTCGCCCTCGTTGGGCTGCTGCTGGAGGAAGTCGGTCGCCGATTCGGCCTGCGCCCAGACCTCTTCATCGAGGCGTCCGTCGACCATCACCTGGCCATCGGCCACGCGCATCGCGCGCACGCGTTTGAGTGGCTGGTCCTGCGGCGCCCCGCTCTGAGCGAGCGCAGCCGACGGGCACAGCACGGCCAGAACCGCAAGAACCAGCAGCATCATGTTGACTCTGCGGGCGATCGTACCACGAACGCCAGCTAACGGCCGCGCTGTATCGGCGTAGTGTCCGCCTTCAGGCGAACGAGCAGCACCGCCCCGGCGACCGGCGGCATCAGATCGGCGCGAACGCCGAGCAGGAGTGCGGCGGATCCGCCCACGACCGACCAGAGGATCGGAATGGCGAGCACGGTCCAGGGCGCCGCAGGTGCGGTCAGCAGGAGGCCGGCCGTGAAGATCGTCGTGGGGCACGGCACGCCGAATGTGGGCATCCTGGGAAACTCGAGGCCGTCCGCGAGGTTGATCACCGGGTAGACGAGCCCGTATGCGACGAGGGCACCGGCGAGCAGACGGCGAAGGGACGTACCGGTCGAGAACTGCAGGCGCTTCTGCCGTACGCCGCGCGACCAGACCAGGGGCGCCTGCGCCAGAAACATCGCCGCGAACAGCCAGGCGGCGGGATTGATGCGCGTGAAGAACGCGGGGTCGACGGTAACGATGATGGGACACGGTGCGACACGAAGGTTCGAGAAGACCGGTGTTGGCGCGATTACGACTGCCGCTGCCGTCCGCGAATGGCTTGCCTCAACGAAGCCCCCGAAGTCTAATCAGCCGTGCCCATCCTGGCACACATCGCCATGGTGTCACGATGAGTGCATTTCACGACGTCGTCGCAGCGGCGACGCAAGGTCCGGCCGCCGTCCAAGAGTGGATTGAGACGCACCGGCCCGACATCACCACCGCGCTTGCTGACGCCGTCTACGAAGAGTCCAGCCGCGTCCTTCGCGAGAATCGGGATCTCGGCGGACGGGCGAGCCTCTCGCTCGCTGCATCCGCGCTGTACCTCACTCTCGGCCTCGAGGAGAAGGCGCTGCAGGCATCGTTCGATCACCTGCAGTGCGTCTACCTGGCCGCTGACACCGCGAAGGCCTACGAATATCCGTTCAACGGGGCGCGCAAGATCGCGCCGCGTGCCAGGACCAAGAATCTCAAGGAGTTGGCGTTTTCGCTGCACGTGCTCGCGGCGGACTGCGCGTACTGCATCGCGGACCTCAGCAACGAGGCACCGGACTGGTTGCTTCGTTCGCTCGAAGACCTGCATGAAGCCGCACACGATGCAGCCGTGCCGATCGATCCGTCCAGGCTTGCACTCTACGTGAACGTGCCACCGAACCTGGTGGGGCCATGTTCGCGAGCCAATTGGGGCGGAGACGCCGGCGCGGCACAGACGCTGTTGATCTCGCTGGCGAAAGAGATCGAACGCCTCGTCCCGGTCGATTACGCCTTTCCGAACAAGCCCGACATGACGGCGTTCATCGCCGAGCGTCTCGCGATCTTGTCGGACGACTACGGCAATCCTCACGTGGCGGCGCGGCGCCGATCCTTCGGGGCCCGCCTCCAGAAATGAGCGCGACGGGACCGCGGTCGGCGACTGCCGCCACATTTGCGGACGTCGAGGAGATCCTCCACGCCGCCGGACCGCCAGCGTCGGGACATCGGCGAGTGTTTCGCGGGCAGACGCGTGCCTGGCTGACCGGGGACGGGACTCATACCATTACGCCCGCACTCGGACGCACAGCCCAGACCGCCTACGATCCGAGTTGGGTGACGCGCATGACCCGTTCGATCGGCGCCGAAGCGCTCACGCAAGGCGAAGGCGTACCGCCGGAGATGTTCCTGGTCTGGTCGCCGGCATTGATCCAGCAATACGGTCCGGGATCGTTCTTCGTGGACGTCACGTTCGATCTACGTACCGCCATGTGGTTCGCATTCCACGAGTGGCGGACACGAACCACACGCGGGCTGATCGGCACGGATGTCACAGGCATGTACCACCGCGACATGCCCCTGGCGTGGTACTGCGCATCCTCCGACGCCGCAGCCGGGGCGCCGCGTCCGGTTCTGTACGTGTTCGATCTGCCGGAGTGGGACGGCAACATCATGCCGCTCGACGTGAGCGTCGTGGATCCGTGGAAGGCGCCGGTGCGCTCATGGATTGAAACGCAGGCTACCCGTCTCGCGGCACAACACGCGGCGCTCATCCATGCCCATCCACGGTTCACGAACCACGGCGACATCGGCCGGTTTGCGAGCATCGCGATCGAGCTCGCCGGCGGATTCGACCGCTCGACGGCACCTGGACTCGATCGTCCGACGCACGCCATCTTCCCCACGCCGGCCCGGGATCCGTTCTACGCACAACTGCTGGGACTGCCTGCCCAGCAGTGCTTCGATCCGACGAGGCTCCAGCACCCCTTGAATGTGTATTGGTACGTCTCGGATGACACCTGTTCGGACGATGAGATGCATCCGTTTCTGCAGGCGTGCACGCACCTCGTGCCGCCGCTGCTTCACGCGGACCTGATCCAGGCAGAGACGGCGCATGGTTTCCCGGGATCGACCGCCGTCGATGGCCGCACGGTGCTCTTCGCCGACGCGCTGCCGATTCTCCTGGAGTCGGTGCTCCTGACCTCGACGCCGGCGGTGTCAACGGGCGGCGCACACATGTGGAACGAGACCGCACTGGCGTCGCACATCGCGGCCACGCTGGCGAACCGTTCGACGGAGAACGTGTACGTCGAATTCGCGCCGATCGACGTGGCGGGACCGGAGCCCTGGTCGGTTACGGACTTCCCGCGCGCGGCCTGGCTGGTCCGGACCGGCTCGGCGTTCGACCTGCACGTGTTCTTTGCGTTCGACACGATTTCGTGGTCGCGCGTTCGATTCGACCTCGCCGGCGGCCGGATGCACGCGCGCGTCGTACGCGAACCGGCGGGTGCGCCGGTCGATGTCGACCTCGCCCGGAAGGCCCTCTATGTGACGCTCGCGTTGCTCCGCGATCTGTCTCCGGGTGAGAAACCGAGACCCTTCTCGGGTCTCGTCACGGACGGCCGGGTCAGTCCGATCGCCGAGCGCATTTCCCAGCGCGCGTCGCTGCAGCCGATCGCGCGGGGCCGCTATTTCGTCGCCCGCGACGGGACCCGGCGCCCGTATGCTCTTGGACTGGAGTAGCCATGCCCTTTCAAAATCCCGTCATCGTCATTCCGGGCATCACCGCCACTGAGTTGATCGATGACTACCCGATGACCAGCGACACGGTGTGGTCGATGGTCCTGAACAAGGAATACGAACGGGTGGCACTTCATCCCGACGATCTCACGTTCGAAGCGATCGAGCCGGCGCACGTGTTTCCCGGCCGGGCGTTTTCCATCTACGACGATCTGATCAGGATGCTGAGGCACGAGCTGTCGCAGGCGGCCGACAAACCGACGCCAGTGTTCGCGTTCCCGTATGACTGGCGCGTCGACGTCCAGGCCACGGCGGCGCGGCTCGTCGCATTCATCGAGGAAGTGCTCAAGCGGACGGCGCTGCTCCGGTACTATGCGGACGCCGGCGACGGCCTGCGCGTCGATCTCGTCGGACACTCGATGGGCGGATTGATCATCTCCGAATGCCTGCTGCAGTTGGGCGGGAAGGCCGCCGGCAAGGTCGGCAAGGTCGCGACAATCGGCACGCCGTTTCTTGGGTCGCTTGAAGCCATCGTGAAGGTCGCCACGGGCATGAGCCTGCTGACCGGTTCGACGCCCCATGAGCGCGAGCGCGAAGCCGCCCGCGTGACGCCGGCCGTGTATCAGCTGTTTCCGTCGTACGCCAACGCCGCGGTCGAGGCGACAGGTGGCGGAGCCACCGTGGACGTCGACCTGCTGAACCCGGAGAACATGCAGGCGTCGATTCTCGCCAGCCTGGCCGAGTTCGTGCGCCTGTATTCGGTCAAGCCGAAGGATCGGCGCACCCGTGCGCAGGAGATTCTCGAAGAGCTCATCGCCGGCGCACGGGCCCACCGCGAGCGCGTTCGAAAGCTCAAACCAAAGGTGGACTGGCTCGCGGTTGTCGGCGTCGGCCAGAAGACGCGCGTGCAAATGACCGTGACGCGGCTTCGCGGGAAACCTCGGTTCGAGATCAGCGACTCGCAGTTCGTGAACGACTTGACGCGCGACACACCGGCCAGCCGGCGCACCGGCGACGGCACGGTTCCGCTTGAAGGCGCGCTGCCGCCATTCATGAGCGACACGCAGCCCATCTGTGTGATCGAGCAGGATCTCGGCTTTCTTGAACTGCGCGACCGGATGCTCGTGCAGTTCGGCGGGTTCCACGGCCTGCTGCCGGCCGTGAATCTCGTCCAGCGGCTCGTCGTGCGGCATTTCTTTCCGAAGTACCGCGGCCCGGTGTGGGGCAGGCCGGTGCCTGGCACTGATCCCACGCAGTGGGCACCACCAATTCCAGGGCTCGAGCGTCGCGACTACTCGGCCTTGCCGGGGTAGATCACCCGATCGGCCCCGGGCGGATCCCGGGCGCCTTGAGCCTCATGCGGAACAGGTGCGTCCGCGCCGTGATGTAAAGCCCCATGCTGTCCGGATCGCCGAACGCCACGTTGGTCGCCGAGACCCCGAGGAGGTCGGGCAGGTGAATCACGCCGAGCGCCGTGCCGTCAGGCGCGAAGATCCCCACCGCGGCGCCGGGCGTCGTATAGAGGTTGCCGGCCCGATCGACCTTCATGCCGTCGGTGCGCCCTTCGAACAGCACGCGGCCGTTGGCGGCCGTGTCGTCGGGCTGGATGTCGTACCGGAGAATCTTGCCGGCGCTCCCGACGTACAGGATCTTCTCGTCGGGTGACAGCGCGATGCCGTTCGGCGTGCCGCCTTCGGGATCCCTCACCAACGGAGTGACCGTGCCGTCTTTCACGAGGTAGACGGCGAAGAACGGCATCTCGCGCGCGGGGCTCTTCTCCCGCCCGCGCATGCCGCCCGGAAAGTCGGTGAAGTACACCGCACCGTTCGACTTCACCACGAGATCGTTGGTCCCGTTGAAACGCTTGCCGTCCCAGCGGTCGGCAAGGACGGTGCGCGTTCCGTCTTTCTCGATCCGGGCGATCGCGCGGTCGGCCATGGCGGCGATGACCAGCCGCCCCTGCGGGTCGAGCGTGAGACCGTTGGACCCGATCAGAATTACCGCCACGCGGCCGCTCGTGGATTGGGCGCCGGCGTTCAGC
>MEKU01000053.1:0-6847 GCA_001767195.1 Acidobacteria bacterium RIFCSPLOWO2_02_FULL_67_21
GAGCAGGCGGAGCGGCAGAAGCTTGCCGAAGCGCAGGCGCTGGCCGGCGAGCTCCAGACGTTCACCCGCACGCTCAGCTATGCACGAGCGCAGAACGTCGAGCCGTTGATTGAATCAACCGTGCTCTCGCAGCGCGGGTCGATTACGACCGACGATCGCACCAACACGCTGATCATCACGGATCTCCCCGAGCGCCTCGCCCGCGCCACCGACCTCATCACCACGCTCGACCGGCCGGAGCCGCAGGTAGAGATCGAAGCCCGTATCGTGCAGACGACGCGCGATTTCGCGCGGCGGATCGGCGTGCAGTGGGGCTTCACCGGACGGGCCGCCAACGATCTGGGCAACAACCTCCCGCTGGCCTTCCCCAATCAGGCGCAGGTCGCCGGCCGGACGGGCGGCACGCAGGGCCCGGAGGGCGCGGGTACAGCCGTCAATCTCGGCGCGACGCAGGCGACGTCGGCCGTCGGGCTCGCCCTCGGCGCGATCAACGGTGCGTTCAATCTCGATGTGGCGCTGTCGGCGCTCGAGGAGAGCGGGCAGGGCCGTATTCTCTCCACGCCCCGGGTGACCACGCAGAACAACATCGAGGCGGAGATCACGCAGGGCATCCAGATTCCCATTCAGACGGTGGCCAATAACACGGTAACCGTGACGTTTCGCAATGCGGCGCTCACGCTCAATGTGACCCCGCAGATCACCGCCGCGAATACGGTGATCATGCGCATCACCGTCGCAAACGAATCTCCGGACTTCAGCCGGTCAGTCAACGGCATTCCGCCGATCGACTCACAAACGGCCAATACGCAAGTGCTGGTCAACGACGGCGAGACGACGGTCATTGGCGGGATCTACGTCAGCCGCGAGCAGTCGACGCAGGACCGCACGCCCGGCCTGTACCGGCTTCCGCTGCTCGGCTGGCTGTTCCAGCGCAACGAAATCAGCGACGAGAGCCGCGAGCTGCTGATCTTCATCACGCCGCGGATTGCGAGGTTGTAACGGCATGACTGTGAAGATGTCAACTCCACGCTGTCAGCGAAGGTCACAACGCATGGTAAGCATGCTTGCAGTGTTGATTGCCATAACCCCCTTGTCAGGATGCGGGGACTTCGTGAGACAGAGCCGGTCTCCCTCGCAGCTTGTGATCGTCAGACTTGAAACCCCGGCAACGGAATTCAGGGAACTTCAAGGTGGCACCGGCGTCCCTGGTTCAATTGTTCAGGTCCCAGGGTTCGGTGCGGGTCCCTTGTATTCGGACGTGGAACCCGCCGTCCGGAATCTGGGTCGGGTCGCCCTGCGGCAGATCCTTCGCGATCCGGGTCCGCCTGGTGCCACTACGGCGCCAAGTTCATTGAACGACATCACCGTGGAGGAATATGAGGTGAGATACAGGCTGGCGAATGGACGGAATACTGCCGGAGTTGATGTTCCGTACCCCATTCGTGGCGGACTGACTATTACGATTCAGGGAACAAGCACAGCTACTGGCGAATTTGAGCTCGTGCGTCAGGTCGCGAAACAGGAGCCACCACTCTCGGCCCTCCGGAATAGCAGTGTCGTGCTTACCGTCATTGCCGATGTGACTTTCTACGGTCACGATCAGGCAGGTAATACAGTGGCTGCAAATGGAAGCGTCCAGATCAACTTCGCGGATTTTTAGATGAGGACTATGGAACGCAATGCGAGTTCGTGGAGGTTAGGCGTCGCTCTCTCTGTCTTGATGAGCGTGGCCTTCCCGGCATGCACCCTTGAGAACCAGTCCGCCCCGCCATTCAGCGGTCCATCGGAGTTCGCTCTCGCGATCGCGCTAAGCGCGTCCCCGGATCAGCTCCCTCGGGACGGGATTTCGCAGTCAGTGATCACGGTCACAGTGCGCGATGCATCGGGAGCACCCGTAGCTGGACAACGGTTGAGCGTCTCTTCGAGCATTGGGACGGTCTCTGAGCGCAACATCGTGACGGGAAACGAGGGGCGCGCCACGTTTGCGTTCGTCGCGCCGGCGTCAGGTTCGGTCGGAAACGCCGCGGTGATCAGCGTCGTTCCGGTAGGAAGTGACGGGACGAACGCCCCCAGGACAGTGCTCATCCAGCTCACAGGTGGGTCCAACCGGACGGCTCCAAGCGCAGACTTCGATTTTCTGCCGACGGACCCGGAAACCGGCGTGGCGGTGCGTTTCGATGCGTCGACCACGACGGATGAGAACGCCACCTGTCTCGATGCGTGCACGTATACCTGGAACTTCGGCGACGGGTCGACGGGGACGGGGCGGGCTGTCAGCCACACCTACACGTCCGCCCGGACGTATACGGTGACGCTCACGGCTACCGACTCGACGGGCTCAGCGGGCACGAAGGCGAAAGGGGTCACGGTCGGCGCCGTGGCGGCTCCGAGCGTGACCCTCGTGGTGGCGCCGAATCCGCCGCTCGAGGATCACCCGGCCACGTTCACCGCTACGGGTACGCCCGCGTCAGGCCACACCATCGTCGGCTATGCGTGGACGTTCGGCGACGGTACGACGCAGTCGACCACAAGCCGGTCGGTCAGCAAGACCTACTCGAGTCCGGGAACGTACGTGGCGAGCGTGACGGTGACCGACGACACCGGACAGACGGCCGCCACGTCGCTGTCCTTCACGATCGTCAGCAGCGGCGCGAGATTTACGTTCTCTCCGACAGATCCAAAGGTGAATGATACCGTCCGCTTCGACGCGGCTTCGTCGACAGGACCTGCCGGGGCGACCATCACGAACTATGAGTGGGATTTCGGCGACGGCAACAGCACTGAGAGCAGCGAAGCCACCACGAGTCATAGCTATACCGCGGCGCGCACGTACGTGGCGCGACTGACCGTCACGTACAGCAACGGCGGCACCGGTACCACCACGCAGGAGGTCGAAATCGCCGCCGCAGACTGACGGTACAATGCCGTCTACACCGTGGCGCTACCGACGACAGGGCAGCTGGCCGCGCGGCAGCGCCGCGTGCGCCGGTCGCTGGACGAGCTGACACTCGATGCGCTCGTTGTGACGAGCGCGGCCAACTGTCGGCCCGTTGCCCAACGTAGTGGCCGGCTTTAGCCGGGCTGAAGCCCGGCACTACGTACGAATCGGTCGGTTCGAATCGGTTGGTTATGGAAACCGGTCTACGCGTCGAACGTCTGGAAGCCAGCAGACGTGAAGTCCGGGTCGAACGCAAACGCCATCTCGACGCGGCGTCGCTTCATGACGAGAACGCTGACACGGTCCACCAGACTGAGCTGGCGCCTGGTGGACCGCTCGAGCGCGGCGACGGCCGCCCCGTCGCCACCATGTCGCGTACCAACGCGGAGATCGACCGTTCCTCGCGAAACGCACGCCGCCGCAGCCTGCGATACGTGTCCTCGCCGAACTGGACCAGCGTCCGCCTCATGTCAGCATGATATCGTGTGGCCACCCGGTCGACTCGGTCTTCTGACATGGCCTCTCCCACGACAGCCCAGCTCTCGGCGCGGCAGCGCCGCGTGCGCCAGGCGCTCGACGACCTGACGCTCGACGCGCTCGTCGTGACGGGCGCCGCCAACATCCGGTACCTCTCCAACCATGCCGGCTCGGCGGGCATCCTCGTGCTCACGCGCGAGTCGGCCCACTTGCTCGTCGATTTCCGGTACCGCGAGGCGGTGGCGATGCTCCAGGCGTCGCCGGCCGCCTGCCCGGACCTGCGCGTCCGGGACGTGCCAGCCAGCTATGACGAGGCGCTGCTCGCGTGTCTCGAGGAGCTCGGCGTGGCGACCGTAGGATTCGAAGCCGCGCACGTCACCGTGGCGAAGCACGAATGGTGGCGCAGGAACCTGGAGGGACGGCGGACGGCGATCGCGCTGCGTCCCACAGAGCGCGCGGTCGAGCAGGCGCGGGTGATCAAGGACGCGGCGGAGCTGGCCACGCTGCGCGAGGCGGCGCGGCGGATCAGGCCGGTGGCCGACGCGGCGATCCGCGCCGCCGCCGAGGGCGTGAGCGAGCGCCATCTCGCCGGCATCATCGAGTCGGCGATGCGCGACCAGGGCTACGAGCGGACGGCGTTCGACACGATTGTCGCGTCGGGCCCGCACTCGGCGCTGCCGCACTATCGGGCGGGCGATCGGCGGCTCGCGGCCGGCGACCTGGTCGTGCTGGACTTCGGCGGGGTCTTGGACGGATACTGCTGCGACTTGACCCGGACCGTCGCCATCGGGCCGCCGTCGGCCGAGGCCCGCCGGCTCTATACCGCCGTCTACGACGCGCAGCAGGCCGCCATTGCCGCCGTCCGCCCCGGCGTCGAGACGTCCGCCGTCGACGCCGCCGCGCGCGGCGTGCTGGAAGATCGCGGTCTCGGCGCCGCGTTCGGCCACGGCACCGGGCACGGCCTCGGCCTCGACGTTCACGAAGAGCCGCGGATCACCCGCCCGCGCCCGGACGTGCCCAGCGTGCCGCTGCAGCCGGGCATGGTCTTCACCATCGAGCCTGGCGCGTATCTCGCCGGCTTCGGCGGCGTGCGCATCGAGGACGACGTCCTGGTGACCGAAACGGGCTGTGACGTGCTGACCGACGTCCCGCGCGAGCTGTTGTCGTTGTGAGCCTATGGAAACCCCGAAGATCACGAACCATCAATTCATAGAAACGGCTTCTCGTGGCCTTCGAGCCCTTCGTGTCCTTCGTGGTTAGCTGCTGAATGGATTTCGACGAGATTACGAAGATCCTGGAGATGATGCGCCAGCACGAGCTCAGCGAGTTCGAGCTCGAGCGCGATAATTTCAAGCTGCGCATCCGCAAGCACGCGGCCGGGCACTGGGTCGCCGCCGCGCCGTATGCGGGCGTGCCGGCTGCGCCCGCCATGCCGCCGCCCTCTGCGGCGATGGCCGCCGCATCCGCGGCCGCGTCCGCCGCTGCCGCCGCCGCGGAAGAGGAATTGGAGTTTGCGGTCGTGAAGTCGCCGATCGTCGGCACCTTCTACCGGGCGGTCGAACCGGGCGCGAAGCCGTTCGCGGACGTCGGCGACGTCGTGAAGACGGGGCAGGTGCTCTGCATCATCGAAGCGATGAAGCTCATGAACGAGATCAACGCCGAGGTGGATGGCGAAATCGTGAAGGTGTACGTGGAGAACGGCCACGCCGTGCAGTACGGCGAGCGGCTCTTCGCGATCAGGCCGAATGTTTAAGAAGATCCTGATCGCCAACCGCGGCGAGATCGCGCTGCGCGTGATCGTGGCGTGCCGGGAGCTCGGCATCAAGACGGTGGCCGTCTACTCCGAGGCCGACGAGCACTCGCTGCACGTCCGGTTTGCGGACGAGGACGTCTGCATCGGCCCCCCGCGCAGCGCCGACAGCTATCTCAACGTCCCCGCGATCATCAGCGCGGCCGAGATCACGGGCGCCGATGCCATTCATCCCGGCTACGGGTTCCTGTCGGAGAGCTCGTATCTGGCCGAGGTCTGCGAGGCGTGCCACATCCGGTTCATCGGCCCCGATCCGAAGGTGATCAAGCTGATGGGCGACAAGGCGCGGGCGCGGCGGGCCATGAAGAAGGCCGGCCTGCCGATGCTGCCCGGCAGCGACGGCCCCGTGGACGGCGAAGAGAAGGCGCTCAAAGCGGCCCGCGACATCGGATACCCGGTCATCATCAAGGCCGTCGCCGGCGGCGGGGGCCGCGGCATGCGCGTCGTCCGGACGCCGGCCGAGATGGGCAACGCGCTCCGGACGGCGCAGCGGGAGGCCGAAGCGGCCTTTGGCGTCGGGGACGTGTACATCGAGAAGTATCTCGAGAACCCGCGCCACGTCGAGTTCCAGGTGCTCGGCGACCACCACGGCAATCTGGTGCACCTCGGCGAGCGCGAGTGCTCGATTCAGCGGCGGCACCAGAAGCTCCTCGAGGAGGCGCCGTCGGTGATGCTCAGCGACAAGGTGCGGCGCAAGATGGGGAGCCTCGTGGTCGACGCCGCGAAGGCCGTGCAGTACACCAACGCCGGCACCTTCGAGTTCCTCATGGACGGCGAGGGGAAGTTCTACTTCATGGAAGTGAACACCCGCCTCCAGGTGGAACATCCGGTGACCGAGATGGTGACCGGCGTGGACATCGTCAAGGAGCAGATCCGGATTGCGGCGGGGGAGCGGCTGTCGTTCAAGCAGAGCGAGGTGACGTTCAGCGGGCACGCCATCGAGTGCCGCATCAACGCCGAGGATCCGGAGACGTTCGCGCCCTCACCCGGCGTCATTCATGCCTTCAGCGTCCCAGGCGGGCCCGGTGTGCGGGTGGACACATTCGCCCATTCCGAGTGCACGGTGTCGCCGTACTACGATTCGCTCATCGCCAAGATCATCGCGCACGGCCGCGACCGTCAGGAGGCCATTGCGCGCATGCGCCGGACCCTCGAGATGACCGTGGTGGACGGCATCAAGACGAGCGTGCCGCTCCACCTCCGGATTCTCAACGAGGCCGACTTCGTCGCCGGACGGCTGGGCACCGCGTTCATGGACCGGTTTGCGGTCAAGCCGAAGAACGGAAGCCTGGCAGAGGCGGTCTAATCCAATTTACGAATTTACGAATTTACGGATTTACGAATTGAATGTGCAGGTTGAAGCTCTCATCCCAATTCGTCAATTCGTAGATTCGTAGATTCATAAATGTCACTCTCGAAGCTCCACGCCATTCTGGACGTCGATGTGGCGGCGCGGTCGGGGTGGGGTGTGCTGCGGCTCGCGCGGGCCTTTCTGGACGGCGGCGCGCGGCTCATTCAACTGCGCGCCAAGACGCTGCCGTCCGGGACGTTTCTCGAAGAGGCCGGGCGGCTGGTCCGGGCGGCACGCCCGTACGGGGCGGCCGTCGTCGTGAACGATCGCG
>MEKU01000053.1:6878-9041 GCA_001767195.1 Acidobacteria bacterium RIFCSPLOWO2_02_FULL_67_21
GCCCACGTCGGGCAGGAGGACCTCGCGCCGGCCCGGGCGCGGGATCTTCTGGGCGCCGAGGCGATCGTCGGGTACTCGACACACAGTACCGGACAGCTCGAAGCGGCCATGCGGGAGCCCGTGACGTACGTGGCCGTCGGCCCGATCTTCGGGACGCAGACGAAGGACACGGGGTACGCGGCGGTCGGGCTCGATCTCGTACGTCAGGCGGCGCGCCTGGCCGGCGGCCGGCCGGTGGTGGCGATCGGGGGCATCACGCTCGCGACGGCGCCAGAGGTCATCGCGGCGGGCGCCTCGGGCGTGGCGGTGATCGGCGATCTGCTGGCCGGCGGCGATCCGGAGCGGCGGGTGGCCGCGTATTGCCGCGCGCTCGGCCTATAATCGCGGCCTGTCGGGGGTGACATGGATTCGCATCTGCTCAAGACCAAGTCTATCGAGAAGCTGATCGCCGACGTGGAGCATGGCGGCAAGACGCTGCGCCGCAGCCTGACCGCGTGGGACCTGACGCTGCTCGGGATCGGCGCGATCATCGGGACCGGCATCTTCGTGCTGACGGGAACGGCCGCCGCCAACCAGGCGGGCCCGGCCATCGTGCTCTCCTACGCCGCCGCCGGGCTCGCCTGCGCGTTCGCGGCGCTGTGCTACGCCGAGTTTGCCGCGATGATCCCGATTGCCGGCAGCGCCTATACGTACGCGTATGCCACGCTCGGCGAGGTGTTTGCCTGGATGATCGGGTGGGATCTGATCCTCGAGTACGCGGTCGGGTCGATGACGGTGGCTGTGGGCTGGAGCGGCTACTTCCAGCGGATCCTGGCCGGTTTCGGCCTTCATCTGCCCGCGTGGATGGCGGCGGCCCCCGCCGCGGCGCCCGGCGCGCTCATTAACCTGCCGGCGGTGATCATCGTGCTGTTGATCATGATGCTGCTGGTCATCGGGATCCGCGAGAGCGCCCGCTTCAACGCCGTCATGGTGACCATCAAGATCGCCGCCGTGCTGTTCTTCCTGGTCTCGGGGTTCTGGTTCGTGCGCCCGGAGAACTGGTCCCCATTCATGCCGTACGAATGGTCCGGGGTGATGAGCGGTGCCGCCGTGGTCTTCTTTGCGTACATCGGCTTCGACGCGGTGTCGACGACGGCCGAGGAGGCGAAGAATCCGAGCCGGGACCTGCCGATCGGCATCATCGCGTCGCTCATCATCTGCACGGTGCTCTATGTCGCCGTTGCGGCCGTGCTGACCGGTATTGTGCCGGTCGTCACCCTCCGCGACGACGCGCAGTTCCTGAACGCGCCGGTGGCCTACGCGCTCTCGCTCATCGGGCAGGACTGGGCCGCGGGGCTCGTGTCGGCGGGCGCCGTGGCCGGCATCACCAGCGTGCTCCTCGTCATGCTCATGAGCCAGCCGCGCATCTTCTTTTCGATGAGCCGCGACGGCCTGCTGCCGGCCGGCGTCAGCAAGGTGCACCCGCGCTTCCAGACGCCGTACATCACCACCATCATCACGTGCGCCATTGTGTCCGTGACGGCCGGCTTTGTGCCGATTCAGGTGCTTGGCGAGATGACCAGCATCGGCACGCTGTTCGCGTTCGTGGCCGTGTCGATGGCGGTCATCGTCCTGCGTATCACGCGGCCCGACGCCCATCGTCCCTTCCGCGTGCCGGGCGGCGTCATCATCCCCATCCTCGGCGTGCTCTCGTGCCTGTATCTCATGGTGAGCCTGTCGGTGATGACGTGGGTGCGCCTGCTGGTCTGGCTCGATATCGGGATGCTGATCTACTGGTTCTACAGCCGGACGCACAGTCCGCTTGCCGACCCGCGCGAGGCGGCGGCCCGTACGGGCCTCGAGAACCTTGGCAACACACTGACCATGGCGGGTTACCTGCTGACGTTCAACGGCGTGGCGATCGTGGTGCTGGCAGTGCTGACCGAATGGGGGATCACCACCGAGACGCTCGCGCGTTGGAACGAGCTCGACGCGCTCACGAGCCGCGTGGGCATCGAGATCACGCCGCAGATCGCCGACCGGCTGGGGCTCAGTATCCTCACCATGGGCGTCTCCGTGACGATTTTGGGGTTCTCCCTCGCGCATCTGGGCCGCGGCGGCGGGGCGCTCAAGTAGGCGCTGTGGCGGGTCCAGAAGGACCCGCCCTACGAACCGCGGCGCATC
>MEKU01000053.1:9048-23877 GCA_001767195.1 Acidobacteria bacterium RIFCSPLOWO2_02_FULL_67_21
GTGGTGGCCGGACGGTACGCCAGCAGTACGATCAGGATGGTCGTCGCCCCCGCGATGTACAGCGCCGGCAGCACCGGGTACCCGAACGCACGGTAGGGACGCGGTGCGTCGGGCCGGGTCGCGCGCAGCCGGAACACGCCCGCAATCGTGAGGATGTAGAAGAGCAGGGCGGCGGAGATGACGTAGTCGAGCAGGTTGCCGTACAGGTTGCCGTACGCGCCCGTCGCCGGATCGAAGGTCCGCGGCAGGACCAGGAGCGAGGCCCAGACGCCCTGCAGCCCCAGCCCCCACGACGGCACCCGGGCCGTGTTGAGATGTCCCGCTCTGGAGAAGAAGAGCCGGTCCCGTGACATGGCGAAGTACGCCCTGGCGCCGGCCAGGATCAGGCCGTTGTTGCAGCCGAAGGTGGAGATCATGATGGCCGCCGCCATCAGGGCGACGCCCGCCCCGGGGAAGATGGCCTCGAGCGTGGCGGTTGCGACGCGATCCGACGGCGCCTGCTGGATCGCCTCGAGCGGCAGCGTGACGAGGTAGGCCACATTCGCCAGCACGTACAGCGCGATGACGATGATGGTGCCGAAGGCGAGCGAGAGGGGGATGGTGCGGCGCGGGTCCTTCACCTCGCCTGCCGTAAACGTAATGTTGTTCCACGCGTCAGCTGAAAAGAGCGACCCGGTCTGCGCCACGCAGAGCGCGACGAACATGCCTGAGGCGGTCACGACCGACACACCTTCTGCAATCGACTCGACCCCGCGAGGCTCCCAGAACGCCCCGAAGTTGGCGGCAACGGCTTCGCCGTTCCACCCAAGGAGCAGGCCGACCGCAATGAGCGCGACGACCGCTCCGGTCTTGGCCGTCGTGAAGGTGTTCTGCACGAACTTGCCGTAGTCGAGGCCACGGGTATTGGTCCAGGTCAGAAGCGCGATGAGCGCAATCCCGAGCAGCTGCGCTGTCGAGAGCGACACGGCATACCCGGCCGACAGGTGGAACGGCTCGACCAGGTAGCGGTCCTCGGCGATCCAGGGCACGAGCACGCCGGTGTAGCGCGCGAACGCCACCGCCACGGCGGCGATCGTGCCGGTCTGGATCACCAGGAACAGCGTCCAGCCGTACAGGAAGCCCCAGAGCGGGGAATACGCCTCCCGCAGATAGACGTACTGGCCGCCCGCCCGCGGCATCATCGCGGCCAGCTCGCCGTACGACAGGGCCGCTGTGATCGTCAGGATTCCGGTGATGCCCCATGCCGCCAGCAGCCACCCCGGGCTCCCGAGCTGCCGCGCCATCGCCGCCGACACGATGAAGATGCCGGATCCGATCATCGAGCCGGCGACGACCATCGTGGAGTCGTAGAGGCCGAGGCCGCGCTTGAACTCGGTGTCGAGACCCTCAGCCGGGACCGTCGCGGGCGGTGAGGACATGGCAGACAGCCTACAATGGGAACGCATGAGCGCGCGATTGCTCGACGGCCAGGCGCTGGCCGTACGCCTTCAGCAGGAAATCACGCCGCAGGTCGCCCAGTTCACTGCACGTTACGGCCGGCCGCCCGGTCTCGCCATCGTCCTTGTCGGGCAGAACCCCGCCTCCGAGGTGTACGTCCGCAACAAGCTGAAGGCCGGAAGCGGCGTCGGCTTTCGCGCCGATCTCGAACGCCTTCCGGAGGCGGCGTCCCTCGGCGACGTGCTCGCGCTCGTCGAGCGCCTGAACCGCAGCGAGGCGCACGACGGCATTCTGGTGCAGGCGCCGCTCCCGAAGGGGCTGGGCGGCGACGCGGCCGCGCGGGTGTTCGACGCGATTGCTCCGGAAAAGGATGTCGACGGCTTCACCCCCACCAACGTCGGGTTGATGGTGCAGGGGAGGCCTGCGCTGGTGGCCTGTACGCCGTCAGGGATCATCGAGCTGCTCGTCCGCGAGGGCATTCAGATCGCGGGGCGCCGGGCCTGCGTGGTCGGCCGGAGCGATATCGTCGGCAAGCCGATGGCCCTGCTGCTGCTCCAGCGCGATGCGACGGTCACCGTGTGCCACTCGAAAACGCCCGATCTGCCGGGCGTCTGCCGCGAGGCCGACATCCTGGTAGCCGCCGTCGGACGGGCGGGGCTCATGACCCGGAGCTTCGTCAAGCCGGGGGCGACCGTCATCGACGTCGGCATGAACCGCGTGACCGACGCGGCGGTCGCGCGCGCGCTGTTTCCGGCCGGGCATCCCCGCCTCGCCCGCTTTCAGGAGCGCGGGTCGCTCCTGGTGGGCGACGTCCACCCGGACGTGGCCGACGTCGCGGGGGCCCTGACGCCGGTGCCGGGCGGGGTCGGTCCGCTGACGGTCACGATGCTGATGATGAATACGCTCCGGGCTGCCCGTGCCAGAGCCGAAGGCGCCCGAACGTAAACGCGTGCGTCGCGTGGCCCTGACCGGGGGCATCGCCACCGGCAAGAGCCACGTGCGCGTGCAGTTCGAGTCCCTTGGTGTTCCGACGATTGATTCCGACGTCCTCGCGCGCGAGGCGGTCGCCCCCGGAAGCACAGGCCTGGCCGCGGTGGTCGAGCGATTCGGCCCTGGAGTCCTGGATCGTGACGGCACGCTCGACCGTCAGAAGCTTGGCGCGGTCGTGTTTGCGGATTTCGAGGCGCGCAAGGCTCTCGAAGCCATCATCCACCCGCACGTGCGGCGCGCAACCGAGGAGTGGTTCGCGACACTCGACCCGGTGCGGTACGCCTTCGCGATTGCCGACATCCCGCTCCTATACGAAGTTGGCCGCGAGCGGGACTTCGACGCCGTGATCGTGGCCGCCTGCGAGCCCGGGACCGAGCTCCGCCGCTTGATGGATCGCGATGGCTTGTCGGAGGAAGACGCCCGGAAGCGGATAGCGGCCCAGTTGCCGCTGGAGGAGAAGGTCGCGCAGGCCGACTACGTCATCCGCACCGACGGGACCATGGAGGAGACCAGGAAGCAGGTTGGCGATGTGTACAGGGCGTTGACGGCCGGTCGGCGGGCCTGAAGGCCCGCCGCTACGACTGCGCCTCTCTCACGCTTACGGCGCTTCCATCGTCTCAGCCGCTGCCGTGTCTTTGGCAGGAGCGAGCCGTTCCTCGACGAACGTATTCCATTCGTGGCACTGGGGGCAGTGCCACAGCGGTTCGGTGCTGCGGTAGCGGCAGCGGCGGCAGATGTGCGGGTCGAGGTAGAACACCGCCTCGCGCGTGAGCTCCACATAGCGCCGGATGAGCGCGGGGTCGAAGGCGAGCGCCTCGAGCGCTTCCCAGATCTGCTGGTGGATGGCGAGCGCGTGGGGATGGTGGGGCAGCGCGTCGAGCAGCTGATCGAACGCCGCGCGGTGCTGGCCCGCGGCGGCGAGGTGGCGCGAGAGCGCGAGCCGCGGGCGCCAGCCTTGCAGCTCGCGGTCGATCAGGCGGTGGCACAGCTCCACGAACCGGTGCGGCGCTCCCATGGTCCGGTACGCGCGCTCGAGGCGATCGAACGCGAAGTGGGCCTGCTCCGGCACCGCGGCCACGAGCCGCTCCCAGGCCTCTACGGCGCCGGCGAGGTCGCCGCGGCCCTCGCGAAGGTCGCCCAGGTTGAGGTGGGCCGGGACCGTGTGCGCGTCCGTATCGATCGCCGCCTGAAACGTCCGCACGGCGGCCGGATCGTCCGCCCGCTGCTGCTCGTGCCCGATCTCGTTGCGGAGGAAGCCGAGGATCTGCTGGTTGTCGGGGTGCCGCCCCCCGTCGATCTTGGCGACCTGCTCCCGGACGCGCAGCGCCTCGGCCCACTGATGCTGATCCTCGTACAGCTTCTGCAGGTTGACCAGCGCGTACCGGTTTCGCGGATCGAGGCGGAGCACCTCCTGAAACGCTTCGAGCGCGCGGTCGACGAAGCCGCCGTGGCGGAAGTCCAGGCCGAGGCACAGGAGCACGTAGGCCTGCTCGAGCTCGGTCAGATCCGGACGCTGCAGCAGGGCCTGGTGCACGTTGACGGCACGACCAACCTGTCCCTTCTGACGGTACAGGTTTCCCAGAATCATCCGCACTTCGAGCGCGTCGGTGTCGAGGCTGGTGGCCTGGCCGAGCTCCTCAATCGCCTGGTCGACCTGGTTGTCGACCAGGAAGTTGAGGCCGAGCATGTAATGCGGGGTCTCGCGCAGGCGGCGCCGATCGACCCAGCGGCCGTCCCGAAGCTTGTACCGCTCCCAGGCCTTGCCGGCGGCCAGGCCGAGGAGCAGCGCCAGCAGCACGGCAAGGAGGTACAGCTCGGTGGTCACGGGCAAAGGTCAAAGGAACGTCAGAACATCTGGGTGCGCCAGAGGTCGTGCAGGTGTACAACCCCCTCGACCCGCTTCTGGTCGTCGACCACGACGATGGACGTGATCTTGCGCTGCTCGAGGATGCGCAGCGCCTCCACGGCGAGCATCCCGCGGCCGATGGTGACGGGATTGCGGGTCATGATGTCGCCCGCGGTGCGGCCGGCAAGGTTGACGGATGCGCGCATGTAGCGGCGCAGATCGCCGTCCGTGATCACGCCGGCCAGGCGGCCGTCGTCCACCACGCAGGTCATGCCCAGACCCTGGCGCGACATCTCGCCGACCACGTCTTCGATCGACGTCTGCGGGCTGACGGTGGGGACCTTGTCGCCGGAGGTCATCAGCTGACCGACGCGCATCAGGCGCTTGCCGAGCTTTCCGCCCGGATGCAGGTTGGCGAAGTCCTCCTCGCGGAACCCTTTCGCGACGAGCACCGTCATCGCCAGCGCGTCACCGAGCGCCAGCGCGGCGGTCGTGCTGGCCGTCGGCATGAGGTTCAGCGGGCAGGCCTCCTCCGACACGTGGCAGTCGAGCGCGACATCGGACGCCTGCGCCAGCGTCGAGGCGGGGTTGCCGCAGATCGTGACCAGCCGGGCCCCGAGGCGCTTGATCGTTTCCAGCAGGCGCACCAGCTCCCCGGTCTCCCCACTGTTCGACAGCGCCACGACCACATCGTCGCCCTGAATCACGCCGAGGTCCCCGTGGACCGCCTCCGCAGGGTGCAGAAAGAAGGCGGGCGTCCCGGTGCTGGCAAGCGTCGCGGCAATCTTGCGGCTGACCAGGCCCGATTTGCCCATGCCGGTGACGATCACCCGTCCGCGGCAGTCGAGCAGCAGCCGGACGGCGTGATCGAAGCGATCGTCCAGCCGGTCGACGAGTGCCAGAATGGCGGCAGCCTCGGTCTGGAGCACCTTGCGCGCCACGGCAAGGTCGGCCGCAGTCACACGAGTCACACGCGGCCTCCCGCCGCCGGCACGCCCCTCGACTCCGCTCGGGGCGACGCTGAGCTTGTCGAAGCGTCGCGCGCCGCGGCGGCAATCCGGGTCAACTTGAGGAAGAGCGGCTCCAGTTTGTCGAGGCGGAGCGCGTTGGCGGCATCGCTCTGTGCGCGCGACGGCTCCTCGTGGACCTCCATGAACACGCCGTCGGCGCCGGCGGCGACCGCCGCCGACGCGAGCGGCTCGATGTATTCCGCCAGTCCCGTCGTGACGCCGTCGCCCGCGCCCGGCAGCTGCAGGCTGTGGGTGACGTCGAAGATCACCGGGTACCCGAACGCCTGCATGATCGGCAGCGCGCGCATGTCGACGACGAGGTCGTGATAGCCGAAGCTCGTGCCCCGTTCGGTGACGAGAACGGACTGATTGCCCTCGGCCGTGACCTTCGCAATCACATGCCGCATGTCGGACGGCGCCAGGAACTGTCCCTTCTTCACGTTGACCGGCTTGCCCGTGCGCGCGGCGGCCACCAGCAGGTCCGTCTGGCGGCAGAGGAACGCGGGGATCTGCAGCACGTCCACCACGGCCGCCGCAGCGGCCGCGTCGGAGGGGTGATGGATGTCGGTCAGCACCGGGAGCCCGGTGCGCGCGCGAACCTCCGCCAGCGCCTTCAGCCCCGCATCGAGGCCGGGCCCTCGAAACGAGCTGCGCGAGGTCCGGTTGGCCTTGTCATACGAGGCCTTGAAGATGACCGGCACGGCGCAGCGGCGCGCGATGTCCCGAATGGCCGCTGCCGTGTCCAGCGCGTGCTGGGGGCTCTCGATGACGCACGGCCCGGCGATGAAAAGAAGAGGGCTCCCGCCGCCGGCCGCCAAGGGTCCGATGTGGACGGGGTTCACGGACCTATTCTAGGTCAAAGGTCAAAACTCAAAGGTACGTGGGCCGGATGCCGCGGCGATGTCAGCGACTCATATCGCCGCGGATCCGGCAACCACCGAGGCGGCTGTGCCCGTCTTGTGGCGGTGCGCGGCCTCGACGAAGCTGGCAAAGAGCGGATGGGGCTTGAGCGGCTTCGACTGGAACTCCGGGTGGAACTGGACGGCCACGAACCAGGGATGTGAGGGCAGCTCGGCGATCTCGACGAACTTGCCGTCGGGGGAGCGCCCCGAGATCCGCATGCCCTTGCCGAGCAGCGCCGATTCGTAGAGGCAATTGAACTCGTAGCGGTGGCGGTGTCGTTCGTAGACGAGCGGCGCGCCGTAGATCCGCTCGGCGAGCGATCCGGGCGCCAGCTCGCACGCGTACCGCCCGAGCCGCATCGTGCCTCCGAGGTCGTCCACCCCGAGGAGGTCGCGCAGCTTGTAGATCACCTTGTGCGGCGCGTTCTCGTCGACCTCCGTTGAATCGGCGCCCTCGAGACCGCACACGTTGCGGGCGAACTCGACGGTGGCCCACTGGAAGCCGTAGCAGATGCCGAAGTAGGGGATGGCGTGCTCGCGCGCGTATTCCGCCGCCCGCATCATCCCGCGCGTGCCGCGCGACCCGAAGCCGCCGGGCACGAGAATGCCGTGCGCACCGGCCAGAAGCGCGGCGCCGTTGTCGTTCTCGAGCGCCTCCGCCTCCACCCAGTTCAGCCGCACCTTGACGCGGTGCGCGAACCCGCCATGGAAGACGGCCTCGTTGAGGCTCTTGTACGAGTCTTCGTAGCCGGTGTACTTCCCGACCACATGGATCGTCAGCTCGTCGACCGGGTTCTTGATCCGCTGCACGAGCTCGCGCCACGCCTCTGTCCGGGCCTCGGTCAGCGGCAGGCCGAGCAGCTTCAGCACAATCCGATCGAGGCCTTCAGCCGACAGGACCAGCGGCACCTCGTAGATGGTCGAGACGTCCTTGGCGGTGATGACCGCCTCCTCGTTGACGTCGCAGAAGAGCGCAATCTTCCGCTTGATATCCGCGTCGAGGAACCGGTCGGTCCGGCAGAGCAGGATGTCGGGCTGGATGCCGATCGAGCGGAGGTCGCGCACGCTGTGCTGCGTGGGCTTGGTCTTGAGCTCGCCGGCGGTGCCGATGAAGGGCACCAGCGTCAGGTGGATGTAGATGGTGTTCTCGCGTCCCACGTCGAGGCGGACCTGCCGGATCCCCTCGAGAAACGGCATGCTCTCGATGTCGCCGACGGTGCCGCCGATCTCGACGATGACGATGTCGACGTCGCGCGCGGTGGCGCGGATGGCGTCCTTGATCTCGTTGGTGATGTGCGGGATGACCTGCACCGTGCGGCCGAGATAGTCGCCGCGGCGCTCCTTCTGAATGACCGATAGATAGATCTTGCCGGTCGTCCAGTTGCTGTTGCGCGTGGCCACCATGCTGGTGAACCGCTCGTAGTGCCCCAGATCCAGATCCGTCTCCGCGCCGTCGTCGGTGACGTACACCTCGCCGTGCTGGTACGGGCTCATCGTCCCGGGGTCGACGTTGATGTAGGGGTCGAACTTCTGCAGCGCCACGCGGTAGCCGTGGTCCTCGAGGAGACGGCCGATGGAGGCGGCGGCCAGCCCCTTGCCGAGGGAGGAGACGACGCCGCCGGTCACGAAGATGTATTTCACAGGTCTGTTGGTCATAGTCAGGTGGAGGGCAGGCCGACGCCGGCTTCGAGGTGCCGCCGCACGCGCTCGAGATCCTGCGGGGTGTCGACTCCGATGGAGTCGTGCTGGGTGACGACGGTGCGAATACGGAAGCCGTGCTCGAGGACGCGGAGCTGCTCCAGCGCCTCGGCCTGCTCGAGCGGGCTCTGCGGCAGCGCCGCCAGACGGAGGAGGAACGGCCGCCGGTAGGCGTACAGCCCGATGTGCTTGTACGCGGGCGCGGCGGCGCCGCCGCGCTCGAACGGAATCGGGGCCCTCGAGAAATAGAGCGCGTTGCCGTCGCGGTCGGCGACCACCTTGACCACGTTGGGATCGGTGTATTCCGACGGCTCGGCGATCCGCCGGCAGACCGTCGACATCTCGACGGCGGGGTCGCCCGCAAGTGCCGCCACGACTTCGGCAATCATGTCCGGCTCGACGAGCGGCTCGTCGCCCTGCACGTTCACGACCAGGGGGCAGTCGAGATCCGCGGCCACCTCGGCCACCCGATCGAGACCGCTGCGGTGCGAGGCGCGCGTCATCCGCGCAATGCCGCCGAAGCGCTCGACGGCCGCCGCGATCCGCGGGTCGTCGGTGGCCACGACCACGGCGTCGACGCCACGCGCGGCGGCGGCGCGGCGATAGACGTGCTCCACCATCGGCCGACCGGCGATGTCAGCAAGCGCTTTTCCTGGAAACCGGGTTGAGTGGTAGCGGGCGGGGATGACGGCGACAACAAGGAATGCCGGCGAGGCATTCCGGGAGACATCGTGCAGCGGCTGTGACGTTCGTGCGAATGGATTGCGGAACGCTACAGGGTGCACGGCGAATCATAGCACAGCGGTTGGCGCGATCGACCCTATCCCTCAGGCGCGCTCTTGCCGAAATGTTAAGATAAGGACGGCTGTGTGATGACCTGGAAGTCGTACGTCACCGTTTCCGGCGCAACCGTCGTGGCAGGGTGGCTGGCGTCGTCGGCGCCGCCGCAGCCCGCGCCGGTCGCGCGGCCGCGCGCACTGCAGACGCCGGCGCCTAATGTCGCTGCCAGCGACATTCAGGAGCAGGCGGAGCGCCTGCGAGCGCCTCTCCCTGCCGAACGCACCTACACGACACCGCACCGCAACCCCTTCCGGTTTGCCGATCGGATTTCGATCGAGCAGCCGGGGACGGCGGCGGCGGCGCGGACCGAGGCTCCGCCCGCCGATGTTCGCCCGGCCGGCCCGCGAGTCTCATTGTCGGGGATTGCCGAAGACGCGACGCCGGGCGGCCCCGAGCGGACCGCCATTCTGAGTGGCCCCGGCGGCGTCCTGATCGTCCGCGAAGGCGAGGAGATTCTCGGCTTCTACCGGGTCGTTCGGATCGACAGCGAAGCGGTGGAGCTGCAGGCCCTGAGGGACGGCTCCGTCCAGCGGTTGACGCTGCGGTAGCGCCGCTATACGCGCACGATCCGCGCTTCGCGGATTGCCTTCACCTTCCGCAGATCATCGAGCACCGCATTCGGGATCGGCGACGTCTCGTCGACGATGACGACGCCGGCCGCGTTGCGGCCCTCGCGCCCGAGCGCGAAGTTGGCGATGTTGACGCCGTGCCGGCCCAGAATCGTGCCGATTTCACCGATGACGCCCGGCTGGTCGTTGTTCCGGATGACGATCATCGTCCCCGCCAGCGGCGCCTCGATCCCGATCCCGTCGAGGAGCACGAGGCGCGGCGAGGTGCGCTCGAATACGGCCCCCTCGACCCACCGCTCGCCGTCGCTCGTGTGGAGTTTCACCGACATCAGGCTCGTGTAGTTGCGGGGCCTGGTGCTGCGGGACTCGACGATCTCCATGCCGCGGTCGGTGGCAATCGTCCGCGCGTTGACCGGTGTCACGCCCGTTTCGAGGATCGGCGTGAGCAGGCCGACCAGCACGGCATTGGCCAGCATGTCGTTGCGGCCTTCGGCCAGGTCGCCGTAATAGCGGATTCCGACGCCGTGCGCCCGCGCGTCGTTCATCTGTGCGAGAAAGGCGCCCAGCCGCTCGCCGAGCTCGATGTACGGGCGCAGCCGGATGTACTCCTCGGCCGACACCGACGGGAAATTGACGGCGTTGCGGATAATGCCGTCTTTCAGGAAGTCCCGCAGGGCCGCAGCCGTCTCGACACCGACAAGCTCCTGGCCTTCGCGCGTCGACGCGGCAATATGCGGCGACGCGACGACCTGCGGCAGCTTCTGCAGCCGCTGGTCGGGCGGCGGCTCCCTCTCGAACACGTCCAGCGCCGCCCCCGCCACCTGTCCCGACTCGATCGCGTCGGCCAGCGCCGCCTCGTCGATCAGGTCGCCTCTCGCCGTGTTGATGATCCGCAGGCCCTTCCTGGCGCGCGCCAGCCGCTCGGCATTGACGATCCGGCGCGTCTTGTCGTTCGACGGCATGTGGAGCGACACGTAGTGGGCGCGCGCGAACAGGTCGTCGAGCGACACGAGCTCGACGCCGAGCCCGGCGGCCACCTGTTCGGAGATGAACGGATCGTGCGCGATGACCCGCATGTCGAACGCGGCCGCCCGCCGCGCGACTTCCTGCCCGATCCGGCCCAGGCCGGCCAGGCCGAGCGTCTTGTCGCGAATCTCCTCGCCGAGAAACTTCTTCTTCTCCCACTTGCCCTGCTTCATGGCGGCGTCGGCCGCGGGCAGATGGCGGGCGAGCGCCAGGATCTGTCCCATGGCGAGCTCCGCCACGCTGATGCTGTTGGCGCCCGGCGCGTTCATCACGACGATGCCGCGCGCGCTGGCGGCGGTCACGTCGACGTTGTCGACGCCGGTGCCCGCGCGCGCGATCGCGCGCAGGCGCGGCGCCGCGGCGATCAGGGCCGCGGTGACCTTGGTGGCGCTTCGAACGACGAGCGCGTCGGCCGCGGAGAGGTCGGTGGCGAGCTGCTCGGGTGCGCGCCCGGAACGGGCGTCGACCTCCCATCCTTCCGCGCGCAGCAGATCCAACGCGGAAGCGGGCAGGTCATCGGCGACGACAATTTTCAATGTTGTTGTCCGGAGGTGAAAGGTTTCTCTGAAAGTATAATCTGCGAGCGCCGCACTAGAATGGTGCAATCCGCTAAAATCTTCGGATTCGCGACCGGACACGGCCCGCAGCGGGAATTTTTCAACAGGGTTTTCAACAGAAACTGTGCGTAACCCGCGCCATCGGTCCGGGACATCGCCCTAAGGCGGACCTGAAGGTCCGCCTCTACGATCAACGGGGCTACGATCATCAGGCCGCACGTAGCGCCGGGTCTTCAGACCCGGCGGAACGGAAGGAGTGGAATGACGCGAAAAATTACGGTGGTCGGTGGCGCGGGCAACGTCGGCGCCACGGTGGCGCGGTCGATTGCGGAGAAGGGCCTGGCTGACGTGGTCCTCATCGACATCGCCGACCAGAAGGCGAACGGCGTGGCGCTCGATATTTACGAAACGTGCCCGATCCTCGGATCCGACTCGCGGGTGATCGGCGGCAACGACTGGACCGCCGCCGTGGGCTCGGACATCGTGGTCATCACGTCGGGCAAGCCGCGAAAGCCGGGCATGAGCCGGGACGATCTGGTGCGTGACAATTTTGAAATCATGAAGAGCATCGCGCCCAAAGTTGTCGAGCACTGCCCGAAGAGCATCGTCATTCCGGTGGCCAACCCGCTCGATGCCATGGCGCAGGCGCTCTATCGACTGACCAAATTCCCGCGCGAGCGCGTCATCGGGATGGCCGGCGTGCTGGACTCGGCGCGCATGAGCACCTTCATCGCGATGGAGATGAACGTGTCGGTGCAGAACGTCCACTCCTTCGTGCTCGGCGGGCATGGAGACACGATGGTGCCGCTGGCCCGCTACTCGACGGTCGCCGGCGTGCCGATTACCGAGCTGCTGCCGAAGGATCGGATCGACGCCATCGCGGCGCGGACGGCCAACGGGGGCGCAGAAATCACGAAGCTCGTGGGAACGAGCGCCTGGTACGCGCCCGGCGCGGCGGCGGCGGAGATGTGCGAGGCGATCCTGCTCGACAAGAAGAAGATCCTGCCCTGTTCGGTGTTCCTGCAGGGCGAGTACGGCATCCGCGACCTGTTCGTCGGGGTGCCGGTCAAGCTCGGCGCCAGCGGTGTGGAGGAGATCTTCCAGATCAAGCTGACGCCCGAAGAGGACGCGGCGCTGAAGAAGTCGGCGGCCTCGGTCAAGGAGCTCGTCGATGTCATCGGCATGTAGCCGCCGGACCCACCATTAGGTCCTCCGTTGAAAATCCACGAATATCAAGCCAAATCCGTGCTGGCCCGGTTCGGCGTGCCCGTGCCGCGCGGTGAAGTGGCCTTTTCCGCCGCCGAGGCCGGAGAGATCGCCAGACGGCTCGGCGGTCCGATTGCGGTCGTCAAGGCCCAGATCCACGCCGGCGGGCGGGGCAAAGGCGGCGGCGTCAAGCTGGCGAAGTCGCCGGACGAGGCCGAGCAGATGGCCCGGCAGATGATCGGCATGACGCTCGTGACCCACCAGACCGGCCCCGAAGGCAGGAAGGTGGGCCGGGTGCTGATCGAGGAGGGGCTCCAGATCGAGCGGGAGCTGTATCTCAGCCTCCTGATCGACCGGGCGGCGGCGTGCCCTGTGGTGATTGCCAGCGCCGCCGGCGGCATGGACATCGAGGAAGTGGCCGCCAGCCACCCGGAGAAGATCCTCCGCGAATATATCGGCCGCGGCACCGGCGTCATCCCCTTTCAGGGCCGCAAGCTGGCGTTCGCCATGGGGCTCGAGGCCGGCCCGGCGCAGAAGCTGGTCAAGCTGCTCGAGGCCCTCTACCGCGCGTTCATCGAGACCGACGCCTCGATGATCGAGATCAACCCGCTCATCCTCACCAAGGGCGGCGATCTGCTGGCGCTCGACGCCAAGGTCACCTTCGACGACAACGCGCTCTACCGCCACCAGGACCTTCGCGAGCTGCGCGACCTTGCCGAGGAGGACCCGCTGGAGGTCGAGGCGTCGAAGTTCTCGCTGAACTACATCCGGCTCGACGGGAACATCGGCTGCATGGTGAACGGCGCCGGGCTCGCGATGGCGACGATGGACATCATCAAGCTGGCGGGCGGGGAGCCCGCGAACTTTCTCGACGTCGGCGGGGGCGCCAACGCCGAGCAGATCCGCAACGCGTTCAAGATCCTGATGTCGGACAAGAACGTCCGCGCGGTCCTGATCAATATCTTCGGCGGCATCCTGCGCTGCGACGTGCTGGCGCAGGGCGTGATTGCCGCAGTCAAGGAGCTCGGCGTGCCGGTGCCCATCGTGATCAGGATGGAGGGCACGAATGTCGAGGAAGGAAAACGGATGCTGAAGGAGAGCGGCCTGAACTTCACGACGGCCGACGCGATGGGCGAGGCGGCCGAAACCGTGGTCAGGCTGGCGGGGAAACTCTAGGTCAAAGGTCAAAGGGCAAAGGTACAGAGTGGCAGTACTACTTGATAAGAAGACGCGGCTCGTCGTGCAGGGGCTCACCGGCCGCGAGGGGACGTTCCACGCGAAGCAGGCGGCGGCCTACGGGACAACCGTGGTCGGCGGCGTCACCCCGGGGAAGGGCGGCACGACGCACGAGGGGTGGCCCGTGTTCAACAACGTCCACGACGCCATGCGGGAGACCGGGGCCAACGCCAGCGTCATCTTCGTGCCCCCGCCGTTTGCCGCCGACGCGATCATGGAGGCCACCGATGCGGGCATTGCGCTGGCCGTGTGCATCACCGAAGGCATCCCCGTCGTGGACATGCTGAAGGTGATGACCTTCATGCAGGGCCGGCCGACGCGCCTCGTCGGGCCGAACTGCCCGGGAGTGATCTCGGCCGGGATGGCCAAGGCGGGCATCATCCCCGGCCATATCTGCAAGGAAGGCCGGATCGGGATCGTGTCGAAGAGCGGCACGCTGACCTATGAGGCGATCCATCAGCTGACGCGGCAGGGGATGGGGCAGACCACCTGCATCGGCATCGGGGGCGACCCGCTGATCGGGACGTCGTTCATCGACGCGCTGCGGCTGTTTGCCGCCGATCCCGATACCGAGGCGGTCATCATGATCGGCGAGATCGGCGGCACGGCCGAGGAAGAGGCGGCCGATTTCATCAAGCGTGAGTCCAGGAAGCCGGTGGTCGGGTTCATTGCGGGCCAGACGGCGCCGCCCGGCCGGCGCATGGGGCATGCAGGGGCGATCATCGCGGGCGGCAAGGGGACGGCGGCCGAGAAGATGGCGGCGCTGGCCGCCGCCGGCGTCCACGTCGTGAAGAGCCCGGCCGACATGGGCGCCAAGATGAAGGAAATCCTCGGTACGTAGGGCGGGTTCCGCCGAGGACCACGATTCGCCCGCAGGCGGACCCGCCGGAACGGAATCTATGGAACGAACATTTGCGATCATCAAACCCGACGCCGTCGAGCGGCGGCTCGCCGGCAGGATCCTGGCCCGCATCGAAGAGGCCGGCTTCATCGTCCGCGGGATGCGGCTGCAGCATCTGACCAAGAAGGAGGCCGAGGGTTTCTACGCGGTACACCGCGAGCGCCCGTTCTTCGGCGGCCTCACCGACTTCATGTCGTCCGGGCCCTGCGTCGTGATGGCGCTCGAGGCGCCGGATGCCATCCGGAAGTGGCGCGCGCTCATGGGCGCCACCGACCCGGCGAAGGCCGACCCCGGCACGCTGCGCAAGGAGTTCGGAAGCTCGATCGAGCGGAACGCGACGCACGGCTCCGACGCGCCCGAGACGGCGGCCTTCGAGCTGGGCTATTTCTTCCGGGGGCTGGAACTCATTTAGTGGCACGCCTGTTCATTGTTCTCGGCCTCGTGCTCGTGGCCGTCGGGCTGCTGATCGCGATGGGTGTGCCGATCGGGCGGCTGCCCGGAGACATGACGTACCGGCGAGGGAACTTTTCGTTTTACTTTCCCCTGACGACCTCTATCATTGCCAGCGTCGTGCTGACGCTGCTGTTGATGTTCCTGGGACGCCGGTAGGC
>MEKU01000053.1:23952-44576 GCA_001767195.1 Acidobacteria bacterium RIFCSPLOWO2_02_FULL_67_21
GCGTGGCCGACGAGTTCAAGGTCTTCACGAACATCAACAGCACCGTCGTCGATCCGAAGAACTTCGACTCGCGGTCGTTCGTCGACGTCAAGAGCGACGTCTGCATCATTCCGCCCAACTCGTTCGCGCTGTCGCGCACGGTGGAGTACTTCCGCATCCCGCGCGACGTGCTGACCGTCTGCGTGGGCAAGTCGACGTACGCCCGGTGCGGCCTGATCGTCAACGTCACGCCCTTCGAGCCCGAGTGGGAAGGGTTCGTGACGCTCGAGATCTCGAACACGACGCCGCTGCCGGCCAAGGTCTACGCCAACGAGGGCATCGCCCAGGTGCTGTTCTTCCAGAGCGACGAGACGTGCGAGGTCTCGTACGCCGACAAGCAGGGGAAGTACCAGCGCCAGCAGGGGCTCACCCTGCCCAAGCTGTAGTTCCCGGACGGGCCACAGAGATACAGAGTCACAGAGAATTGAATTGGCTCTGTGTCTCTGTGACTCTGTGGCCCGAGTCTATAATTGGGGAAACATGCTTCGACCGTTTCGATCCGTTCTGCCGGCGGTCCATCCGTCGGCGTTCGTCGACGCCAGCGCGCAGGTCATCGGCGACGTCCAGATCGGGGCCGAGAGCAGCATCTGGATGAACGTGGTCATCCGGGGCGACGTCAACGCCATCCGGATCGGCGCGCGCACCAACATCCAGGACCTGACCTGCGTCCATGTCATGGGCAACACTCATCCGACCGTGATCGGGGATGACGTGAGCATCGGCCATGGCGTCATGGCGCACGGGTGCACGATCGAGGACCGCTGCCTGATCGGGATGGGCGCGATCCTGTTGAACGGGTGCCGCGTCGGCACGGGATCGATCGTCGCGGCCGGGACCCTCCTGACCGAAGGGATGATCGTGCCGCCCGGTTCGATGGTGATGGGCCTGCCGGGCACGGTGCGGCGGGCGCTCACGCCCGACGAGGCCGCCTCGATCCAGAAGTACGCGGACAACTACATGCGCGACCGCCTCGACTTCCAGGCCGAGCAGACGCCCGCCTGACGATGGCAGCCGGTACTGCGCCGCCGAGCGGCACGCGCGACTTCCTGCCCGAAGACGTGCGGCGCCGCGAGTACGTCATCGGCATCATCAAGCGGGTGTACGAAGGCTACGGGTACGAGCCGCTCGAGACGCCGGCCTTCGAGAACCTGGAGACGCTCCTCGGCAAGTATGGCGACGAGGGCAACAAGCTCATCTTCAAGATCCTGCGCCGCGGGGAGCACGAAGCGACCGGCCAGGCCGATCTCGCGCTCCGGTACGACCTGACCGTCCCGCTGGCCCGTGTCGTCGCGCACCATCAGGCGAAGCTGCCGCGGCTGTTCAAGCGGTATCAGATTCAGCCGGTCTGGCGGGCCGATCGCCCGGCGAAAGGCCGCTTCCGCGAGTTCTATCAGTGCGACGTGGACGCGCTCGGGTCCCCCTCGCCCCTCGTCGAGGCCGAGCTCTGCGCGGCGATCAGCGACGCGATGGTGAAGCTCGGGTTCAGCGACTTCACTATCCGCCTGAATCACCGGCAACTCCTCACGGCGGTCCTGAACAGCGTCGGCATCGCGGAGGAGTTGCACGGCAGCGCGCTGGTTGCGGTGGACAAGCTGGACAAGATCGGCCCCGAGGGCGTCGGCGTCGAGATGGCCTCCCGAGGGATTGCGGCCGGGGCTGCGGCCTCGCTGCTCGCACGGTTCAAGCAGACAGCGGAGGGCGATACGACTCCGTTTCAGGCGCTCGACCCCCACGGGACGGCTGCGTACGCCAACCTCGCCAGCATCCTGGCGCTCGCGGACGGCACGAGCGCGCGCGGGAGGATCCGGCTGGATGCCAGTCTCGCGCGCGGTCTGTCGTACTACACGGGTGCCATCATGGAAGTGAACGTGCCGGACCTCGCGGGCAGCCTGGGCGGGGGCGGCCGCTACGACAATCTGGTCGGCATGTTCTCGGGCCAGCAGATCCCCGCCTGCGGTTTTTCGCTCGGGCTCGAGCGGATTCTCGTGGTCATGACGGATCGCGGGATGTTCCCGCCCTCGCTGGCGACGACCCCCGCCGACGTCATGGTGGCGACGTTCGACCAGTCCGGCGCGCCGCACGCCGTGCGGCTTGCCGGAGGGCTGCGCGCCGCGGGGCTTCGCGTGCTCGTCTATCCCGACCCCGACAAGATCGGGAAGCAGATCAAGTACGCTGACGGGCGGGGGATCCCCTTTGTCGCCATTCTGGGCGACGACGAGCTGAAGGCAGGCACGGTGACCGTGAAGGATTTGAAGGCGCAGGCGCAGCAGACCTATTCGCAGGCGGACGCCGGGGCCGCCATTCTCGAGGCGTTGAAACGGCGTGGCTGAACAACTGGGCGACCTGACCCGCACGCACACGTGCGGCGCGCTCCGGCCGGAAGATGTCGGCGCGGACGCCGTGCTGCTGGGCTGGGTACATCGGGTGCGCGATCTGGGCGGCCTGCTCTTCGTGGACATCCGCGACCGCGCGGGCATCACGCAGATCGTGTTCGACAAGGATGACGAGGCGCTGATGGCCAAGGCCAAGCGCCTGCGCTCGGAGTTCGTGATCGGCGCAGCGGGCCACGTCCGGCGCCGCTCCGCGGAGACCGTGAACCCGAAGCTGCCGACGGGCGAGGTGGAGATCGTCGTCCGCCGCCTCGTGCTGCTCAACGAGGCGAAGACTCCGCCGTTTACGATCGCCGACGAGACGCCGGTCTCCGAGGACGTGCGGCTCAAGTACCGCTATCTCGACCTGCGGCGCGCGCAGCTCCAGGCGAACATGGGCCTGCGCCACCGGGTGACGATGGTCATCAGGCGGTACTTCGATGCGCACGGGTTCTGGGAGATCGAGACGCCGATTCTCACCAAGTCGACACCCGAGGGCGCGCGCGACTACCTGGTGCCGAGCCGCGTGCACCCGGGCGAGTTCTACGCGCTGCCGCAGTCGCCGCAGCTCTTCAAGCAGATCCTCATGATCGGCGGCGTCGACCGCTACGTGCAGATCTGCCGCTGCTTCCGCGACGAGGACCTGCGCGCCGACCGGCAGCCCGAGTTCACGCAGGTCGACGTGGAGATGTCCTTCGCGCGGCCCGAGACGATCTTCGGCATGATCGAACCGCTGATGCGGGAGGTCTTCGCGGTGATCGGCCGCGAGATCGCGACGCCGTTCCAGCGCATGGCGTATGCGGATGCGATGGCGCGCTACGGCTCCGACAAGCCGGACCTCCGGCCCGGCATGCCGATCCAGGACATCCGCGAGCTGTTCCGCGCGTCGAGCTTCCGGGTCTTCCGCGACATCGTGGCGAACGGCGGCACCGTGCGCGGGTTCGTCGTGCCCGACGCGGCCGGCTACTCGGGCACCGAGGTCCGCGCCCTGGAAGATGAGGCGAAGTCGTTGGGCGCCACCGGCCTGGTCTGGGCCCGGCGCGCCGCCGATGGGGCGATCACGAGCTCGGTGATGAAAGCGCTCGGCGAGCCGGCCGTGGCGCAACTGCTCGAGGCCACGGGTGTGCAGCCGGGCGGGCTGCTCCTGGTGGTGGCGGGTGAGCCCGACACCGCGTCCAAGCTGTTGGGCCAGCTCCGCCTCAACGTCGCGAGGCGGAAGGGGCTCCTCAAGCCCGACGACTACGCGTTCGCCTGGGTGGTGGACTTTCCTTTGCTGGCGTGGGATGCCGGAGAGCAGCGGTATGTCTCCATGCATCATCCCTTTACCTCCCCCCATGAGGACGACATCGGCCGTCTTGAGGCCGAGCCGGCAGAAGTGCGCGCCAAGGCGTACGATCTGGTGCTGAACGGGAGCGAGATTGGCGGGGGGAGCATCCGGATCCACGATGCCGACCTGCAGCGGCAGATCTTCTCGCTGCTCAACATCAGCGCGGATGAGGCCAAGCTCAGGTTCGGCTTCTTCCTCGACGCGCTGGAGTACGGCACGCCGCCTCACGGCGGCATCGCGCTCGGGCTCGATCGTCTCTGCGCCATCCTGACCGGCGAGAGCTCGATCCGGGAGGTCATCGCGTTTCCCAAGACCGCGGCCGCCGTGGATCCGATGTCGGACGCGCCGTCGCCGGTCGATCCGAAACAGCTGAGGGAGCTGCACCTGGCCATCAAACGATGAGAACGATCGCACTGCCCGCCGAACGTATCGACATGCTCTACGGAGCGCACGACACCAACCTGAAGCACATCGAATCGCTGCTCCACGTCGACATCCGCACGCAGGGATCGCAACTGACCGTCGAAGGCGAGCCTGCCCGCGAGCGGCTCACCGAGCGGCTCTTCGATCAGCTGCGCGTCCTGCTGGACGAGGGCTACACGCTCTCCAACGGCGACGTGAAGACCGCGGCGGAGCTCCTGGCCGAGAACGCCGAGCTGGATCTGCGCGATTACTTCCCGAAAGGCGGCCAGCGGCAGGCGACGCGGCGGCGCGTGAATCCGAAGAGCGTCAATCAGCGGAAGTACCTGGAGGCGATCGAGCAGTTCGACATCGTGTTCGGCGTGGGGCCCGCCGGGACGGGCAAGACCTATCTGGCGATGGCGCAGGCGGTCACCGCGCTCGTCGCCAAGAAGGTGAGCCGGATCGTGCTCGCCCGGCCGGCTGTCGAGGCGGGGGAGAAGCTCGGGTTTCTCCCCGGCGACCTCCAGGAGAAGGTCAACCCGTACCTGCGTCCGCTGTACGACGCGCTGTTCGACATGATGGACTCCGAGAAGGCGGGGCGGCTGATCGAGCGCGGCGTCATCGAGGTGGCGCCGCTGGCCTTCATGCGCGGCCGCACGCTCAACGATGCGTTCGTCATTCTGGACGAGGCGCAGAACACGACCTCCGAGCAGATGAAGATGTTCCTCACCAGGCTCGGGTTCGGGTCCAAGGCCGTCGTCACCGGCGACATCACGCAGATCGACCTGCCGACCGCGCGCATGTCGGGGCTCGTGGAGGCGCTCAAGATCGTCCGGGACGTCGAGGGCATCGGGTTCGTCTATTTCGACGACAAGGACGTGGTTCGGCACAAGCTGGTGCAGCAGATCGTGAAGGCGTACGAGGCGTTTTCGAACGGCTCGCGCTCACATGGCTGACGGGGACGGTCGCAGGGGCCGAGGGCGTAGGGGGCAAAGAGACGGATCTCGCCGTCGTAGAGGCGGACCTTCAGGTCCGCCTGGCCTCGCCGTCGAAATCGTGGCGCCGCCCGGCACGTTTGCGCCGGGCTTGGCCCGGTGGCTGGAATCGATCGCGCCGGCCCGGGCGCGCGGCGCCCTGACCGTGGCGGTCGTGCCCGACCGGCGCGTTCATACGCTCAACCGCCGGTACCGCCGGAAGAATCGCCCGACCGACGTCCTGTCGTTCCCCTCGGCGGAGCCCGGGCACCTCGGAGACATCGTCATTGCGGCCGGCGTGGCGCGCCGGCAGGCGCGCGAGGCGGGGCACCCGATCACGACCGAAGTCCGTGTGCTCGCGCTGCACGGCCTGCTGCACCTCCTTGGCTATGATCACGAGCGCGACGCCGGCCGCATGGCCCGCGTCGAGAGCCGGCTGCGCCGGCTGGGCGGCCTTCGGGAGGGTCTGATCGAGAGGCACCGGTGACCCCGCTCGCCCTGTTCCTCCTTGCGTGCGCGACTGTCTTTCTGGGGTCGGTGCAGGCGGCGTTCAGCGCGCTGATGCGGCTGTCGCTCCGCCTGATGGCCGAGCGCGGCGGGCGCGGCGACCGGCTGGGGCGCTACCTGGACGATCCGCTGCAGCTCTTCATTCCGGTCCGCGTGCTGATCGGGCTCTGCACGGTGCTCGCCGGCGTGCTGATTGCCCGCGTCAGCACCGTGGACGACGCGCGGTCGGTTGCCGCCTTCTTCGTGTCGCTCGTCGCGTTCGTGGTGGTGTGCGAGCATCTGCTGCCGATGGTGATCGTCAGGCGGGATCCGGAGCAGGTGCTGGACGTGCTGCTGCCGGCCTTCCACCCCGTCGCGCGCGCGCTGCGGCCGATGACCAGCCTGCTGGTCGGCATGGTCGGCGCGCGCGAGCGGGAGGCGCCGGCGGGCACCGAGGCCGAGCCGGGCGGCAAGGCCGCGGCGTCGCGCGAGGACCCGGGCGGCGAGGCGGCCATTTCGGAGGAGGAAGGCCGCGAGCTGCTCCAGTCGATCGTCGACTTCACCGAGACCGTCGTCCGCGAGGTCATGACCCCGAGGCCCGATATCGTGGCGATCCGCGCCGACGCCACGCTCAACGAGCTGCGCACGCTCTTCCGCGAGGAGCTGTACTCGCGGATTCCGGTCTACCGCAAGGACCTGGACAACATCGTCGGCATCGTGTTCGTCAAGGATCTGGTGGCGCTGCCGCCCGGCGCGGAGCCGCCGCTGACGACGCTGATGCGATCGGCCTACATGGTGCCCGAGAGCAAGCGGGTCTCGGAGCTGCTGAAGGAGATGCAGCGGCGCCAGGCGCAGCTCGCCATTGTCGTCGACGAGTACGGCGGCACGGCGGGTCTGGTGACGGTCGAGGATCTGCTCGAGGAGATTGTCGGCGAGATTCGGGACGAGTACGACGTCGAGAGCGAGACCGTCGTGGACGAGGGAGAGGGAGTGTTCGTCTTCAGCGGCAAGGTGAGCGTGGACGAGGTACGCGATCGCCTGGGCGTGGAGATCGAGCGCGAGGGGTTCGAGACGGTCGGCGGGTACCTGCTGTCACACCTGGGGCGGATGCCGTACCTTGGCGAGACGTTCGAGGTGGATGACCTGGCGGCGGAAGTGCTGGAGGTGGAGCGGCGTCGGATCACGAAGGTCCGGCTGAAGCGCCGCGCCGGCGCGCCCGCGGAGACGGAATAGACCACGAAGACACGAAGATCGCGAAGATCACGAATGAATAGCAGTCAGGGTTTCGTGCCCTTCGAGATCTTCGTGGACTTCGTGGTTCCAGGCATATGGCTGAGATTCATCCTCTCGTTCGCATCGGCCACGTTCATCTGAAGGTGGCCGATCTCGATCGGGCGCTGCAGTTCTACTGGGACCGTCCGGAGGACCAATGGCCCCGCACCCCGGACGGTCGGCTCGCGATGTTCACACGCCGCCTCGATCTCGACGCCCTGCTGCGCGCCGGAACAGCCTCCAGCGCCGAGGCGCCAGGCCCGGGCCCCCGCGATCTGTAGCCATGAAAGCCGGCTTCGTCTCGCTCGTCGGGCGCCCCAATGCGGGCAAGTCGACGCTGCTCAACCGGATCGTCGGGCACAAGCTGGCGATCGTCTCCGACAAGCCGCAGACGACGCGTACCCGCATTGTCGGCGTCAAGAACTACCCGGAGGGGCAGGTCGTGTTCGTCGACACGCCGGGCGTTCACAAGCCGATGCACCGCATGAACGTGCGGATGGTCGACGTCGCACTCGAGGCGATGCGCGACGTGGACCTGCTGACACTCGTCGTGGACGTGTCCGCCAAGGAGGGCCCCGGGGATCGCTACATGCTCGATCTGGTGACGCAGGCGGCGGTTCCGGCCGTGCTTGCGATGAACAAGGTCGATCTCATCGCGAAGAACAGGCTGCTGCCCATCATCGACCGCTACCGCCAGGCCCACGCGTTTGTCGACTTCGTTCCGCTGTCCGCGCTCGACGGCACCCATGTCGACGTCCTCGAACGGGTGTTCCTGGAGCACCTGCCCGAGGGCGAGCCGTTCTATCCGCCGGACTACGTCACCGATCAGCCCGAGCGCTTCTTCGCGGCCGAGGTCGTGCGCGAGCAGGTGCTGCGACTGACCCGCGACGAGCTGCCGTTTTCGACCGCCGTGGTCATCGACAGCTTCGAGGAGCCGGGCGACGATCCCCGCTTCAGCATCTACGCGACAATCCTGGTCGAGCGCGAGTCCCAGAAGCCGATCGTCATCGGCAGAGGGGGCGCGATGATCAAGGAGATTGGGACGGTGGCGCGGCAGGAGCTGGAGCGATACTTCAACAGCCGCGTGTACCTCGATCTGCGCGTCAAGGTGAAGTCCGAGTGGCGCGACGACGAGCGCGTGCTCGACGAGATGGGCCTGCGGAGACGGTAACGGTCACGCGGCGTTCGTCCGGGATCAGGCGGACCTGAAGGTCCGCCCCTCCGACACCGTCATCTACTTCGGGCGGACCTGAAGGTCCGCCCCTACGATCGGATTGAAACGATCGGTTTGAGATCAGCCGGCCGTCGTAGAGGCGGGGCTTCAGCCCCGCCTGACTCGGTCCGCATCGAAGAAATACCGTCACCGGGGCGGAAAACGTGTGACCGCGGGCACAGCGCGTGCTAAATTGAGCTGTTTCGCGTGGTGAACAGGTCAGCCTCATGGCGGCGCAGCGCAGAATCGATCTCGTCCTCGACTCAGTCAAACGGCTGCTCCGCATCGGCGCGACCGCCAATCTGCTGAACCTGCTGCAGAAGCAGCATCCCGCCGATCTCGCCCAGATCTTCAGTGAGCTTCCGGAGCGCGACCGCGAAGCCACGTTCAGCCTGCTGGCCGAGCGGAACGGCCGGCTGGCCATGGAAGGCGTGTCGGAGCTCGGCCCCGAAGCGGGCGCGGCGCTGCTGGCCACCCGGTCGGCCGAGGAGATTGCCACGCTCGCCCAGGAGATTCCCTCCGACGACGCGGCGGCCCTGATCGACTACCTGCCCGACGAGCTGTCGGCGGCCGTGCTCGACCTCATGCGGCCGAAACAGTCGGGGGAGGTCGAGAACCTGCTCGAGTACGACGAGCAGACCGCCGGCCGCATCATGAACCCGCATGTCTTCGCGCTCAGCGAGGACATGACCGTCGGCGAAGCGATCACCGAGCTGCAGACGAACCGCGACGTCGAGATGGTCTTCTATCTCTACGTCGTCGACGAGCGACGGCACCTGGTCGGCGTCACGTCGCTGCGCCGGCTGCTGCTGGTCTCGCCGGAGACGCCGCTCAAGCGGATCATGACGGCCGACATCATCAGCGCGCGCGTCGACACGGACCAGGAGGAGGTGGCGCGCCAGGTCGCCTCGTACAACCTGCTCGCCATTCCGGTCGTCGACGAAGAGAACAAGCTGGTCGGCGTCATCACGGTGGACGACGTCATTGACGTCATCAAGGACGAGGCGACGGAGGACATCTACCGGCTGGCCGGTGTCTCGGGCGACGAGCGCGCCTTCACGCCCGCCGGCGAGTCGCTGCGCAAGCGGCTGCCGTGGCTGGGGGTCAACCTGGTGACCGCGTTCGTCGCGGCGTCGGTGGTCGCGATTTTCGAAGGCACGATCGAGCGGATCACGGCGCTGGCCGTCTTCATGCCGATCGTGGCGGGCATGGGCGGGAACGCCGCAACCCAGACGCTGACGGTCATCGTGCGCGGCATCGCCCTCGGCGAGCTGACCTGGACGAATGCGCGCAAGGCGCTGGTCAAGGAGGCGATCGTCGGGCTGGGCAACGGCGTCGTGCTCGGCCTGGTGGCGGCGGCGGTGGTCTGGGCGACGCGCGGCAGCCCGGTGCTCGGGCTCGTGCTGGGCGCCGCCATGGTCATCAACATGTTCGTGGCCGCGACCGCCGGCACCCTCGTGCCGCTCGGCCTCCGTGCCGTGAATGTCGATCCGGCCCTGGCCTCGTCGGTCTTCATCACGACGCTGACCGACGTATTCGGTTTTTTCTCGTTTCTGGGCCTGGCGACCCTCCTGGCGGGCTACCTGGTTCCTTGAGGGTCGAGGCGGTCGAACGACGTAAAATGGAGTCGTTTCTGTGCCCCTGTACACCGCCGACGCGCTGATCCTCCGCACATACAAGCTCGGTGAAGCCGATCGCATCGTCGTGTTTCTCACCCGCGACCGGGGGAAGAAGCGGGGCGTCGCCAAAGGCGCGCGCCGGGCGCGGTCGCGGTTTCTGGGCGCCCTCGAGCCGCTGACGGAGGCCCGGGTCGCCTATTTCGAGAAGGAGCGGCGCGAGCTGGTGGGCCTCAATTTCGCCGAGACGATCCGGACGCCGCTGTCGCTGACCGGTCCGGCGAAAGCCGGACACTACGTACCGGACGAAGATGCGCTCGGCTATGTCAGTTACTTCGCGGAGCTGCTCGACGAATGGGCGCAGGAAGCGGACGCCGACGAGCGGCTGTACCGGCTGGGGGCGTCGATGCTCGGCGCGCTTGCCTCGGGCGCGCCCGTGGAGGCGCTGGCCCGCTATTTCGAATACTGGCTGCTGCGGCTGCAGGGCGTGTACCCGGAAGCGCGCGGCACGCTGTCGGCCCAGGCAATGGAGTTTCTGGCCGCGTCGCGCACCGTGGCGCCGGACCGGCTGGCCGACGTGCCCGTCAATCGCAAGACGCTCACCGAGCTGGAGCAGGTCCACCGGGCGCTCATCACCACGCACCTGGAAAAGGCCCTGAAATCGGACCGCGTCCTGCGCGACCTGCGCCGCCATGCGTAGCCCCCACTCAGCTTCGTGACCTTCCAGGACCTCATTCTGAAGCTCTCGGCGTTCTGGGCCTCGCACGGGTGCCTGCTGCAGCAGCCGCTCGATATCGAGGTGGGGGCCGGGACCTCGCACCCCGAGACGCTCTTCCGCGTGCTTGGACCGAAGCCCTGGAGCGTGGCGTACGTGCAGCCGTCGCGCCGCCCGGACGACGGCCGATTCGGCCAGAACCCGAACCGGCTGTTCAAGCACCACCAGTACCAGGTGATCCTGAAGCCTTCGCCGGACGAGGTGCAGCGGATCTATCTCGAGAGCCTGGAGGCGTGCGGCATCAATCCACGGCAGCACGATATCCGCTTCGAGGAGGACAACTGGGAATCGCCCACGCTCGGCGCGTGGGGCATCGGATGGCAGGTGCTGCTCGACGGCCTCGAGATCACGCAGTTCACCTACTTCCAGCAGGTCGGCGGCATCGACCTGGCTCCGATCTCGTGCGAGATCACGTACGGGCTCGAGCGGATTGCGATGTTCCTGCAGCGGGTCGACAACGTGTTCGACCTCGAATGGGGCGGCGGCGTGAAGTACGGCGAGGTGCGGCTCCGGGAGGAGATCGAGCAGTCGAAGTACGCCTTCGGCCAGGTGGACATGCCGGCCGGCGCGTTTGCCGCGCTGCACCGCGAGCTGTTCGAGAAGTACTACGGATTCGCCGAGCGGCTGCTCGCGTCGGGCCTGGTCCTGCCGGCGCTCGAGCATTGCCTCAAGTGCTCGCATCTCTTCAACGTGCTCGACTCGAGCGGCAGCATCGGAGTCACCGAGCGGACGGCCTACATTCTTCGCGTCCGCCAGCTCGCGGTCGGGATCGCCAGGACGTATCTCGACTCCTCGCCTGACGGAACCGGGAGCACGGCGGCCTCCGGCGCGGCAGACGCGACGAGAGGCGGAGCCTAGGCGTGGATCGCGAGCTCCTGATCGAGATCGGATGCGAGGAGATTCCGGCCGGGTGGCTGCCGGATCTCACCGCGCAGCTGGGCCGGCACCTCGAAGGCCGGCTCAAGGAGTTCCGGCTGACGATCGACGCGCCGAGCGAAACCTACAGCACCCCGAGACGGCTCACGGCGCGCGTGGCGAAGCTGGCCGAACGGCAGACGGATCTCGAAGAGCTCGTGACCGGGCCGCCCGTGGCGGCCGCGTTCAACGCCGGCGGCGAGCCGACCCCGGCGGCTGCCGGGTTTGCCAGGAAGCACGGCGTCGAGGTGGGCGCGCTCGAGCGGCACGAGACGCCGAAGGGCACCTACCTGGCCCATCGCGTCCGCCAGCGCGGCAAGGCGACCGTTGACGTCCTGGCCGACGTGATGGCCGGCGTCCTCCGCGATCTGACGTTTCCCAAGCAGATGCGCTGGGACGCGCACCTGGAGGACGGCCGGGGCGAGCTCGTCTTCGCGCGGCCGATCCGCTGGCTCGTGCTGATGTACGGGGGGCGGGTCGTCCCGTTTGTCATCCGCCGAAGCGAGATGGCGGAAGGCCCCAACGTGCAGGACGTCCGCTCGGGGTCCCAGACGTACGGGCACCGGTTTTTCACGACCAGCGGACGCGCCGGCCGGGCGATCAAGATCAAGACGTTCGACGACTACCGTGCCCGGCTGCTCGAAAATTTCGTCATCCTCGAGCGGAGCGAGCGCGAGTCGAAGATCCGCCGCGAGCTCGAGACGCATGCCCGGCGGCTCGGCGGGCGCGTCAGTGGCCTGGTGGCTGCGCACTCGTCGCTCCTGCAGGAAGTGCCCGACCTGGTGGAGTATCCCTCGGTGGTTGCGGGGTACTTCGGCGTCGAGTACCTTCAGCTGCCCGAGGAAGTGCTGACGACCACGATGATTCATCACCAGCACTTCTTTCCCGTCGTCGATGAGGAAGGAAAGCTCAAGCCCGCGTTCCTGGCCGTCGTCAACATGCAGCCGGAGAAGCCGGAGATCATCTCCCGCAACGCCGAGCGCGTGCTGGCCGCGCGGCTTCGCGACGCGCGGTTCTTCTGGGACGAGGACCGCAGGACGCCCCTCGAGGCGCGGATCGATCGGCTCGCGACCATCCTGTTTCACAAGAAGCTCGGCACGTATCGCGAAAAGGCCGATCGCGTGGCCGCGCTGGCCGCATGGATCGCCCGCGACGCATTCGGCCGCGAGGAGGCCGCCGCGCAGGCCGAGCGCGCCGGCCGGCTCTGCAAGGCCGATCTGGCCACCGACATGGTGCGCGAGCTCACGGAGCTTCAGGGGACGATGGGCGGCATTTACGCGCGCGAGGAGGGGCAGCCCGAAGCGGTGTGGAAGGCGATCTACTTCCACTACCTGCCGATCGGCGTCGAACCCGACGCGCCCCCCTTACGGCCGCAGCTCGGATCCGCGGCGGTCACCTGGGCGGCCGTGTCGCTGGCCGACAAACTGGACTCGGTGGCCGGAATGTTCGCGGCAGGGGAGCGGCCCACCGGCTCCCGCGACCCGCTCGGACTGCGCCGGCAGGCGCAGGGTATCGTGAAGATTCTGGCCGACCTGCCTGAGCTGACGGGCCTCGACATCCGGGTGCAGCTCGGCACGCTGCTGGCGCGCGCGGGGGAGCCCTTTGGCGGCGCCGGCACGGCCGACGGCGGAGAGCCTCGAAAGACGATGCTGTCGTTCATGGCCGATCGCGTCTCGTACCTGCTCGAACAGCGCGGCTACGACGTCCGGAGCGTCCGGGCCGTGCTGCACGGCGGCATCGAGGAGGTGAGCCCGCTCGACGCGCGCCTCAAGCTGGAGGCGCTCGCGCAGATGAGCGGGTCGCAGGCCCTGCTGGGCGTTGCCGCCCTGTTGAAGCGCGTCAAGAACATCACGAAGGGCGTCACGTCCAGTCCGGGCGAGTGGGCGGCTCTGCAGTTGCGCCTGGTGGACCCGGCGGAGCGGACCTTGTGGTCGCGGATCGACGAGCGCGCGCCCGGCATCCGTGACGCCGCGGCCCGCGGCGACTACCGCGAGGCGTTTGCCAGTATCGAGGCCCTCCAGCCCGCCGTGGCCACCTTCTTCGATGATGTGCTGGTGATGGCCGGCGACCTGGCGCTTCGGCAGGCGCGGCTGGCGCTGGTGGCGGCGCTCCGCGACCTGATTCTCAACATTGCGGATCTTTCGGAGATCGCGACGGAGAATTGATCTCGATGGCGAAGACGAAGGCAGCAAGGAAGACCCGGGCCCGCGGCGCGAAGCCGACGCAGTCGAAGAAGGCGAAGGCGACGCGGTCGAAGAAGCACGTGTACCTGTTCGGCCGCAAGACCGACGGCAACGGCACGATGAAGCCGCTGCTCGGCGGCAAGGGCGCCAACCTGGCGGAGATGTGCCGCATCGGGCTGCCGGTCCCGCCCGGGTTCACGATCACGACAGAGGTCTGCACGTACTACTACGCCAACGAGCGCGCGTACCCGGCCAACCTGCGGGCGCAGATGCAGGCCGGCGTGGCGGCGATCGAGAAGCAGACCGGCAAGAAGTTCGGCGACCTGAAGAACCCGCTTCTGGTCTCGGTACGCTCGGGCGCGCGCGACTCGATGCCCGGCATGATGGACACGATCCTCAACCTGGGCCTCAACGACGAGACCGTCGCCGCCCTGGCCGCCAAAACCGGCAACCCGCGATTCGCGTGGGACTGCTACCGCCGGTTCGTCCAGATGTACGGCGACGTCGTGCTCGGCGTGCAGAAGCGTCCCGGCGAGGACCACGAGCCCTTCGAGACGGTCATCGAGCGGCTCAAGCAGGAGCGTCACCACGACGGGATCGAGGACACCAGGCTCACGACCGAGGACCTGCAGGAGCTCGTCGGGCGCTTCAAGGCCCTGGTCGCGGATCGCGCCGGACAGGATTTTCCCGCCTCGCCGTGGGACCAGCTGATGGGGGCCGTCGGCGCCGTGTTCGGCTCCTGGAGGAACGATCGCGCCGTCGTCTATCGCCACAAGTACCGCATTCCGTCCGAGTGGGGCACCGCGGTCAGCGTGCAGGCGATGGTGTACGGCAACACGGGGGAGCGGTCCGGGTCGGGTGTGGCGTTCACGCGCAACCCCGCCAACGGCGAGAAGGAGTTCTACGGGGAGTTCCTGATCAACGCGCAGGGCGAAGACGTCGTGGCCGGCGTGCGCACGCCTGAGCCGGTGTCGGAGCTCAAGAAGCAGATGCCCGCCGCGCATCGCGAGCTCGAGCGGATCCGGCAGGCCCTGGAGCGGCATTTCAGGGATGTGCAGGACTTCGAGTTCACCATCGAAGAGGGCGTCGTCTACATGCTGCAGACGCGCAACGGGAAGCGCACGGCGATGGCGGCGCTGAAGTTCTCGATGGACATGGTCAAGGAGAAGCTGATCGACTGGAAGACCGCGGTGATGCGCAACCCTGCGGATCAGCTCGAACAGCTCCTGGCCCCGGTCTTCGACGCCACCGAGCGCGACAAGGCCGGGGCAATCGCGAGCGGGTTGCCCGCGGGTCCTGGCGCTGCGTCCGGGCGCATCTACCTGAACGCCGATCGCGCCGTGGCGGCGGCCGGAAAGGGAGAGCCGGTGCTGCTCGTCCGCATCGAGACGTCTCCTGAGGACCTGCGAGGGATGATTGCCGCGCGCGGCATTCTCACGGCGCGGGGCGGCGTATCCTCGCATGCCGCACTCGTGGCCCGGCAGATGGGCAAGGTGTGCGTGTCGGGCGCGGGCGCGCTGGAGGTCGACTACCAGGCGCGCACGGTCACCGTGGGCGGGCGATCGTTCAAGGAAGGCGACTGGATGTCGATCGACGGCACGATCGGCAGCGTCTACGCCGGCCGCGTCAAGACGGCGCCGTCTGAAATCGTCGCCGGATTCATCGAGGGCAACGCGGCGGCGAAGCAGACGGAGCAGTTCAGGCATTTCGAGCAGCTGATGAAGTGGTGCGACCGCGCCACCCGGATGCAGGTGCGGACCAATGCCGACACGCCCGAGCAGGCCAGCCACGCCCTCGCGTTCGGCGCGGTCGGAATCGGCCTGTGCCGCACCGAGCACATGTTCTTCGAGGGCGACCGCATCGACGCGATGCGCGAGATGATCCTCGCCGAGACGCTGGCGGAGCGGAAGGCGGCGCTCGAGAAGCTCCTGCCGTACCAGCGCGACGACTTCGCTGGCATCTTCCGCGTGCTGAAGGGTTACCCGGCCACGATCCGGTTCCTCGACCCGCCCCTCCATGAGTTTCTGCCGAACACCGAGGAGCAGCAGGCCGTCCTCGCGAAGAAGCTGATCGTGCCCGTCGAGCGGATCCGGGCGCGCGTCGAGCAGCTGCATGAGGCCAACCCGATGCTCGGCTTCCGGGGATGCCGCCTCGGGATCGCCCACCCCGAGATTTCGGCGATGCAGGCGCGCGCGGTGTTCGAGGCGGCCGCGATGGTGCAGAAGGAAGGGATCAAGGTACACCCGGAAATCATGATCCCGCTGGTCGGCTTCAAGCGGGAGCTCGATCTGCAGCTCGAGGTGGTGCACCAGGCCGCGCGCGAGGTCCAGGCGCAGCAGCACGTGAAGCTCCACTACATGGTCGGGACGATGATCGAAGTGCCTCGCGGCGCGCTCACGGCTGACGAGATCGCCGAGTCGGCCGAGTTCTTCAGCTTCGGCACGAACGACTTGACACAAACCGCTCTCGGCATGTCGCGAGACGATTCCGGGTCGTTTCTGCCGGAGTACGCCGAGCGCGAGATCGTCACGAGCAACCCGTTCGCAACTATTGACCAGACGGGCGTCGGTCAGCTCGTGGAGATCGCCGTCACACGGGGGCGCAGCACTCGCCCCGGCATCGAGCTCGGGATCTGCGGGGAACATGGCGGCGACCCGGCGTCGATCCGTTTCTTCAACCGGGTGGGGCTCGATTACGTCAGCTGTTCCCCGTTCCGGGTGCCGGTGGCCCGGCTCGCCGCGGCCCAGGCGGCGCTCTCGGGTGATTGACCGTTCGTGATCAATATCTACGTCCACCAGCACGGCGAAACGAGAAGCGCGCCCGCGGTAGACACGAAGTGGCTTGACGCCGACTCCGACGTGGTCCTCTGGGTGGATCTCGCCGCCGCCACCGCGGATGAAGGGCGGGTTCTGAGCGACCTGTTTCACTTCCACCCCCTCTCGGTGGAGGACGCGCTCAGCAAGATTCACCATCCGAAGATCGAGCAGTACCCCGGCTACCTATACCTGATCTTGCACGGCATCGACCACCAGCAGGGCGAGCGGGGCTTCGCCACGCGTGACGTCGATTTCTTTCTGGGCCTGAACTACCTGGTCACCGTTCACGACGGCTTCTCGCGCAGCATCGCGAAGTGGAAGTCGATCTGCGGGCAGCATGAGCACGTGCTGGCCGAGGGGGCTGCCGGGCTGCTGCACCGGATCGTGGATTCGATGGTCGAGAACTACCGGCCAGAGATCGACGCGCTCGAAGAACAGGTCAACGACCTCGAGGAGGAGGCCATCCTCGGATATCGAACCGACATCGTCCGTCAGATCCTGATGCTCAAGCGCGACCTGGCGTCGCTTCGCCGGGTGGTGATTCCACAGCGGGATGCGGTCGGCCGGCTGGCCCACCGCGAGTTCTCGCTGATCAACGACGAAATGACGTACCGCTTTCGCGACGTGTACGATCAGTTCGTCAGGCTTTCGGAAGAGGCGATCATGTTCCAGGACCGGATCACGAGCATCCTCGAGGCGCACCTGTCGAGCGTGTCGAACCGTCTGAACGTGGTCATGAAAGTCCTCACAGTCATCTCGACCATCTTTCTGCCGCTGACCGTCCTGACCGGGATGTGGGGCATGAACGTGCCGCTCCCGATGTTTCCCGGGTCCGCGATGCAGCAGTTCTGGTGGGTCGGCGGGATCATGGCGGTCATTGCCGCCGGGATGCTCGCGCTGTTCAGGCTGAACCGATGGATCTAGTGTCGCGGATACAGGTGCTTCCGCCGGACCTGGCCAATCAGATCGCCGCCGGCGAGGTGGTCGAGCGGCCCGCGGCCGTCGTCAAGGAACTGATCGAGAACGCGATCGACGCCGGCGCGCGGCGGATCGGCGTGGCCATCGAGCTCGGCGGCAAGCGGCTGATCCGTGTCGAGGACGACGGGGAGGGGATGACGCCCGAGGAGACGCGGCTGGCCGTGGAGCGTCACGCCACGAGCAAGATCCGCCGGGCGGCGGACCTCGAGGCGATCCAGACCCTCGGGTTTCGCGGTGAGGCCCTTCCGAGTATTGCCTCGGTCTCCCACTTCGTGCTGCGGTCGCGCGCCCGTGGCAGCGAGACGGGCACCGAAATCCGGATCAACGGGGGTGCCGTCGCGTCGGTCACCGAGGTCGGAATGCCGGAAGGGACCTCTGTCGAAGTCGGGGACCTCTTCTACAACCTGCCGGCCCGCCGCAAGTTTCTGAAGTCGGACGGCGCGGAAGCGGCGCAGGTGTCCCGCCTGGTCACACAGCTCGCCCTCTGCCATCCGGAGATCGGGTTCTCGCTCTCGAGCGCCGGCCGCAGCCTCATCCGGTGCCCGCCGGTGGCCGCGCTTCGCGACCGCCTCTATCAGCTGTACGGCGATCGCACCGATCTCATCGAAGTGCGCCGTGGCTCCGGCGACGTGACTGTCACCGGGTATGTCGCCGCGCTGGCCGAGCAGGGGCCCACGCGCGGGCCGCAGCACGTGTTCGTCAACCGCCGCATCGTCCGGGATCGCACCATCGCGCACGCCATCCTCGATGCCTACAGCGTGGCCACGATGAAGGAGCGGAGCCCGGAGGTCCACCTGTTCCTGACGATGCCGGCTGCAGCGGTGGATGTGAACGTGCATCCGACGAAGGCGGAAGTGCGGTTCCGCGATCAGTCCTACGTACACCAGGCGGTGCGTCGCGCGCTCGGCGACGCGCTCGGCCGGGGGCCGGCGCCCGAACTGCACCTCGAGGCGCCCCGGCCGCTCGACCCGGAGGCGGCCACGCTCCCGCTGCCGGCGGGGTACGGCGCCACGTTTCCGAGTCGTTGGGGGGGAGGTGCGAGCCCACTGACGAATGTCGGTGCGACCGCACCAACAAGCGCCAGTGCAATCGCACCGACGGGCGCCAGTGCAATTGCACCAAGAAACGTCAGTGCGATCGCCCCGACGGGCGACAGTGCGATCGCACCCTCTTCCGTGCTCCGGCCCATGATCGCACTCGGTCAATTCCGCGACACCTTCATCATTGCGGTCGATGACGAGGGCATTGTCATCATCGACCAGCACGTCGCGCACGAGCGGGTTCTCTTCGAGCGGATCATGGAGCGGCTCACGAGCGGACGTCTCGAGAGCCAGCGGCTGCTGCAGCCGGTGGTCGTCGATCTGCCCGCGGCGGCGCGGCAGGGCCTGGCCGATCATGCGCGCGCGCTCGAGCGCATCGGGTTCGAGCTCGAGGCCTTTGGCGGAGAGACGGTGTGCGTGAGCGCGGTTCCGGCGCTGCTTCGGCGAGATGCGTGCGAGGCGGCGATCCGGGCCCTGGCCGCAGACCTCGAAGGGCTGGGCGTCGGTGCGGCGGTGGAGGAAAGCGTCAGGCGGATTGCCGCGACGATGGCGTGTCATGCCGCGGTCAAGGCAAACTACCCGCTCACTGCGGAAAAGATGGCGCATCTGCTCGAGGAGCTGCGCGAGACGGCCTTCTCGACGGTCTGCCCTCATGGCCGGCCGGTGATGCTGCGCCTGACGCGCAGGGAAGTGGAGAAGAACTTTCAGAGAATCTAAATAGCGCTTTGCACATTGCCTGCGCACGTCGTGTCCGGGTTTAGCCGGACCAGCGGCCGGTCCGCCTGAAGGCCTCATGATTGATCACTTCTCTGCGTCCCTTCGCGCTCGCCAGCCGAGTTCGAGGAGCAGCAGATCGTGCAGTCCGCGCCCGAGCACGAGCCAGCCAGGATCTCCGTTGGACTTGAGGTGCCCGCCCGAGTGTGGCGACGGCATGCATCGCGTCGCGCACGGAGGGGACGATAGGAAGACGATAGGAAATATTAGAGGCCTCCCGAGTTAACGGAAGTGCCGTTATGCGCCCGCAGACAGCATCTCTCCACCGTACCATGTTCGGATGTAAGATGAGTCGAGACACCATGGGAGCCGCCCACGTCGAACTCGATCAGGACCTGATTGATCTGCTCGAAGAGCTGCATCGCCCTGTACGGCAGACGGCGCGCGAGCTGATCGTGCTCGAGCTTTATCGTCAGGGAGACGTATCGAGCGGAAAGGCGGCAGAACTGCTTGGCATGCCGCGCGGGGATTTCATTCGCTACGCGTCGGCGCGCGGCATTCCCTATTTGCAGCTTGGTGGCGATGAACTTCGCAGGGAAGTCGAGGACAGCCGGTCTCTCTGAGTGGCCGTCGTTTCGAATTCCAGCCCGTTGATTGCATTCGCTGCCATCGGGCAGTTGCCTCTCCTTCCTGCCGTGTTTGAGCCGATTCTCATCCCGCCAGCCGTTGCGCTTGAGGTCGCGCCGTCCATTCCTACGCTGCCCCCGTGGCTGCGCGTCCAGAAGTTACAGCAGCCGATTTCCGCCCGTGTCCTCCAGCGCTCGCTGGGAGCCGGCGAGCGGGAGGCATTGGCGCTTGCTATCGAGGCTCGGGCCGACCGCATTCTTCTTGACGATCTCCTTGCGAGGAGAATTGCGCGAACGCTCGACTTGTCGGTTATCGGCACGGTCGGAATCCTCCTTGTCGCGAAGCGCCGCGCGATCATCTCCAGTGTTCGCCCGCATCTGGACGCGCTCCTGCGGGAGTCCTTCTTCATGGGGCCTGGACTCTATGACGACGTGCTGCGCCTGGCGGGTGAGCTCGAAGAATGAAGGGGCCGCTGGACCATGATTCGGGAGTAAGGTGAAAGCGATGGCCGAATTGACGCGAATCGTGGCACTGCTCCAGGCGCAGCGCCGGGCCCTGCGGGATCAGCTCGCTGCGGTGGACAAGGCCATTGCTGCGCTCGGGGGCAGAGGCGCGGGCACGCCGGCTGCCGAAGCGGATTCACTCGACGATCAGGAAGCCGAGCCCGTACCGGGCGACGTTCGGCCGACGCAGATTAAATCGAGGCGGACGCAGACCGATGCGCACAAACGGGCGATCTCGGCGGGCAAGCGCCGCGCCCGCCACGCGCGCGACGCCGCCAAGGGCCTCGTCCGCGAAGTGCATGCCGATGACTTTGTGCCTGCGGTCGGCCGCCGCGGCGACGACAGCGCGCCGCGCCTCGTCAGGCGCCAGGAGAA
>MEKU01000054.1:0-11600 GCA_001767195.1 Acidobacteria bacterium RIFCSPLOWO2_02_FULL_67_21
GATTGGGATCTCTTGCAATCGGGCCAGCCGCCGGTCAAGATCGAACCACTCAGGTAGTCCATGCCCCATCCCATCCATCGCGTCGCGCGGTTCGACATCGTCGGTCCGTACACGCTGTCGGTGGCCTTCACGGACGGAACCACGCAAGAGATCGACTTCCAGCCGGTGCTGCACGGCGCACTCTTCGGCCCATTGCGGGACCTGGCCGTGTTCAACGCCGTGACTCTCGATCAGGAAGTGGGTACCCTGACGTGGCCGAACGGCGCCGACTTCGATCCGGCGACGCTCCACGAGTGGCCAAGCGTGTGGGCCGAACTCGCCGCGCGGGCTCAAGCGTGGGCGGAACCCGACTACGAACGGCGGGCCAACACGCGAATGGAGCCGACGCGCCGCTGAACTTGGACGGCGCGCGGCTCATTCGCACCGTTGATATGACAAATTCGCTGCCGATGCGCTGGAAGAACCAGGAGTAGAATCAAGGTCGTATGCCACATCGCATCACCCGGGATCAGATGGTTGAGGCGATTCGCGAATTGCCGCAAGATGCTTCGGTCGACGATGCCATTGAGCGCTTGGTATTCCTTGCGAAAATCGAGGAAGGCCTCGCACAGCTTGACCGTGGCGATGGAATCCCACACGATGAGGTCAAGCGGCGCCTTGGCTTGTGATCGAGCTTCTCTGGTCCCCCCGATCAGTAGCTGATCTCGAAGAGATTCGCGCATTCATCGAAGTCGACTCGCCAGCCTGGGCCGACCTTATCGTGCGCCGCCTTGTTGCCGCCGTTGAACGGCTTCGAGAGTTTCCCGATTCTGGCCGAATGGTACCGGAGCGACAGCGACCCGACTTGCGAGAGGTTGTCTCCGGGAAACACCGAATCGTGTATCGGCGCAAGCCCGACCTCGTCGAGATCGCCACAGTGTTCAGAGGGTCGCGGGAGTTTCCGGAGATCTGACGCGTAGCGCGGCCCAACAGGCGCTGGAGCCGACGCCCAGCGGGCCGCGTTCGCGTCCCGCTGCGTTCCCGCGCTCGGTGATATCGTGTCTCGCGCGGCGCGGCTCAGCGCCACGGCGTTGATAGGACTGCCTGGCTAGACGAGCGGAATCTGACGCTGCTATAGCGCTGTCCATGCCTCTCATCCTCAACGACCTGACGCCCCTCCACTGGGCGGTTGCGGGCGCAGGGATCGCCGCCATCACGCTGCTCCTGCTCTTCCTCGGCAGCCGGCGCCTCGGCATCTCGACCGGCCTCGAGGACGTCTGCAGCCTGGTGCTGCGCCTGCCGTATTTCCGGCGCGGCGCCGTCGTGTCCGGGCGAGGATGGCGGCTGCCGCTCCTGACCGGGCTCGTGCTGGGAGGATTCCTGTCGGCGACACTCGGCGGCGGATGGTCGCCCATGTGGGACGGCGGTATGTTCGACGCCCGGATCGCGTCTGACCCGCTGGCCAAGCTGGCCTGGATGTTCGCCGGCGGCCTCTGCATCGGCGTCGGCACCCGGATGGGCGGCGGCTGTACGAGCGGGCACGGCATCTTCGGCCTGTCGAACCTGGAGCTGCCGAGCCTCATCACGACCATCAGCTTCATGCTCGGTGGCGTCATCGCCACGAACCTGATCTACCGCGTCCTCTTTCCCTGAGCACGCATGACGCTCCTCTACCTCGCGCTCGGCGTCGTCTTTGGCTTTATCCTGAGCCGCTCGGGCGCGGCCGACTACGACTACATCCAGCGCATGTTCCTCTTCGAGTCGTTCCAGTTGTACGGCATCATCGGCACCGCGGTGATCGTGACCGCCGCCGGCATGGCCGCGATCAAGCGCCACGGGCGCACGCTCATGGGGCGCCCGATCGAGATCGAGCTGAAGCCGCTGCACCGCGGCAACGTGCTCGGAGGCCTGATCTTCGGCGTCGGCTGGTCGGTGGCGGGGATGTGCCCGGGCCCGATTTTCGTGAATGTCGGCGAGGGCAAACTCTACGCGCTGGCGGCGCTGGCCGGCGCCCTCGCGGGCACGGCGCTTTTCGGCGCCGCCTACCCGAGACTGCAGGGATGGCTCCGCATGCCGCCGCTGGCGGTGGGTCCGGGCGAGGGATAGAACAAGGGCGCAAGGGGGCGAGGGGCGAGAGATGAGGATGAGACAGTGGCGGGCGATTGTCGTCGCGGCATGTGTATGTGGTGGCGCAGCCATGCGGCCGGCCGTCGGCGCCGCGCAGGACAGCGCCGCGGATCGTTCGGTCGTCGACGGCGTATTCACCGCCGGCCAGGCGACGGCCGGCCGCGAGGTGTTCCGGCGCGCGTGCGCGTCCTGTCACCAGCTCGGCGATCTGGCCGGCCCGAAGTTCGCGTTCCGCTGGGAGAAGACGACGGTCGGGGATCTCTTCACGCTGATCTCGGACACGATGCCCGACGGCGCGCCAGGGACGCTCGAGCCCAGGGAATACGCCGGCATCCTCGCGATGTTCCTGAAGGAGAGCGGCTACAAAGAGGGCGACACGGAGCTGCCGACCGACGTGGAGGCGCTCAGGAAGATCAAGATCGAGCCGCTGCCCCAGTAACCACCGTACGTAGTGCCGGGCTTCCGCCTTCGCGTGAAGCTTCGGCGGACCACCGTAGCCTTGGCGAAGGTGGTCAGCCCGGCTAAAGCCGGGCACTACGTTTGTTCTAGAACCTCACTTTCATCGTCACCGACGCCAGCCGGGGAATCGAGAACTGCCTCGGCGAGAAGTGGCTCTCCTGCGCCACGAGATACACGTCGTTCGCCACGTTCTCGACATCCACCTGCAGCGTCAGCCGTGCGCCCCGGTCCGCGCGGCGGAGAAGGTCGATGCCCGCGGAGAGGTTCGCTGTGAAATGGCCGGGCACGCGCACGGCATCGCCTGCCGCCGCCGCGTGCGAGTGATCGGCCTCGGCCTCGCCATCGTCGTGCTCATCCTCGCCGTGGCCGATCGCGGTGCCGCTGCCGTACTCGAACGAGCTCCCGAACCGCAGCCCGCTCGGCTGATGCAGGTAGGTGGCGCCGGCCGTGAAGGTGTGGGTCTGGTCCATCGGGCCCGGAAAGCGGTTGCGGACCGCCAGGTGATCCGCTTCGGTGACGAACCCGCCGGTGACCGGGTTGTAGAAGTAGACGCGCCCGAGCGCGTAGTTCGCGTAGGCGGTGATGCCGTGCCGCGCCAGCCCCGGCGCCTCGCCTTTCAGCTCGAGGCCGTAGGCGCGCGCTCGATCGAAGCTCGCGTACGAATAGACGCGCGAGTCGGGCCATACGGTCGTGTGCACGGGATTGTCCGACGCGCGGAAGTACCCGGTGGCGCCGATCCGGAGCGCGCGCAGCGGCGCTGTCACGCCGAGCTCCACCTGGTCCTCGATCGTCGGTTCGAGCGGCGGGAGGCCCCGGCCGATCTCCTGAATGAAGCGGGTCAGCCCCGCGCTGCTCGAGAGCACGCCTTCGATCGGCGGCGGCACGAAGAAGCGGTTGTACGAGGCGTGGACGACCGCGCCTCCGGCGGCCCGGACCGCGAGGTTCGCGCGCGGGCTGAGGTGCGCGGCCGTGACGGCCAGGTCGTAGCGATCGGCGCGCGCGCCGATGTCGATCGTCACCCGGTCCGAGATCTGGATTGAATCCTGAACGTAGGCGCTGGCCTGGCCCCCTCCCTCGCGCCCGGTGAATGCGATGTTCTGACCGGAGACGTGGATGTGGGGCAGCTCGAGCAGGTGCGTCAGCTCGCGGAAGCCGGCGTAGTCATACGCGAGCCGTTCGCGCGGCTGGAGCCGGACCAGGTCGACGCCCGCCTTGACCGCGTGCCGCCCTGCGGTGTGCATGACGTCCCCTTTCCCGCCGGCGGTCAGCAGGTCGCGCTCGAGCGCCGCCCGTGCGGTGAGCGGGCCGGCTGCCGGGGCCAGCTCCAGCCGCGACCACCGCTGGTACGCCGACGCGGAGAGGAGCGTGTCGGACCGCCCGTACGACCAGCCGAGGATGGCCGTCTGCTGCCGCGTGCGCTGCCCGGCGGCTGCGAGCGGCCGCAGCTCCACGTCGAGCGGCGTCTGCGGGATCTCGATGTTGGCGCCGCTGCCCATGACGAGCGCCCGCAGCGCGCCGCCGCTGCCGCTCCAGTCCAGCTGCAGCAGCCCGTGGGCTCCGCGCGCGTGGTCATGGATGGCGTCCGGATCCGGCGGGCTGAGAAACCGGTCCGATTCGAACAACGATCCGAGCAGGTAATAGCCGAACCGGCCGCCGCTGCCGCCGAACTCCCCAGCCGCGCTGCGGCGTCCGGCGCTGCCGGCATTCAGCACCGCCGTGCCCTGGTCCCGCAGACCGAAGCCCGATTTGGTGACGATGTCGACGACCCCGCCGAAGCGGTTGCCGTATTCGGCTGAGAAGCCGCCGGTCATCACATTGGCGGTGTCGATCGCCTCCGGGCTGAAGCCGCTCGAGAAGATCGAGTGCGGGTTCTCCCAGAACGAGACCCCGTTGATGAGCGGGTTCAGCGCCACCTCGTGCCCGCGGATGTGCACGAGATCGTCGTGCCCCCGAATCATGCCGGGCGCCGACGTGACCAGCGCGTCCGGCAGATTCGTGCGCTGGGCGGCCGGCAGCATCTCGATGCGATCGCGCGTGAGCACGGTGGAGCTTGGGGAGTGCGTGCCGACAAGCGACGCGTCGGCCGCGACGTTCACGTTGAGGGCCAGCGGCGCCACGTCGAGCGCGACGCTGAGCGTCCGGATCTCGCGCGGCTCCAGCGCGAGCCGCAGCTCGCGTCTTCCGAACCCGTCGGCGGTGGCCGACAGGACGTACTCGCCGGGCCTGACGCGCGTCAGCACGAACGAGCCGTCCGCGCTGGCGCTCGTGTGCAGCGGCTCGCCGGCGGCCGCGGGCGTGAGCGCGACCGCCGCGCCGGCCAGGGCGGACCCGTCGGCGGCGGCGACAATCCGGCCGCGGATCACGCCTTCGGCCTGCGCCCAGGCAGAGCCGGCGCCGGCCAGAAGGACAGCGGAACACGAGACGACGAGGACGCGTACGTTGCCGAACATGGTCTTCTCCCCTTGATGTGAGACGTCGCGATCCGAATGTGCGTAGTGCCGGGCTTCAGCCCGGCCAGAGCCAGGAGGACAATGGCTTCGGCCCGGCTAAAGCCGGGCACTACGACACACCTACTCAGGACTTATGCGGAGAAGACCGATCGAGGCGGGGGAGAGAGCGTCGTCAGGAGCGGATCGGGAACAGCGGAGGCGTATGCCGGCGCGGCAATCCAGGCATGGCCGGCCGGAAACATCGGGTCGTGCGGCGGCAGCAGAGCGATCGGGCCGACGTCGATCGACGAGAGGTCGCCCGAGCACCGGCACGTGATCCGGGTACCGGCGCCGCTTGCAGGCCCAGCCTCGCCATGATGGTGGTGCGCGGACGCCCCCGGCCCGGCAGGCACGTCATGGTGCATCGGGCAGTCAGGGGCTGCGAGGCCGTTGTGCGTGTGCCCGATCCAGCAGACGCGCAGCGCGCCGAGCGTGACGACGGCGAGATAGAGCGCCAGCACGGACGTGGCGGCCCGACCCGAGTGCCCGCGGATGCGCCTCAGCACAGGCTCAATTCTATTCCCGCGCTCGTTACGGAGGGAACCTTTCCAGTACGTAGTGTCCGGCTTCCACCTTCGCGTGAAGCTACGGTGGACCACCGAAGCCTTGGCGGAGGTGGTCAGCCGGACCGTGCCTACGGGATCATCTCCGGAAACCGCGGCCGGAACCCGTCGCGGTTGGGCATCCGGACCTTCGGCAGCGTCTGCGCGTTCATCACGTCCTGAGCGCCGATGATCTTGTTGATCGACAGCAGATACGCGGTCAGCGCGTAGACCTCGTCGCTGGTGAGCGTGCGCGGCGCCTGCCACGGCATCGCGCGCCTGGTGAAGTCGAAGAGCGTGGTCGCATACGGCCAGAAGTTGGCGATCGTCTTGGCCGTGTCGATGCCGTTGGTCAGCGGCGCGCCGCCCACGAGCGCGGCGTTCGTGCCGCCCCGGGCTTCGGGCCCGTGGCAGAGCGCGCACTTGGCGGCGAAGATCGTCGCGCCCTCCGCCGGCGTCCCGCTCCCCGGCGGCAGCCCCGTGCCGTCGGGCAGGATGCTGATGTCCCACCCCGCGACCTCCGCCTCGGCGATCGGCGTGCCGAGATTCGGACTTTGAGCGCGAACCCCGCCGTACATCATCGCAGCGATTCCAAACGCGATCGCAGACTCACGAGCCACAGAGACACAGAGGCACAGAGGCTTCAAATAGATCTTCTCTGTGTCTCTGTGCCTCTGTGGCCCGTCGTGCCGCCTAGGCATAGACGTGCCTCACGTTCCCGTCTGTCTCAACGGCCCATGACGTCGGGCCGTTGTAGTGCTGGCTGGGAAACGCGGCGAGATTCGTGACCGGCGCCTTCGTCTGCCCGCGCCGCGCCACGACTTCCGCGCGCGTCGGCTGCACGTGACCCGCCTCGTCCCACGCGCGGCTCTGGAGCACCACCGGTGATCCGTCCCAGCGCCACGGGATGCGGAAGCGCGCGAACGCCTTCGCGTGCACCGGCTCCTGCAGCGCCGCCTCGGCCCAGCTCTTCCCGCCGTCGGCCGTCACCATCACCTTCGCGATCCGGCCGCCGGCCGAGTAGGCGAGGCCGGAGATCTCGTAGAAGCCCGGCCCGTTCAGCCGCAGCCCGGGAGAGGGATGTGTGATGAACGACTTCACGTCCTGCAGGAAGTAGAACTGGTACGCCGTGCCGTCGGGCAGCACCTGCGCGTAGGTGCGCGCCTCGTAGTAGCTCATGGCCGGCTGGTCGACGAGCTCGAGGCGGCGCAGCCACTTCACCTGCATGTTGCCCTCCCATCCAGGCAGCACCAGGCGCATCGGGTACCCGTTCCCAGGCATCAGCCGTTCACCGTTCTGATAGATCGCCACCATCGCATCGTCCAGTGCCTTGGCGATCGGGACGCTGCGGCTGAGCGCCATCGAGTCGCTGCCTTCGGCGATGATCCACGTCGCCCCGGGATCGATCCCTGCCTCGTCCAGGAGCGTCGAGAGCATCACGCCGGTCCACTCGGCGCACGAGACGAGCCCGTGGATCGCCTGTACGCCCGCCTGCACCGGCTCGTTCGAGAACATCGGCGCGCTGTTGCCGCCGCACTCGACGAAGTGCATCCGGGAGACGAGCGGATACCGGGTGATCGCGTCGAGCGAGAAGACGAGCGGCCGCCGGACGAGGCCGTGGATGACGAGCCGATGCGTCGCCGGATCGATGTCGGGGGCGCCGGAGTGCGAGATGACGAAGTGCAGCCCGTTGGGCGTGAACGTGCCGTTGAGCAGATGGTGCGGCGTGCGCGCGTGCTGCGTGCGCGGCTCGCCGCGCGGATTGCTGAGCGTGCGGGCGACGCCCTTCTCGAACGCGGACGGTGACGCGTACTCGGGAATCAGCGCGCCGCGCCCGCGGCTCCAGGAATCATCGGTGAGCTGCTGCGCCGCCGCGGTGTCGCTCAGCGCATAGCCGGTGAACGCCGCGGCCAGCGTCCCGCCGCCCGCCAGAAACGCGCGCCGGTGCAGGAGCCCGTTGCCCGCCGCCACCGGTAGATCCTGTTGCACCCCTCGCACCCCTCGCCCCCTTGCCCCCTAGAACCGGTTTCATAACCGACCATGGGCGCCCAATTCCGTACGTAGTGCCGGGCTTCAGCCCGGCTTAAAGCCGGGCACTACGTCGGTTATGAAACCGCTGCTAGTCAAGCGGCTCGACTTTGAGCAGCGTGGCGCCCAGGTTGTCGCCCACCCAGAACGTCGGCGGAGTCGTCGAGTTGTCCACATTCACCCGCCGGATATTCGTCGTCGATGGCAGCAGGTATTCCGTCAGCTCGCCGGTCTGCGGGTTGAGGCGCACCACCCGGTCGTTGTTCATGCCGCCCGCCCAGGCGTGGCCCGAGGCGTCGAGGATGGCGTCGTAGGGGCTCGTCCACTGCGTGGGGAGCGTCCATTCCTGGAACTTCTCCGTGCGGGTATCGAACATCGCGATCCGGTTGCCGCGGAACTGGGCGAACCAGAGCCGGTCCTGCGCGTCCATGTGCCCGCGCCGCGGGCCGGAGTTCGGCGTCGGCGTGGCATAGGGCGTGACCTGTTTGGTGTGCGCGTCGACCTTGATGATGTAGGTGCCGTTCAGGTTCATGCCGTAGAAGTTGTTCTTCGAGTCGGCCGACACGCCGTACGAGCTGAGCTGCTTGATCACCGGCGACCCTTTCGGCATGCCGACCGAGTAGTCGATCGCCTTCCAGGTGCCGGTCTTCACGTCCACCTGGTACTCGTCGTCGCCGCCAATCCAGACCTGGCCGTCGACGTCGTGGCTGACCGGCATCACCATCGCGATGCGCGCCTCGTCGCGATCCTTGTAGGTGGGCGAGCCCCACGTCTGGAACGTCTTGCTCTGGCGATCGAACCGGGCGAGGCTGCCCTGGTACATCGTCCCGAGCCAGATGTTCTCCTGCTTGTCGAAGACGAGGTCGAGCGAGCCGACCGGCGCGCCCGGCTTGGTGATCGGGATCGGCAACTCGGTGACCGTGCCGGTCTTCGGGTCGAGCATGCCGAGGACGTGCGAGCCGAAGTCGGCGTACCAGATCATCCCGCTCGCGTCGGCGGCGGCATCGTGCGGCAGCGTCTCGGGGCGCGGCAGGTCGTACTCGGTGATGATGACGCTCGTCGCCTTGCCCTTCGGTCTCGGCAGCGTCTTGAGCGGGTACGACCAGGTCGGGCCCGTGCTCAGGTTGATCGAGGCCAGGTATGCGGCGGTCTGCCCGACGCGCGACTGGGCCACCGGGCGCTCGCCCTCGCGGCCCGAGCCCATGTCGTCGCGGATCGGCGCCGCGTAGCCGCCGCCATGCTCGTTGGGCCGGAGCTGCGGGCGCGCCATCGTGCTCCCCTGCGAGTAGCGCCCCATGCGCTCGATGATCGGCACGAACTGCTGCGCGGTGTACTTCGAGCGGACGATCGGCTGCACGCCGTGGCACTGCGTGCAGTTGAGCAGCCCGTTCTTCATCTCGTCGGTGCCGGGCCAGCTCGTGAACCATTCGCCGTTGGAGAGCTGCGCCGCCAGGTTGTCGGCCTTGCGGAGCCGGAGGTCGCGCTCGGCGGTGCTGCCGGCCGCCACGGCCGCCGTGCCGTCGCCCTCCAGGTCGTAGCCGGCTGCCCGGATCCGGATCGCGTAGGCGCCCGGCTCCAGCCGGCCCTGCGGGAAGCGGTAGCGGCCGGCGGCGTCGCTGACCACGGTGGTGGTGATGGTGGAGCCGTCGCGTGTGGCGCTCACGAGCACGCCTTCCATGGCGCCCTCGTCCTGCGACGTGACCACGCCCGTCAAGGCTGCGTCGGGCACGGCGTCAGTGGGCGTGGGCGGCGTCATGGAGCGGGTGATGGCGGTCGCGGCCAGGGCGACGGTGATGCCAAGGGCCAGCGAGACGAGGATGTTGCGGCGCACGCGTCACCTCCTCCGGTGTACGTAGTACGTAGTGCCCGGCTTCAGCCGGGCCAGCCGGACCGGACGCGGCGGATTGTATCAATTCCAGCCCAGGGAAAGGGCTCTTTCGCGATCGGACGAAACGCGCTAGTGTAAGTACGCCACCCTCCCCCCGGCTGATCAATCCAGGCATGACACCACACGTCGGCGTGTCCGGGACGCCGGATCGACCGGGCGCCAGCACGATTCTCGTCACCGGCGGTGCCGGTTATATCGGCAGCCATACGGTCAAAGCGCTCCGGCGCGCCGGTCATCGCGTCGTCATCTTCGACGACCTCTCGGCGGGCCACCGCGAGGCGGCCCTTGGCGCGCCGCTCATCGAAGGGGACGTTCGCGATGTGGACGCCGTGCGCCGCGCCCTTCGGGAGAGCGCCGCGTCGGGCGTCATGCATTTCGCCGGCTGGCTGCTCGTCTCCGAGTCGGTGCGCGATCCCGTGGGCTACTACCGCAATAACGTCCTCGGTGCGCTGGCCACGCTCCAGGCGATGGTCGAGGCGGGCTGCCGCCGCTTCGTGTTCTCATCGACGTGCGCGGTGTACGGCGAGCCGAGGGAGCTGCCGTTGCGCGAGACCCATCCGACGGCTCCGGTCAACGCCTACGGACAGACCAAGCTGGCCGTCGAGCAGGCCTTGCCGCATTTCGAAAGGGCCTACGGGATCCGGGCCGTCTCGCTGCGGTATTTCAACGCCGCCGGCGCCGATCCCGAGGGCGAGCTCGGCGAAGATCACGACCCCGAGATTCACGCGATTCCGCGCGCCATCGCCGCGGCGTCCGGTGGACCGGTGTTCGAGATCTTCGGAGAGGACTATCCCACGCCCGACGGCACGTGCCTGCGCGACTACGTGCACGTCGCTGATCTCGCAGACGCCCACCTGCGGGCGTTGCACCATCTCGAGGGTGGAGGGCCGTCGGCGGCCTACAACGTTGGAACCGAGCAGCCTTCGTCGGTCAAGGACGTCCTGGCGGCCGTGGAGCGCGCGACCGGCCGCCCGGTGCCGCGGCATGCCGTCCTCCGGCGCCCGGGGGATCCCTCGGTGCTCTACGCCTCGGCCGCACGCATCCGGGAAGAGCTCGGCTGGCGCCCGCAGCGCGCCGCGCTCGACACGATTGTCGGCGACGCCTGGCGGTGGCACTCGAGCCGCCCCGCGGGATTTCAGACGGCGACTCGCTGAGGTAGTGCGAGTATAGGGGCGATTACGACCTTTATCGAATGCTTCCCCCGACCGCCAGCCCGCTGGGGACGCGCGCCGGGATCGTCCGGTCGAATGTGTCGTCGCTCAGCGCGTCGAGGAACGCCAGCAGATCTTCATCATCGTCATCCACGCCGCGCAGCCGCCTGAGCAGCGGGTCGAGCTGCTCGCGGCTGACGTTGAGGTTGCGGTCCTCGCCGTCCCGGTCCGTCACATCGTCATAGAAGCCGAGCACCTCTTCGAGCGACGCGAAGATGCCGGTGTGCATGTACGGCGCGGTGAAGCGGAGGTTGCGGAGCGGCGCGGTGCGGTGCGGAACGCGTACGTGCCGGTGCCGGCATCGGTGGCGGTCAGCCGCGGGCTGTCGGGCACGCCGAGCACGTGCACCTTGAAGTCCGAGAACATCGGCCCGCGGTGGCAGTTGATGCAGCCGATCCGCTCGAAGCGGCGCAGGCCCCGCAGCTGCGAGGCGGTCATCGCGCGCTCGTCGCCGCGCATGTAGCGGTCGAACGGCGCGTGGCTGGCCGTGAGCGATCGCTCGAAGGCGGCGAGCGCCATCGCCAGCGCGTCGGGGGTCGCCGTGCCGCTGCCGAACGCCTGCTCGAAGAGCCGGCGGTACTCGGCGTGCTCGTTCAGCCGCGCCACCACCGTCGGGACGGCCCGATCTTCGGAATACGTGTTGCCGCGCATCTCTTCGAGCGCCTTGATCGGCTCGATCGCCTGCGCCTCGAGGCTGCGCCGCCGCGCGTCCCAGAACATCGGCGCGTCGGGACGGCCCGTGCGGCTCCTGATCCGTGAGCCCGATGAACGCGGTGTTCAGGATCGTCTGGCTGTTGCGCTTGACGAACGGGATCGCGTTCGGCTCGGCGAAGCGGCGGCGCAGTGCCAGCCCGCGCCCGTTGACGCCGATCGAGAG
>MEKU01000054.1:11732-20265 GCA_001767195.1 Acidobacteria bacterium RIFCSPLOWO2_02_FULL_67_21
CAGCCCCGCCTCGGCGGGCCTAAATCTAGCAGAACGACCCAAACGACCAGGGCGCGGCTCAGCATGGTGAAAGGCTATCGTACGCCTCGTGCTTCTGCGATCATCTCGGCCCAGAGATCGAGCGTGAGATCCTCGCGCGCCGCGGTGCCAAGGAGCGGCCTGAGCTCCTGGAGGTAGCGCCGGCGCAGCACGTTCACCTCGAGCGGCACCGCCCTCGCCAGAAGCCGCACATCGTCTCGGTCGACCTCGGAGTTGCGTTCAAGCTTTGCCAGCACCAGGTCGTACGGGTCGAGCGCGAAGAGGCGCAGGTGCGTGAAACGATTGGGAAACAGCGGCTGCAGGCGCGCCTCGTACGACTCGGGGACCGTGGCGACGGTGACAGGGTCCACGTAGAGATGGTGCCTGCGCGCCAGCGCGGAGCCTTTGCCGGCGATCGTGAGGAGCTCGACCAGATGCGGATGCGGAGTCGCCGCGAGAACGTCGATATCAGCCGTCGGGCGTGGGAGCCCATGGCGGGCCGCCACGACAAACCCGCCGAGGCAATGGAGCGCGACCGGCGAACCAATCTGGCGGTCGACGTCATCCAGAAACGCGTTCCACGGTGACGGTACCGGATCAGGCGGCATAGGGCAGCCGATCGGCACGGAGCCCGGTCAGGAGATTCCAGTGGGCCGCTTCGGCCGACCGCTCGGTGCGAAGCCAGCGGCGCTCCGCCTGCGTCATCGACTCGCGGCAGAACGTGTCCTCGCGCGCCAGCCGGCTGGCTTCGAGCTGCGCCTCGCGCTGCCGCAGCTGTTCGGCGAGGGCCGGATTCGCCCAGCGCTCAGCCGTCTGACGCGCCAGCGTCGCCACGAACCCCAGGCGGTTCTGCGCATCGGCCAGCTTGGCGTCGCGTACGAGCCAGTCCCAATCGAGATCCGGGTACTGGAGCAGCAGCCACGGAAGCCCTTCGGCGACACGCGACTCGAGATCCGGGCTGCGGAGCGCGCGCAACAGGACTTCGGCAGGATTCAGCCTGCGGCGCCGCCGAAGATAGCCGAACGGTTCATAGCCCAGGGCGGCCAGCGACGGCGCCACCGCATCGCTCGGCATCGGCGTGTGTTCTCCGGTGACGCTCAGCGATGCCGGCCCCAGGCGGTAGACGCGGGCCACCGTGTCCTGCAGCGCTGATGGAACGCGGCGGCGCCCCTGCTCGAGCATCGACACGTACGCCTGGGTCACCCCCAGCCGCGCGGCGACGTCAGCCTGCGTGAGGCCTGCGGCCTGCCGGGCCTCGACCAATCGGCCGCTCCAGGCGTGTGGCATGCCCGGAGTATAACAAATATTGTTATTTCAGGCGCGGGCGGCGCACCCCGCTCCAGGTCCCCATTTGTTGTAGTCTCTTCCGGATGCCGCCCACGATCCGCGCCGCCGCGCTCCTGCTGGCCGTTGTTCTCAGCCCCGTGCCGCTGTCGGCGCAGGCGCCCAGGCGGGCGCCGTCGCCCGCCACCGCGCAGGAGCCGCCCGGCAAGGAGATCCTGTCGCGCAAGTGCTTCCAGTGCCACGCGATGAGCATGTGGACCTCGTTGCGGCAGGACCGGAAGCAGTGGGAGGCGGTACTGTACCGCATGGTCGGCCGCGGCGCCCTCTGGACCGAGGCCGAGATCAACGCGATGGCGGATTATCTGGCGGAGCTTCGCGGACCGCAGGTAAATTCCGCCTCCGCCAAGAGCTCCGGCGAGACCTCGCCGAAGCAACGCGAAGGCGGGCCCAAACCCCAAATCCCAAATCCCAAAGCACCCTCGGCACTTTAGGCACTCTGATATGCAGAATCTAGTCGCCCAGCTCCTGACCAACGGCATCTCGCGCCGGGACTTCGTGCGGCGTCTGGTCGCCACCGGCGTCACAGCCGCCGCCGCCAACGCGGTGGCCGAGTCGGTGACCGCGATGGCGCAGGCTCCAGGTGGCCCCGTGTCGCCCGAGGCGATCGAGGTCTTCACCGGCACCGGCGGCGAGGCGTTTGCCGAGCAGCTCATCGCGTCGGGCGTGAAGTACGTCTTTGCGAACTCCGCCAGCGAGGACGCGCACTTCTACGAGGCGCTCGTCGACCGGCCGCAGCTGCAGTACATCCTCACGCCGCACGAAGGCCCGGGCGCCGCGATGGCGGCCGGCTACGTGAAGGCGTCGGGCCAGCCGGCGATCGTCATGGCGGCGGCCATCGTCGGCCTGACCAACGCGCTCGGCCAGATGTTCAACGCGTGGAAGGAGCAGACGCCGCTCGTCTTCTACACCTACCGCACGGAAGACTCGACCGCCGCCGGGCGCGACGGCTTCGAGGAGCTGCCGGGGCAGGAGCAGGTCACCGCGCCGATGACCAAGCTCTCGTGGACGGCGCGCCGTCCCGACATGATCCCCGAGACGATCCGCCGCGCCTTCCGCGTCGCGTGGACGCCGCCCTACGGCCCCACCTACGCCAACTGGCACTCGGACTACACGAGTGAGAAGGTGACGGCCGAGATCATCCGCCACGATCAGGTCGACCCGCGGATGCGCATCCGCCCGAATCCGGTGGAGGTGCAGCGCGCCGCCAGGCTGCTCGTCGAGGCGCGCCGGCCGCTCCTCATCGTCGGCGACGAGGTCTACAAGGCAAAGGCATTCGACAAGGTCGTGCAGCTCGCCGAGCTCCTGGCGCTGCCGGTGACGCAGGCGCGGCAGGTGCATGCGAGCTTCCCGCAGCAGCATCCGCTCTGGGTGGGCGGCATCCCCTCGGTTCGCATTCAATCCCTGAGCTACCCGACCGAACCCGATCTCGTCATCAACATCGGCAACAAGCTGCAGCACAACTCGTCCGCGCTGACCGTGCCGCGCACGGTGAAGTTCATCGACATGCGGAACGACGGCGCCAGCATCGGCAACGTGATGCGGACCGACGCGCCGCTCGTGGCGGATGTCGCGTACGGGACCGAGGACCTGCTGGCGGCGGTGCAGGACCTCATGACGCCGGCGCTCAAGGCACGGATGGCGGAGCGCGCCGACGAAGTGCGCGCCTTCAGCGCGCAGGCACGCCAGATGCGCGCGCTCGTCTCGCGCAACCCGCTCTGGAACGAGAGCCCGCTCGAGGCCGATCGCGTCACGTGGGAAGTAGCCCAGTGGGCCGACAAGGACGCGATCGTCGTCCACGAGGCGGGCGCGGTGGAGATCTCGCACAGCTTCGAGTTCGACCCGCGTGGCGGCCGGGAGCTCTTCTACTACTACGGTGCGCATCTCGGCTCGGGCACCGGCACGGCGGCCGGCGTGGCGCTGGCGCGTCCGGGCAAGCAGGTCGTCTGTCTCGTGGGCGACGGCTCCTTCATCTTCGGCCCCACCGCGCTCTGGAACATGGCCCGCCTCAACCTCCCCGTCACTGTTGTCGTCTACAACAACCACGCGTACGGCGGCCCGCACAACCGCGCGCTCGCGAACCTGGGCGGTACCGGCCGTTCGGTCGACGCCAACAAGTTCGTGCACGACTACCTGGGCAAGCCCGACATGGACATGTCGGCCATCGCGCGCGGCTTTGGCGTGGACGGCGAGCGCGCGAAGACGCCGGCGGATCTGAAGGCGGCGCTCGGCCGCGCGCGCCGGCACGCGGCGGACGGGAAGCCGTATCTCATCGACGTCGAAGTCGCCCGCCACGGCCCCGGCTGGGCCGACGATCCGTGGGTCCCGACGCTCTCGCGCGCCTGAATCAGAGGCTCGCGCGGGTCCTGTCGCCGGGTTGCCCCACCCGCGCTCGGCTTGTCGTACGTAGTGCCCGGCTTTAGCCGGGCCATCCGTACGTAGTGTCCGCCTTCAGACGGACCTGGCAGCGAGAGTGACTCTTGTAAATGTAGCCACAAGAAGCTACATTTGATCCATGAAGACCGTTGGTGTCCGTGAACTGAAGAACAGGCTCAGCGAGTACATCCGCCAGGTCCGCCTGGGAGAGGGTGTGCTCGTGACGGACCGAGGCGCAGTCGTTGCGGAGCTGACATCTCCAGGGCAGTCAACGGCGGATGCATCGGTGCCGCCCGGCCTGGCGGCCCTTGCCCGTCGAGGCCTTGTCACCCTTGCCGCGCCGGCTGAGCGCCGTTCGTACCCTCGTCTCCCTCGAACGCGGAGGCGGCACACCGCGATGCAGCTGCTCGATGAAGAGCGCGGCGAACGGTGATGCTTTACGCCGAGTCCAGCGCCGTGCTCGCGTGGCTGCTGGACGAGGGGCCTGGCGCGCGCATTCGTCAGATTCTCTCGGCAGCCGACGTGGTCATCGCCTCGGATCTGACACTCATTGAGTGCGATCGAGTGCTTATTCGCGCTGCGGCCCTGGGAGATCTCACCGAGGGCGACGCGGCCGATCGGCGAGCCCATATTGCTTCTGCCGCGGCGAACTGGCACGTGCTGCGGATAGGCGCTGAAGTTGTGGATCGCGCCCGCCAACCCTTTCCTGGTGATCCGATCCGGACGCTTGATGCCATTCATCTGGCGTCGGCACTTGTCGCTCGAACGGCCGTTCCTGGCGTCGCACTCCTCAGCCTCGACGAGCGCATCCGCGGCGCCGCCCAGCGGCTTGGCATTCCGTTGCAGCCCTGACACTTTGGGTTTTGGGATTTGACTCCTACTGACCTGTAGCCGTCTCAGCCTGGATCTACGGTTCTGTATGGCATTCGACGCGTCCCGAGCGGCGCGATTCACCCTGCAACGTGAGCGATGCCAATGACATAGCACCGGTCGCTGGCATTTGCCCGAGTTGGCCCGCCGGTTGCTCTACGGTCCACCATGACGATTGCCAGACTGATCGACCGCGCGCGGGCCGAGTTCATGGAGATGCCGGGCCTTGCCCTGACGCTCCCGCAGGCCGCGCGGCTCTGGAACCTCGGCATGGACGACTGCCGCACCGTCATCGACGTGCTCACCGGCGCCGGCTTTCTTCGCTGGACTGAGTCGCAGACCGTCGTCCGCACCGGCCGCGACCTGGTCGTCGTCTGCGATCACGAGCCGGACCTTTCCGTCAGAATGAGCGAGCATGCCGACAGAATTGTCGCGATCGCCTGATCCCCATTCGCGCAGGAGATCCAGGAAGCGATTGCCGAAGTCCGCGAGGAAGTGAACGAGCTGCGGACGATCGACGCGGATAACTGGGCCGCCATTCGGCGTCTGGGCTGACCAACTCCCAACTTCCAACGCCCAACTCCCAAAGCAGGCGTGCCATCTTGGGGTTTCCGTTAGACCCACCTATAGAACCCATGTTGGCCAGGCTGGCCGAGACGCTTCCGGCCGGCCCCTTTCTCTACGAGCCCCAATGGGACGGCTTCCGCGCCATCGTCTTCCGAGGCGGGAAGGGTGGCGTCTACATCCAGAGCCGGGACCTCCGTCCCCTCGACCGCTACTTTCCCGAGCTGCACGACGCGCTGCCGGACCGTGCGTGGTCGACGGCGAGATTGTGATCGCCTCAGACGAGGGCCTGGATTTCGACGCGCTGCAGCTCCGGCTGCATCCGGCGGCGTCGCGTGTGGCGAAGCTGGCGGGGGAGACGCCCTCCTCATTCGTCGCGTTCGACCTGCTGGCGGTGGATGGGAAGGACGTGCGCGGCTTGCCGCAGCGCGAGCGGCGCGAGCGGCTCGAGAAGGTCATGGCGAAGACGAAGCCTCCGGTGCATCTGACGCCGATGACGCGCGACCCGAAGACGGCGACCGGCTGGCTGGCGCGCTTCGAGGGGGCCGGCCTCGACGGCGTCGTGGCCAAGCCGGAAGAGGGCATCCATCAGCCGGGCAAGCGCGCGATGATCAAGGTGAAGCACGCGCGCACCGCCGACTGCGTCGTCGCCGGCTTCCGCTGGCACAAGGACGGGAAGGATCGGCTGATCGGATCGCTCCTGCTCGGCCTCTACGACCGGAAGAAGCAGCTGCAGCACGTCGGTGTCACGTCGGCATTCACGATGGCGATGCGGGCGGAGCTGGCGCGCGAGCTGACGCCGCTGCGGAAGAACGCGATGCAGGATCACCCCTGGCGCGACTGGGCGCAGGCGAGCGGCGAGATGACGCGGATGCCGGGCGCGCAGAGCCGCTGGAGCGCGGGGAAGGACCTCTCGTGGGAGCCGCTGCGGATCGAGCGCGTCTGCGAGGTCAAGTACGATCACATGCAGGGCGACCGCTTCCGGCACGCCGCGATCTTCCTGCGCCGGCGCCCCGACAAGCGGCCGAACGACTGCACCTACGACCAGCTGGAGGTGACCACCCCCTACGAGCTGGCAAGTGTGTTCAAAACCTAATCCGTACGTGGGGCGGGTTCCATTGCGAGCGGGAATTCATCGAGCAATGGACCCGCCACGTGGTGCACTTGACACATTCCTTCATCGGCATATAATCCCCTCCCTGTGCCCCGCGCCGCCACCACCTCCGACGTCTTCAACGCCATTGCCGAGCCGCGCCGCCGCGACATCCTCAGTTTTCTCGCCCTCGAGGAGCGCTCCGTCGGCGACATCGTCTCGGCGTTGTCGCTCGGCCAGCCGTCGGTCTCGAAGCACCTGCGGGTGCTGAAGGACGTCGGGCTGGTGCAGGCGCGGCGCGACGGCCGGCAGATGCTCTATCGCACCAATCTCGACGCGATGAAGCCGCTGCACGAGTTTGCGGAGACGTTCCAGCAGATGTGGCGCCGGCAGCTGAAGCGGATCAAGGTGCGCGCCGAGGGCATGTGAGATCCAGGAGGCAGCGATGACAGTGATGGCACCGACGGTCGAGAACCTGACACTCAACCTCACCGAGGAGATCCGCGTGCGGGCCTCGCTCGAGGCGACGTTTGCGGCGCTGCTCGAGGAGATGGGTCCGCGCAACCAGACGCCCGACGGCCAGCCGCTGCCGATGACGCTCGAGGCGCGGCCGGGCGGCCGGTGGTTCCGCGACCTGGGCGGCGACAACGGCCATCTCTGGGGCCACGTCCAGTCGATCAAGCGGCCCACGCTGCTCGAGATCATCGGACCGCTCTTCATGTCCTATCCGGTCGTCTCGAACCTCCAGTACCGGCTGACCCCCGTCGAAGGCGGCACGCTTATCGCCTTCCGGCACACGGCGCTCGGCTTCGTGCTGGACGAGCACCGCCAGGGGCTCTCGAAGGGATGGACGCCGCTGCACGAGCGCGTCCGGGCCCGCGCGGAAGCCTCCGGTCGTTGAAGTAAGTACCTTTGACCTTTGACCTACAGGAGTTCTTTATGCGAACAGCTATAGACGCGCTGATTCAGGAGCTCGACCAGGAAGCCAGGACGACGAGGCGCGTGCTGGAGCGCGTGCCGGCGGACAAGCTCGCGTGGAAGCCGCACGAGAAGTCGATGTCGCTCGGGCAGCTGGCGCTGCACGTGGCGACCTGTCCGGGCGCGATTGCCGAGATGTCGCAGCACTCGCCGTTCCCCGTCCCTGAGTTCACACAGCCGAGCGCGAAGAGCGCTTCAGAGCTGGTGCCGACGCTCGATCAGAGCGTGGCGAAGGCGAAGGAGATCCTCGGCTCGATGAGCGATGCGGATCTCGGGAAGATGTGGCGGGCGGTGGCGGGGAACACGGAAGTGTTTGCGCTGCCGGTGGGCGCGGTGCTGCGGACCATCATGCTGAACCACTGGTATCACCACCGCGGCCAGCTCTCGGTCTATCTGCGGCAGGTCGGCGCGCTCGTCCCGTCGATCTACGGCCCGAGCGCCGACGAGAACCCCTTCGCCGTCCGCACCTAACTTGTACGCGGGGCTGGTTCCGCAGCGAGTGTCAATTCATCGAGCAGTACGTGGGGCGGGTTCCATGGCGAGCCTGGATTCATCGAGCCATGGACCCGCCAGCCTCCAACCCCAGCAACCAATGCTTCCGCCACAACCCCCCGCCGTACCCTCCGAGCTTTCCGTCGCTGTTCACCACGCGGTGGCAGGGGATGACGATGGCGAGGCGGTTCATGCCGTTGGCGCGCCCGACGGCGCGCTGGGCGGAGGGGGAGCCGACGCGGGCGGCCAGCCCGGCGTACGACTCCGTTTTCCCGTACGGGATGCGGCAGAGCTCCTGCCACACGCGCTCCTCGAACGGCGTGCCGCGGAAGACGAGCGGCACGGTGAACTCGGTGAGCATCCGGTCGAAGTAGCGGGCCAGTTCCTCGCGCGCGAGCGCGAGGTGCGGATGGTCGCCGGGGACGAGCGGCTGCTTCAGCAGCGACTGCAGCCGGCGCATCTGCGCTTCGAGCATGCGGCGGTCGGTGAACTCCAGCAGGCACAGCCCCGCGTCGGTGGCGCCGGCCACCATCGGCCCGAGCGGCGTGTCGATGGTCGTCATCACGACGGCCGCGTCAGGGAGCCTCCGCGCGGCGCCTGGCGCGGCTCCGAAGGTTTTTGTGAATGCCTCGCGGAAGCCGCTGTGCGACTCCCATCCGGTGCCGAGCGCCACGTCATCCAGCGGCTCGCCCGACTTGAGCTGCCGCAGCGCGCCTGACAGCCGGCGTCCGCGGCAGTAGGCGTGGAACGTCATCCCGTAGTGCTCGAGGAAGTAGCGCCGCGCGCGTGCCGGCTCGACGC
>MEKU01000054.1:20273-41940 GCA_001767195.1 Acidobacteria bacterium RIFCSPLOWO2_02_FULL_67_21
AGCTTCGTCACCCAGTCGGGCACCGTGCCGGGCGGCGTGGCCGGATCGCACCGGCGGCAGGGCCGGTAGCCGGCAAAAAGCGCCTCGCGGACGCTGCCGAAGAACTCGACGTTCTCGGGCCGCGGCTTCTTCGCTCGGCACGACGGTCGGCAGAAGATGCCGGTCGTGCGCACGCCGGTCAGGAAGATGCCGTCGTAGGTTGCGTCGCTGTCGAAGAACGCGCGCTCCATCTCGGCGCGCGGCGGAAGGGTGGGTGTGAACAAGGTGGCTTGTGCGTTCATGGGTGAGACGTTACGCGCTGATCCTAAACCCCCGCCACCGCGTATTGAACATGAAATTCGTACGTGGGCCGGGTTCCGCGGCGAGGTTGTACGTAGTGTCCGGCTTTAGCCGGACCTCGACTCCAGCTCGTGCCACCGCCCGTACGCCTTCGCAAGCTCCGTCCCCATCTCCGCGAGCCGCGCGAGCGTCGCGGCAATCGCCTCGCCCCCCTCCTTGTAGAACTCGGGCGCGGCGATGCGCGCGTTCAGCTCCCGCTCCTCGGCCGCGAGCGCTTCGATGCGCGCCGGCGCCGCCTCGAGCTCGCGCTGTTCCTTGTACGACAGCTTCCTGGACGCAACGGCCGCCGCGGCTCCACGCGGTTCGGCCTTGCCGCGCGAGTCGCCAGGCATTGCCGCGCCGGATGCAGATGTAGGCCGGGTCCTTTCGGACCCGGCGTCGTTCTTGCGCCGCTGCCGCACCCAATCCTCATACCCGCCGACGTACTCCTGCACCTCGCCCCCGCCCTCGAACGCAAACGTCGTCGTCACCACGTTGTCCAGCAGCGCGCGGTCGTGGCTGACGAGGACGAGCGTCCCCGGCCACTCGGCGAGCTGCTCCTCGAGGAGCTCGAGCGTCTCGATGTCCAGGTCGTTGGTCGGCTCGTCCAGGATGAGCACGTTGGCGGGCCGCGTGAACAGGCGTGCGAGCATCAGCCGGTTGCGCTCCCCGCCCGAGAGCGCCTTGACCGGCGCGCTGGCGCGCTCCGGCGGGAACAGGAAGTCGGCCAGATACGCGTTGACGTGGCGCGTGCGGCCGTTCACGGTCACGGTATCGTTGCCGTCGCCGATCGTGGCAAGGACCGTTCGCTCGGGATCGAGCTGCTCGCGCTGCTGATCGTAGTAGGCGATCTCGACGTTCGCGCCGCGCCGCACCTCGCCCGAATCCGGCTGCAGCTCGCCGAGCAGCAGCTTCAGCAGCGTCGTCTTGCCGGCGCCGTTCGGCCCGAGCAGCCCGATCCGATCGCCGCGGATGATGCGTGCGGAGAAATCGCGGATAACCGGCGTTCCCTCGTACGACTTGCTGACGTGGTCGAGCTCGAACACCATCTTTCCGGACTGCTGCGCCCGTGCGCCGGCGATTGCCGTGTCGAGGCGCACCTGTCCGATCTCTTCGCGCCGCGCGAGCCGTTCGGCACGCATTGCCTCGAGCGCGCGGACGCGTCCCTCGTTTCGCGTGCGCCGCGCCTTGATCCCCTGGCGGATCCACGCTTCTTCCTCCGCCAGCTTGTCGTCGAATCGTGCCTGCTCGGCGGCCTCGGCCGACATCGCCTCCTCTTTCCGGCGCAGGTACGTCGCGTAGTCGCCCGGCCACGACGTGAGCCGCCCGCGGTCGAGCTCGACGATGCGTGTGGAGACGCGCTGGAGGAAGGCGCGGTCGTGCGTGACGAAGGCGACGGCGCCGCGGTAGCCGGCGAGGAACTCTTCGAGCCAGGCGATCGCCTCGATGTCGAGGTGGTTGGTCGGCTCGTCGAGGAGCAGGAGGCCGGGCTGACCGACGAGCGCGCGGGCCAGCAGCACCCTGCGGCGCCAGCCGCCGGAGAGCGTGTCCACGATCGCGTCGGCGTCCAGGTTCAGCCGCGACAGCACCACGTCCACGTCGTGCTGGCGGCGCCACTCCTCATCGGCCGCCGTGTGGTGCGTGTGGCCTTCGGCCACGACGTCGGCCACGGATCGGGCGGTGGAAAGCGGCAGGTCCTGCTCCAGGCGGGCGGTGCGCAGGCCGGGCTCGCGCCAGACGGTGCCCGAGTCGGGCAGCACAGCTCCGCTGAGAATCTTCAGGAGCGTTGACTTGCCGGTGCCGTTCCGGCCGATGACGGCGATGCGCTCGCGCGGCTCCACGCGGAGCGCGACCTCGTCCAGGAGCGGCAGATGGCCGAACGCGATTGATACTGCGTCCAGCGTGACCAGGGGCATCTCTTCACCCTACTACGGCTTCCGGGCGCTTTGCGCGCTGCATCTTCTGGCGTAACGTGGAAGCCTATGGCGGAAATGAAGCAGATCGTGGAGCTGCTCCAGCAGCAGCGGCGTGCGCTGATGGACCAGCTCGCCGCCGTGGATCGGGCGCTGAGCGCGCTCGGCGGCAAGGGCGCGCCGGTGGCCGCGGCGGAGTCAATCGATGATCCGGGAGCCGAGTCCGTGTCGGACGACCTGCGGCCGACGCACGTCAAGGCAAGGCGGACGCAGACCGATGCGCACAAGCATGCGATTTCGGCGGGCAAGCGCCGCGCCCGCCACGCGCGCGACGCCGCCAAAGGCCTCGTCCGCGAAGTGCATGACGATGACTTCATGCCGGCGGTCGGCCGGCGTGGCGACGACAGCGCCCCCAGACTCGTCAAGCGCCAGGAAAAGAAGTAGGCAGTAGGCGGTAGGCAGGAGGCGGTAGGCAGGAGGCGGTAGGCAGGAGGCGGTAGGCAGTCGCCGGTACGTAGTGCCGGGCTTTAGCCCGGCCGCGTCCAGCTAATCGTCTCCGCCCCGCGCGCGTCCCCGCAGCGCCTTGACCTTCGCCCGCTTCTTCTTTCCCGTCAGCCGCTTCTCCCGCGCCGCCGCCTTCGGCTTCGTCGCCCGCCGCACGCGCGGCCTGACGAGCGCCTGCCGTATCAGCGCGACCAGCCGCTCGCGCGCGGCCAGGCGATTCTGCGCCTGCGTCCGATGCTCGCGGCTGTCGATGAGCAGCACCGCGTCCTGCGTGATCCGGCTCCCCGCCAGCGCGATCAGCCGCTGCTTGACGTCGTGCGCCAGCGGCGACGCGGCGACGTCGAAGCGGAGCTCAACGGCGGTGGCCACCTTGTTGACGTTCTGCCCGCCCGGCCCGGACGCGCGCACGAACCGCTCCTCGACGAGATCGTCATCGAGCGCGATGGCATCAGCGATCTGAATCATCCGGTAAATGTCGTACGCGCCGTACGTAGTGCTCGGCTTCAGCCGCGCCGTACGTAGTGCTCGGCTTCAGCCGAGCCGTACGCAGTGTCCGGCTTCAGCCGGACCTGACGGACTCAATTCTAGGTTCTGGAGGCGGGCTGATGTCTACGACGATCGAATCCAGCTTGCGGCGGGTGCGGCCCTCATCAATGATTTGGACGTGCACGCCCGGGACAACTCCAGGACCGTCTATTCCACGGCGGCGGGCCGCACCTGTCCCAGGTGCGGGTGGCCTGCACGCGACTGCAAGTGCAGCAGCCCGGCGGAGGATGCCGTTCCGGCTCGCCCGGTAGCGAAGCTGCGGATCGAGAAGAAGGCGCGCGGGGGCAAGGCGGTCACGGTGGTTGACGGATTGCCCCGGAACAGCGCCTTTCTGAGGGAGCTCAGCCAGGAGCTCAAACGCGCGTGTGGCACCGGCGGGTCCGTATTCGAAACGGGCGTCGAAGTGCAGGGCGACATGCGTGAACGCGTGCGCGCCATCCTGCTCGAGAAAGGATTCATCGTAAAAGGTGGTTGAGAGTCCGGCCATCTGGCGAAACCTCCGCGAATGACCTCGGTTGTCACGGCCGCTCGGTATCGTGGCCCTTTCGAGGAGGCCACATGTCGACCGCCGAACGCCGCCGCGCCCGCGGACCGAAGCACCTGTGCCAGCGCTGCCGCGACCGCAAGGCCCGGTTCAAGTATCACGGCGTGGTCCGCGCGGACAGCGACCATACGCTCTGCTTCGAATGCTATCGGCGCGAGGTGAACCAGGCTCGGGCCCGCCGCCTCGCGGAGCGCGCGCGGGTGCCGTCGCCGTTCTCGGCGTATGACCGAAGTCCCGCACGGGTGATGGACACGCGCCAGATCGCCCACCGCCGGCGGATGCTCGAGCACCTGGCGCGCCAGGCTTCTGCGGCGTCCTGAGGGCCGGCCGATGCGGTAGACTCCCGGCCATCCCGTCTCAACTCGCCCGGAGGGATGTCGATGTCCGATGACAGCGTGAGCACTACGATTCTGCTCAAGGCCGTACAGTTCGCGGCTGCCAAGCATTCGACGCAGCGCCGCAAGGACGTCGACGCGTCGCCTTACATCAACCATCCGATCGAGGTGGCGCACCTACTGGCGGAGGTGGGCGGCATCACTGACCTCGCCACGCTCGTGGCGGCCATCCTGCACGACACGATCGAGGATACGGAGACGACGCCGGAGGAGCTCGGCGAGCACTTCGGGCCGAACGTGCGGAAATTCGTCATGGAGGTCACTGACGACAAGTCGCGCAAGAAGGCGGACCGCAAGCAACTGCAGATCGACCACGCGCCCACGCTTTCGGGCGCAGCGAAGGCCATCAAACTCGCCGACAAGATTGCCAATGTGGGCGATGTCACAAGAAATCCTCCGCCCGATTGGCCCCTTGCCAGGCGGATCGATTATCTCGACTGGACCGAGAAAGTCGTGGCGGGATGCCGCGGCACGAACGCGGCTCTGGAAAGGCATTATGACGAGGTGCTGAAGCAGGGGAGAGCTGCACTTGCGGCACAAGATCAACAGCGATGAAGCGAAATGAGCACGGTCCTCGAGTCTGAGGTTCTGGCGTGGCCCGTCCTGCCAGGGTTGGTCGCCAGAGTCGAGGCGGCCGTCCGCACGTTCCGGGCGGCGAACCCTTTTCTGCCGGTGCACCTTCTGGTGCCGAATCATGTGCTGGGCACCCTGCTCGCGCGTTCCATCTTCGCTGGCACCGGGTATCTGGCTATTCACGTAGAGCTGCCGCATGAGTTCGCGTGGAGCATCGCGGCACGCGAGAGTCTCGCTGTGGGGTTGTTGCCGGTGCCCGAAGAAGTGGATCTCGCGATTGTGCTGAGCGCGGCGACCGGAGCCGTGTCCGATCCGTCAACCCGTGACTACTTGAAGCGCGCCGTGCAGATGCCAGGCTTCGCGCCAGCGGCGCTGCGAACTCTCCGTGATATCGCATCGGCAGAAATCAACCCGGCTGCGCTCGCGGCGCACGCAGCCAGCGCTCCGGATGGCGACAAAGTACGCGTGCTGGCGCGCATCTCGGATGCCCACCAGCGAACGCTCGATTCGGCGCAGCTCATCGATCGGGAAACTCTCTACCGGCGCGCGGCCGCTTCGCTGCCGGCGAAAGACGGCGCCGGTGTCGTCCTCATTGGAGACGCGCCACCGTCGCGCGCATTCGAGCTGCTCGTGGGGCGTCTCGCCCAGACACATCCGTTCACCTGGCTGGCCTGGAGCGAGCGAGCGGACGTGGCGCCGCGGCGCGACGCGGCACGGAAGGCCTTCGCTGCTCGTGCGGGCGTTCCGTTCGAACCTGTCACGGGTGAATGGCCGCCCGGGACGTCTCTGTCCCGCGTGCAGAGCGGGCTGTTCGCCGAGGGTGCGCAGGACAGGCCGGCGCCGCTCGACAGCTCTGTCCGGTTTCTTTCGGCTCCAGGCGAGTCGCTCGAAGCTGTGGAGATCGCGCGCCTTGTGCTCGAGGAGGCCGCGCGTGGCATGCGGTTCCAGGAGATGGCGATCCTGATGCGCGAGCCCGGCGCCTATACGACTCACCTGGCATCCGCTTTTGACCGGGCAGGTATCCCGGCGTTCTTTCTCGATGGTGTACCCAGGATCGATCCTGCCGCGCGCGCCCTGGGACTGCTGCTCGGCCTGCTCGATGCCGACCTCGATCGCGCGCAGGTGGCCGAATTCCTGACCACGGCTCGAGTGCCCTATCGGACTCTGCTTGGCACCGATGCACGTATAAGCCCGGCCCGATGGGATCGCATCTCGGCGAGAGCCGGCATTGTCGGCGGCCTCGATGCCTGGCGCGCCGGGCTGGACAAGGCTCGCAGTACTGCCGAAGAGCGCGAGTTCGAGGACGAAACCGCCCTTATCGACTCCCTGCGAGAGGTGATCGAGCAGCTCGCCGCAGACCTCGCGGCGTTTCCGCGCGAGGGTTCCTGGCGTGACTTTCTGTCTGCCACGCTGGCCCTGCTTGGCCGATGGATCGAGCGGGGAGATCTCACTGGCGAGCGCCTCGAGCGGGTCATTGGTCCCATGGACCGGTTTGCTCCTGTCCCGACACGCCAGCAGTTCCTGGCACGCGTCCGCGACCTGATTGCCACGCAGGTCTATCGCGAAGGGTCGCTTGCCGAGGGCCGTGTCTTCGTGGGGCCGACCAGCGTTGCCGCCGGACTCCACTTCCGCATCGTCTTCGTGCCCGGCATGGTCGAGCGCCGCTTTCCATCGATCGCGCGGCCCGATCCGCTGCTGCTGGACGAGGAGCGGGAATCGCTGTCCCCGATTCTCCTGACTACCATCGACGAACAGGAGCAGGAACGAATCGAGTTCGTCAACGCATGTGCGGCGGCGCGGGAACGGCTGGTGCTGTCGTATCCCCGCGTTGACGGCCAGTCGGGCCGGGAGCGCGTTCCCTCATCGTTTCTCCTTCGCGCAGCGAGAGCGGCTCTCGGCACACGCGTGTCGGCGGAGGACCTCGCACGTCTGGCATCGGCCGGTGAGACCTCGTTGGGCCGGCCGTTTCCGAAGACCGCTGCGACTGCCGTCGATCTTCTGGAGCGGGATCTGGCCCTTGTGGCATCGGGTCAGAAAGGCGCAGCGAGGCACCTTGTGGATGAGGCGCCCAACGTTGCCCGTGCGCTCGACGCGGAGCGTGCGTCGTGGTCGCCAGAGCTCACCATCTGGGATGGCCTTGTGGACGCGACAGGCTGCAAGGACGCCCTCGACGCGCTCTCCGGCTTCAGGGCCGCGAAGTCTCGGCCACGCAGGTGGAAGCGCTGGGAACGTGCCCGTATCGCCACTTCCTGGGCGTTGGCCTCAAGCTCAGGCCATGGGAGGAGCCGGAACGCACGTACGTGCTCGACCGACGCACTGGCGGCATCATCATGCACGCGGTCCTGGAACAACTCTTCTCCGAGCTCAAGGCCAAGGGTCGGCTTCCGCTGAAGGCCGAGGAACTCGACAACGTAAAGCGCCGCGCCGCGAAGCTGCTGGATAGTGAGTTTGCGTTGCTCACGGAAGCTGGCGGTGTCGTGCATCCGGCACTTGTCAACGCCGTACGAGATCAGATGCGCGCGGATCTCGACGAGCTGCTCGAACGCGAAGCGGCGGGCGCAGACGGATTCGTGCCGGACCAATTCGAGCCGGAGTTCAAGAACCTGTCGTTCGAGTTCGCTCCCGGACGGTCGCTGACGTTCAGGGGATATATGGACCGCCTCGATGTGGCCACGCAGCCGAAAAGGGTGCGCGTGATCGACTACAAGGGTGGCAAGTACGTCTGGGAAGATGAGGACGAGTTCCGGGGCGGGCGAAGCGTGCAGCTCGCCATCTACGTGCTCGCGGCCGCAGCCGCCTACCCGAAGCACGAGGTGACGGAGTCTCGCTATTACTACAGCACCGCGTACGGGCGGTTCAGGGTCAAGCGTGTCGAAGGCACCGACGCTGCGCGCAACACGCTGAGGCAGGTGCTGACCGCTCTGGACGATACGGTAGCGGCCGGCACCTTTGCGCCGGTCGCAGACGATTGCGGCTTCTGTGACTACCAGGCCATCTGCGGCCCGCACCGGGAGCATCGCGCGGCCAGGAAGAAGGGCGACCCGCGGTTGGCAGCGTTCTATCGCATGCGGGAGATCAAGTGAAGCCGCCGCCCGACGAAGCCGTCCGCACGCGGGTCCGCACGGACTTCGCCACCAATCTGGTGCTCGAAGCGGGCGCCGGCACCGGCAAGACGACGGTGCTTGTCGATCGGCTGGTGAACCTGGTGATCACGGGGACGGCAACGCTCGATCGCGTCGTGGCCATCACCTTTACCGAGGCCGCGGCCGGCGAGCTGAAGATGCGGCTCCGCGATGCCCTGGAAGGGCGGCTCGCCACCGCCTCCTCCGACGAAGCAGCACGGCTCTCCAAAGCGATTATCGATCTGGAGCGTGCGAACGTCTCTACCATCCACGCCTTTGCGTCGGCGCTGCTCCGCGAGCGTCCCTTCGAGGCCGGCATCGATCCGTCATTCAGCGTTGTCGCGGACGTCGCGGGGGAGCGGACGTTTGACGATGCCTGGAACGCGTGGCTCGATGAGAGGCTGACGGCTGGTGACGAGGTGCTGATGCGGGCGGTGCGCCTGGGGCTGCCGATTGGCGACTTCCAGAACGCTGCGCGCCATGTCGTGGCGGAGCGCGATGTGCTCGGCCTGCCTGTCACGCCCCTTGAGTTCAAGCCAACCGCACTTCTCACTGAGCTCGAGGCGGCTATCGGATCTCTGAAGAAGCAGAAACGCTCCTGCCTGGACGAATCGGACGGGGCGTACCAGATGATCGAGGAAATCGAGGAGCGGATCCGCGAGGCGAAGCGGCTTGCCGGCGATGCGCTCGAGGTCTTTCTTCGTCGGCTGAAGATCGTCGCGCACAAGGGCAGCCAGTCCAACTGGCAGCCGAAGACCGTGTGCGCCGAGGTCAAAGCGGAGCTCAAGCGCCTCAGGGAGGCCGCTGAAGCCTGGGTGGAGCAGTCCGACGCCGACGTGAACCAGGCGTTGCGCGAGCGGCTGCTCGATTGTCTGCAGCGCTACGAGGCGCAGAAGACCGAAGGCGCCCTGGCCGATTTTCAGGATCTGCTGCTGCGCGTCCGGGACGTCCTGGCCGCATCCGTCCCCGTTCGCCGGTATTTCCAGGCGAAGTTCGATCGCATCCTGGTGGACGAGTTCCAGGACACCGATCCGCTCCAGGCGGAGCTCGTCGCGTTTCTCGCCGAGGATCCGTCCGCTCCGCCGGCGACAGGCTGGCGGCAGGTCCAACTCCTCCCTGGCAAGCTCTTCATCGTCGGCGACCCGAAGCAATCCATCTATCGCTTCCGTCGCGCGGATCTTCAGGTGTACGAGGACGTCAAGGCGCTGGTCTTGCGGTGTGGTGGGGCGGTGTTGCCGCTGACGGCAAACTTCCGCACCGTGCCGTCCGTGATTGACTTCGTGAACGCCCGATTCAACGAGATCTTTGTGGAGCCGGGCGATCCAGCTCCTATTGCTCTGGCGCCGTATCGGGATGAAGTCGATCCCAAAGGGGCGCGGACGGTCGCGCTCACCGTGCCGCCAGAGCAGATGCCGGACGACACCCGACTCGATGCCCGCCGGGCCGTCGTCGCCGAGACGATTGCCGCGTTTATCGACGACATCACGCGCGTGAAGCCCTGGCTCGTGTACGACCATGGCCTCGAGAGCCCGAGACCCGCGCGGCCGGGAGACGTTGCGATTCTTGTCCGGAAGATGACCCCTGAGTTCATCGCGCCGTTCGAAGACAGGCTGCGGGCCAGGCAGGTGAATTACCGGCTGGTTGGCGGCAAGGAATACTTCGTGCGCGACGAGGTGCGGGCGCTTGCCGCGGTCCTCCGGTCAATCGACAATCCCGCGGACCGGCTGTCGCTCGTGCAGGCGCTGCGGTCGCCTTTCTTCGGCGTCAGCGACGCGGATCTGTTCCACTTCGTCTCCACGAAGGGGGTGCTCAACATCAACGCCCCGCAGTCAGACAGTGTGGCCAGGCGCGACGTTTTCGATCCGATTTTCCTGCTGCTGGCCCGACTGCACCGGCTGCGGCGCATCGAGCCGCCCTCAGTCATCGTCGAGGAACTGTTCGGCCGCACGCGGGCGCTGGCGGCGTTCCTGATGATGCCGTCTGGCGCGCAGATGGTGGCGAACCTCTGGAAGGTGCTGGAGACCGCGCGCGCCTATGAGGCGGCCGCGCCGGCGACGCTTCGTGCGTTCGTGCGCTTTCTCCAGGACGAGGAAGCCAGCAGCCGCACTGAAGGGGACTCGCCCGTCTGCGAAGCGATCGGCGCCAGCGTCGAGATCGTCACCGTCCACAAAGCCAAGGGCCTCGAGTACCCCATCGTCATCGTTGCGGATCTCTTCACCGACAGGCTTCCGGCGGGCGACTGCATCATCGACCACGCGGCCAAGCAAGGCTGGCTCAAAATCGGGCCGTTCCGGCCTGACGGCTGGAAGGACCGTGTGGACGCGGAGGACGTGCAGCAGCGCGCCGAGGGGCGCCGGCTGCTGTACGTCGCGATGACGCGCGCGAGGGACCATCTCGTTATTCCCTGCCTCCCGGGTGTCAGCGTGGACAGCTGGCTCGGCCCGATTGCGAACACGCTCGTTCGTCCCGCAGACGACATCCCATTCGGCAAGCGCGAGGCGAACCTGACCTGGTTCGATTCCCGTCGCCTGGCGTTTGGCGTCCAGGGGCCGACGCGCCCGAGTGTCTCCGTGGCGGCGGAGGGCTCGCCGTCCGACGCCCAGCAGGCCCTTGCAGCGGAGCAGGCCTGGGTGTCGGCGCGGCGGGCGGTGCGTAAACAGGCAAGCGCGACCGCCGAGCCGATTGTGACTCCGTCCCATCCCGTTCCGCTCGCAGACGCGATCGATGGAGCCTCTACCGGCGCGCAAAGGCTGTTCGGGGTAGAGGCCGAAGGCCAGCTTGCGGAGATTTCACAGCCTGCAGCAGGGAGTGGCGCCGCCGACGACGAGCCGGCAGTCTTCGGGCGCTACGTGCACGAGATCCTGGCGACCGTAGATCTGTCCGGCGCTGACGTCGAGCCTGTGGCCCGTACGCTGGCACGGCGGTACGGGTTGACGGATGCGAACGCGGCGCGAGCGATCGAGATGGTTGAAAGGGTCCTGCGCCTGCCGTTGATGGACGACGCTCGGGCTGCGACGAAGATTTTTCGTGAGGTTCCGTTGGCCGGCAACGCGGCTGCTGGCCGGGCGCAGGGGAAAGCAGACCTGCTATTCGAGCGTGCAGGGGAGTGGCGGATAGTAGACTTCAAGACCGATCGGCTCGACGCACCAGACGCCCTGGGAGAGCACGCGCGGCAGCTCGCCGAGTACTCCGCCAGCCTGGCTCATGTCGTAGGGGCGCGGGTTAGATCTGCGCTTTGTCTGGTTCGTCGCGGCGAGGTCGTCGAAACCCGGTGAAGCTGAGTTTGCGTTTATTGTGCGCGGTCCAGGCTCATTGAGCGCAAGGAATTGGAAACGATCAGTCGTGAGAGGTTGCTTCTGACGCACGGTTCGGCAGTATGAGTCGCCAGGCTCAAATCAGTCCGGGACAGATCCTCACAGGCTCGCTCTTCAACGAGCCGATGAGGGTTGAGACCGTGCAGGCCAACGGGCTCGCGAGCTTCGTGGTCGGTCTCGTTGGCACGCAGTCCGAGCGGTTCCGCAAGGTCACGCTGACAGCGGACGATCTCGAGCGCCTGACGGTCCTCGACTCGGAGCAGTCCTTCCGCGGCGATGGGCGCCTGTTGCGCCTCGGCCTCCAGGCCTACGCGCTCGGCATTGCCTACGAGTTCGACCCCTATTTCGGCCTGTCGATCTCGCGCGTGGACCCCCTGCCGCACCAGCTCGAGGCGGTTTATGACTATCTCTTGAAGTTGGCCCGCGTTCGATTTCTCCTGGCTGATGACGCTGGTGCCGGCAAGACCATCATGGCGGGGCTCCTGATCCGCGAGCTCGAGCTGCGCGGCCTTGCCGAACGGATCCTGATCGTCTGCCCCGCCAACCTCGCCTTCCAGTGGCAACGCGAGTTGAAGGAGAAGTTCGACACGAAGTTCCTGGTAATGAAGGGCCAGGACCTCCGCGAGCAGTTCGGCGTGAACCAGTGGATGGACCGCACCCGGGTGATCACGTCGCTCGACCTCGCGAAGCGAGAAGACATCCTGCCTGGGCTACGCCAGGTTCACTGGGATCTCGTGATCGTGGACGAGGCGCACCGCATGTCGGCCGCCGACGAATCGCACAAGAGCCTGCGCTACAAGCTGGGGGAACTCCTGCGCGATACGTCGGATCACATGCTCCTCCTCACGGCGACTCCACACCGGGGCGATCCGAAGAACTTCAGCCTGTTCCTGCAGCTCCTCGACGCCGACTGCTACGCCGACGTCAAATCGATCCGCGAAGCAATGAATCGTAAGCGGGCGCCGTTCTACCTGCGTCGTACGAAGGAAGCCATGGTGTATTTCCCGCAGCGGCGTGAAGACGGCACCTGGGCCGCAGAGAAGATCTTCACGAAGCGCATTCCCCATACCGTAGACTTCCACATCGACGGCGCCGAGTTCGATCTCTACCGCGACGTGACGCGCTTCGTAAAACGCGAGAGCGCCCGCGCCGCTGCGGAGGGCGAGGACCCGCGGGCGCGCGCCATCGGCTTCCTGATGTCTCTCTACCAGCGGCGGCTGGCGTCGAGCACGTATGCGATGCGACGCTCCCTCGAGAAGCGCGCCCGCCGGCTTGGCGAGGCACTCACGCGGGCCGCAGACCTGGCGAAGTTCGCGCCGCCTGAGCTTCCAGATCCTGAAGAACTGGAAGAGATGGAAGACACCGAGCGGGAAAGACTCGAGGCCCTGATAGAGGCTGTGTCCCTCACCGGAAGTGCCGAGGACGTGCGCGAAGAGATCTCGGAACTGAAGAAGCTCGCGCTCCAGGCGCAGGCCGTCGAGGACGCAGGTTCTGAGGCGAAGCTCACGAACTTCAAGGCGCTGCTGCAGAAAGAAGGCTTCTTCGACCACGCGGACCAGCGCTTGCTCCTCTTCACAGAATTCAAGGACACGCTGGACTACCTCATGGGTCGCCTCAAGTCCTGGGGGTTCCGTGTGGGATGCATCCACGGCGGCATGAAGGCGGGCTCGCGTGACGAACAGGGCACCCGCCTCCACGCCGAGCAGCAGTTCCGCGAGGGCGAGATCCAGGTTCTGGTTGCCACCGAGGCTGCGGGCGAGGGGATCAACCTTCAAGTCTGCAACGTTCTCTTCAACTACGACATTCCCTGGAACCCGAACCGCCTCGAGCAGCGGATGGGCCGCATCCACCGCTACGGGCAGCGGAAGGACTGCCTGATCTTCAACTTCGTGGCCACCAACACGATCGAGGGCCGCGTCCTGCAGCGGTTGCACGAAAAGCTGCAGGAGATTCGTGACGCGCTGGACGACGACGCCGTATTCAACGTCGTCGGCGAGGTCCTGCCTGCGGCCCACGTCGAACGCGTGTTGCGCGACTACTATGCCGGAAAGCTCGGTGACGCCGACCTCGAAGAGCGCCTGCTTCGTGATGTTGACGAGAGACAATTCCGCGCCATCTGCCAGAACGCCCTCGAGGGGCTCGCGAGCAAGAAGCTCAACCTCGAGATGCTGATCGAGCGGCGCGCGCGGGCGCAGGAGCGGCGCGTCGTGCCAGAGACCATCGCACGGTTCCTCCGCGAGGCGGCCGAGTTCGTGCCGCTCTCGCTCAAGATGGTGCCAAGCGTGCCACACGCCTTCGACCCGGCGCGCACGCCCTCGATCCTTCGTCGTTACGAGAAGGACCCGGACTGGAAACTCCCGGGCCTCGCGGACCGCTATCCGCGCTGCTCCACCGATCGCGAGGCGGCCGAGACCGGGAAGCTGGAGTGGGTCACGCCCGGCCACCCGCTCTTCGAGGCGATCCGGCGGCACACCCATGTGCGGGCGCTCGACGTGCTCGGCAAAGGCGCCACCTTTTACTCGCTTCAGCATGAAAGCCCGGCGCGCGTCGACTTCTACCGGGCGCGCGTTGTGGATGGGCTCGGGCAAGTGGTCCACGAGCGGCTCTTCGCGGTGGAGATCCCAGAGCACGGCGAACTGCGGCTCCAGGAGCCCAGCCTGCTCGGCAACTTCGTGCCTGCGGACCCGCCTGCCGAGATGCCCGCGGTCGCGACGTTCCCCGAGGCGACGACCTGGCTTCACGAGCACGCGCTCGCACCATTCCTCGATGAGACACGCAAAGATCGCCTCTCTGAGGTCGATCGGGTGAGCGCCCACGTCGAGCTTTCGCTCACCGAGCTGCTCCAGCGCGCGGACGAGGACATCGGCCGCGCGGCGTCCGATGTCGACCAAAAGCTCGCCGGCGCCGAGGGGCGGCTCGCGCAGGCCGAGTCGCGCCACGCGGAGCTGCTTGCTCGCCGCGACCGACGCAGGATCGACCTCGATCGCCAGCGGGCGCTCACGCTCCAGGCAGTCGAGCGGCTCGCGAGCGTCCTCGCGCTGCCGCACCCCGAGCGTGAGGCACCCGAGGTGCGGCGCCTCAGACCGAACTTCGAGACCGAAGCCACCGCCATGCGCGTGGTTATGGAACACGAGCAAGCCCAGGGCCGACAGGTCTACGACGTTTCCGAAAAGAACCTGGGCTACGACATCACAAGCCTGGACCTCGCATCCGGAGAGCTGCGCCTTATCGAGGTGAAGGGACTTGGAGCACCGACCGGCACGATCCTGCTCACGCCCAACGAGCGACGCGTGGCACAGGACCGGCCCGACTGTTTCTGGCTCTACGTCGTCACCGACTGCAGCAGCACGCCGCGACTCCAGGAGCCGATCCGCGACCCCGCCCGCCTCGACTGGAATGAGGTGACGAAGGTGGCGCACTACTACCTGAGCGTGAACGCGATGACGAAACCCATGCAGGTGCGCGAGGACTCGCCGCCGTATGGAGGCGACTCGTGAGGACGCTCCGTCTCTTGGCCCTCGAAGGGGCAGATGTGCCGATGTCGGCAGCGTGGTATCTCGCCGATGTGGGTGAGGCCAAGGGGAAACAGGAGCTCTTCACGCGGCAGTCGCCCCAGCGTCTCAAGGCGCTTCGCGAGCATGCGCTCGTCGAGAGCGCGGTCTCCTCGAACCGGATCGAGGGCGTGGAGATCGATCCATCGCGCGTCCGCCCCGTCGTGCTCGGCAGACCCGCTTTGCGGGACCGCAACGAGGAAGAGGTCCGCGGTTATCGCGACGCTCTCCGGCAGATCCACGAGTCCGCTCGCACGCTCGTCGTCTCGGAGGAGACAATCCTCGATCTGCACCGGCTCTCGCGAGGCCAGACCGGCGGTGCCGGGCAGTACCGGCGGAAGGATCTGGACATCATCGAGACCCATGCCGACGGACGATCGCGCGTCCGCTTCAAGGCCGTTCCCGGCTCAGGTGTGCGCGGAGCCATGCGTGACCTCGTCTCGGCCTGGAACGATGCGCTCGAACAGCGTCGCCTCCATCCGCTGCTGCTCCTCGCCGCGCCTGAGACGACTGGAGAACCGGGATGGCAAGTCGGTACACCGATGTGGACCTGATGATCTTGAAGCGCTGGGATGAGGTGAAGGCCCTGCGAGACGCGTTCGATGATCTCGTCGATCGGATGCAGGACATCGTCGAGGCGTCACTGCAGAAAGCGGCGGTGACCGCGACAGAGAAAGGTCTGTCGTCGGAATACAACCTCAAGCGGCCCTCGATCTGGTTCTGGAAACGGGAATGGGAGAACCGCAAGAAGGAACCGGGAGTCTACTTGGAGTTGTATGACTTCGCTCCAACCGATTACGGCAGGGATGTCGAGGAATATCCGTCGATGTGGCTCATGACCGATCAGTTCTCCAGGCTCAGGATGCGGGAGAGCAGCGACGACTTCGCTCGTGCTGTGAAGACGGCATTGTCGCCGGAGTTGCTCACGAAGTGGACTCACGAACGTGCGGATCTATCCGAGTTTCCTTTTGGGCGTGACTGCGACGATGTGTCCGACGCTGACCGGGTGCACCTCGTCGCGGAGCCGGCAGCACTGGGGAAGTTCATCATCGAGCGCATGGACGAGTGCATGGAGCTCGTGCCGGCGATCGACCAGGCGTTGCAGGGGATGACGCGGCGGTGATAGTTGGCAAAGCTCCACGAAGAGGGAGGCGCCGTTGTCGGGCGGGTAACTCCCCGGGCGTATAATCGAAAATGCTATGGGGACCGACAAGAATGTACAGCTTGCCGATGACGTTCTGGCGTTGCTGAAGCAGCGCGCCGCCGCGGAAGGGATGTCGATTGACGAAGCCGCGACGGAAGCGGTTCGAATCGGCCTTGAAGAGCGCCGCTGGCGTCAATTGCTGTCGGCCGGCAGCAAGTACGGCCGAGAGTCTGGGTATACCGACGCTGACGTCGAGAGCCTGATCCAGAGCTTCCGCATCGAGAACCGCGGGCGGTAGGTGCTCAAGGTCACAGCAGATACCAATATCTACATCTCCGCGTTGAACTTCGGCGGCAAGCCGCTGCAATGCCTCGAGCTGGCTCGTTCAGAACGGATCGAACTGGCCATCTCCAACGCGATCATCACCGAGATGTCGCGCATCCTCTTCAACAAGTTCTCCTGGCGCCGGGAAGACGTCCGCGACGCCGTCGACCAGATTCTTGGCTTCACGAGGTACGTGCACCCGCACGAGATGATCGATGCGGTCCCAGCCGATCCTGACGACAACCGCACGTTGGAGTGCGCGGTCAAGGCCGGCTCTGAGATCATCGTGTCCGGCGATACGGACCTGCTGACGCTTCGGACGTTCCGCGGTATTGAGATTGTGCGAGTCAGCGATCTCTTGGAGCGCCTGGTGTCGTAATACGGAGACGGATGCCTTGCACATGGCCGTGGCCGCTGTCCAAGGCATGGACTATTTACTGTCGTGGAACTGCACCCACATCGCCAACGCGACGATTCGCCAAGCCCGAGGCACTGCGCAAATTCATCATCGCGCGCATGGACGAGTGCATGGAACTCGTTCCCGCGATCGACCAGGCGCTGCAGAGGATGACGCGGCGATGATCCCCCCAAAAACACTGAGGCCGGCCTTGCGGCCGGCCTCGCAACCTCTTCTCGAAAGAAGAGGGGGAATCAATAGGCTAATTTAGCCGCGCGTCTTTCTATGCGTCAAGTAGCTCGTGTTTGAACACGTTCACGCGGTGATAGTCCAAATAGGCTGAACGTCGGCCCCACGATACTGCGGTCGGCACTCATGTCGTCCTGGTCAACCAGCGCGGGTGCCGTTTGAAAAACGGAGATCGTGGCATACGCGTCCCAGTAGGCTTGTCCGATGATTCCGATGAGCGCGTCAGCAAGCGCCTGCGGGAGTGCAGCCAGGTAGACAGATTGCAACCCATCGCCGCTCTCCTGGAGGGGCGAGTACCTGGACGGCAGGAAGGGACGAAGGATCGCGATGTGGTCTTTGGGGCGGATTGGGTTGTTCAGGACGCAGTAGTCGACTGGCACGAACCAGCCTTCGAGCGACCAATTGGAGCCGGCCGTGCCGAAGTCGGGCTTCGGGCCGGTCTGTGTTGCTCCGGCCACCACTCCTATCGCCTTGATGCGCATATCGCAGAACGAGAACACGACGTCGCCCGGTGACACGTCTCGCATGTTCTCGTAGAACTGGTTGCGGGCCCCGTTCGCGTTCTGCTTCGGCGACCACATGAAGCTCCCGCGGACTTCAGCCCGGTACGTCTGATTCTGATTGACCCACCAGTACCGCATCGCGCGAGTCGCGCTCACTATAGACCGGTTCGCTCCCGGTGCGGTCCGTCTACGGTCTTGGATACCAGAGCTCGACATGTCCAGGTCTTTGAGGGCCTTCAGCAATGTCCCCGGTCGCCGACCGATAGACTGTGCCTATGATCGGTGGCGGATGCGTGTTCAGGAAGCTGAGGACAGGGTTGAGTGTCGCCAGGAAACTGCGTGCCAGTTCGGCGTTCGTCGCTTTCCCGACGATCACGAGCAGCGCCACCCGGTGCGTGACGATGGCTGCAAGTTCATTCGGCTTGTATCGGATGCGGCCGTCGTGAGTGAGCGCCACCCACCCGCGAACGCCAACCGCTTCAAGCCACACATCATCCGGGCAGTCGTGGGGAAAGTGATCGCGGTGCCGCTGGACGGTTAGTCCAGCGCTCTCGAGGATTGTCGGAAACTGCAGGCCAAGGTCGCGGTCGGTGAAGAAAACAAGACTCAAGCCGCTCGCTCATACAGAACCGCGTGCGAGACGTCCTCAGCGCTGATCTCGTAGTCGGCAGCCACCTCGTCGACGGATTCGCCCGCATCGATACGACCGACAATCGCAGCCGTTGAAATGCTGCGGCTTGCCACGACGGGTCGTCCGAACGCAATCCGTGGGTCAATCGCGATGGGCATGTTGGCGTTGACCGTTTCACCGAGGACAAACGGGTGCAGCCGAATCGGGAACTTGTCTTTCCACTCCACGCGCTGCAGGTGCGTGTTCAGGACCTGGCGCATGGCGAGTTGGCCCGACGCCGACAGGTTGATCAGCTCACCATAGCGATCGAGGAACATCCGTCCGGCTTCGGCACGCAGTTCAGGGCTGAGCAGCAGGCGATCGATGCTCAGTGTTCGCTCCGCGTAGCGGACGGCCTTACGCACAGCCTCTACCGGCACGCCGTGTTCCGTGCGGAGCGCGCGAAGGACATGCGCCTCGATCAGATTGGTGAACGAAAGGAGCGGCGGTCGACTCGAAGCAGGACGGATGAGGGGCCGGAACTGTCCCGCTCCTTTGGTCGTCGGATACTGCCGGCCGAAGGTCCAGGCCCGGAGCGTCGCGGGAGGGAGCTTCAGATAACGGGCGGCTTCAGCCAACCCGTACGCAGGCTGATCTCGAGGGTCGTTCTTCGCGGCGGACCTCCTTTCGGTTGACATGGGTGAATTGTACCCATTCCTGCGACGCGCTGGGTCAGCTACTCGGAACCGTCAGCGCGACCGAGGCTGACGTAGCGGTCGCCGCCCTCCCGCACCACCTGCACCCGCCACGGGTTGCAGCACACTTCGCAGTCCTGGACGAAGCTCCCCGTCACGTCCGGCTCGACGTAGATCTCGACGTCTTCGCCGCAATACGGGCAGGTCACCGTCCAGTGGTCGTCCATGGAAGCCTTATCGGTCCGGCTGAAGCCGGACACTACGGCTCGGCTGAAGCCGAGCACTACGTACGAGGTAAGGCTGAAGCCGGACGCTACGTACGAAAGTGCGAAGGACGTACGGTAGACTGCGCGCGGTTCGATGTATCCCATCCTCTTCCAATTGGCTGGGCTTGGCATCATCGGCTGGGCGCTGCTGATCTTCCTCCCCACCTGGCGCCCGACGCGCGCGCTCGCCGGCAGCGCGTTCTTCCCGATCTACATCGCCATCCTCTACGCGTTCGGCGTCGGCGCGCTGTTCATGGAATACGGATTCGGGTTCGTCGCCGACTTCGGCACCGCCGAAGGGGTCACCCGGCTCCTCGCCCGTCCCGAAATCGCCATCGTCGCTTGGATCCACATCCTCGCCTTCGATCAGGCGATCGGGCTCGCCATCTACCGCGAGAACATGCGGCGGCACTACGTGCCGATCCCGGTGCAGTCGGTGATCCTGTTCCTGACGCTGATGTTCGGGCCGCTCGGGTATCTGGCGTTCGTGTTGGCGCGGGTGGGGAGATTGGGGACTCAGGCGTTCGGCGGGTCTGCGAGAACTTACGACGACGCAGGACCTGCCCCACGTACGAATTCGGACGCGGACCCCGGCCCACGTACGAGCGCGGACGCGGGACCCGCCCTACGTACGATCTTTGCTGCCTATCGCGAAAATTGGAGCGTCACACTCGTCGCGCTTGCGGGCGTGGCGCTCGGGATCCTGTCGCTCCTCCCGATCGCCGTCCGCGGCAGCGCCATCGTCCCGCCCGAAGGGGACCTGATGAAGCCCGCCACGTTCGACCTGGCGGTCGGCATCTTCATCCTGTCGCTCATCCCGTGGCTGCCGGCCGCCTTCGGCGAGCCAGGCATTCGGAACGCTCTTCTTCATCGCGGCGCTCGGCATCACGGCGCTCTCGATCGCGCTCGCCGCACGCGCGTTCGAGATGCCGGCGGCCGGCCGCCGAGGGCTGCTGGTCATCACCGCGCGCTGGGCCGGCGCGTCGATACTGATCGGATTCCTGGCCGGGTTCTACCTGAGCGCCAACCAGGGGCGCTTCGTCGGCGAAACCGGCAACCTGCTGCCGCTGCATGCCGCCGGCTTTCACGCGGTGCAGGCGATCCCGCTCGTCGCGCTGCTGTTCGCCTGGTCGGCCGCGCCAGTCGAGACCGGCAAGAGGTGGCTGCATGTGGCGGGGGCGGCATGGGCGCTGGCTTGCGTCGCCATCTGGTGGCGGACGGCCAACGGCCGGGCGGTGACGGACCTCACAGGCGCGGGGACGCTGAGCGTAGTCTTCCTTGGCGTGTGGACGATCGCAGCATTGAGAGCGCTCGTCGCCTGGCGGGTCCACGGCTCGATGATGCAGGCTCGCCGTGGAACCTGCCCTACGTACTGACGTGGCGGGTCCGCGCCTCGTTGAAAAGAGCCTCGGCGTGGAACCCGCCCTACGTCAGAGATACGCCCGGTCGAGCGAGGTGATGAACTTGACGTTCTGCACGTGCTTTCGCGAGAGCCGATCGTCGTTCGTGATGAACAGATCGACACCGGCCCCAGCCGCGCATGCGAGCTGGATGGCGTCGGGCGCCTTGACGGCCCGATCGGCGCGAATCGCCGCGTAGCGGGGCGCGCAGGCCGCATCGAACGGCAGAATCGTGGCGATCTGCCTGATTGTGGCTTCGTGATCGCGCACGGCCGTTTCTCCCCATTCATGCGGCTTGACCAGGAGCTCTCCGAGCGTCAGCGCCGAGGTGACCAGCTCGTCCCCACGCTCGAGCATCCTGGATCGAACGTCCCTGACGCGCGCGGCAAACGGCCCGCCCTCGAGGAGATAGACGAAGAGGTTCGTGTCCCAGAAGACGCGGGTCATTCGAAACCCTCGCGAAGACGACGGACGTAGTCGTCCGCGTTGACGCCCTTCCAGAGACCGCGGCTGCGGGCGGCCAGCTCGAGCAGGGGATCCGAGGTAGCGGCCGGCGCCCACGTGCGCTCGTACCAATCGACGAGCTCGTGGTACAGAGGTGGAATCTCTGCGCGATTCGGCACGATCTTCCCACCCTGCCGTCTGGGATCGTACGGATCCCCTGCCCGAAAGAGCCGCCGCCTGGATGGAGCGGTCTCGAACAGCATGCGGTATGTGCCGGTCGTCGGCGGGCGATTCGCTACGCAGTGCACCGACAGGTGCGGATACACGCCCGGTCGCCTGATTTCAGTGAGAGCCTCGCGTTCCAGGCGCGCGGCGATCTCCTGCAGGCTGAAATCGGCCGCCTCCGGATGCTCACGGTGCAGGAGAGCCGTGGCAATCCAGACCTCGTCCGCGACCCTGATCGATGCCGTGACCTTTCCCATGAAAGGATATTATTACAATAGTATTGTAAATACAATCTGAGGTCGGGAGCGCTTATGGCGCAGGCAGCTTGAAGACGTAGACGCCGTTGGCCGACGGCGGAATCTTGATGTCCGGGAGGATCCCCGCCAGCAGATCGCCGATGCTGCTGCGGCCGGTTGGGACGGCCACGTACTGCTGACCGTTCACCGCATACGAGGTGGCGGCGCCGCCGGCAGACGCCGGGAGCCGCGTCTCCCACAGGATCTTCCCGGTCTTCGCGTCGAACGCCCTGAAATACCGGTTCAGATCGCCCGCGAAGACCAGGCCGCCGCCCGTCGTCACCAGGCCCGAGACGAACGGCGCCCGCTGCCGATGGTGAAGGTGCGCCAGAGC
>MEKU01000054.1:42032-52696 GCA_001767195.1 Acidobacteria bacterium RIFCSPLOWO2_02_FULL_67_21
CCGTAAAGCTGATGCAGTTGCGCGAGATCGGAAGGAAGTGCAGGCCCTCGCCGGGATGGTAGGCCGGCGAAATCCACGAGGTGTTGCCGTGGCTCGGACACTGAAAGACTTCCTTGCCGATCTGCGGAACGATCGCCGGGCTGTAGGTCACCGCCCCGGTCTTCGGGTCGATGTGCTCGAAGATGTTCTGCTTCACCAGCTCCCGGTGGCTGATGAATCTGCCCGTTTCGCGGTCGATCTTCCAGAGCACGCCATGCTTGCCGAACTCCAGCAGCGCCTTCGTGCCGCCGCGGTCGACGAGCACGTGGGCGTAGTTCTCGTCCATGTCGAGCGTCTCGCCCGGCACGTACTGGTAGTACCACACGATCTTGCCCGTGTCGGGATTCATCGCCAGCGTGGACAGCGTGTAGAGCGCCGCGTCCTTGATCGTCAGGCCGCGGCTGGCCGCCGCCCACGGCTTCGCCTGCGCCACGCCGCAGTAGAGCAGGTCGAGCGCGGGATCGTAGCTGCACGGCAGCCAGACCTCGCCGCCGCCGCGGCGCTGCATCGGCAGGCCGCCCCACGTGTCGCCGCCCGGCTCGCCCGGCCTGGCGATGGTGAAGGTGCGCCAGAGCTCCTTGCCCGTCTTCGCGTCGTGGGCGGTGATGAAGCAGCCCTCCCCATATAAACGGCTGCAGCCGGCGATGCCGGTGATCACCTTGCCTTTGACGATGATGGGGCCGCTCGAGTAGTTGTAGCCCTTCTTCGTATCGGCGACCGGGCTGTCCCAGCGGACCTGCCCCGTGCGCGCATCGAGCGACACGATGTGCGCGTCGGCGGTGGCCATGAAGACCGAGTCCTCATAGACGGCCACGTTGCGCTGGAAGCTCGTCTCGCCGGCATGTATCGGCCGGCGGTATTCCCAGATCAGCTCGCCGGTGGCGGCATCCAGCGCGTGCAGGAGGTCGTTGGGGCTCGCCAGGAACATGATGCCGTTGGCGACGATCGGGGTCGGTTCGCTCCGGCCGGTCCCCATCCCGAACGACCACGCAAGCTGCAGTGAGCCGACGTTCTTCGTATCGATCTGATCGAGCGGCGTGTAGCCCCAGCCGCTGTACGTCCGCCGCCACATCGGCCAGTCTCCGGGCGGCGGGTTCCGGAGCAGCTCGTCGGTCAGCGGCCTGAATGCCAGCGACTGCGCGCCGGCGCCGAGGCCGGCGGCAACGAGCGCGAGCGCGAGGAACAGGAAGAGCAGCGGCCGGCGCATCACGACTTCACCATCTCAGGCTTGCGCGGGAGCGCGAGCTGCTGGCGCGCTTCCGCAATGGTCGCGATCTCGCGGCCCAGGCTGCGCGCGAGCTGGACGATCCGCTCCACGCACTCTGCCTGTGTCCTTGCCGGCTTGCCCGGCGAGAGCTCCACGTCGTTCTCGAGGCCGGTCCGCACGTGGCCGCCCTTTGCGATCGCATAAGCCGCCATGTCGAGGTGCTTCGGCCCCCTCACGCAGATCGTCCAGTGCGTGTTGGGCGGCAGCAGCGACACCATCGCGTCGAGCTGCTGCGGGGTGGCCGGCACCCGGTAGTAGCGCGAGTAGTCCAGAAACACCGTCACGCAGTAGGGAGGCTTCAGCAGGCCGGCGGCCGCCAGGTCGTTGAAGTTGGCGACGTCGCCCGTGTGGAAGACTTCGACCTCGGGCAGCACGCCGGCCGCCAGGTGGTCGATCGCATACTGCTTCTGCGCGTCCGGCAGGAGCGTCAGCCCGCCGTAGTGATGGCCTACGAGAAAGGATCCGGCATCCGGCTTCAGCGCGAGCAGCGCCTTCCGCACGGCCGGCGTCATCGCCGAGGCGCCGAAGTTGATGATCGCGTTCGACTTCGACCTGACGGCCTCGGTGAGTTGCCGCCAGTTCTCCATGTCTGGCTGGTTGAGCAGGTTCTGCGCCGGACGCTGCGCGACGTTCTTGCTCTCGCCGCGCAGGTGGACGATCGCCGCGCCGGCATTGATGCCTTCGAGCGCATCCGCGGCGTGGGTCTTCACGTCGCGCTGTCCCCGCTGCGGCAGCAGCGAGCCGGCGCCGCTCGGCGAGAGGGTGATGACGAGCTTCTCGTGCGCGGTCTCGGCGACGGGCCGGGTCGGGCCTTGCGCTGCTTCCGCCGCGCCGGGCAGGGCAGCCGCGCCCAGGGCACCAAAGCCGACGGCGGCGGTTTTCAACAAGTCGCGGCGGGACACGTTGTCAGGGTTCATCGTTGATCCTCAAGTGGCGGGTCCACGGCTCGATGGGCCGAGCTCGCCGTGGAACCCGCCCCACGTACCAATTAGTCGATTACGCGGTCACGGTTTCGGGCTTGCGGGGCAGGCCGAGCGCCTGGCGCGCGTCGGCCGGCGAGGCGATCTCGCGGCCCAGGCTGCGCGCGATCTGGACGATCCGCTCCACGCATTCGCCGTTCGATTTCGCCGGCCTCTCGCCCACCATGACATCGTTCTCCAGCCCGGTGCGCACGTGGCCGCCCCGCGAGATCGCCACCGCCGCCATGTCGAAGTGCTTCGGGCCCTTGACGTTCAACGTCCAGTGCGTGCCGGGCGGCAGCAGCTCCAGCATCGCCCCGAGCTGCAGCACGGTCGGCGGCACCCGGTAGTAGGCGTTGTAGTTCAGGAAGATCGTGACGCAGTAGGGCGGACGCAGCAGGCCGGTCTCGACGAGCCGGTTCAAATTCGCCACGTCGCCGCTGTGAAAGAGCTCGATCTCGGGCAGTACGCCGAGCGCCAGGTGATCGATGACCGTCTGATTCTGCATCTCGAATGGAATCGGCGTGCCGCCGAAATGGTGGCCGACCAGCACGGACGCGGCGTCCGGCTTGAGCGTGCCGATCAGATTCTTGCGGACCGGCGCCGGCATGCCCGACGAGCCGTAGTTGACGATCGCGCTCGACCTGGCGCGAATCTGCTCCGTGAGCTGGCGCCAGCTGTCGAGATTCGGACCGCCGCCGCCCGGCAGGTTGCCGCCGCGCACGTGCGCGACAGCCGCGCCGGCGTTGATGCCCTCGAGCGCGGCCGCCACATGCGCGTTGACGTCGCGCGTGTCGGTCTGCGGCGAGCCGGGCAGCGAGCTCCGGCCGCTCGGCGAGAGCGTGATCACGATCTTGTCGTGCGCGCCCGCGGCCTGCGCCGGACGGCCGGCCTGTGCAGCGGCCGCCTCGGGGACGCCAGCGCCGGGCAGACCGGCCGCGCTCAGGCCGCCAAGGCCGACGGCGGCGGCTCTCACGAAGTCGCGGCGGGAAACGGGATGCTGATCGCTCATGGCGTGCGATCTTAACCCGACGGAAGGCGGTTCTGAAGACCCGCCCTACACTACGTATAGGTCCGGCTGAAGCTACGTACGAGGAGGCTCGGCTGAAGCCGAGCGCTACGTACGAGGAGGCTCGGCTGAAGCCGCGCACTACGTACGAGGAAATCGGGGATAATCCGCGGCCAGGAGTTCAACGATGCAGGCAGGTGTGCTTCGAGTGGTAGTGGGTGTGGGGCTGGCAGTGGGGCTGGCGGTCGGGATGGCGGCGCAGGAGCGGAGCTTCGTGCCGGTCACCGACGCGGTGCTGACGAACCCCGATCCGGGCGACTGGCTGCACATCAGCCGCACCTACGACCAGCAGCGCTTCAGCCCGCTCACCCAGATCACAAAGATCAATGTCGGCCAGCTCCGCATGGCCTGGTCGCGGGGGCTGCCGGCCGGCGTCAACGAATCGACTCCAGTCGTCTATCGCGGCGTCATGTACGTGATGACGCCAGGCGCCGGCCTCCAGGCGATCGACGCCACCAATGGCGATCTGATCTGGGAGTACCGCCGCACATATCCGCAGGGCGTGCCGGCCGCGTCGGCCCGTGCCAAGAACCTCGCGATCTACGACGACATGCTCTACTTCGGGGCGCCCGACGGCTTCCTCGTCGCCGTGGACGCGCGCACCGGCACGCTGCGCTGGGAAACCAAGGTGGACCACGGCGGGATCACCGCCGGCGGGCTGCTGGTCGCCGACGGCAAGGTGATCTCGAACCGCACCTGCCAGCAGGGGCGCCGCGAGTACTGCTTCATCGCTGCGCACGACGCGAAGACCGGCGCGGAGGTCTGGAAGTTCTACGTCACCGCCGCGCCGGGCGAGCCGGGCGGCGACACGTGGGGCAACCTGCCTGTGGAGCAGCGCGCCGCGGGCCCATGGGGGCTGCCCGGCTCCTACGATCCGGTCCGCAAGATGGTCTACTGGGGCGTCGCCAATCCGAATCCGTACACGCGGCTGAAGCGGCACGGCCGCGCCGACGCGGTGTCGAACACGTCGCCCTCGGAGCTGTACAGCAACTCCACCATCGCGCTCGACGTCGCCACCGGCAAGCTCGCGTGGTACTTCCAGGAGCTCCCCTCCGACGACTGGGATGCCGATCACAATCAGGAGCGGATCCTCATCCGCACGCGCGTGAGCCCCGATCCCAAGCACGTCAAATGGATCAATCCCGCCATCAAACCCGGTGCCGAACAGGACATCGTCGTCAGCGTCGCCGAAGCGGGCGGAATGTTTGCCGTCTCGCGCGAAAACGGGCAGTTCCTCTGGGGGCGCCCGTTCCCGTTCGACGACCCGAATCTCAACTTCAGCGTGGTGGACGTGAAGACCGGCAGGACCGGCGTCAACCCCGAGAAGCTGTTCAAGATCGACGGCCAGAAGATCCTCGGCTGCTTCCACAACACGCGGAGCCTGTGGCAGATCGCGTATCACCCGGGCCGCAACTCGCTCTACGTGCCGTTCCACGACCAGTGCCTGACGATGGAGGCGATGAGCTCGGCGACGGTGGGGTACGGGATGCGCGAGAGCGTGATGCGGCCGGGGGCCGACCCGAACAAGTACATGGGGATGGCGAAGATCGATCTCGGCACCGGCGAGATGCGCGTGATCTACTCGCAGCCGCAGCCGACGAACGGGTCGGCGCTCGTCACGGCGGGCGACCTGGTGTTCTTCGGGGATCTCAACCGGCGGCTGCGCGCGCTCGACGCCGACAGCGGGAAGGTGCTGTGGGAGACGATCGTCGGCGGGATGGTGATGAACAGCACGATCTCGTACGCGGTCAACGGCAGGCAGTACGTGATGGTCTTCACGGGGACGGGGCAGTCGGTCACGGCCGGGCCGCTCGGCATCGCCGGCAAGTCGATGGCGCAGCCGGTGGGGGCGCATAACGCGATCTATGTCTTCGCGCTGCCCTAGGCTTGGCTAAAAGCCAAGCACTACGCACGTGCTGTACGTAGTGCCCGGCTTGGCTAAAGCCAAGCACTACGCACGTGGTGTACGTAGGCGCACGTGGTGTACGTAGTGCCCGGCTTCAGCCGGGCCCTCAAACTACGTGCTTCTTCAGAAACGAGATCATCTGCGGCCAGATCTCAGCCGCCACCTTCTCGTTGCGCGTGCCGAGCGCGTTGTGCGGCGCCATGAAGGCGTGGCCGGTGCCGGGATGCACGGTGAGCGTCACGTCCTTGCCCATGCCGCGCAGCTTTGTTTCGAGCGCGCGCGCCGCGTCGGGCGGGAAGAAGCTGTCGTTCTCGGCCATATGGCCGCGGACCACGGCCTTGAGCTTCGTCCAGTCGGGCTCCATGGCGCCCTGCGGAAAGCCGTAGAACGGGACGACCGCCGACACCTTGTCGGGGCGGTTGGCGGCAATGAGGAACGCGAGCATGCCGCCCATGCAGAAGCCGACCACGCCGACCGTCTTGCTCGTCACCGCCGGATGGCCCGCCAGGTAGTCGATCGCGCCGCTCATATCGCGCGCGGCGCGATCGGCCGGCATGCTCTGCATCAACGTCCCGGCCTTGTCCATCTCCGTGTGGCCGGCCAGCTCGCCGTGATAGAGGTCGGGCGCCAGCGCCACGAATCCGCCCTCCGCCAGTTTGTCGGCCATCGCCTTGGTGCCAGAGTCGAGCCCCCACCATTCCTGAATCACCATGACGCCCGGGCCTTTGCCGGACGCGGGCGTCGCCAGGTAGCCGGACGCGGTGCTGCCGTTGCTCTTGAATTCAACTGTCTGTGACATACGCAAGAGGATACCCGAACGCCGCGGCCGACCGAATTTGACAGACGCCGCACGGACGCGTAATCGCCGCGCGCAGCCGTGCGCAAAGAGTCATACGCGGCGATGGACACGATCGACGCTAGGAGGCTGCACTGTCAGCTACTTAGCGCGAGTGCGCCGCCGGCCACGGCTGAGGCACGGGAATCGCTTCTCGCACCGCGCATGGATGTCGCCTCCGGCCGCGTGCTGCTCGGCGCGGCCACCGTTCGCTTCGAGGACAGCCTCGGACGCCGCTATCAGGCCGACGGCCCGGCGGGCGATCCGCTCGAAGTGCTCGTGCTGCGCGACGAGCTCTGCGCGGCGCAGGGGTTCGAAGAGGCGCTGCGGCAGCAGGTGCGCCGGCTCGCCGCCTTCACGCATCCCTCGCTCGGCCGCATCCGCGGCGTCGCGCGCGTGGCGCGGAGCGAGACGGGCCTCGCCGTCATCTCCGACCGGGTCAAAGGGATCCGGCTCTCCGATCTGATTGCCGCTGCCGAGAAGCGCCAGCTTGCCGTCGATGCGAGCGCGGCACTCTGGATCACACGGCAGGTGCTCAGCGCCCTCGCCGCGCTGCACGAAACAGGGCCCGAGTGTCACCATGGCGCACTCGCCCCCGAACGCATCGTCATCACGCCCGACGGCCGGCCCGTCGTGATGGAGCAGGTGCTCGGTCCTGCGCTGGCGAAGGTGGCAGAGGCCCGGCTGAAGCCGGGCACTACGACAGGGGTCGGGCTGAAGCCGGGCACTACGTACAAGCAGGGCGCCGATGTGACGCAGCTTGGCGCGGTGGCGCTCTCGCTGCTGCTCGGCCGCGCGCTCGGCGACGAGTTCCCGGCGCACGTCCGCGCGGGCGCCGACGCGACCGCGCTGCTCTCGACCGCCACGGCGCTGGAGCTCGTGCCGAAAGTCGTGCGGAGCTGGATGTCGCGTGCGCTGGAGCTCGAGTCGCACGAGCCGTTCGCGTCGGCGGTCGAGGCGCGCGCGGAGTTCGAGCGCGCGATTGGCGAGCTGGATGCGCGAGGGGCAGAAGGGGCGAAGCGGTTCGTCGAGGCGGCGATGAAGCCGGAAGAGCGGCGGGTCCAAAAGGACCCGCCCTACGAGGCGAAGACAGAGGCTCGGCTGAAGCCGAGCACTACGTACGACGATGCGAAGCCGCACACTGAGGTCCCGTTACCGCCTGCGCGCGCGGCGAGTCCCGCCAAAGCCAGAGGCGAAGGCGGAAAGCCGAGCACTACGACCGAGGTCCGGCTGAAGCCGGACACTACGTACGAGAGGGAGCGCGTTGTGCCATCCACACGACGAAGGCTGGTGGCCGCCGCGGCGGTTGTGCTCGCCATGGTGTCGGGCGCGGCGTATGCGACGCACCGCTACTACAGCGCATCCGCCGAGGGCGTGCCGACCGGCGCGCTGGTCGTCAACACGGATCCATCGGGCGCGGCGGTCAGCGTCGACGGCGAGGAGCGCGGCCGGTCGCCGCTGCGGCTCACACTCGCCCCGGGCACGCACGTGCTCGACATCGCCGGTGATGGGGCGCAGCGCAAGTTTGCCGTGGCGATCACGGCCGGCACCGAGGTGCAGCAGTTCATCGAGCTGCCCAAGGCGGCCGCCGGCGCCGGCACCGGCCGGCTGCAGGTCAGCAGCGAGCCGTCGGGCGCGCGCGTGATGATCGAAGGTCAGCCGCGTGGCACGACGCCGGTGACGATCGACGGCCTGACGCCCGGCAGCTATTCGGTCACGCTCGAAGGCGAGCTTGGCTCTGTCACGCAGCAGGTCGCCGTGCAGCCGGGCGCGCTCGCCTCGCTGGTCGTGCCGCTCGGCGCGCCGCGCGGCGCGCCGGTGTCGGGCTGGGTGGCGATCGCCGCGCCGGCCGAAGTGCAGATCTTCGAGAATCACCGGCTCGTCGGCAGCAGCCGCCTCGACCGCATCATGTTCGCGGTCGGGCGGCATGAGCTCGAGGTCGTCAACGAAACGCTCGGTTACCGCTCGACCCGCACGGTCAATGTGACGCCCGGTCAGGTCGCAAATGTGGCGCTCGAGTGGCCGCGCGGATCGCTGGCGCTCAACGCGGTACCGTGGGCGGATGTCTGGATCGATGACGAACGGGTCGGCGAGACGCCGATCGGCAACGTCCAGGTCCCCATCGGGTCGCACGAGGTCGTCTTCCGGCACCCGGATCTCGGCGAGCAGCGTCACACCGTCGTCGTGACCATGGCGGGGGAGGCGCGCGTGAGCGCGGACATGAGACGGCGATGAGACCGCCAAGGCCGAAGCTGTTCGTCTGTGCGCTGCTGGCCGCGCTCCTGCTGCCCGTTGCTGCACGCGCGCAGCATTCGCTGGCGGCGGCCCGCGACCTGTACGCGGCTGCGGCCTATGACGAGGCGCTCGGCGTGCTGGAGATGCTGCCGTCCAACGCCGCCGTGGACGAGCGTGAGACGGCCGGCCTGTATCGCGCGCTCTGTTTCTTTGCGCTCGGCCGCACGGCCGACGCCACCCGCGCCATCGAGACGATCGTCCAGGCCAATCCGCTCTATCGTCCGTCTGCGGAAGACGTGCCGCCGCGTGTCCGCTCGGCGCTCACCGACACGCGCCGGCGGCTGCTGCCGGCCATGATTCAGCAGAAGTACACCGAGGGGAAGGCGGCCTACGACCGCAAGGAGTACGAGGCGGCCGTCGTCATGTTCACGCGCGTGCTCGACGAGCTGGCCGATCCCGACATGACCGCGGCTGCCGCCCAGTCGCCGCTCTCGGATCTGCGCACGCTGGCGAGCGGCTTTCTCGCGCTCAGCGAGAAGGCGGCCACGCCGCCTCCGCCGCCGGCCCCTGAGCCCGCGCCGGCCGCTCCGGCGCGGCGCGTCTACACCGGAACCGAGCCGGGCATATCAGTGGTGCCGCCGGAAGTGGTGCAGCAGTCGATTCCGTCCTACGGCGGCCGCGTGGTCGCACGAAAGGTCGGGGTGGTCGAGCTGCTGATCGACGAGCAGGGCACGGTGCAGTCGGCGATGATGCGCACGCCGATCGATGCGCGATACGACGAACGGATGCTGGCGGCGGCGAAGGAATGGATCTACAGGCCCGCCACGGTACAGGGTGTGCCGGTGAAGTTTCTCCGTCGCGTGCAGGTCGTCGTCGAGCCCTCGCCCGCGGCGAGGTGAGGCCGGGCTGAAGCCCGGCACTACGTACATCCTCGTACGTAGTGCCCGGCTTTAGCCGGGCCCCAAGCTTCTGATCTTCAATCCCAGCGCAATCAGGAACGCGACGACGAGCAGCGTCGCCACCGCGAGGCCGCGCCGCCTGACCTGGATCTCCTGCAGCGCCGCCTCGCCCGCCTCGTGCGCGCGCTGCGCGGACGCCAGCCCCTCGGCCGCCGCCTTGCCGAACTGATCGGCCGCAAAGGTGTGTACCAGCACGTGCGACTGCACGTGGTGCTCGCGCGCCTCCCGAAATGCCAGCCGCCCGTCGTCCACGAGCATGCCGGCCCGCTCGGCACGCGTGAGCAGCGCGTCGGCCTCCGACATCGCGCTCGCCAGCCGATCGAGCTCGGAGCGGATCCCGACGATGGTCTTGCCGCTGTCGGTCGAGGCGTCGTGGCACTGCGCGCAGACCGCGCCTTCCTGCACGCCGACCCAGTGGTCGGCGGGCGGCTCGATGCGGTGGTTGTTGTGGCAGACGAGGCACTCGGCCTGGCCGATCGCGTCGAAGATGTCCTTCTTGACGCTGGCGCGGAAGAGCTCGGCCTCGCGCAGGTGGCACTGCGCGCAGACGTTGGCGACGGCGGTGACGCCCGGTGGCGTGGCGCCGTGGCTGCCGTGGCACGCGACGCACGTCGGGGCCGAGGCATCGCCGCGTTTGAGGAGCGCGGTCGCATGCACGCTGGCCCCCCAGTCGGCCGGCGGCGTCGCCTCGCGCCCGAATGCCTTCATCCGCCCCGGGTCGCCATGGCACCGGCCGCACGTCGTGGTGACATTCAGCGGCGCCACCGGCGCCCGCGGATCGCTGACGCGCCTGACGCCATGCGCGCCATGGCAGTCGGTGCAGGTGGCCACGCGCGTCTCGCCCGACGCCATCCGCTTGCCGTGCGTGCTCGTCTCGTACTGCAGGAACTGGTCGACGCGCACCTGCGGATCGAACTTGCGCATCAGCGCCGCGTCGCTGTGGCAGGTGGCACACATCGGCGCAATCGCGGTTCGCGGCGTCGGCGCGTACGCACCCGCCGCCGCCCCCGCATGGCACGCCGTACACCCGAACCCCGCCGCCGCATGCACATCGTCTTTGAAGGCGGTGGACGCGGTTTCGGCCGGCGTCTGCGCTGAGGCCGTTGCGGCGACCAGCAGAATCGCGAGGGTGATCGTCCGGCGGGTCCGCCGATGCCAGGCTGTGGCGGAACCCGCCCCACGTACTGTGTTTTTGCCCCCTCGCCCCCTTGCCCCCTTGCCCCCTCCGACCCTCAAAGCGCAGCTCCCCTCAGTGCCAGCAGCGTCATGGCGGCCATGAAGACGAGTGCGGCGAGGCCGATCCCGACGACCAGGCGACGGCTGGCCGACGTGCGTCCGGCGATGAACGGCAGGACAAGCGCGGCGACGGCGCCCGCGGTCATGAACGCCACGGCG
>MEKU01000054.1:52727-58294 GCA_001767195.1 Acidobacteria bacterium RIFCSPLOWO2_02_FULL_67_21
CGGCGACCTCCGGCGGCACGTACTTCAGCGTCTCGAACGCCCAGAGGAAGTACCACTCGGGACGGATGCCGGCCGGCGCCGCCGCGAACCGGTCGGCCTTGTCGCCCAGCTCCCAGGGATAGAACGTCGCGAGCGCCGCCAGGACCGCCAGCACCGCCGTCCAGGCGAAGAGGTCGCGCAGCAGGAAGTGCGGGAGAAACGGCATCGCGCGCACCGCGCGCGGATGGTCCGCGTCCAGCCGCTCGATCGACGGCGGCACGCTCATCCCGTGGCGCTGGACGAGCAGCAGGTGCAGCCCGATGAGCGCCGTCGCAATGGCGGGGAGGATGGCCACGTGAAAGCCGAACAGCCGCGTGAGCGTCGCACCCGACACGTCGTTGCCGCCGCGCAGGAACCGCACGAGGCCGTCCCCGATCATCGGCACGGTTGCGGCAATGTCGGTGCCGACGCGCGTGGCGAAGAACGAGATCGTGTTCCACGGCAGCAGATAGCCGGTGAAGCCGAAGGCGAGCGTCAGCAGCAGCAGCACCACGCCGCTCATCCAGGTGAGCTCTCGCGGGCGCCGATACGCGTGGAGGAAGAGAACGCTGAACAGGTGCGCGAACGCGGTGGCCACCATCAGATTGGCAGACCAGGCGTGAATCGACCGGACGAGCCATCCGAACGGAACGCGCGTGACGATGAACTGCACGCTCTCGTACGCTTCGGTGGCGCTCGGACGGTAATAGAGCAGCAGCAGCGCGCCGGTGCCGACCTGGATCCCGAAGAGGAACAGCGTGGCGCCGCCGAAATAGTACCAGACCGAGTAGCGATGGTGCGGCACCGTCTTGTGCCGCAGCGCCTCGACGACGTCGGCGACAGGCAGGCGTTCGTCGACCCACGCGCGCAGCGTCATCGGCCCTGAGCCCCGGGCCCTGAGCTCTGAGCCCTCCTCATGATCTCCTGCTGATCGCGATCTCGTCGTCCTTCACGTTGACGTCGAAGGTCTCGAGCGGGCGCGGGGGAGGGCCGGCGACGTTGCGCCCGTTGAGATCGTACTCGCCGTTGTGACACGCGCACCAGATGCGCTGCAGGTCGGGCCGGTACTGCACGGTGCAATCGAGGTGCGTGCAGGTGGCCGAAAAGGCGCGCAGCTCGCCCGATGGAGTGCGGAGGACGATCGCAGGATGCGATCCGAAGGGCACGACGCGGCCGGTGTTGGGCAGGAGCGCCTTCGCGCTGCCGGCCGTGACCGAGAGCGTGGCCGCCTCGGGGATGTCGGGCGGCGCCAGATAGCGGACGACGGGATAGAAGATCGAGCCGAGCACGCCGCCGCCGCAGACGCCCAGCAGCCAGTTCAGGACGCTTCGCCGGCCGCCACGCTTCTCCAGATCCGATGCCACCCGGAGAGAGTATGCAAGGAAGTCGACCCTGACAAGGTTCGACCCACGAGGAACTCCCCCGGGAAAATTTTCACCGCTAGGGAAAATTCCTCCGGGCCGGCTGGCATCCTGGTGACGTGGTTCAGCGCAATCAGGGCAGAACAGGCGCAAAAACGCGTCTTTCACGCCCGGAGCGCGCAGGCACTGTCCTTGCCCCTGAGCCACGTGAAGGGAGTGCTGTCGTGAACATCCGCAGAATCATTGGAACGGCCGCCGCGCTGGTGATCGTGGCCGCTGGAGTCGCTTCGGCGCAGAGCCAGGCGCAAGTCGACGAAGGCCAGGAGGTCTTTACGGCGCAGAAATGCTCCATCTGTCATTCCGTGGCGGGCAAGGGAAACGCGAAGGGCGTGCTCGACGGCGTCGGCTCGAAGCTCTCGGCCGACGAGATCCGGCAGTGGATCACCGACGCGCCGGCGATGGCTGCCAAGGTGAAGGCCGAACGCAAGCCGCCGATGAAGGCGTTCACGTCGCTGCCCAAAGACCAGCTCGACGCCCTCGTCGCGTACGTCCAGAGTCTGAAGAAGTGAACGACGAGCATCCGACCATGACACCTCGACTGGAACGCACATCGACGGGAACAGTTGTTGTAACCTTCACGCGCATGATGCGCACAATGTCTCTGCTGTTCTCGCTTGCGCTGCTGGCGCCGGCCGCCGCCTGGGCGCAGACCGACGCCGCGCGCGGCGAGAAGGTGTACGTCGCCCAGAAGTGCGCGACCTGCCACTCGATCGCCGGCAAGGGCAATCAGAAGGGGCCGCTGGACGAGGTGGGGAGCAAGTTGTCGGCTGACGAGATCCGGCAGTGGATCGTGGACGCGCCGGCGATGACCGCCAAGACCAAGGCTGTGCGCAAGCCTCCGATGCGTGCCTACGCAAACATTGCCAAGGACGATCTCGAGGCGCTCGTCGTCTACGTGCAATCGCTGAAGAAGAAGTAGCCGCCGGCGACACGTGCTGGTGCGGCGAACGGGATGCCTTGGGGTCCTGGTGAGCGGGGTGCTCCTGCCGCACCTGCCATCCATCCGCGACCGAGAACTTCGCGCTCTTCCAGCCGCACGCCAACAAGGACGATCGCGAGCGGCTGCCGGCGCTCTACTACGCCGCCCGCTTCATGAACGCGCTGCTCATCGGCGTGTTCGCGTTCTTCGGCGCGCACACGCTGTTCTGGTTCGCGCGCGAGCGCGCCGGCCGGGACGAGGACGGCCGGCGTGGCTGAGGCGCGCTTCGTACGGCGCTTCGGGGCGGCCGAGCGGCTGCAGCACGCGGTGCTGTTCGTCTCGTTTCTGGGGCTGGCGGCCACCGGGCTGCCGCTGTTTTTCTCGGACGCCGTCTGGGCCCGGCCGATGGCGCGGCTCTTCGGCGGCTTCGGCGTGACGGGCACGCTGCACCGGATCTTCGCCTCGCTCCTCGTTGGGGTATTTCTGGCGCATGTCGCGTGGATTTTCACGCGCCTGGCGCGCGGCGACCGAGGGTTGCTCTGGGGCCCCACCTCGCTCGTCCCGCAGCCGCGCGATCTTGTTGACCTTTTCCACCATTTCCGCTGGTTCCTCTGGCGCGGCCCGAAGCCTGCATTCGGCCGGTACACCTACTGGGAGAAGTTCGACTACTGGGCGGTCTTCTGGGGGATGGTCATCATCGGCGGCTCGGGGCTGATGCTCTGGTTTCCTGAGCTCTTTGCCCGTTTCGTCCCGGGCTGGGTGTTCAACGTGGCACTGCTCGTCCATGGCGAAGAGGCGCTCCTGGCGGTCGGCTTCATCGTGACCATTCACTTCTTCAACAGTCACATGCGGCCGCACAAGTACCCGATGGACCTGGTGATGTTCACCGGGGTGGTCCGGGAGGACGAATACGCGGTCGAGCGGCCGCTCGAGTACGCGCGCCTCAGGGATGAGGCGGCGCTCGACTCGCGGCTCGCGCCGTCGCCCGACCCACGGTTCGTGCGCCGCGCCCGCGCGGGCGGCGCGGTCGCGGTCGCGATCAGGCTCACGCTCTTTCTGTTGATTGTCGTTGCATCATTTACTCGATGAGGTCGTATGACTCGACGCACATTCTTCTTCGTGACCGCAGCGCTGGGATACGTGCTGGCGCTGACCATGGCTGTGGCCGCCGCCGGCGGAGGCGGGGGCGGACCTGACCACCTCCGCCAAGGCTACGGTGGTCCGCCGAAGCTTTACGCGGAGGCGGAAGGCCCGCCTCTACGATCGATTGGCGCTGAAGGTGCCCATGCTGTCGTAGGGGCGGACCTTCAGGTCCGCCCGGCGGCGCAGGCTGCGCAGGCGCCGGCGCCGGCGACCGGCTACGTGGGCGAGGACACCTGCCTGTCGTGCCACGAGGATCGGCCGTACGAGGGCACGAAGCACGGGCTTGCGTTCAACGAGCGCACGCCCGCGGCCAATCAGGGCTGCGAGTCGTGCCATGGCCCGGGCCAGGCGCACGTCGACAGCGGCGATCCCGCGCTGATTCGCAGGCCGTCCCAGATGGCCCCGGCCGAGGTGAGCGCACTCTGCATGACCTGCCATAACCGCGCGGAGCACGCGCTCTGGGACGGCAGCCAGCACGATCAGCGCAACCTGTCGTGCGTCACCTGCCACAGCGTGCACGCGCCGCAGGGCGAAGGGCAGATCAAGGCCAAGACCCAGCCGGCGCTCTGCGCCACGTGCCACCGGAACGTCACCAACCGGCAGCACCGCTTCAACCACATGCCGGTGCGCGAGGGGGCCATGGTCTGCACCTCGTGCCACAACCCGCACGGCAGCACGAACGTGAGGCTCCTGCGTGCCGGGACGACGGTGGACGAGGCGTGTACGAGCTGCCACGCCGACAAGCGCGGGCCGTATCTGTGGGAGCACGCGCCGGTCAGCGAGAGCTGCGTCACCTGCCACGATCCGCATGGCACGAACAACGAGCGGATGCTCGTGAGCAAGGTCCCGTTCCTCTGCCAGCGGTGCCACGTCACGTCGCGGCATCCTCCGACCGTCTATGAGGGGTACCTCCTGAACAACTCGCAGAACGCCAACAAGATCAGCGCGCGTGGCTGCGTCATCTGCCACCAGATGATCCACGGCTCGAACGCCCCGTCGGGCCATGCCTTGCTGCGGTAAGCGGAGGAGACTGCGATGCGCAACCGACTTCTGTTTCTGACAGCCGCGCTCCTCCTGGCCTCGTCGTCCGGATGGGCGCAGGCGCCTTCGCCGTTGGCGTCGGCGACCCAGGGGACGCCGGCGCAGGCACCGCCCGCCGTGCCGGCGCCGCTTTTCAGCGGCACGGTCGACATCGGCGGCCTCGTCACCACCGTCGACGGCGACGAGGCGCGGTTCGAGCGGTACCGCGACACGAGGGACGGGCTCTATTCGACCTTCAACCTGAATCGCGAGACCGCCCGCTACGTGTTCGACGCGAACGCCTTTCACGTCGGGTACCGCGATCAGCGGTACAGCGCCGCGTTCATGAGCCGGCGCGTCAACGTCGACTTCGACTGGGTGTCGGTGCCGCTGAATTTCAGCTATCTGGCGCGGACGCCGTTTGTCACCAACGGCGGCGTGCTGACGCTGGACGACAGCGCCCAGCGGGCGGTGCAGGGGCCGACCAACGCGACAAACGACGGCACGGCGGTCGGCGTCCCGTGCGCGCCGGGGGCGGCGCCTGCCTCCTGCAGCACGCCGGCGCTGGCGGCGCAGGCCAAGGCCAACCGATCGATCTACAACAGCCTGGCCAATGCGTTCGACCTGCGGCACCGGCGCGACACCGCCAACGTAGCGCTGAACTACGCGGCGACCCGCGCTCTGGACGTTGATGCCACGCTCCGCTCGTCGCGGCGCGAGGGGCAGCAGCCCTGGGGCGCGTCGTTCGCCTTCAATACCGCCATCGAGCTGCCCCAGCCGCTCGACCAGCGGACCAACGACGCGTCGCTTGGAACGACCTGGGCGAACCCGCGCTCGATGTTCCGGCTCGGCTGGAACGGGTCGTGGTTCAACAACGACATCCACAGCCTCACATGGGACAACCCGATCCGGCTGACCGACTTCAGCAACGGCCTGGCGCCGCCAGCCGGTCCGTACGATCCGAGCGGCTACAGTAACAGCAACGGGCCGGCGCAGGGACGGCAAGCGATGGCGCCCGACAACGTGATGCACGTGGTGAGCGCCAC
>MEKU01000054.1:58307-59828 GCA_001767195.1 Acidobacteria bacterium RIFCSPLOWO2_02_FULL_67_21
CTGCGCGGCCGCACCACGCTCAACGGCGTGGCGCAGTTCACGCAGCAGCGGCAGGACGATGACCTGATCCCCTGGACGATCAACTCGGTGATCAACCAGCCGGGGGTCTTTGCCGCCTTCCCGAACCTCGCACAGCTGCCGCGGCCGACGGCGGAGGCCGAGGCGGTCGGCGTGAACACGCTCCTCAACCTCAATTCGCGGCCGTTCCGTCGGGTGGGCTTCACCGTGCGGTATCGCTACAACGACCGCGACGTCCGGACGCCCGTCTTCGACGCCAGAGAGTACGTGCGGTTCGACGCGGTCCCGGAGGAGGGCGAGGAGGGCTTTACGCATCAATACGACATTTCGCGCCAGATCTTCGATGCCAGCGCCTCGTTTACTCCCTCGGGCTGGGGCACCGTTCGGGTCGGCTATGGCCATGAGGCGGTCGAACGCCACGGCCGCGGCTTCAGCGACGTGGGGGAGCACATCTTCCGCGCCTCGTTCGATGCCTTCTCCAGTCAGTACGTGACGGTACGCACGTCGTTCGACACGGCCCGGCGCCGCGGAGAAGGCTTCGTCGAGGCGGACGTCGACTACGAGGAGGGGCCCGGCGGGACGCAGCCCACGCTGCGCTACTACGACGAGGCCGACCGCGACCGCACGCGCGGATCGGTGATCGTCACCGTGATGCCGCGCGACAACGTGGACGTCTACACGCAGTTTGGCGGCGGCCGGGACCGGTATCTGGCAGACGACTCGGTGCCGGTGAGCCGGCCGGGCGAGCTCTTCGGCCTGCACGAGTCGGACGTTCTGAGTTGGAACGCGGGGTTCAACTATCACCCGACCGACGTCGTGTCGCTCGGCGCCAACTACGGCCGCGATCGCTTCAGCTCGCTGCAGCTCTCACGCAACGCGAGCCCGCCGCCCGACCCGAGCTGGACGGATCCCAACCGGAACTGGACGCTCGACAACGACGACCGGACCAACAACGTGACCGCGTACGTCGACGTGCTGCGGGCGATCCGCAATACCGACATCCGGTTCGGCTACGACTACAGCGACTCGAACAACTCGTTCGCCCACGGCGGCCCGCGCGTCGCGGCGCTCACGGCGATCAATCAGTTCATCCCGCTGCCCGACGTGGAGAACACGTGGCACCGCGCGACGACCGACGTGCAATACTTCTTCAACGCGCGCACCGGCGTCGGCTTCGGCTACTACTTCGAAAAGCTCGACATCGTCGACTACAGCGCCATTGACACGAACGGATCGGTCGGGTTCACGCCCGAGACGGGCGAGCCGCGCATCGACTGGCTGGGCGGGCTGTATACGGGGTACGGGAACCGGCCGTACACGGGACACACGGGAAGCGTGCGAGTGATCTATCGCTTCTAGACCACGCAGCCGCCGTACGTAGTGCCCGGCTTTAGCCGGGCCGGTGGAGTAGTGCCCGGCTTTAGAGCCTGTGAAAAATTTATGCATTCGATCGGGCCGCTGACACTTGCGCCCCGATCAAAATCGTCCTACGCTGCCCGCATG
>MEKU01000055.1:0-6057 GCA_001767195.1 Acidobacteria bacterium RIFCSPLOWO2_02_FULL_67_21
CAGGGGGGCCGGGTCGCGCGGTTCAATCCGAAGACGTTCCGCTGGATCGAGTACGTGCTGCCGAACCCCTGGAGCTTCGACTATCACTCCTGGATCGACGACTCGACCGATCCCCCGACCTACTGGTACGGCGACAACTACGGCTACATCGTCCGGATACAGCCGCTGGAATAGAGAACTACTCTATGGAGACGGTTTCATAACCGACGGAGTGCCCGGCTTTAGCCGGGCTGAAGCCCGGCACTACGTACGAAATTGGTGCCCTTGGTCGGCTATGAAGCCGCCCTTTTTGTAACTGCTTCCAGTAGCACCAGTGTTGACGGAGCCATGGGGCTGGTGTAAGACTGGCCCGCCCCCAGCCCCGCACGTTGGCCGAGAACTGCAAGTCATATCAGGAGATAAGGCGATGCCCGACCGTAGGACCTTCATCAGAGGCATGAGCACGGCGGCCGCAGGGATGCTCATTGCCGGCGCGGCCCGCCAGATGGGCGCCCAGACCCGCCCGGCCGGCGGCCGGCGCCAGATCACGATCGGCGGACGCCGCGTCAAGACGATCGACATTCATACGCACGTGTACGTCCGGGACGTCATTCCGCTCCTCAGAAACGTCGATATCGGCGGCACCGTGAAATCGGCGGCCTCCGGCACCCGCGGCAACCGCCTGACCCCCGACTTCCTCGACGCGGAAAGCGTGCGGTGGATGGACGACCACGGCATCGACGTGCAGGCGCGCAGCATCAATCCGTACTGGTATTCGCTGACCGATCGCGCGCTCGCGACCAAGTTGATTGCCGTGCAGAATGCGGCGCTGGCAAGGGACTGCGCGAAGTTCCCGGGGCGGTTCGTGGGCCTCGCGACCTGCGCGCTGCAGTTTCCGGATCTGGCGGCGCAGCAGCTCGAGGAGGCGGTCAAGAAGCACGGGATGCCCGGAGTGGCCATTGCCTGCAACATCAACGGCGAGGAGCTCGGCTCCGAGCGGTTCGACCCGTTCTACAAGGCGTGCGTCGATCTCGGCGCCGCGATCTTCGTCCATCCACAGGGTGAAGGAAAGTTCGACGGGCGCGCGTATCCGAAAGGGTTCGCCGATCGGCTGCGCGGCCTGGGCAACCTGGGCAATGTCATCGGCTACCCGACCGAGACGAGCATCGCGTTCGGCAGCCTGATCTACAGCGGGACGCTCGATCGCTTTCCCGGGCTGCGCGTGGTCGGCGCCCACGGCGGCGGGTTCATCTTCTCCTACTCGGGGCGCCTCGACGCCAACTGCGAGTTCAGCGAGGGGGCCAGAAAGCGGTGCGCGGCGCTCAAGAAGAAGCCGAGCGACTACATGCGGGAACAGCTCATCTCCGACTCGCTGGTGTTCAACCCCGAGGAGCTGGTGCTCCGCGTCCGGCAATACGGCGTCAGCCAGGTCGTGCTGGGGACGGACCATCCTGCGCCGTGGCCTACGACCGGTGTCGACCACGTGCTCGAAACGCCCGGGCTGACAGACGATGAGAAGTTCGCCATCCTGGGCGGCAACCTGTCCAAGCTGCTGCGGATCCCGCAGTTTGAAGCGACAACGTAAGGGAGACGCCATGCAGAACAGACGACAGTTCATCAAGTACGTAGGGACCGCGGCCGGCGCCTTTGTCGCCGGGTCGGGCTTCCTGGCGGGCTGCCGTCGTGGCGAGCAGACGGGACGCCGGCAAGTGATGATTGGCGGCCGCCGCGTCAGGACCATCGATACCCACTCGCACTGCTTCGTGCGCGAGGTCGTGCCGATCGTCAAGGGCCAGGAGTGGGCGAGCATTCTGCTGTCCTCGGACGCGGGTACGCGCGGAAACCGCATCACGCCCGACTTCATGGGGCCCGAGCGCGTGGCCTGGATGGACGAGCACGGCGTTGACGTACAGATGGTCAGCATCAACCCGTACTGGTTCGTGGGCGAGCGCGGGATCGTGTCGGAGCTGATTCCCGCGCAGAACGAAGCGCTCGCCGCCAACGCCGCGAAGTTTCCGGGGCGGTTCGCGCCCTGGGCGAGCGTCGCGCTCCAGTTCCCCGAGCTGGCCGCGCAGCAGCTCGACGAAGCGGTCAAGAAGTACAACATGCCGGGCGCGGCGATTGCCTCCAACATCAACGGCACGGAGCTCGGCTCGCCGGCGCTCGACCCGTTCTGGGCCAAGTGCGTGGAGCTCGGCGTCGCGTGCTTCCTGCACCCGCAGGCTGAAGGCGGCCAGTTCAACAACCGCCGGTGGCCTGAGGAGTTCAACGAGCGCCTGGCGCCGATCGGCCCGCTCGGCCAGCCGCTCGACACCGCGATCGGGCTCGCCCACATGATCTTCGAGGGCACGTTCGACCGCTTCCCGGGCCTGCGGATCATCGGCGCCCACGGCGCCGGCTTCCTGCCGTCCTACGTCGGCCGGGCGGACTCCTCGTGCGAGTGGACCCCGAAGGGGTGCGGCCCGCTCAAGAAGAAGCCGAGCGACTACTTCAGGGAGCAGATCATCATCGACTCGCTGGTCTTCGACGACCACGAGCTGCGCCTGCGGGTGGAGAAGTACGGCGTCGGGCAGATCATGCTCGGCACCGACCATCCGGCGCCCTGGCCGACCAAGAACGTGGACGATGTGCTCGGGAACCAGTTCCTGAACGACGCGCAGAAAGAGGCGATCCTCAGCACCAACGCGCTCAAGATGCTGAAGATCCCGGCGGAGGCGTAGATGGCTACTCGTCGAGAGTTCATCCGGGGCGTCGGCACCGCCGCCGCCGGCGTCATGATCGGCGGCGGCGTGGCGGGCGCGGCCGCCCGCGCCGTTCAGGGAGGCCGGCGCCGCCAGGTGATGGTCGGTGGGCGCCGGGTCAAGACGATCGACATCCACACGCACGGCTTCACCCGCGCGGTGGTGCCGCTGCTCCGGAGCTCGAAGGTCGACTGGGCGGACATCATCCTCTCGTCGGCATCGGGGACGCGCGGGGGCCGCATCACGCCCGACTTCCTCGGGCCCGAGCGCGTCCGCTTCATGGACGAAACGGGGATCGACGTCCAGTGCATCAGCATCAACCCGTACTGGAACACGGCCGACCGTGCGATGGCGGCCAGGCTGATCCCGATGCAGAACGAAGGGCTGGCCGCCGATTGCGCAAAGTTCCCCGGCCGGTTCGCCGGGCTGGCGTCGATATCGCTCCAGCACCCCGACCTGGCGGTGCAGCAGGCGGAGCATGCGGTCGCAAAGCTCGGCATGCCCGGCATCGCCCTCCCCGGCAACATCGCAGGCGAGGAGCTGAGCTCGCCGCGGTTCGATCCGTTCTGGGCCAAGGTCCAGGAGCTCGGGGTCCCTGTCTTCGTGCACCCCCAGGTGGAGGGGGGCGGATTCGAAGAAGGGCGCAGCTTTCCCGCCGCGATGTTCGAGACGCGGCTGGCCGGCAGCGGCAACCTGAGCAACACGATCCATCACCCGATGGAGACCACGCTCACCTTCTCGCACCTGATCTTCGACGGCACGCTCGACCGGTTTCCGAAGCTGCGGTTCATCGGCGCGCACGGCGCGGGATACATGCCGGCGTACATCGGCCGGTACGACGCGAACTGCCTGCGCCCCGATGCCAACTGCAAGATCAAGCGGAAGCCGAGCGACTACTTCAAGGATCAGCTGATGTCCGATTCGCTGGTCTTCAACGCGGGCGAGCTGCGGCTGCGCGTTCGCCAGCACGGCGTGGGGCAGGTGGTGCTGGGCTCGGATCATCCGGCGCCCTGGCCGGTGCGTCCGGTCGATCACGTGCTCGACACGCAGGGGCTCAGCGACGATGACAAGTTCGCCATCTTGGGCGGGACGCTGTCGAAGCTGCTGCGAATCCCCCAGTTCGAGGCGACGACCTGACCATTTGTGTGGGGCGGGTGCCGCGAAGCGGTTCGATGCCATTCGCGAGCGGACCCGCCGGTAGAACATATGCAGAACAGACGCGAGTTCATCAGACACATCGGCACCGCTGCCGCGGGCGCGATGGTGGCCGGGTCGGGCCTGATGGCCGGCTGCCGCCGGGGCGAGCAGGTGCCGCGCCGGCAGGTCATCGTCGGCGGTCAGCGGATCCGGACGATCGACGTCCACACGCACTGCTACGTTCTCGAGGTCCTGCCGCTCCTGCAGGATGTCCCGTGGGCCGAGCAGGTGAAGGCGGCGGAGCGGGCCGACCGCGGCGTCCGCATCACACCCGACATCATCGGGCCCGAGCGCGTGCGGTTCATGGACGAGCACGGCATCGACGTGCAGGCGCTGAGCATCAACGGCTACTGGTATGCCGCGGAGCGCGGCCTGGCGACGAAGCTGATTGCGGTACAGAACGAGGCGCTGGCGGGAGCCTGCGCCAGGTACCCGGGCCGGTTCGCCGGGTTCGCCACGGTGGCGCTGCAGTACCCGGATCTGGCGGCGCAGCAGCTCGAAGAGGCGATGACGAAATTCAACATGCCCGGCGTGAGCCTGAACGGCAACGTCGCGGGCGAGGAGCTGAGCTCGCCGCGCTTCGATCCCTTCTGGGCGAAGGTCCAGGAGCTCGAGGCGTTCGTGTTCATCCACCCGCAGGGCGAGAGCGGCGGCTTCGAGGGCGGCGCGAGCTACCCGGCGGGGACGCTCGAGCGCTTTCAGGGGGTCAACACGATCCACCATCCGCTCGAGACGACGGTGGCGCTGACGCACCTGATCTTCGAGGGGACGCTGGACAAGTTCCCTGGTCTGCGCATCTGCGGCGCGCACGGCGCCGGTTTCCTGCCGGCGTACATCGGACGGTCGGACGCCACGTGCGATCGTCCCGGCCAGAAGTGCGTGCCGCTCAAGAAGGAGCCGAGCGACTACTTCCGGGAGCAGCTCTTCTGCGACTCGCTCGTCTTCAACGCCGAGGAGCTGCGCCACCGGGTCGAGATGTACGGCGCGAAGCAGGTGGTCTTCGGCACCGATCATCCGGCGCCCTGGCCGACCAAGGGCGTCGACGACGTGCTCGACGCGCCGTTGAGCGACGAGGACAAGATTGCGATCCTCGGCGGCAACCTCGCGACGCTGTTGAAGATTCCGGCAGAAGCGTAGTCAAAGATCGACAAGAATAGTGGGTGTCATGAGCAGTATGCGTTGTGTTCACTTCAGGAGGCCGAACATGGTCCGATCTTCGCGTGTGAGCGTCTGTCTCGTCGTGCTCGCCTGGCTCGTGCTGGGGGCAGGGGACGCGTTCGCGCAGGTTACGAGCACCATCACGGGCACGGCGCGCGACGCCACGGGCGGCGTGCTGCCCGGTGTCACCGTCGAAGTCAGCAGCCCCGCGCTCATCGAAAAAGTGCGTGTGGTCACGACCGACGGGCAGGGCATCTACCGGGTCATCGATCTGCGCCCGGGCACCTATGCGGTTGTCTTCACGCTGCCGGGCTTCAACACGTTCCGGCGCGACGGGCTGGATCTCCCCGCCGGGTTCACGGCGACCGTGAACGCCGAGATGCGCGTCGGATCGCTCGAAGAGACGATCACCGTGTCGGGTGCGGCGCCGCTCGTCGACACCCAGACGGTTCAGCAGCGGCGCACGCTCGACGCGGAGGTCACGGAATCGCTGCCGGTCACGCTGCGGGCGCCCGCCGCCTACGTCGTGTTCCTGCCTGGCGTGTTCAAGCCGCCGGCGATCGAACCGAGCCGCGACCTCCGCCGGATCACGATCCATGGCTCCCGCTTGAATGACAGCGTGGAGGCGCTCGACGGGGCGCAGTATCCGCTGCTCAACGGAGGCGGCGGATTTCCGGCGCAGTACTACTTCAACGCCGGCAACATCCAGGAGATCACGGTCGATACGAGCGGCCTGTCGATCGAGAACATGCGCGGCGGAATGGTCACGAACATCATCCCGAAGGAAGGCGCCAACCAGTACCACGCCGACTTCGTCGTCGTGCACTCGAACGAAGACTTCGTGCAGGACAACCTGACTGACGAGCTGAGGGCCAAGGGGCTCAAAGCCGTCAACCAGTTCAAGAACGTCTGGGACTACAACGCGTCCTGGGGCGGCGCGCTCAAGCAGGACAAGCTGTGGTTCTGGAACTCGTTCCGGTAC
>MEKU01000055.1:6107-6238 GCA_001767195.1 Acidobacteria bacterium RIFCSPLOWO2_02_FULL_67_21
CCCGGCCTGGCGGTATACGCCCGACCTGAGCCGCCAGTACGTGCAGGAGTCGACCTTCAAGAGCGCCAGCCTGCGGCTCACGTGGCAGGCGAACGCCAAGCACAAGTTCGGCGTGTTCTACGACCGCAATC
>MEKU01000055.1:6263-6380 GCA_001767195.1 Acidobacteria bacterium RIFCSPLOWO2_02_FULL_67_21
CAACGATGAAGGCGCCGTGCAGTCGCCCGAATCGACCGACTTCTTCCACGTCGGCCCGAACTACCTGGCGCAGGTCACCTGGAAGTCGACGATGACCAACCGCCTGTTCCTCGAGGC
>MEKU01000056.1:0-34535 GCA_001767195.1 Acidobacteria bacterium RIFCSPLOWO2_02_FULL_67_21
AGCGGACCTTGTCGGCGTCGAAGTCCTCGGCCCCGATCCCGCACCCGAGCGCCGCGATCATCGTCTTGATCTCGTCGCTGCCGAGCATCTTGTCGAACCGCGCCTTCTCGACGTTGAGGATCTTGCCCTTGATCGGCAGGATCGCCTGGAAGCGGCGGTCGCGTCCCTGCTTCGCCGACCCGCCGGCCGACTCGCCCTCGACGATGTAGAGCTCGCTCTGCGCCTGATCGCGCTCCTGGCAGTCCGCGAGCTTGCCCGGCAGGCTGCTCCCGTCCAGCGCGCCCTTGCGGCGGACCAGGTCGCGGGCCTTGCGCGCCGCCTCGCGGGCGCGAGCCGCATCGACCGCCTTCCCGATAATCCGCCGGGCGATGGCCGGGTTCTCCTCCAGGAACTGCCCGAGCTTGTCGTTGATGATCGTCTCGACGATCCCTTTGACTTCGGTGTTCCCGAGCTTCGTCTTCGTCTGGCCTTCGAACTGCGGCTGCGGGATCTTGACGCTCACGACGCCGGTCAGGCCCTCGCGGATGTCGTCGCCGCTGATGCTGGCGTCCTTGAGATCCTTCGCCATGTTGCTCTTTGCCGCGTAGGTGTTGATGCTGCGCGTGAGCGCGGCCCGCAGGCCGGAGAGGTGCGTGCCGCCTTCGTGGGTGTTGATGTTGTTGGCGAAGGAGAAGATCAGCTCCGTGTAGCCGTCGTTCCACTGCAGCGCGATCTCGGCGTCGATGCCGTCCTTGCTGCCGCGCATGTAGATCGGCTTGTCGTTGACGTTCGTCTTGTTCTTGTTGAGGTGCTCGACGAACGAGACGATGCCCCCCTCGTACTGGAACTTGTGCGACTTGCCGTCGCGCTCGTCGGTCAGCATGATGAGAATGCCGCCGTTGAGGAACGCCAGCTCGCGGAGCCGCTGCGCGAGTGTGTCGAAGCTGTAGTCGACCGTCTCGAACACCTGGGGATCCGGCCTGAACGTCACCTTGGTGCCCCGCCGCTGCGTCGTGCCGGTGGCCTGCAGGCCGGAAACCGGATTGCCGCGCTCGTAGCTCTGCTGGTAGACCTGGCCGTTGCGCCAGATCTCGAGGTCGAGCCGTTCGGAGAGCGCGTTGACGACCGAGAGGCCGACGCCATGGAGACCGCCGGAGACCTTGTAGGCGGCGTTCTCGAACTTGCCGCCGGCGTGCAGCACGGTGAGCACCACCTCGGCGGCAGACCGGCCGTCGGGCATCGGATCGACGGGAATGCCGCGCCCGTTGTCGACGACGGTGATCGAGTTGTCGATGTGGATGGTGACATCGACCTGGTTGCAGAAGCCGGCCAGCGCCTCGTCGATCGAGTTGTCCACCACCTCGTAGACGAGATGGTGCAGGCCGGGGGTGCCCGTCGATCCGATGTACATCGCGGGGCGCTTGCGGACGGCCTCGAGACCCTCGAGGACCTTGATCTTGTCCGCGCCGTAGTCGTCCACCGATCCGTTCCCGTTGGGGCCCGGGATCTGGGCGTCCCGATCGATGGGGGTAACGCCCTCTTCCTGCTGCGGTCCTGTCTGTTCCACGCGTATCCCTTGCGGCTCGATTGTCAGGTCAGATCCTCATTGGCATGATCACGTACGTGTAGTCGTAGCCCTGCGCGCCGACCGGCTTCATCACCGCCTGGCTCACTTCGTCCTTGAGCGACAACTGCACGACGTCGGTCTCGACCACGTTGAGGAAATCGAGCACGTACTGGGCATTGAAGGAGATGGCGAGCGGGGCGCCGCCGTACTCGACCGGGAGCTCTTCGCGCGCCTCGCCGAACTCGGAGCTGCTGGAGGTCACCTCGACCTTGCCCTTGGCGATCTCGAACTTGACGGCGCGCGACCGCTCGTTCGAGAGGAGCGCGACGCGCTTGACCGCATTCGTCAGCCGCTCGCGCTCGAAGTCGATATGTTTGTCGTTGTTCTTCGGAATGACCCTCTCGTAGGCGGGAAACTGCCCGTCGATCATGCGGGAAATAAGCACGCGGGCGCCGACCTCGAAGAACAGGTGGTTTTCGCCCGCTTCGAACATGACGTCGCCGTCGCCCTCGGCGAGCAGCTTGCCGAGCTCGAGGAGCGTCTTCTTGGGGAGAATCACACCCACTTCCTCGGTGATGCCGACCTCATGTGTCACCTCGACGAGGGCCAGGCGATGGCCGTCGGTCGCCACCAGCGTGAGGCTTCCCGGCTTCAGCACGAACTTGGCGCCGTTGAGAAAATATCGGGTGTCCTCCCCGGTAATCGCAAATTGCGTCTTCGCCACCATTTCCCGGAGCGCGGCCGACGGCAACGAGGCGCGGGCCTTGCCGCTGGCGTCGGGCAGTGTTGGAAAATCCTCGCGGGGCAGCGTCTGCATCCGCGAGTCGAATCGATCCGCCGCCACCTTCACGCCGTTCTTGTCTTCCGCAATCCGAACGTCGGTTTCCGGCAGCGCCTTGACGATCTCGTACAGCTTCTTGGCCGGCAGCGTCAGCGATCCGCTTTTCGCCACCGCCGCCTGGCAGCGGCTCCGCAGCGCGACTTCGAGGTCGGTCGCCAGCATCCGCACCTCATCGCCATTGGCTTCAATCAGCACATTGGCGAGGATCGGAATCGTATTCTTCCGTTCCACGATGCCCTGGAAGAGCTGCAGTTCGCGCAGAAGCTCGGTCTTGCCAACTACGAGTTCCATAGCCTGTGGTGACCTCTCAGCGGAGCGGCTGTCCGCGGTTTACCAAGATCCTCTTTTGGGAGGAGTAGAAGAGATAAAGAATTATATAGGAAAGAAGTCGTGTTACAAAACCGTCTCCGTGAGAATTAGTCCTTGCAGTCCAATAACTTAACGTGTGGATAAATCTGTGGATCCTCGGGGTGAATCTGGCGGGTATTTCTTCTGAAGATCCGCCTCCGAAAAGCATCCACACGAGCGATCGACCAGCCGCTGTGAAGGTGGTCGAAATCAGCGAAACGACTCCAGAAAGTTACTCATCAGGCTGTTGAAATCTCCGTCGCGCTTGCGGAGTTCTTCGACCTTCTTCAACGAATGAATGACGGTCGAATGGTGCTTGCCTCCAAAGCTGCGCCCGATCTCCGGCAGCGAGGCATTCGTCAGGTTCTTGCAGAGATACATGGCAATCTGCCTGGGCATCGCCACTGATTTGGAGTTGTTCCGCGACTTCAGGTCGCCGACCTTCAGCTGATAGTAGTCGGACACGAACCGCTGAATCGTCTCGATCGTGACGGCCTTCTGGTCCTGATCGGTCACGTTCTTGAGCACGTCCTGCGCCAATTCAAGAGACACCTCGCGGCCGGTCAGCGACGCGTAGGCAATCAGGCGGATCAGCGATCCTTCGAGCTCGCGGATGTTGGATTTGATGCGTCCGGCGATGTACATCGCCACGCTGTCGGAGAGCGGCACTCCCTCGGCCTCCGCTTTCCGCTTGAGAATGGCGACCCGTGTTTCGATGTCGGGGGGATGAATGTCGGCGATGAGGCCCCACTCAAACCGCGACCGCAGACGCTCTTCAAGGGCGGGAATTTCGTGAGGCGGATGGTCGCTGCTCAGCACGATCTGCTTCTGCGCGTCGTACAGCGCGTTGAAGGTGTGGAAGAACTCGGTCTGTGTCCCCTCCTTGCCGGAGACAAACTGAATATCGTCGACCAGCAACACATCGACCGACCGATAGCGCTCGCGGAACTCCAGAATCCGGTCGTACCGCAGCGCGTTGATCATCTCGTTCATGAAGCGCTCCGACGAGATGTACGTCAGGCGCAGCGACGGATCGTGCCGAAACACATACTGCCCCACAGCGTGCATGAGGTGTGTCTTGCCGAGCCCTACCCCGCCGTAGATGAAGAGCGGGTTGTACGAACGCGACGGCGCTTCAGCCACCGCGCGGCAGGCGGCGTGAGCAAACTGATTTGATGGTCCGACGATGAAGGTGTCGAACGTGTAGCGCGGGTTCAACCCTGCCGAACTCGGCGTGGTTTCCACCTCCTCGGCCGCCGCCTCGGGAACTTCTGGCGGGTCGTCGACGGCCACAGCAGGAAGCGGACCACCCTCAGCCACAAATACCAGGGAGGCGCCCGTGCGGCGCACCTCGGCGAGCGCCTCCGAGAGCACCACGGAGTAGTGCTTTGTTAGCCAGTCCTTGAAGAGGAGATTCGGCACGCGCACCGTGATGGCGTTGCCGCCGTCGGCCACAAACGCGGTCGGCTTGAACCAGGTGTAGAAGCTGTGCCGGTTAACCTTGGTTTCAACGCGGGCGAGAATCTGGTCCCAGATGCTGCCGTCCATGCGCTAAGCCCACAAAATCACGGGAACCCCCAGCTTTCGCCTTAGCCCAGTTTGGCTTTCGCCTCGCAAAAAAAGGCCAGAATTAAGAGAAATTCGCTCCAAACCCAGCCAGGGAGGCTGTTTTCCACAGTGTTTTCCACAGGTGTGGAAAACTTGGGGAAGAAACCGAAGGTGCTGGTCATCGCTACGGAACACCAGACGGTCGGACCGGGAATGTAGCACACCACGGGAAGCCTGGCGCCGCGTCGCGAATCGTTCCGAAACAGACGCACGCAGGCGCAGATGCGTTGACACCCAACGGGAGCGACGATTAGTATTGAAGATTCCGCGTATGCATGCGCGGCACACAGACCAGTCTGCGCTCGAGCCGCGAGTCGTGCTTCGGCGGGGCCAGCGACAGGGACCAGCATGAAAGGCAAGCGCACCTTCCAGCCCAACACTCGCCGCCGAAAGAAGACACACGGTTTTCTGGTCAGAATGGCGACCAAGAACGGCCGGATCGTACTCAAACGGCGCCGGGCGAAAGGTCGAAGGAAGCTGACCGTCGCTGACGAGGGATAAGCGCCCGGAGGCCGGCATGAGCGGCCAGGCCCTTCGACGGAGCTCAGGGCAAGCGCTGCCCGCTTCGCAGCGGATCCGTCGGCGGCCTGAGTTCGAGCGCGTCTACAAAGAAGGCGCACGGGTGCACGGCCGCCTGATGACGTTGTTCCTGCTGCCGAACGGGCGAAGCACTCCTCGGCTGGGAGTGGCGGCCACTCGGAAGCTGGGCCCGGCGGTCGATCGCAACCGCGCCAAGCGCCTGGCCCGCGAGGTCTTTCGGCGCAGAAAGGTGGCCACTGGGCTCGATGTCGTCGTCGTTCCCCGCCGGGAAATGCTCGATGCTCCCTTTGAAAGCATTGAGGCCGATTACCACGCCACACTCGAACGCGGAGGACGTCGAGTTGGCGCCTCCCGCCGAGCCTCGCCTCGCCGCCGCCCTGATCCTAAGGCTGCTGAAAGCGTATAAAGTCCTTATTTCGCCTTTGTTTACAGGCTGCTGCCGCTATTACCCGTCGTGCTCAGACTACGCCCGGGAGGCGGTTCTGATCCACGGCGCCGTGCGCGGGCTGTGGCTCGCGGGCCGTCGTCTGGTGCGTTGTCAGCCATTTGGAGGCAGCGGTGTGGATCCGGTGCCTCGCTGTACATCCGGCCGCCGGTCGCGCCCCGGCCCCGGCCAGACCGCCTTCGAAAGCTGAGGAATGGAACGCCGGGTCCTGATCGCCGTCATTTTGTCGTTCCTGGTGCTCTACGCGTACCAGGCGCTGTTTGTCCCGCCGCCGCCGGCTTCGAGCCGTGTCGAGCCGCCGCCGCCGGCCGCCGCACCATCGGCGCCGCAGACGCCCGCGCCACCCGAAGCCCCTGTTACGGCGCCGGCACCGCCGGCACCGCCGGCGCCGCAGGCGGTGACTGGCGATACGACCGAGCGGGAAATCGCCGTCGAGGCCGCGACTGTGAGCGGCGCGCTGTCGAACCGCGGAGCCCAGATCATCCGCTGGCGGCTGAGCGGGTATCGCGACGGTCAGGGCCGTCCGGTCGATCTGGTGCCTTCCGCGCTGCCGCCAGGCCAGCCGACGCCGTTTGCGCTCCGCGTGGACGACGAGGAGATCACGCGCCGGCTGAACACGGCGCTGTATCGCGTGTCCGGCGACTCCGGCGGCCGCTTCGACGCGGCGTCGGGCGAGGCGGCCCTCGTCTTCGAATACGAGGACGCGTCCGGGCTTCGGGCCCGGAAGGAATTCCGCTTCGATCCAGACAATTATCTGATCCGGTTCTCGGCCGCGGTCACAGTGGGCGACCGCGTGCTGAATCCGGTCATTCTGTGGGGACCGGGCCTCGGTGATATCGGCGCCGTGACCGGCGGCGGCAGCTTCTTCACCGGCAATTACGCCCAGCCGCCGCAGGCGATCTACCACCGGGACGGCGACGTCGAACGGATCGCGGCGGCCGACAGCGCCGCGCAGCCGGTTCACGAAGGCCAGTTCCGGTTTGCCGGGGTGGACGATCAGTATTTTCTCGCGGCGGCGGTGAACCCTGGGTCGGCGAGGCTGGAATTCCGTCCGGTCACGCTGCCCGGTGCCGGCGAGACGCAGCGGCAGCTCCTGTCGCAGGCGATTCAGTTTCCCCAGCCGCCGCAGGATGTCCGCTTCTTCTACGGCCCGAAGCAGTTCGATCTGTTGCGATCGGTTGACGCCGAGCTGGTGCGCGCGATCAACTTCGGGATATTCGGCTTTCTGGCCGTGCCGCTGCTCGGAGCGCTGCAGTGGATTCACGGGTTCGTCGGCAACTACGGCTGGGCGATCGTGCTGCTGACCATCCTGATCAACATCGCCATCTTCCCGCTGCGCCACAAGAGCGTCGTCTCGATGCGTAAGATGCAGGCGGTGCAGCCCCAGCTCAAGGCCATCCAGGACCGCTATGCGGGGCTGAAGGTCACCGATCCGGCGCGGCAGAAGATGAACACGGAGATCATGAATCTCTACCGGGAGAAGGGCGTCAATCCGGCGAGCGGCTGCGTGCCGATGGTGCTCCAGTTTCCGGTTCTCCTGGCGTTCTACTCGATGCTGTCGCAGTCGATCGAGCTCCGGGGCGCCGAGTTCGGGTTGTGGATCCGCGATCTGTCGCAGCCCGATCCGTACTACGTGATCCCGGTGCTGATGGCGGTGACGATGTTCTGGCAGACGAAGATCACGCCGACGACGGCGGACCCGGCGCAGCAGCGGATCATGCTGCTCATGCCGCTGATGTTCACCGTGTTCTTTCTCTGGGCGCCGAGCGGACTGGTCATCTACTGGTTTGTGAGCAATCTCTGGGCGATCGGCCAGCAGTACTTCACCACCTGGCTCATCGGGCCGGCCCTGGCGCCGGCTTCGCGGCCGCCGGCCGAACGCCGGATGAAGAGCGCAGGCGCCGGCCGCACGCCCGACGCGGAGAAACACTAGGCGGAAGGCGGACCTGAAGGTCCGCCTCTTCGGACGGAGAGGCGGGTCTTGAGACCCGCCTGAGAACGGATATGTCATTGACCACCGACATCACTGATTTCGTCCAGAGGATTGTGAGCGCGATGGGCATGTCGCTCACCGTACGCATCGAGGAGACGCCGGACGGCACGCGCATCAATCTCGAGGGCGAGGATGGCGGCACGCTCGTCCGCAGCGGAGGGGAAGGGCTGCAGGCGCTCCAGCACATCGTCGCGACCGCCTTCCGCAGGCAGCTCGGCGACGATCACCGGATCGTCATCGACTGCAACGGCTTCCGCAAGGACAAGGACGCGGAGCTGCGGCAGATGGCCCAGTTCATCGCCGAGAAGGCGCGGTCGACCGGCATGCCCCAGGAGATGGGGCCGCTCAATCCGTACGAACGCCGGATCGTGCATCTCGCGATTGCCGAAGATCCGACGGTCACGTCGGAGAGTATCGGCGACGCGTTCATGAAGACGGTGATCATCTCAGCTAGTCGGTAGCCGGTAGCCTGTAGCTGGTAGCAAGAACACGGAGGCTTTGGCCACCGGCTACCACCTACCGCCTACCAGCTGGGCTCCATGTTCTCGACCGAAGACTCCATCGTCGCCATCGCGACGCCGCCCGGGCGCGGGGGGATCGGAGTCGTGCGGATCAGCGGCGCGTCATCGCTCCGGATTGCCGCTGGCATCCTCGACCATCCCGAGCCGTTGCGGCCGCGGCACGCGACCTACACCCGCATCCGCCGAAATGGCGCGGGTCCGAGCGACGAAGTCATCGCCACCTATTTTCCCGGGCCACGCTCGTACACCGGTGAGTTCGTCGTCGAGATCAGCGCGCACGGAAGCCCCGTGGTGCTCCGGGGCATCCTGGATCGCGCGGTTGCCGCAGGCGCCCGTCTCGCCGAGCCGGGCGAGTTCACGCTCCGGGCGTTTCTGAACGGCAAGCGCGACCTCGTGCAGGCCGAAGCGGTCGCGGATCTGATCGATGCGGCGACCCCGCTTCAGGCGCGCGTCGCGTTCGATCAGCTGGAGGGGACGCTGACGGCGCAAATTGGCGAGATCGATCGCCAGTTGTTCGATCTGATCGCCCGGCTCGAGGCGTCGCTTGATTTTCCGGACGAGGGGTACCACTTCGTCGAGCCGGCTGAAATCGTCCGGCGCATCGGATGCGTCGTGCAGACGCTCGAACGGCTGCTGGCCAGCGCCCCCCGCGGCCGCCTCATTCGCGAAGGTGCGACCGTGGTCGTGGCAGGGCGCCCGAATGTCGGCAAGTCCAGCATCTTCAACAGGCTCGTCGGCGCCGAACGCGCCATCGTCACCGATGTGGCCGGCACCACGCGGGACCTGATTGCCGAGCGCGTCGACGTGGAAGGTCTCGCCGTCACCATGGTCGACACCGCCGGCTGCCGCGAGGCCGGCGACAGGGTAGAGCGCGAGGGAGTGATGCGGGCGGCGCGCGCGCGTGAAGTGGCCGACGTGCTGCTGGTCATCATCGATGGAAGTGTTCCGCTGATGAGCGAAGACGAACGGCTGCTCGCGGAGACGGCGGCGCGGCCACGAGTGGTGGTCGTCAACAAGGTGGATCTTCCGCCAGCACGTGACACGAACCCTTCGGGTTCGCACGGCGAGCCTGACACGGCTCACCCCACGACCCTCGTCCGTGTGTCGGCGAGGACGGGAGCAGGGTTCGAGCACCTGCGCGACGCGATCGTCGCCGGGCTCACGGGCCGCGAGTCGCTGCGCGACCCCGCAATGATTTCCAATGCGCGGCACATCGCCCTGCTCGAGCAGGCGCGCGCGAGCCTCGTGGCTGCACGCGCATCATCGGAAGCGGGCGAGGCGCCTGAAGAAATCCTGCTGGCCGACCTGCAGGCTGCGCGCGCGCGCTTCGATGAGGTGGTCGGCACGCGGACCAGCGAGGATGTGCTCAGGCACATCTTCGAGCGATTCTGTATCGGGAAGTAGATGGTCCGCCTGAAGGCGCCTTCAGGCGGACACTACGTACCATCCGTCGTAGTGTCCGGCTTTAGCTGGACCGAACGGAAAGCATGCGATTTGACGTCATCGTCGTCGGCGCCGGACACGCGGGGGTCGAGGCGGCGTACGCCGCGGCGCGGCTTGGATGCAGCGTCGGCCTTTGCACGTTGTCGCGCGAGACCGTCGCGCACATGCCGTGCAATCCCGCCGTCGGCGGCACCGCAAAAGGCCATCTCGTCCGGGAGATCGATGCCCTTGGCGGTCTCATGGGCCGCGCGATCGATGCGACGGGCATTCAGTTCAAGCTGCTCAATCGGAGCCGCGGCCCGGCTGTCTGGTCGCCCAGGGCGCAGGCCGACAAGCAGCGCTACGCGTTGTGGGTCACCGAAGCGCTCGAACGCGAGCCGAACATTTCGTGGATCTTCGGGAGAGCGGGACGGATCGAGGTCGAGCACCAGCGAGTCGTCGCGCTCGCCATGGAGGACGGCGATCGGCACGAGTGTCGCGCGCTGGTCATCACGACGGGCACGTTCCTGAATGGCCTGATCCACATCGGCAGCGAGCAGCAGCCGGCGGGCCGCCACGGTGAGCCGCCGTCGCGCGAGATGGCGATATCAATCCGGTCGTTCGGCTTCGAGATGGGCCGCCTCAAGACGGGAACGCCGCCACGGCTGCATCGCGATAGCATCGATTTCCAGCGCGCCGCGAGCGACGGGGTGTTCGTCGAGGAACCGGGCGACGAGCAGCCGGTGCCGTTCTCGTTTTCAACCAGGGCCGCGTTGCGCAATCAAGTGCGCTGCTGGCTACTGCACACCAACGACGCCGTTCGCGATCTCGTTCGCGGCAACATCGGCAGCAGCCCGCTCTACAACGGCCAGATTCAGGGCATCGGCCCTCGGTACTGCCCATCGCTCGAGGACAAGATCATGCGGTTTCCCGATCGGGAGCGGCACCAGATCTACCTCGAGCCCGAAGGGCTCGACGTGGACGACATCTACGTGAACGGCTTCTCGATGTCGCTCCCACGGGAGGTCCAGGAGAAGCTCGTACACGCACTTCCAGGCCTGGAATCAGCATCCATCCTTCGACCCGGATATGCAGTTGAATATGATTTCGTCCAGCCGACCGGGCTCAGGTCGACGCTCGAGACCCACCGTGTGGGACGGCTGTTCTTTGCAGGACAGATGAACGGGACGTCGGGCTACGAGGAGGCTGCGGCACAAGGGCTGATGGCCGGGATCAACGCTTCGCGGGCGGCGCGCGGCGACGGTCCCTTCACGCTGGGACGGGCCGAGGCATACATCGGCATTCTCGTCGACGACCTGATTACCCGCGGGTGTCTCGAGCCCTATCGGATGTTCACATCCAGGGCAGAGCATCGGCTGCTGCTCCGGATCGACAACGCCGACCTGCGGCTTACACCGGCCGGGCGGCGGCTCGGCCTGATCGACGAGGAGTCCTGGGCGCGCTTCGAAGCAAGACGCGAGCGCCACGCTCGCAACCTCGACACGCTGAATCGAACGCTCGTTCGCACCAGCCGGGGCGAGCGCGTTGCCGCGAGCATGCTCCTGCGGAGGCCGGGCGAGCGGCTCGAGTCGCTCATGCAACGGGGAGAAGTCGCTCTCGACGTGGACGGGGTCACCAGGGATCTCGACCTCGCCAGCATCGCGAACGAAGTCAAGTACGAGGGGTATCTGAAGCAGGAGGCGGCGCGCGCCGAACGCATGCGCCGGCAGGAGCGCAGGCGGATCCCGGAGGGCTTTGCCTTCGCGCAGGTTCCGGGGCTGTCGCGGGAGGTCGTCCACTGGCTTTCGCAGATTCGGCCCGAAACGCTCGGCCAGGCGTCGAGGATTCCTGGCGTGACGCCGGCCGCCGTTGCCGTGCTCGGCGTGTATCTCGACAGGCCGGCCGTAGCGAGACGCCTTGACCAGCCGTGAGTTCATCGACAAGCTGACCCGGCGCGCCCGCCGCGTGGGGGTCGCGATCGATCCGGACCTGGCGCGGAGGTTCGAAGCCTATTTCCGCGTGCTCGCCGTCTGGAATGCCAAGATCAACCTCACCGGGTGGAAGTTGACGGAGTTTGCGCCGGACGCAATCGATCGGTTGCTGGTTGAACCGCTGGTGGCCGCGCGCTACGTCCCCTCATCTGCCACCCGCATGCTGGACATTGGCAGCGGCGGAGGTTCGCCGGCGATTCCGATGGCGCTCTCGCTTCCGCGCCTGCGCCTGACGATGGTCGAGTCCAAGATGCGGAAATCGGTGTTTTTGCGCGAAGCGGTCCGTGTGGTGGAGCTGGATGGCGCGGAGGTCGTGACCGCCAGGTTCGAGGAACTCCTGACGCGGCCCGATCTCCACGAAGCGCACGACCTGGTCACGATTCGGGCGGTCAGGCTCGAGCCACGCACGTTGATGACGCTTCAGGCATTTGTGAAACCAGGGGGACTCCTCTTCCTGTTCCGTGGCTCCACCGCAGCGGACCCCTCCGAGACAGTCACGCCCCCCCTCGCGTGGAAGGCCACATATCCGCTCCTCGAGTCCGCACGAAGCCGCCTGGTTCTTGTCGAAAAACATACCATCGGTCGCAGTGTTCCACGTGGAACACCCAATCCATAGGATGACATTCGGTTTTTGTTCGTATCGTTCCACGTGAAACAATCATCTTGACGGTGATCTAGAAAGGTACTAGAGTTTGTTTTACTTGCTCTGCCCACATGCGGACGCCCAGAAGAGACATAGCATAAAGTTGGTCATATGACAGATCAAATTCGCCACGCCAGGACCGTCGCCGTTGCCAACCAGAAGGGTGGCGTCGGCAAGACGACCACCGCGATCAATCTCGCCACATCGCTGGCGCTCGACGGCATGCGCGTGCTGCTGATTGACATCGATCCGCAAGGCAACCTGACGAGCGGCGTCGGACTGAAAGGACAGCAGGCGCCCGCCGGCACCATCTACGAAGCGCTCCTGACCGAGGCGCCGCCCGAGTCGTTCGTGCTCAGCACGAGCGTGGAGAACCTCTCGCTGATTCCCGCCGACCGCAATCTGACCGGCGCGGAGATCGAACTGGTCAGCGTGCCCGCGAGAGAGCAGCGGCTCCGGCGTGTCATTGAACCGCTGCGCGGCCGGTACGACCTGATCTTCGTCGACTGCCCGCCATCGCTCGGCCTGCTCACCCTCAACGCGCTCGTCGCCTCCGACGCGGTACTGATCCCACTGCACTGCGAATACTTCGCGCTCGAGGGCCTGGCCGATCTCGTCGGCACGATGCGCCGCGTGCGCAGCGCGCTCAATCCGGCGCTCGATATCGAAGGCGTACTGCTGACGATGTACGACGATCGCACGAACCTTGGGCAGCTCGTCGCGCGCGATGTCCGCGAGTTCTTCAAGGAGAAGGTGTTCGAGACGATCATTCCGCGCAACGTGCGTCTCGGCGAGGCGCCGAGCCACGGCATCCCGGCCGTGCTCTACGATGCGAAATCGCGCGGCGCCGCCGCGTACGTCGCGCTGGCGCGCGAGTTGCGCGCACGGCACGCGGCGTAACCGGAGTGCCGAGAGTGCCTGAGGTGCCTGAAGTGCTTGGAACCGGTTTCATAACCGACGTAGTGCCCGGCTTTAGCCGGGCTGAAGCCCGGCACTACGTACCGAAATTGGCGGCCAAAGTCGGTTATGAAACCGGTTCTGGAGTGGCTGACATGCTCAGGCGAGTACGCGAGGAGACACCACGATGATGGAACGACGCCCTGCGCTCGGCAAAGGCCTGAGCGCCCTGATTCCCGACGCGCCGGAGCCGCCCCGCACCGGCGCCGTCGACGTCGACATCGATCAGATTGCGCCGAGCGAGCACCAGCCACGCGTGACGCTGGACGACGAGAAGCTCGACGAGCTGGCGGCGTCGATCCGAAGCAACGGGATCATTCAGCCGATCCTCGTGCGGCGCACCGGCGCGACCTATCGCATCATCGCCGGCGAGCGGCGCTGGCGCGCCGCACAGCGAGCCGGGCTCCTCAAGGTTCCGGTGGTCGTGCGCAACGTGCCCGACGGCGCCGAGCGCCAGCTCCTGGAGCTGGCGCTGGTCGAGAATCTGCAGCGGGAAGACCTCAACCCGATCGATGAGGCGCTCGCGTATCAGCGCCTCGCCGACGAGTTTGGCCTCACGCAGGATCAGATCGCCGCCGCCGTCGGCAAAGACCGGACGTCGGTCGCCAATTATCTGCGTCTGCTCCGCCTGCCGGAGGAAGTGCGCGGCGCGCTCGCGTCCGGATCGCTGTCGATGGGGCACGCGCGTGCGCTCCTGGCGCTCCCCGACGCCGCCGCCCAGCGCCAGGCGGCGCGCGATGTGATCGCGCGGGCGCTGTCGGTGCGCGACACCGAAGCGCTCGCCAGGAAGCTCGCCGCGCCGTCCCGCCCCGGCGCGGCGGTCGCCGCGCCCGATGTCCACACGCGCGCGGCCGAAGAGCGCCTGCGCTTCGCGCTCGGCACGAAAGTCCGCATCATCCGCCGTCGGACGGGCGGCGCCATCGAGATCGCGTTCGGCTCCGAAGCCGAGTTGAACCGGCTCTACGAACAGCTCACCGACACCGGCAGATCGCCAGCCTCCGAGTAGTTTTTCTGTGCTATAAAAGAGAGCTTGTGCCATTGAGGTACAAGCTCGGAATGATGAACTCATGAGCACTCGTGCGTCCGCCGCCCGCTACGCGCGAGCCCTCCTCGACGTCGTCCTTCAGGAAGGCAACCCGGAGCAGGTGGAGCAGGAGCTGACGGCATTTGCCGATCTGGTGGCCCGCACGCCGCAGCTCCAGCGGGTCTTTGCGAACCCCGTGGTCGCCGCGGCGGCGAAACGAGGCGTGGTCGAGGGTCTCCTGGCGCGCGTGACCGTGTCGGCGCCGCTCGGCAAGCTGCTGGTGCTGCTGGCCGAACGCGACCGGCTGACGATCGTCGGCGAGCTGGCGGCCGCCTATCACGCGCGGCTCATGGAGCATCGCCGCGTCGTGCGCGCCGACGTGACGAGCGCGGCGCCCATTTCCTCCGAGCGCGTGAGCCAGCTGCAGCAGCGGCTCGCGCAGGCCACCGGGCGACAGGTCGTCATGACCACGCGGGTCGATCCGTCGCTCATCGGCGGCATGGTCGCGCGCGTTGGCGGCGTCGTCTACGACGGCAGCATCGCGGCGCAGCTCGAACGAATGAAGGAGCGGCTGGGGCGGTCTGGCTAACTCCTCACGCCTGGCCCCTGCCCCCGACAAGGATCGATATGGACATCAGAGCCGAAGAAATTTCCAAGATCATCCGCGAACAGATCGGCAGCTTCGCGGTCGAAGTCGACGTCGCCGAGGTTGGCAGCGTGATCTCCATCGGCGACGGCATCGCGCGGCTGCACGGCATCGAGCGCGCGATGGCGGGCGAGATGCTCGAGTTTCCGCACGGGGTGTTCGGCATCGCGCTGAACCTCGAAGAAGACAGCGTCGGCACGGTGCTGCTCGGCGACTTCACGGCGATCAAGGAAGGGGACGTGGTCAAGCGGACGGGACGCATCATTTCGGTGCCGGTCGGCGACGAGCTGCTCGGGCGCGTCGTCAACGCGCTCGGCCAGCCGCTCGACGGGAAAGGACCGATTCAGAGCAAGCAGTTCCTGCCGATCGAGCGCCTCGCGCCTGGCGTCGTCGATCGACAGCCGGTGAAAGAGCCGCTGCAGACGGGCCTCAAGGCGATTGACGGGATGGTGCCGATCGGGCGCGGGCAGCGGGAGCTGATTATCGGCGATCGTCAGACCGGCAAGACCGCGGTGGCCGTCGACACGATCATCAACCAGCGCGACACGGGCGTCATCTGCATCTACAACGCGATCGGGCAGAAGCAGTCGACGGTCGCGCAGGTCGTCCGCACGCTCGAAGAGTACGGGGCGATGAGCTACACGATCGTCGTGGCGGCTGCGGCGTCCGATCCGGCGCCGATGCTGTACATCAGTCCGTATTCCGCGTGCGCCATCGGCGAGTACTTCCGCGACGGCGGCCGCCACGCGCTGGTCGTCTATGACGACCTGTCGAAGCACGCACAGTCGTACCGCGAAATCTCGCTGCTCCTCCGCCGGCCGCCGGGGCGCGAGGCGTATCCCGGCGACGTGTTCTACCTGCACTCGCGGCTGCTCGAGCGCGCGGCCAAGCTGAACAAGGAGCTGGGCGGGGGATCGCTCACGTCGCTCCCCATCATCGAAACGCAGGCGGGCGACCTCTCGGCGTACATCCCGACGAACGTGATCTCGATCACCGACGGGCAGATCTTCCTGGAAAGCGACCTGTTCCATCAGGGCGTCCGGCCCGCCATCAACGTCGGCAACTCGGTCTCGCGCGTGGGCGGCTCCGCCCAGATCCGCGCCATGCGGCAGGTGGCCGGCTCGCTCCGGCTCGATCTCGCGCAGTACCGCGAGCTCGCCGCGTTCGCGCAGTTCGGCAGCGACCTCGACAAGGCGACGCAGGCCCAGCTCAATCGCGGCCGACGGCTGGTCGAGATCCTCAAGCAGCCGCAGTATCAGCCGGTGCCGGTCCAGAAGCAGGTGGCGATCATCTACGCGGCGACGAAGGGCCATCTCGACGGCGTCGACATCGAGCAGGTGCACCGGTACGAGGAGGAGCTGTACCGCTTCCTCGACAGCCGGCACCCCGACGTGCTCACGGGCATCGCCGAGAAGAAGATTCTCGACGACGAGCTGAAGGCGAAGCTGGAGGCCAGCCTCGTAGAGTTCGGCCGGCAGTTCACCGGCACGATCCAGGCGGCGGTGGCGTAGCCCCATGCCGTCCCTGATCGACCTGCGGCGGCGGATCCGGGCCGTCAAATCGACCCAGCAGATCACCAAGGCGATGAAGATGATCGCCGCCTCGCGCCTCAAGCGCGCGCAGGATCGCGTGATCGCGGCGCGGCCGTACGCGCAGCGGATGATGCAGGTGCTGCACGGCCTGGCGGCCCGGGTCGATCCGGACGCGCATCCGCTGCTGCGACCCGGCGCGGAATCGGGACGCCCGCTGGCGATCGTCGTCACGGCGGACCGCGGCCTGTGCGGCAGTTTCAATTCGAACGTCATCAAGGCGGCGGGCCAGTTCATCATCAGCGAGGGACGATCGGGCGAGGTGACGCTCGGGCTCATCGGCCGCAAGGGGCGCGATTTCTTCCGGCGGCGCGGGTTCGACGTGCGGGTCGAGCAGACCGGCATTTTCCAGCGTCTCTCGTACGTGCACGCGCTCGAGATCGCCAACGCCGCCATCGACGAGTTCGTCTCGGGGCGCGCGTCGCGCGTCTATCTCATCTACAACGAGTTCAAGTCGGTGATGACGCAGCGCCTGGCCACCGAGCAGTTGCTGCCGATCCCTCGGATCCCACCCAACGGCGCAGGCGCCGTGGGGGCCCCGGGGATCGACGGCGATGCGACGGCGGGGGCGGAGTACCTGTACGAGCCGAACGCCGAGGCCATCTTCAGCGAGCTGCTCCCCCGGTACGTGCAGGCGCAGGTCTACCGGGCGCTGCTCGAATCGAACGCGGCGTTCTTCGCGGCGCAGATGACCGCGATGGATGCGGCGACCCGGAACTCGTCGGAGATGATCGACAGCCTGACGCTCTACATGAACAAGGTCCGGCAGGCCGCGATCACGAGGGAAATCATCGAGGTCGTCTCGGGCGCCTCGGCGACGTAGGAGAACGGCGGGTCCCCGGCCGCAAGGAACAAGCGCGGCCGGGGAACCCGCCCCACAAGAATCTGGGTACGTGGGCCGGGTCCTGAGGCGAGTCGCACACATCGAGCCTCAGACCCGGCGGGAACAGAGCTTATGGCACACGCAACAGCGCCAGCGACGCTGCGGATCGGCAAGGTCGTCCAGGTGATCGGGCCCGTCATCGACATCGAGTTTCCGGAGGACCTTCCCGAAATCTACAACGCCGTCCGCATCGTCTCCGACGGAGCCGGCGGCACGCAGAAGGTGGACGTGATTGTCGAGGTCGAGCAGCATCTCGGCGAGAACCGGGTCCGCACGGTCGCGATGAAGCCGACCGACGGGATGACGCGCGGGATGCAGGCCATCGACACCGGCGCGCCGATCTCGGTGCCGGTCGGGCCGGCCACGCTCGGGCGCGTGCTCAACGTGCTCGGCGAGCCGGTCGACGATCCCGGCCGCCCGGTCGAGTCGAAGGAGCGCTGGCCGATCCATCGCCATGCCCCGACGCTCGAGCAGCAGTCGACCGAGCTCAAGATGTTCGAGACCGGCATCAAGGTCATCGATCTGCTCGAGCCGTACCTGCAGGGCGGCAAGATCGGCCTCTTCGGCGGCGCCGGCGTCGGCAAGACGGTCATCATCATGGAGCTCATCCACAACATCGCGCTCAAGCACGGCGGCGTGTCCGTGTTTGGCGGCGTGGGCGAGCGCACGCGCGAGGGCAACGACCTCTGGCTCGAGTTCCAGGAGTCGGGCGTCATCGATACGAAGGATCCGAGCAAGTCGCGCGCGGCGCTCGTCTACGGCCAGATGACGGAGCCGCCGGGCGCACGGCTGCGGGTCGGGCTGTCGGCGCTCACCGTCGCCGAGTACTTCCGCGACGCCGAAGGCAAGGACGTGCTCCTCTTCATCGACAACATCTTCCGCTTCACGCAGGCGGGCTCCGAGGTGTCGGCCCTGCTCGGCCGCATGCCGTCGGCGGTCGGCTATCAGCCGACGCTGCTGACCGAGATGGGCGAGCTGCAGGAACGGATCACGTCGACGAAGAAGGGGTCGATCACCTCCGTCCAGGCGATCTACGTGCCCGCCGACGACTACACCGATCCGGCGCCGGCGACGACGTTCGCCCACCTGGACGCGACGACGAACCTGTCGCGGCAGATTGCCGAGCTCGGGATCTACCCGGCGGTCGATCCGCTGGCGTCGACCTCGCGCATCCTCGACCCGCGCGTGCTCGGGGACGAGCATTACAACGTGGCGCGCGCCGTGAAGCAGATCCTCCAGCGCTACAAGGACCTCCAGGACATCATCGCGATCCTCGGCATCGACGAGCTCTCCGAAGAGGACAAGCTGACCGTGTCCCGCGCGAGAAAGCTGCAGCGGTTCCTGTCGCAGCCGTTCTTCGTGGCCGAGCAGTTCACCGGCTTCAAGGGCAAGTACGTGCAGATTGCGGAAACGGTCAAGGGCTTCAAGGAGATCGTCGACGGCAAGCACGACGACCTGCCGGAGCAGGCGTTCTACATGGTCGGCACGATCGAAGAGGCCGTCGAGAAGGCCGCCGCGATGAAGGCGGCATAATAACCACGACGGACACGAAGGTCGCGAAGAACACGAATGCGAAATAGAGATCTTCGTGACCTTCGAAGCCTTCGTGACTTCGTGGTGAAGGTCTAATGGCTATACCCACAAAGCTCGCGCTCGAGATCGTCACGCCGGACCGGGCGCTCGTCCGGGCGGACGTCGACGAGCTCCAGGTGCCCGGGTCCGAGGGATACCTCGGCATCCTGCCGGGCCACACACCGCTGCTGTCCTCGCTCACGGTCGGCGAGCTCTGGTACCGCGTCGGCCAGGAGAGGCACTACCTGGCGATTGCCGGCGGATTCGTCGAGGTGCTGCCCGACCGGGTGACGGTGCTGGCGCAGATTGCCGAACGCGCGCAGGACATCGACGTGGCGCGGGCGGAGGCGGCCAGGAAGCGGGCGGAAGAGCGGCTCGCGCGCCCCTCGGGCGAGCTCGATTTCGAGCGGGCCCGCATCGCGATGATGAAGTCGCTGATCCGGCTGCAGGTGGCCTCGAGAGCAAGGACGAGGGTATAACAGAGGTCTGCTCTCCAGCCTCCGCCACCTTCTTCGCTATCGCGCGCTGATCCAGAGCCTGGTGGCCCGGGAGCTGAAGGCGCGCTACCGCGGGTCCGTCCTCGGCGTCTTCTGGTCGTTCGTCAATCCGCTGCTCCTGCTCCTCGTCTACACCTTTGTCTTCACGGTCGTGCTGCCCGGCGTGCACCCGCCGGAGCTCCAGCCGTTCGCCATCTTCATGTTCTGCGGCATTCTGCCGTGGGCCTGGTTCTCCTCATCGCTGCTGGAGGCGTCCAACGTCCTCATCGCCGGCGGGACGCTGATTCGCAAGGTGCTGTTCCCCGCCGAGGTGCTGCCGATCGTCACGGTGCTGGCGGGCCTCGTGCACTTCTGCCTCGGCCTGCCGATCCTGGCGGCGTTTCTCCTCTACTACCAGGTGCCGATCGTCTGGTCCGATCTGCTGTGGTTTCCCGTCATCGTGGCGACGCAGCTCGTGCTCACGCTCGGCCTGGCCCTGCTGCTCTCGGCGCTGGCGGTTCACTTCCGGGACCTCCGCGATCTGCTGTCGAACCTGCTCACGCTCTGGTTCTTCGCCACGCCGATCATTTACGCGCTGTCGCAGGCGCCGGCCTCCGTGCGGCGGTTCCTCCTGCTGAACCCCTTCACGCACCTGGCGGTGTCGTACCAGGAGGTGCTCTTCCGGGCGGGGCGCTTCACCGACTGGCCGCGGCTGCTGGCGGTGGCCGCCGCCTCGCTCGTCGTGCTGGCGATCGGCTACCTCGTCTTCGACCGACTCAGAGATACGCTTGCAGAGGAAGTGTGAACACAACCACGAAGGTCACGAAGATCGCGAAGACCACGAATATCTTAATGTTCGTGTCCTTCGTGGTTCCGTCCTGATATGAACGCGATTGAGGTGCGGGACGTTCGAAAGACGTACCGCCGGTACGGCCGGCGGAAGCAGTTCGGGACGCTGAAGAGCGCGCTGCTCTCGGGCCGGATCGTGCGTGACCTCAGGCCGGACCAGACATTCGATGCGCTCCACGGCGTGTCGTTCGACGTCCCGGCCGGGGAGACGCTCGGCCTCATCGGGCGGAACGGCTCGGGCAAGAGCACCCTGTTGAAGCTCCTCGCCGGCATCGGACGCCCGACCTCCGGCACCGTGCGCGTCGCCGGCCGCATCTCCGCGCTGATCGAGCTGGGCGCCGGCTTCCACCCGGAGATTTCGGGCCGCGAGAACGTGTACATCAACGGCATGATGCTGGGCCTGTCGAAGCGCGACATCGCGGCCCGCTTCGACGAGATCGTGGCGTTTGCGGAGCTCGAGGACTTCATCGACGCGCCGGTCAAGACCTATTCATCCGGCATGTACATGCGGCTCGGCTTTGCCGTGGCCATTCACGTGGATCCCGATGTGCTGCTCGTCGACGAAGTGCTGGCGGTGGGCGACGAGACGTTCACGCACAAGTGCCTGGACAAGTTCGCGGAGTTCCGCCGCCGCGGACGCACGGTCCTGCTCGTTACGCACGCCCTCGACCTGGTGACGCGCTTCTGCGACCGCGCGCTCTGGCTCGACGCGGGCGGCGTCCGCGTCCAGGGCGACCCGCGGCGGGTGGTCGACGCGTATCTGCAGGACGTGGCAAAGGCGGAGGATGCGGCGCTCGCCCGCGAGCCTGACCGCCTGCGCGCACGAAGTGCGCTTCGGCGAGTCTCGCCGCGGCCCTTGGCGGAGGCGGACACGGCTCGCCCCACACGCGACCAGGTGAGCGATGAGCCGCCGGATATGTATCGCGCAGCCGAGGGGCGGTGGGGGTCGCGCGAGGTGGAAATCATCGGCGTCGACCTCGTGGACCGCGACGGCCGCACCGCCCACGTCTTTGCGTCTGGCGACCCGGTGGAGATCCGGCTGCAGGTGCATGCCGGCCGCCCCGTGGACGATCTGGTGTTCGGCGTCGGCATCTTCAACGCCGAAGGAGTCTGCTGCTACGGGACGAATACCGCCATCGACGGCGCCAGGTCGGCCTCGATACAGGGGACGGGCGAGGTGCGGTTCTCGATTGAGCGGCTGGATCTGGTCGAAGGGAGCTACAAGCTCGACGTGGCCGCCCACCGCCAGAACGGCGCGGCGTACGACTACCACCGCCTGCTTCACACGATTCGGGTGACCTCGCGCCTGAAGGAAGCCGGCATCTTCAGGCCGCCTCACCGCTGGAGTGTTTCAGGCGGCGTCCGCCTCGAAGGCATGGGCAGCGGCGCCTGAGCCCCGTGAAGCCGCAGGCTCCGCTCCGTCTTCTGTCCCGCGACGAGGCGGCCGCGTTTGCCGGAGAGATCCGGTCCGCCGGCGGCACGCTGGTGTTTACCAACGGCGTCTTCGATCTGCTGCATCCGGGGCACGTTCGCTACCTGCAGGACGCGCGGGCGCTCGGCAGCGCACTCGTCGTCGGCCTCAATTCGGATCGCTCGGTCCGCGCCATCAAGGGGCCCGACCGGCCGATCAATCCCGAGCACGAACGCGCCGAAGTGCTCCTGGGGCTCGCGTGCGTTGACGCGGTCGTCATCTTCGATGACGCCACGCCGCAGGCCGTGATCGGCGCGCTGCAGCCGGACGTGCTGGCGAAGGGGGCGGACTGGGCGATCGAGCAGATTGTCGGCCGCGACGTCGTTGAGGGGCGTGGGGGGCGCGTCGTGCGGGTCACGCTGTCGCCGGGCCATTCCACATCCGAGCTGATCAAACAAGTGCGCGCATCGAGGTCCGGCTGAAGCCGGACACTCCGTACGTGGTATGTGACAATGAAGCGTTGGCCGGCCCACCGGGGGAGCTTCCTGGTGGGCCTGTTCGCGTGTACGCATGACCACGGCAACCTCTCTCACGCTTCGCGCGCTCCTCGCCCGTGCCGCCGCCCGCGCTGAGCTGGAGAAGCTCGCGCACGTCACGGCCGGGCTGTCGCCGGCCGCGAAGGCGCTCGCGGCGGTGGCCGCCGCCCGGACGACGTCCGCGCTCACCGTGCTGGTCGCGCCTGCCGACCGGGACGTCGAGCAGCTGACCGCCGACGCGCGGTTCTTCTATGCCGCACTCGAAGGCGTGTCCGAGGCCGACCTCGAGCATGCCGTGCTGCCGCTGCCGTCGCTGCAGGTCGATCCGTATCGCGGCATGACGCCGCATTTCAGGGTGGCCGCGGCCCGCGCCCGCGCGCTGCACGCCGCCGCGGCCGGCACGGCGCGGCTGATCATCGCCTCGGCGGCCGCACTGCTCCCGCGTGTGAGTCCGGCGGAGCGGCTCCTGCGGGCATCCCTCACCGTGAAGCCCGGGACCGAAATCGACCCTGAGAACCTGGCCGAGCTGCTGGTGGACGCGGGATTCACGCGCGAGGACCCCGTCGAGGAGCACGGCGCGTTTGCCGTTCGGGGCGGCATCGTGGACCTGTTTCCGGCCGGCGATGCGGAGCCGGTCCGGGTCGAGTTCATCGGCGATACGGTCGAGTCGATCCGCCGGTTCGACCCGGCAACCCAGCGATCCACAGCCACCACCGACCATCTCGTCGTCGTGCCTGTGCGCGAGCGCTTCGATGAGGACCCGGGGGGGGTGCCCGTTCTCGACGTGCTTGGCGCCACGCGCGGCCTGCGGGTGATCGTTTCGGAGTACGACGAGGTCGGCGAGCAGGCGCGGCGCGTGCGCGACCAGCTGGAGTCGAGCTTTCGCGAAGCGGCGGGCCGCGGCCACGTGGTGGCCGAATCGCCGGATCAGGCGTTCGTCCAGTGGGACGACGTCGCCGGCCGCCTGCGCGACGCGCCGCGCCTCGAAACGCTCGCCGTCGATGAGGACGCGCGGCAGATCTCGTGCCCCCCCGCAATGGAGTTCCGGGGGCGCGTGCCGGATTGGGTCGCGGACGTCCGCGAGGCGCGCGGCCGCGGCGACACCGTGGTGTTCGTCGCCGACAGCCACGGCCGCGCGGAGCGGACCGTCGAGATTCTCCAGGAATACGAGATCGTGGCCGTCCCCGTCGACCGGGCCGAGGACGCCCATGCCGCCGCCGTGCTCATTGCGGTCGGCACGCTGTCACGCGGGTTCCGGCTGAGCGACGCGGCGGTGCAGCTGTACGCCGAAACCGACGTGTTCGAAGAGGAGCGCCGGGCGCCCGAGCAGCGCCGGAGCGCGGCCAGGGCGTTTCTCTCCGACCTTCGCGATCTCAAGGTGGGCGATCTGGTCGTGCACGTCGACCACGGGATCGGCGAGTTCGTCGGCCTGAAGCAGCTCGGGGTCGGCGCCGGCGCCGCGGCGTCACAGGAATTCCTCGAGCTCCGCTACGCCGGCGACGACAAGCTGTTCGTGCCGGTCGAGCGCCTCGATCTGGTGCAGAAGTACACCGGCGGCACGCGGCCGGCGCTCGATCGCCTGGGCGGCACCTCGTGGGAGAAGGCCAAGACGCGCGTCAAGAAGGCGATGCGCGATATGGCCGAGGAGCTGCTGAAGCTGTACGCGCAGCGCAAGGCCGTCCCCGGACACGCGTTTGCCGCCGACACGCACTGGCAGCAGGAATTCGAAGACGCGTTTCCCTACGAACCGACCCCCGACCAGGCCAGCGCCATCGCCGACATCAAGCGGGACATGGAAGCGGCCACGCCGATGGATCGGCTGCTCTGCGGCGACGTCGGCTACGGCAAGACCGAGGTGGCCATGCGGGCGGCGTTCAAGGCGGTGATGGACGGCACGCAGGTGGCGTTCCTGGCGCCGACCACGGTGCTGGCGTTTCAGCATCTCAAGACGTTCCGCGACCGCTTCGCCGGCTTTCCGGTCACCATCGAGATGGTGAGCCGCTTTCGGACGCGGCAGGAAATCGCCGGCATTCTCGCCGGGCTGGCGGCCGGACGGGTCGACGTCATCATCGGCACGCACCGCCTGCTGTCGAAAGACGTGGCCTTCAAGGATCTCGGCCTGCTGGTCGTCGACGAGGAGCAGCGGTTCGGGGTGGCGCACAAGGAACGCATCAAACAGATGCGGAAGAAGGTCGACGTGCTGACAATGACCGCCACGCCGATTCCGCGCACGCTCAACATGTCGCTCGTCGGGATCCGCGACATGTCGATCATTGAGACGCCTCCCAAGGATCGCCTCTCGATTCAGACCAACGTCGTCAAGTTCGATGCGCCGGTCATCGAGCGCGCCATCCGCAACGAGGTGGCGCGCGGGGGGCAGGTGTACTTCGTCCACAACCGGGTCGAATCGATCTTCTCGATCGGCCACCTCCTGCAGCGCCTGGTGCCCGAGGTCCGGGTGGCGGTCGCGCACGGCCAGATGGGGGAGGAGGAGCTCGAGCGGGCCATGCTCGGCTTTGTCGAACACAAGGTCGACGTGCTGCTGGCCACGACCATCGTCGAAAACGGCCTCGATATTCCCAACGCCAACACGCTCATCGTCAATCGCGCCGATCGCTACGGGCTGTCGCAGCTCTACCAGCTCCGCGGCCGCGTCGGCCGCTCGGGCCGGCCCGCGTACGCCTATCTCCTGATCCCTCCGCAGGAGTCGTTGTCGCCGGTGGCGCGGAAGCGCCTGGCGGCCATCAAGGAATTCAGCGACCTGGGCAGCGGCTTTCGGGTGGCTGCGCTCGACCTCGAAATCCGCGGCGCCGGCAACCTCCTTGGCGGCGAGCAGAGCGGCCACATCGACACGGTCGGCTTCGAGATGTACATGAATCTGCTGGAGCAGGCGGTCCGCGAGCTCAAGGGCGAGGAGATCGATGAGGACGCCCGCGCCACCGTGAACCTCCGCGTGGACATGAAGATCGAGGACGGCTACATCCCCGAGATGAATCAGCGGCTGATGGTGTACCGGAAGATCGCCGCGGCGCGGAGCGAGCGCGAGCTCGCCACGGTGGTCGAGGAGATTCAGGACCGGTACGGCGCGCCGCCCGCGTCGGTGCTCAATCTGGCCGAGTACGGGCGCATTCGCGTGCTGGCTGACGCGCTGGGCATCGACAGCATCGACCGCGAGGGCCGGCTGGTCGTCATCAGGTTCAGGCCGCAGGCAAAGGTCGACCCTGTCCGGCTGATCCGGGTGGTCCAGCAGTACGCGGGGGCGACGCTGGTTCCGCCCGCCTCGCTGAAGCTGGACCTCGAGGCCGAAGGCGGGCCCGACGGCCCGCCTCTACGTCCCACCGCGAGCCGTCGGAGAGGCGGATCTTCAGGTCCGCCTGGTCAGAGCTGGTGGACGGCCCGCGCGACGGCGGGGGCCGTAACGGCTGGATTCACAAAGGATGAGATCCTCAAGAAGAGGCCCGAAGCGGACCCGCGGGCCGAGGGGGGCCTGTTCGGCCGGCTCGAGTCGCTGCTGCGGGCATTGAGTTAAAATATTGATTTTGCAGGAGATGTTCATGCGTAACCGTATCGTGGCCGTTGCGGTCGCCCTCCTGGCGATACTCGCAGTGGTTCCCACCGGGGCGGAAATCATCGAGCAGGTGCTCGTCAACGTCAACGGCGACATCCTGACGAAAACCGAGTTCGAGACCCGTCAGGTCGCCACGCTGCGCAACCGGCCCGAGCTGGCCAACGTGACGCCGGACAGCCCGGCGCTCCGCCAGGCCATTGCCGAGGTCACGCCCCAGCTCATCCTGGAGGCGGTCGACGAGCTACTGCTCATCCAGCGCGGCCGGGAGCTCGGACTCGCGCTGGGGGACGAGCAGTTCAAGAGCATCCTCGACAACATCAAGAAGTCGAACAACCTCGAAGAGGAGGAACAGTTCCAGGCCGCGCTCAAGCAGGAGGGGCTGACGATGGACGACCTGCGCCGCAATCTCGAACGGCAGATGCTGGCCTCCGAGGCGCAGCGGCGCGACATCTTCGACAAGATCAGCGTCACGGAGGCGGAGGCGCGGGCGCACTACGACGCGCACATGCAGGAGTTCACGACCCCGTCCGAGCTCACGCTGCGGGAGATCCTCATTGAAGTGCCGACCAGCGATCGCGGCGTCAACGTCGCGCAGGACGACGAGGCGCTGGCGGAGGCCGAGGATGTCCGGAAGCGGCTGCTCGCGGGCGAGCCGTTCGCGCGGCTGGCGGCCGAGCACTCGGATGCGCCGTCGAAGGCCAACGGCGGGTTGATCGGGCCCATCAAGCGCGAGGAGCTCGCCGAGGCGCTGCAGCAGCGGCTCGACGGGTTGAAGGTCGGCGACCTCACCGATGTGATCCGGACGCAGCGGGGCTATCAGATCCTGAAGCTCGAGTCGCGCACCGAAACCCGCATACGGTCCTTCGATGACGCCCGCAGCGACATCAGCACCAGTGTGGCCAACGAGAAGATGGCGGGCGAGCGTACCAAGTATCTGGAACGGCTCCGCAGCCAGGCGACGATCACGTGGCGCAACGACGAGCTGAAGCGCGCGTACGAACGCGCGCTGGCGGAGCGGACGAAGGCCCTGGCGGGATGACCCTTCGACAGGCTCAGGGTCATCCCGAGTGCGGGGTCGAGGGATGACCGGCGCATGGTTCGCGCTCTGGACGCGGTCGCGCCATGAACAGGTCGTCCGCGAGCAGCTCGAGCGCAGGCACATCGAGGCCTTCCTGCCGACCATCACGCGGTGGAGCCGGTGGAAGGATCGCAAGAAGAAGATCGACTGGCCGCTGTTCCCCGGCTACTGCTTCGCGCGGTTCGACCCGAGCGAGCGGCTGCCGATCCTCAAGTGCACCGGGGTCGTCAACATCGTGTCATTCGAGGGCGAGCCCGCGCCCATCCCCGAACACGAGATCGCGGGCATCAGACAGCTGGTCGAAAGCGATCTCGCGTACGATCCCTGCCCGATGATCCACGAGGGGATGATGGTGGAGGTCATGCACGGGCCGCTCAAGGGCGTCGTCGGCCGGCTCGTCCGCAAGGGCTCGCACGCGCGTCTCGTGCTGTCGGTCGATCTGATCGGACAGGCCGTCAGCGTCGAGGTCGACGCGGCCGACGTGCGGGCATACTAGTGAAGATCGGCCACGTCGCCCTCTCGTCGCCGTTCGTCGTCGCCCCGATGGCGGGGATGACGGATACGGCCTTTCGCCGGCTGGTGAAGCGCCAGGGCGGCTGCGGCCTGGTGGTCACCGAAATGGTCTCCTCCGAGGGGCTCGTCCGCGGCATCGACCGGACGCTCGAGTATGCGGAGTACACCGAAGAAGAGCGGCCGGTGTCCATCCAGATCTTCGGCGGCGATCCCGCCAAGATGGCGGCCGCCGCGCAGATCGTCGAAGGGATGGGCGCCGACATCGTCGACGTCAATATGGGATGTCCCGTCCCGAAGATCGCCAGACACAGCGCGGGCTGCAGCCTGATGCGCGAGCCGGAGCAGGCGGCCGCAATCATCGACGCGATGGCGCGCGCCGTGAAGATTCCCGTGACCGTGAAGATGCGTGCCGGCTGGAACGATCGCGCGCGGAACGCGCCCGAGCTCGCGCGCCGGATGCAGGATGCCGGCGCGGCCGCCGTCGCCATCCACGGGCGGACCGCCGAGCAGTCCTACTCGGGCAGCGCCGACTGGGACCTGGTGGAACGCGTCGCGGCCGATCTGAGCGTGCCCGTCCTCGGCAGCGGTGATTGCATCGAGCCGGCGCACGTGGTCGAGCGGCTGCACCGCGGTGTCAGCGGCGTCCTCGTCGGCCGCGGCGTGCTCCGCAACCCGTGGATCCTGGCGCAGGCGTCGGACCTCGCCGCGGGCGTCCCGCCGCGGGATATCACGCGTGAGGAGCGGGGGACGTTCCTGTACGACTATCTCGAGCTGCTGCTCAGCGAGCGCGTGAACGAGCAGGAGGGATTCCGCCACGTCGCGCCGGGCACGGCTGCTCCTGGCGCAGGCCGGGTCCTTTCGGACCCGGCTGGTGTGGCGCGCGGGCGCGAGCGCTGGGTGATCAACAAGATCCGCGCGCTGAGCACCTGGTATTCGAAGGGATTCGACGGCGGTTCCCACTTCCGCGCCCGCGTGAACCGCGCCGCCAGTCTCGCCGAGCTCCGCGAGATCATCGACGAGTTCTTCTTCGCCGCCGCTGTCTCTACGACCAACTGAGGGCTATACGGGCCGGCCCAGAGGGCGCCCATCCAAGCGCGCGCCGGATGAGCTTCCGGAGCGTGCGCATTCGCCGGCGACGGGTGTGACTCTTCATCGAGGTCCCGCCACTCCAAGCGGTATGCCAGGAGGCTGGAGACGGGATCAGGGAGCAGGAACCAGGGAGCAGGCGTCGGAGGGCAGGATTAGGGAAAAGAACTGCAGTTAATGCGCATCCGGCAGCAGGGCTGCCAGCCCGGCCGCACCGTCCTCCAGATGGAAGTCGTACATCAGTGCCTCTTCGAACGCGCTGAAGAAGCGGGCGGCCAGCTGCTCGTGGGCAGGGTGGTCGAGATAGGCGGCGAGCCCGCCGGCGTCGTCGAACTCGATGACCGCGGCGTACGGATAGTCGGCGCGCATGGCGGCTTCGTAGGCGCGGCCCACGCGCACACGCCGGCCCACGCGCGCCCGGCGGATCGACGGAATCTCCCGCAGGGCCGTGGCGAAAGCCGCCGCGAGCGACTCACGGGCCGCAGGCGCCAGGTGCGGGTGCGGACGAAAGAGCACCACGTGCGCGATCATGACCGCCGGCCGCCAGGCGTGCGGTGACGGCCCGCGCCTCCGGGCGGGCGCGGCCGGGCGGGGCGGGGCCCGGCGGGGAGTGGCCGTGCAGGGCGCGCCGGCCGGCCGCCCGCCTTTGCGAGCGGGGCGCCATGCGGTTTCTCACGAGGCGCCGCAGGACGGCCTGAACGATACGGCGGTCTCGCCGGCGGATGCCGAGCCGCTCCCGGAGGTCCCACCTTCGGCCTGGGCTCGGAAGCACCCGTCGCACTCCGACGCTCCCGCCGCTCGAATCGTTCCTCGCGGCGCTTGCGGTTGCCGGCCTGCTTGGCGTCCTTGAACGGCTGCCGCGGGTCGCGGTGAGCGCCGCCCGGCCGCCAGTCGCGGCCCCGGCCGGCCCTGTCGGGCCCCGCCGCGCGACGCAGCTCCGCTGCCTGCCGCGCCTCCTCGGGCGACGCCCACAGGCGTCCGCGTGCGAAGTACTTCATCTCCGCGTCGGGATGCTTTTCCTGAATGCGACGGAACGTCGGTAGCAGCTCTTCGCGAAGCGCGGCGCGGAACGCGGTCGGCAGGCCGCCCGCAAGAATAGTCCAGTACGCAAAGCGTGGTGGCATTCAGCGCTCCAGTCCGATCCGCTTGAGCTTCTCCACAAGCGTCGTCCGCTTGATGCGGAGCAGATCCGCGGCCTTGTTGCGATTGCCCTGCGTGCGGTCCAGCGCCCTCTGGATGAGGTCGCGCTCGATGGCGGCAAGGTAATGCGGGAGATCCAGCCCCTGCTCGGGGAAGTCTACGAACGGCGGGGCGCCCGCCGGAGGCGTCTCCTGGAGCTCAGGGGGCAGGTCGCTCACGTCGATCTCGGGGCGTTCGGCAGAGAGCGCGACGGCGCGTTCGACGGCGTTCTCGAGCTGCCGGACGTTTCCCGGCCACGCATAGGCCATCAGCGCCCGCGTCGCGCTCTGCGACAGGTGGACGGGCGACCCGGGCGCGAACTTCTCGAGGAAGTGCTTCGCCAGCAGCGGAATGTCGTCGCGGCGCTCGCGCAGCGGCGGCAGATGAATCGGAATCACGTTCAGGCGGTAGTACAGATCCTCCCTGAACTGCCCTTCAGCGACCATGCGGGCGAGATCCGAGTTGGTCGCGGCAACGACGCGCACGTCGACCTTGATCGTCTCGTTGTCGCCAACCCGCTCGAACTCCCGCTCCTGCAGCGAGCGGAGCAGTTTCACCTGCAGCGCCTGGCTCATGGTTCCGACTTCGTCCAGGAACAGCGTGCCCTTGTGAGCCTGCTCGAAGCGTCCCTGGCGCGTGCCGACCGCGCCGGTGAACGCCCCGCGCACGTGGCCGAAGAGTTCGGCCTCGAGCAGCGTCTCGGGAATCGCGCTGCAGTTGAGCGCGACGAACCGATGGGCCCGGCGGGGACTGTTGTGATGGATCGCCCGCGCCACCACCTCCTTGCCCGTGCCGGTCTCGCCGCTGATCAGGATCGTGCTGCTGGACCGGGCCACCGTATCGAGCATCTGGAAGAGCGCCTGCATCGGCCGGCTGCGGCCGAGGATCCCGCCGAACTGATACCGCTCTTCGAGCTGCGAGCGCAGATACGCGTTTTCGGAGGCGAGCCGGCGCTGCTCGAGCGCCTTCTGCAGGACGTGCATCAGCTCGTCGAACTGAAAGGGCTTGGCGATGAAGTCCGAGGCGCCGCGCTTGATGGCGTCAACCGCATCCTTGATGGTGCCGTAGCCCGTGATGACGATGCCGACGATGCCCGGATAGCGTCCGACAGCGGCCTCGATCACCGCTCCGCCGTCCACCCCCGCCATCCGCAGATCGGTGATGACCACGTCGAATGCAAATTGCTCGAGGAGATCGAGCGCCTTTTCTCCGCTGTCGGCTTCGACGACCTCGAAGCCGCGCTCGGCCAGGCGTTCGGCCATCAGCGTCCGCAATGCGGGTTCATCGTCGACGAAAAGCACATGGGGGGCAGGGTCGCTCATGGAGTCGCCAATATTTTGACACAGGACGTGCCTCGCCCGTTTTCGAGGGGTCCTGGGAGCCGTCTAAGGATTGTGTATGTCCCTGCCGATACAGGTCTTGTATGGAGCGCCAAACCCTCTCGATCATGAAGGCCTGCGAAGCGGTGGGCGTCAGCCGGCGGACGATCTACAACTGGATATCCGCCGGAAAGGTGGAGTACGTCAGGACCGCCGGCGGCTCGATCCGCATCTTTGCGGATACGCTGTGGCGCGATGCCAGCCCCAGCCCGTCACGAACAGCATCGCCGAGCGCGACGACGGCTGCCGGGCGCCACGCGTGAACCTGTCGTCGGCGATGCCGGAACGGGCGGAGGAACCAGTGGACGATCGGCTGGAGTTCAGACGCCTGTTCCACCAGTTGAACAACCAGCTTGGGATAATCCTGGCCCACGCGGAACTGCTCGAATCAAAGGCCTCCGAGGAGTCGACACGCGTGCGGGCGGCGCAGGTCGTCGCCAGCGTGCTGGAGGCGATGACCACCGCCCGCGAAATTCGCCGGCGCGCGGAACCCGCCGGCGTTTGAAGCCGGTTCGTTCCGAATCAGCACACAGAAGGCTGTCTCGGCAGGCTTCTGTTCAACGCGGCGAATAATACTATTTTTGTAATTCGATACGTCAAATAAATGGCGACACGGAGGCCTCTTATCGCCAATGGTTTGACGATTTGCCTTGATCCCGGTCTCGCCGCGATTACAATCCGGACTCCCTGGATTATCCATAACGTGCAGAAATAAGAAGTACTTACTGTTTCAGCACGCGGTGTCATCCGGTTGACGACGAGTGCGGCTCTGCCATTGGTACCTACGTTGCCTACCCCGTGCGCCGGAGGTCACTGCATGCGTCCCCCCAGAGGCAAGGCCGAGCGGCGCGTGGTTGCCGCGCTCCCGTTCGTCGAACAGCTCGCACGGCGCGTTGCGGCGACCATGCCGCACTCCATCGATATCGGGGACCTGGTGCAGGACGGGGTGATTGGCCTCATCGACGCGGCGCACCGGTTTGACGAAGCGCGCGGCATCAAGTTCGAGACGTTTGCCGAGCGGCGGGTCCGCGGCGCGATGATCGACGCGCTGCGCAAGGATGCATGGCCGCGCGGCGTCCGGCGGCAGCGGCGGGAGCTCGAAGCGGCGCGCGAGCAGCTGCGCCGGGAGCTCGGCTGCGAGCCGTCGCTGGCGGACCTGGCGGCCAAGGTCGGGTCCGACGAGAAGCGTCTGGGGCGGACGATCGTTCGCATCCACACCATCGAGTCGACCTCGCCGCTGGCGAACAACGAGCACAACGAGTCGTCGTTGCCTGCGACGCTGCTCCCCGCCGAACCCGAGCAGCCCGATCGGGCCTACGAGCGCGAGGAGACCAAGGCGCGAATCTATGCCGCCATCGCCTCACTGCCGCCGCGGGAGCAGAAGGTGATCGGCCTGTACTACTACGGCGAAGCGACGATGAAGCAGATCGGCGCCGAAATCGGGGTGAATGAGTCGCGCGTGTCGCAGCTTCACGCGCGCGCCATCCGGCGCCTGCGCGACGCGCTCGGGTCAGCCGTGCAGCCGGCGGAAGCGGCGGCCGTGATACGGAACGCGATCCTGGCGTTCCAGCAGAAGCCCAGGATGGCCAAGGCCACGCTCGAGGGGCGCGGATGGACCGCCAGCGGCGGCGGGGCGGTCACGCCGGGTCACGGCGTGGTTGTTCCTTACGCCAGCGTCTCGCGCACGGCGCGCAGCAAGTCGCCGAGCCGGAACGGCTTGGCCAGCCAGCGGCAGCCGCTGTCGTCGAGAAAGCGCTCGGCGTCGGTGCCCGCCACGTCGCCGGTCACGAAGATGATGCGGCGCGCCAGCGCGGGCGTCGCGGCGGCAATCGCCCGATAGAACGTCATTCCGTCGACGCGCGGCATCTTCAGGTCGCAGACGATCACGTCATACGTCTTCTGCCGCACGCGGGCGAGGGCCTCTTCGCCGTCGGCGGCATGGTCCACCAGCAGCCCTGCATCGGTGAGCGCGTCGCCGAGCGCCGTGGCGAGCGCCCGCTCGTCCTCGACGAGCAGCACGGCCGCTCCGCGCACCGCCTCCATGGACGGCGCTGCGGGACGGAGCGAACGCGCCGGCGCGTCGGATCCGCTGACCGGCAGCTCCACGATGAAGGAGGCGCCCCGGCCCGGCCGCGAGTCGACACGGATCCGCCCGCCATGCTCCTGCATGATGGCGTAGGCGACGGTCAGCCCCAGCCCCGTGCCCTCCCCGACCTCCTTGGTCGTGAAGAACGGGTCGAAAATCTTGGTGCGCATCTCCACGGGCACGCCGGGGCCGTCGTCGCTGACCTCGAGCGCCACCGAGTCGTCGTCGCCGTTGTGCCAGGTCCGCACGACGAGCGAGCCGCGGCCGTTCGCCGAGAGCATCGCCTGTTCGGCGTTGATCACGAGATTGAGCAGCACCTGCTGGATCTGATGGGGGTCGGCGAACACGCTGGGAAGCCCCGACGCCAGCGCCGTGACCACCTCGACGTTGGTCAGCCGGTGCTCGTCCGCGCGCAGGCCGAGCGTGTCGGTCACGACCTGGTTGAGGTCGATCATCGTGCGCGTCGACTGGCGCTTGCGCGCGAAGGTCAGGAGATTGCGGACGATGCGGGCCGCCCGGTCCGCCTCCCCGAGAATGACATCGACGCCGCGCCGCGTGGCCTGGTCCAGCTCCTTGTCGGCGAGCCGCTCCGCCCAGCTCAGGATGGTGGCGAGGGGGTTGTTCAGCTCATGCGCGACGCCGGAAATCGTCTGCCCGAGCGCGGCCAGCTTCTCCGCCTGCAGCAGCTGCTGATAGAGATCGCGCGACTGATCGTCGAGCTTCTTCCGCTCGCTGACGTCGCGAAGCAGCGCCTCGACGATCAGGCCGCCGGATCGATCGCGCTCGGCGCTGGCGGTGACTTCCACCCACAGGCTGGAGCCGTCGAGGCGGCGCATGCGCAGCAGGTACCCCGTGACCGCGCCTTCGACGCCGAGCCGTTCGAACAACGCGCCCCGGGCCGCGGGGTCGGCGAACCGGTCGGGAGCAAACGGCGCGATCGCCGCATCCGGCGTCGCGGCGTCGTAGCCGAACATCGCTCGCAGACAGGGATTGGCGGCCAGCGTCTCACCGCCGGTCCCTTCGCGGCCGACCGAGCCGATGAAGACGCCCTCGCGCACCGCTTCGAACAGCCGCGCCACCGCGCGCGATCGGGAGCGGGGCGGGGAGGATCGTGTGGATCTGGCGGGCACGGGGCGACGATTATAGGGCTTCAATGTGCTTGACAGTGCTGCGGGGCGGCTCTAGGCTGTCGCGAGTCACCCCCCCACCCGAGCGTCCTTGGCAGCAGCTCCATGCGGCTGATCGATCGTAACGACATCATCCTGCTCGTCGGGCTGACCGTGGCGCTCTTCGCCATCGTCTCACGGCCGCTCGCGCAGGTGCTCGAGTACGCGCGGGAGATCGATCAGGGCTGGGGCCTTCAGCTCGTGCCCGGCCTGGTCATCCTCGCCTTCGTGTTCATCGTTCACCAGATCCGCAAGCGGCATGAAATACGGGCGGAGGCACTGACCGCCGCGGCCGAGGCCCGCCAGGCGACGGCGCGCGCGGAAGAGATGGCCCGGCTCGTCGCGTTCGGGCAGGCGCTCGGCGAGTCCCTGGACCACCAGGCGATCGGCGGGGTGGCGAAGACCCAGCTGCCGACGCTCGCGGAGGGACGGCCCGCGTGGGCGATGGCGCTGAGCGGAGGCCAGTGGCGCCCGCTGGCGGTGGTGGCCGACCGGTCGCTCGCGGAATGCGAAGTCGCGGCGCAGCAGGCGCTGAGCGAGCTGGAGGGGCGTCCGCCGCCCGCGCGTGGGGCCGCGGTGCCCGGCGACGTCTGTTTTCCGATGGTGGTCGGGCGGGAGCCGGTCGGCGTGCTCGGCGTC
>MEKU01000056.1:34568-49261 GCA_001767195.1 Acidobacteria bacterium RIFCSPLOWO2_02_FULL_67_21
CGCCCTGATGGCCGGCGCGCTCAAGAACGCCGAGCTGTTCGAAGTGGTGCACGAAAACAGCGTTCGCGACGCGCTCACCGGGTGCTTCAACCGGCAGCATGCACTCGATGTCATCGACAGCGAGCTCCGGCGCGCGCGCCGCTCGCAGCTTCCGCTCGCCCTGATCATGTTCGATCTCGACCACTTCAAGGAGGTGAACGACCGCTACGGCCACCTCTGCGGCGATGCCGTGCTGTCGGCCATCGGGCAGCGCATGAAGGCCGTGCTGCGCGGCAGCGACCTGAAGTGCCGCTGGGGCGGGGAGGAGTTTCTCGTGCTGCTCCCCGACACCACCCCCACCGGCGCGCAGCGGGTCGCCGACGTCCTGCGGAAGGATATCGAGGATCACGCGGTCCGCTGGAGCGTTGCCGACATCGACGCCGGCGAGATTCGCACCACCGCGAGCTTCGGGCTGGCGACGATCGCGCCGGGCGAGCTCGACCCGACGGCGATTATCGCGCGCGCTGACGCCGCTCTTTACCGCGCCAAGGAGGCCGGCCGGAACCGGGTCTGTCTCGCCGGCCCGTCGCTCGTGGCCAGCCGGTAGATCAGACGACCCTTCGGCCCGAGACCAGCCGCACCAGGAAGAGCACGACGGCGATCACGAGCAGCACCCAGATGAAATTGCCGAGCGTGTACCCGCTCACCATCCCCAGCAGCCACAGGATGATCAGGATAATCGCAATTGTTTCGAGCACGTCCGAACCTCCTCGATTCGAGGCCGGGAAGTGTGCTCCCAACCTCACCGCGCAGGTCGGTTGCAACATGAGTACCGAGGGCGGGTCTTCAGACCCGCCTGTCTAGCCGGGCGGCTGGGCTGAGGCTGCCGGACCGAGCGCAAACGTCATCGTCCCGCTCATGACAATTCTGCCGTTCACGCGCGCGAACCCGTCGAGCTGTCCCATGCGGCTGCGGAGCCGCTTCACGCGGGCCTCGATCTCGACGACATCGCCGGGACGCACGGGCTGCCGGTACCGGACCCGCTCGATCCCCATGAAGAAGATCAGTCTTTCGCGGTTCTCCGGCTTCGACAGAATCAGAATCGCGCCGACCTGCGCGACCGCCTCGGTCAGAATGGTGGGCGGCAGCGTCGGCGGCTCGCCTGGCTGCCGCGCCAGATAGCGCTCGTTGAGCGAGACGTTCTTGATCCCCACAATCCGCCGGTCGGGCTCGAGCTCCGTGATGCGATCCACGAGCAGAAACGGATACCGGTGGGGCAGGATGCGCTCGATGGCGCTGTAGTCGAGGGGCAACGTCAGCGAGTCAGTCACGAAGCGTCCAGTATAATCCGCCGAACGATCATGCCCGTACCACCCCCGGTGCGCCCTCCGAGCGACACCGAGCTGCTCTCGACGCTCTTCGACCTGGGCGGCGAGGTGATGTCGGTGCTCGACCTGAAGGAGCTGCTCGCCAAGATTCCACAGCTCATCGCCCGCCTGACGCGCTTCAACGCCTTCTCGGTGTACCTCCTGGACGAGGCCCGCCAGGAGCTGCACATCGAGTATGCCGTCGGCTACCCGGAGGACGCCTGGCCGCGGCAGCGGCTGCACGTGGGCCAGGGCGTCGTCGGCGCGGCGGTCGAAGAGGGACGGCCGATTCTCGTCAACGACATCCGGCTGGAGCCCCGCTACCACGGCCCGCTCAGGAACATGCTGTCCCAGCTCGCCGTGCCGATGCGGCGCAAGGGCAAGGTCATCGGCGCGCTCAACCTGCTGAGCGAGACGACCGACGCGTTCACCAGCCAGGACGAGGCGCTGCTCCGGCAGTTCGCGGCGCACGTGGCCGTGGCCCTCGAGAATGCGCGGCTCTTCAAGGCCGAGCGCCAGTACATCGAGACGCTCGGCACGCTGGCCGAAATCGGCCGGGAGATGTCCTCGATTCTCGACCTCGACGTGCTGCTGACGCGGATCGCGAGCCTGATGAAGCGGCTGATCGACTACCGGACGTTCGGCATCCTGCTCCTCGATGACGCGACGCAGGAGCTCGACATGAAGTTTTCCGTGCGTTACGGAGACGATGCGACGCCCAAGCGCGTGCGCCTGGGGGAGGGGCTGGTCGGCTGGTCGGCGCTGCACAGGCAGCCGGTGCTGGTGCCCGACGTGTCGACGGATCCGCGCTACATCAATCTGGTGCCCGACGCCCGATCGGAGCTGGTCATTCCGATGCTGATCAAGGACCGGTGCATCGGGGTGTTCGACCTCGAGAGCCCGGAGCTGAACGCGTTCACCAACGAGCACCAGGAGCTGCTCACGCTGCTCGCCAGCCAGGCGGCCGTGGCCGTCGAGAATGCGCGTCTGTACGACGAGCTGCGCCGCAAGGAGGAGCGGATCGACAAGGAGCTGCGATTCGCGCAGCGGGTGCAGCTGGCGCTGCTGCCGGCCGAGCCGCCCACGCGGCTTCATGGCGCCGACGTGGCCGGCCGGTTCGCGCCGGCACGAGAGCTGGGCGGCGACCTCCACGACTTCCTGGCGCCCGAGCCCGACACGCTGGTGGTGGCCGTGGGCGACGTGTCCGGCAAGGGTGCGCCGGCCGCGTTGTACGGCGCCTTCGCCGCCGAGCTCGTGCGGTCCCGCACGCTGCGGCGGCGATACACGCCGGAGCGTTTCAGCGTCTCGGGCGTCCTGCAGGCGATGAACACGACCCTCCACGATCGGCAGCTGGAGGAGTATTACTGCACGCTGTGCTACGCGATGTTCGACCTGAAGGAGCGGATGCTGACGATATCGAATTCGGGGCTGCCGTATCCGATTCGATGCTCAGAGGACGGCTGCGGTCAGATCGAAATCCCGGGCGTGCCGCTCGGGTCATTTCCATCCATCGAGTACGACGAGGTGAGAATCGGGCTGCAGCGTGGCGACATTGTGGTCTTCTGCACGGACGGCATCTTCGAGACCGTGAGCGAGGGCGGGGCCGAGTTCGGTGCCCGCCGCGTCTGCGAGATCGTCGGGACGCATCGCACGGAGTCGGCGCGAGTCATCGTGGACGCCATCTTCGACGCGGCGCACGAGTTCCGCGGTCACGCGCCGCAGTACGACGACATGACCGCGGTGGCCGTCAAGATCACGATTTGATCTTGCGATCCTCTTCCTGCAGGTGCAGGCCGACCGAGCGGCCGCCGAACACCGCGAACTCGCTGATCTTTCCCTTGACCTGAACGCGCGTGCCTTTGGCAGGCGTGCGGCCCGTTCGCGACAGCACGGTAATCTGGCCCGTTCCGTCGTCGACGTTGTAGAGCTGGAACGGTACGAGCGGCACACCCCAGCTGCTCGTGACCACACCGGTGACGCTCACCGTCTTGGTCGCGTACTTCGTCGGTTGATCGCGCAGCTCGGCGACGCGGACGCCCCGCGCGGCGCAGCCTGTCAGCACGAACGCGCTCAGCAGCGCGGTGGCCAGTAGTCTCTTCATTGGATCGGGCTCCTCTTGGCCGCACACGCGCGACCGCTGCCTGACGGTTCAAGTCTCGTGCCCATGTGAATTGGCGCCCCTTGGTGGTTTTCCGGCGCGCCGCCGGGCCGACCGTCCACTCAGCAGCACATCGCGCTGAACGGCCGACCTGGGCGGACCTAAAGGTCCGCCCAGACGGTCGTCGTAGCGGCGGGTCTTCAGACCCGCCTGTCAGGCGGAACGCGGCCGAATGACACCGTTCCTCGTCAGACTGTCTGGAGGCCGAAAGTGATGAGAAAAAGGGTTGTGGCCGGCATCGCGGTCATATGCGGCGGTCTTCTGGTGGCGCCCGTGACAACGGCGCAGACGCGCGATCGCGACGTCAGACCGGGTCTGTTGCTGCAGTCTCCCGACCTGTTCCGCCTGCTTGGACCAGGCGCTGAGATTGGTGTATCGGTCCGCGAATTGACGGCTGACGAGATCACCCGTGCCCGGTTGGAGCAGGCAGGAGGGGTCTATGTGGAGGCCGTCCGGGACGGCAGTCCGGCCGCCCGGGCGAGTCTGCGCAGCGGCGATGTGGTCGTCGCGTTCGACGGGGAGCGCATCCGAGGCGTGCGCCATTTCTCGCGGCTGGTTTCCGAGACTCCTCCTGGCCGGCTCGTGCGTGCGGAGGTGGCGCGAGACGGTGCGCGCCAGACGCTCGATGTGACCCCGGAAGCGGGGGAGCGGTTCTCCGAGAGGCTGCCCGAGCTTCGGCGTGAAATCGAGCGCGGCCTGCGGGCGCTTCCGCGCGAGTTCGACTTCGAGCTTCCGGTGCCAGGGCCTGCTGCACCCGGACGTCTCGGCATCACGCTCACGCCGCTGACCGATCAGCTCGCTGAGTACTTCGGGGTGAAGGGCGGCGTGCTCGTGTCGGCTGTGGAGCCCGGCTCTCCGGCCGCCGGTGCCGGCGTTCGGGCCGGCGACGTGATCGCGGCGATTGATGGTGCGATGGTGCAGCGCCCTGCCGACGTCGCGGCCAGGGTTCGGGCGGCCCAGTCTGGCTCGTTCCTCGACGTGAGGCTTGTCAGGGAGAAGAAGGAGAGGAGCGTGAAGCTGGCGGTGCGGGAGCCGGCGCGGGTTTCGATCTAGCCGCGATGGGCCAGGTACGTAGTGCCGGGCTTCAGCCCGGCTAAAGCCGGGCACTACGTCTGCTATGAAACCGCTTCTCTAGAAACGCTGCTGCAGTGCAACTGTCACGCGGCCCATGCTGATGCCCTGCTCACGCCACTGCCGTTCATAGCCGCCCGCGATCGACGTGAGCGTCGGCAGGTGCAGCCGCAGGCCGCCCATCGCGGTGTTGGCCCGGAAGTCCCCGGTTCGATCGATGGAGAAGGTCTCGAAGTCTTCGACGCCGCCGGAATAGCCGGCCTGGATCGAGAGGCGCGGATAGAGCCGGTAGTCGCCGCGCAGCTGCATGCTGTGGCCCGCCTCACCGTTCAGCAGCGTGTTGGATTCGCTCCACGACATCGCGTACCGCAGGTCGACGGTCAGGCGCTCCGACGCCAGCCAGCTCACGGCCGGCGTTACGAGCGTGGTCTTCGCGCCGGTGAAGTCGAAGTAGCGGACGGCCGCGCTCCATGTCGCCGCCTGGTAGGTGTAGGCGATCTCGCCCAGATAATCGCCCTCGGGCATCACCAGATTGCCCCGCCCGACGAGCACCTGGCCGTGCAGCGCGACATCCGGCCGCCAGCGCCACTCGACCCCGCCTCCACCCCGCTCTTCGGACACTCCGAACTTGCGCTGCACCTGTCCGCGTCCCGAGACGCGCAGCGTTTCCCGAAGCCTGTAGTTCACGCGCACCTCGCCGCTGCGGCTGTCGGGGGTGCCGCCGTTGAACTGCTCGCCGAACCCCCGCGTCTCGAACCAGTGCTGGTGCGCGAGCCGCGCCCGCTCGAGGCGGAGGCGGTGTTCGGAGGTCGGCTCCATCGCGGCCGCCCGCTGAAAGTACTCGATGGCGCGCGCCGACCGGCCGGCCAGACGATGGGCGCGGCCGAGCAGGACGAAGGTCGTGACGTTCCGGGGTGCGCGCGATTCCGCCACTTCAAGGATCTCAATCGCCTCGTCGGCCTCCTGGCGCGCGAGCAGCGTCGAGGCGACACCGATCATCGCGTCAAGGCTCGTCGGATCCTCCAGCAGCACGCTTCGATACACCGGCTCGGCAAGGTCGGGACTGCCCATGCGCTCGTGCAGGCGCGCGATCCAGAGGCGCGCGTCGCGGTCGTTCGGATTCGCCGCGGCTCTTTGACGTAACGCCGCGAGCGCGCCGGCATCATCGCCGGCGTCGGCCATCTGTACGGCCTGGTCAATCGTGGGAAGGGTGTCCTGCGCCGAGGCCGCGGGCGCCAGTGCGCACAGCACCAGCACGAGCAAGAGTGTGAAGCGCATGTACCCCTAGATTTCGGCTCGGGGGAAGCGGCCCTGTAGAAGGGGAGCTGTGGATTACGCGGAGCGGGCTTCCGGCTGCTGAGCGGGGTCGGAGACGCTGGCCGGCGGCCAGCCTGCAACGGCCGTGGCCAGCTGCGCGGCAATGACGGTGGCGACGGCCTGCACCGCCGGATCCTGCTCGCGCCCGTGCCGGATTTCAATGGCCAGCACCCCGATGCACGCGGCCTGTCCGGCAAGTGGAACGACCAGCCCGCCGTGGCTCGATCCGTCGCCTGCGGCGACCGTCAGGCGGCCGGTTCGCCAGGCGGCGGCGGCGGCGCTGGTGTCATCGCGCCCGATCGGGCCAAAACGCCCCAGCGCGTCGGGCCCGTACCCGTGGCCGAGGGCGGCGAAGAGCTGTTCGCCCGCGCCCATCCAGACGATGAGTCCGGCGGCGTCGAGAATGGCCGCGGCGCGTGCCAGAAGCTGGGACAGCGCCGCCGTGTCGGTCACGCGGGCGAGATCGGTGCACAGCGCCGCCGCTGCGCCGAGGTCGACCGACGGCGCCGGCGGCGCGCTTCGGGTGCGGGTCCCGGCGTCGGGGGCGGCGGACCGTACAGCCGGCGTGGAACGGACGGCTGCGCCTGAGATTCCGGCGGCACGCCGCGCGGCTCCGAGGCCGACGAGCAGGATCAGGCCGATCGGAAGCCAGCGCCAGCGGGCGACCGCGACACGCTCGCCGCGCGATGTGCGCCGCTCGGCGGCGTGGAGGTCGCGGATGGCGGCAATCATCCCGTCCAGCAGATTGCGGCCGTCGCTGAAGATGACGTCCGAGGCCATCAGCTCCTGGCCCAGGCTGAGGTTCTCGCGCGTGCGTGCGTCGGCCGCGGCCAGCGCGCGGCCGGATTCCGCAAGCGCCTCGAGCGAGCCGGCCGCGGCCGGCGAACGAAGCAGCGGCCCGAGCGCGCTGCGTTCGGCCTCGAGCTGCTGGAGGAGCGTCGTCATCCGTTCGAATGCCGGCTCGTCCAGCTGGCCGGGGGCGACGTACCCCTGCTGGATCGTGCCGATCGCGGCAATCACGTCGATCAGGCGATCGACGCGCGCGGCGATCGCCTCGTCATGGTCGGTGAGCTGGATGGAGCGGCGATCGATCGACCAGAGGGAATACAGCGCGGTGAGCGTGACAGCAGCGAGCCCCATCAGAACCATGGTTCGGATGGATGGCTTCTGCATGTGAGCCACAGGATAACACCGATACGGTATTCTGAACTCCAGGCACCCTGCGAAGCATGGACAGCATTCTTCTCGTCGAGGACGAGTACGCGCTGCGGATGACGCTCGGCGACCGCCTGCGGCAGGAGGGCTATGTCGTCGACTGCGCGACCGACGGAGACGAGGGGTTCACGAAGGCCACGCAGCTGCCGTTCGATCTGATCATCCTGGACATCATGCTGCCGCGCCGGGACGGCCTCGACGTCTGCCGCGGCATTCGCGAGTCGGGCGTCATCACCCCCGTCCTGATGCTGACCGCGCGCGGCCGCACCGCCGACAAGGTGACCGGGCTGAAGATCGGCGCGGACGACTACGTCACCAAGCCGTTCAAGGTGCCCGAGCTGCTGGCGCGGATCGAAGCGCTGCTGCGACGCGCGCCCACGCGGCCGTCGGCGCCGTCGGCCGTGTACGAGTTCGGGCAGGTCCGGGTGGATGTCCGTGGGACCGAAGTCGTGCGGGACGGCCGCCCCGTGGACCTGTCGGCGCGCGAGTTCCAGCTCCTCCGGTTCTTCCTCGAGAACGAGGGGGCCACGCTGACGCGCGAGGACCTCCTGACGCGCGTGTGGGGCTACAGCGCGTCGACTTTTACCCGTACCGTCGACGTCCACGTGGCCGGCCTGCGCCAGAAGCTGGAGGACGATCCGCGGCAGCCGCGGTTCTTCCTTACGGTGCAGGGACTGGGGTACAAATTTAAGAAGTAGAAAGTGGAAAGTGGAAAGTCTGCCATGAAGCTGTTCAAGGAACGGGCGAGTCTCCCTGCGGTCCTCCTCGTGACCGCCACTGTCGTCGTCGCCCTGGCCGTACTCCAGTACCGGTGGAACCGCGAGGCCAGCGAGGCAACCGGGGTCCGGCTGGCCGATGCGCTCCAGTTGTCCATGATCAACTGGCACCTGGATCTCTTCCGCAACCTGTCGGAAGTCTGTCTCACGATGCGCATGGCGGCGGAGTTCTCGCCCGACGAAGACCTGAATCAGTTTGCCGAGCGGTTCGCCGAGTGGCAGTCGATCGCCCGGTACCCGGACATCGTGGTGAATGTATTCGTTGTCGACGGCCGGCAGCCCGATCGGCCCGTGGACACGTTCCGGCTGAGCTCCCGGACGGGCCGGTTCGAGCCGGTCGTCTGGCCCGAGGCGCTCGGTACGCTGGATGCGGAGCTGGCGTTGCCCGTGTCGAACGAGGCCGAGGCGCTTCCGGGGCGGCAGTTGACCGAGAGCTTCTACAACATCGGGTCCGCGCTGCGCGACTGGCGATTCGATCCGACGGTGCCGGCGCTGCTGCGGCCGCTCAACCAGGACCTCCGGGCGCGAGGCGTCCCGAGCCAGTGGCTCGTCATCCAGCTGGATGAGAGCGTGCTTCGCTCGCGCATTCTGCCCGACCTGGCACACCGGTACTTTCAGGGGACCAGCGGCCTCGATTACGAGGTGGCCGTGGTGGCCGGCACCTCGGAGCGGCGGCGCGTCATCTACGAGTCGGATCAGGGGTTTGGCGATCGCGAGGTCACCGACGCCGATGGACGGATGGACATCTTCGGGCGCGTCTGGGACGAGAGCTCGCAGTCGCCGGTGGCCATCTTTCACCGCACGTCGGAGAACAGCGGCCCCACCGCCGCGGTGGGCATCAGCTGGTTTCCGCTCTTCCGCCAGACGCCGCAGGATGAGGACTGGCGGCTGGTCGTCCGGCATCGCCGCGGTGGATCGCTGAGCACGTTCGTCACCGACATGCAGCGGCGCGGCCTGGCGCTCAGCTTCGGCGCGCTGTTCCTGCTCGTCGTCAGCATGTCGATGCTGGTGATCACGAGCATCCGCGCGCAGCGGCTCGCCCGTCTCCAGATGGATTTCGTCACCGCCGTGTCGCATGAGCTCCGCACGCCGCTGACGATCATCGGCTCGGCTGCCGACAACATCACGAGCGGCGTGGTGCAGCACAAGGCGCAACTGCAGGAATACGGGTCGGTGATTGGCGACGAGGTCAGCCGGCTCTCGGGCCTCGTCGAGCGTGTGCTGCTGTTTGCGGCCACGCGCGACGGCCAGCAGCGGGACGCGCTCGGCCCCGTGCAGCCGTCCGAGATCATCGACGCCGTGCTCGCCAGCACCGAGGGGCTGGTGCGTGCCGCGCAGTTCACGATCGACCGCGACGTGCCGCCGGATCTCCCTCCGGTGACCGGAGAGCTGATGGCCGTCTCGCAGTGCCTCGAGAACCTGATCACCAACGCCTTGAAATACAGCAGGGACGAGCGCTGGATCGGCATTCGCGCACGGGTGGTCGATGACGCCAAGGCCGGCCGGCAGGTGCAGATCAGCGTGTCGGACCACGGCATCGGCATCGGCGCGGACGATCTGCCGCACATCTTCGAGCCGTTCTACCGAAGCCCATCCGTTCGCCTGGCGCAGATTCACGGAACGGGCCTCGGACTGGCCTTGGCCAAGCAGGTGGCCGAGTGGATGGGCGGCTCGCTGACGGTCACGAGCGAGCCGGGCCGCGGCAGCACGTTCACGCTGTCGCTCCGCTGTACGCCCTCCTCGCTGGTGACTCCTCCTGTCGAGACAGGAGGCGAGCTTTTTACAACCTCCTTACACCCACCCAGAACCACCGCAAGCTAATCTCAATCTCTCTGGCGCGCGCGCCTCGCGCGTCCGCGGACTTGGGATATGGGTGACTCACGGTTTGGGATCTTCGGATGGCTCGGTCGTTTCCTGGCCGCGTTGCTCATCTCGGGCGTGGCCGCGGGCGCTCAGACCAATACCGGTGAAGTTGCCGGCGTCGTGAAGGATGCCTCCGGGGGCGTGCTTCCCGGAGCCGTTGTCACCGCGACTCATCCCGCGACCGGAACCGTCGTCGAACGTGTCACGGATGCCGAGGGGCGTTTCTTCCTCCCGGCCCTCCGAATCGGCCTGTGGGAGGTCCGGGCGGCGCTTCCAGGGTTTGCTCCACAGACCCGGAAGACGACGCTCGAAATCGGCCGGAGTCTCAACCTGGAGTTCACGCTCGGCGTGGAGGGCCTTGCCGAACAGGTCGTGGTCGAGAGCCGCGCTCCGCTCCTCCAGAGCAGGACCGCAGAAATCAGCGACGTGATCGAGAACCGCGAGGTCGTGCAGATTCCGCTGAACGGCCGGAACTTTCTCGCTCTGGCGCAATTGAGCGATGCCGTGGTGATCCCTCCGGGGGGCACGCGCGGCGAGGCGCTGCAGCAGGCCGGACCGCTCCCCAATGTGGGCGGGCAGCGCTCGGGTCACAACATCTACCTCCTGGACGGGACGAAGATCACCGACGAGCTCTTCAACAACCTCGTGATCAATCCGTCGGTCGACTCCATTCAGGAGTTCAAGATTCAGAAGTCGATGTATCCCGCCGAATTCGGCGGCAAGGCGTCGGCGCTCATCAACGTGGCGACGCGCGCGGGATCGAATCGCTTCCAGGGCAGCCTCTTCGAATTCCATCGGAACGACGCCTTCGATTCGCCCAACTACTTTCATCCGAAGGACCAGCCGCTGCCGCCGCTCCGCCAGAACCAGTTCGGGGGGGCGCTCGGCGGGCCGGTCCTTGAAAGCCGGACGTTCTTTTTCGGTAGCTACGAAGGGCAGCGCATGCGCCGCTCGCTCACGCGGACGTTCTCGGTGCCGCCCGCCTCCGTCCGCGGGGGCGATTTCTCGTCCTTCGCTCCGATCTGCGACCCGCTGACGATTCCGGCGGCCGGCGTCTGCACGCCCTTCCCGGACAACCGCATACCCGACTCGCGCATCGATCCGGTGGCCAGGGCGTTTCTCGACCAGGTCGCGCTGCCCACCTCGACTGCGCCGCTGCAGAACCTGGCGTCGGCCGAGCAGCAGGACCGGCAGATCGGTCAGTTCAGCATCCGCCTCGATCATCGCGCCAGCGACAGCGACAACGTGTTCGCGCGGTTCAGTACGTTCGACGCGGACGAGACGCAGCCGTTCGGGACGAGCGTGCTCCAGGAGACCCTGGTGCCGGGCTTCGGGAGGGGGCTGGGCACGCGCACACGGAATCTCGCGGTGAGCCACACGCACGTGTTCGGCACGTCGATGCTGAACGAGGTCCGCGTCGGCTGGATGACGGTCAGGGGGGGCCAGACCAGCGTCAACCGCGGCGTCGACTTCGCCGGCCGGACGGGGCTCCTCGGCGTGACCCGCGATCCCCGGGACGTCGGATTCCCGCAGATTTCCACGCGCGGCCTGTACAGCACGATGGGCGATCCGACCTCGTTTACGTTCCGCGACAACCAGCACTTCGAGCTGTACGAGAACGTCACCGTCGATCGCGGTACCCACAGGTTGAAGTTCGGCGCGTACTACTTCCACCTCCGGATGCGGCCCGAGCAGCCCGACAATGCGCGCGGCGCGTTCGCGTATACCGGCCAGTTCACGGGAAATGCGTTTGCCGACTTCCTGCTCGGCTACCCCACGTCGGCGGCGTCGGGAATCGGCCGCGGGGACGAAAACGGCCGCACGAACTGGCTCCATCTCTACGCGCAGGACGACTGGCAGGCCCGCAGCAACCTGACGTTCAACGTCGGGCTCCGGTACGAATACAACCAGCACATGTACGACGTCGACAACCGGCTGTCGTCAATCGATCTCTCCGTGCCCGGCGGCCGTTTTGTGATCGCCTCCGACGATGCGGGAACGATGCACTCGAGCGCGGCCCCGCTGCTCCCGCTGATCCCGATTCCGTCTGTCACGTCAGAGGAAGCCGGATGGGGCCGCGGACTGATGGACCCGAGCACCGTGCGACTGGCCCCCCGGGTCGGCTTCGCGTTGAACCTCGACGATTCGCGAGCGGTGGTGCGCGGCGGGTACGGCGTGTTCCTGAACCAGTGGGCGTACAGCGTCCAGACCGCCTTCGCGCGCAACCTGCCGTTCTTTTTCGCCAAGCAGGTGGATCTTCCCGTTGACGTCCGCGTGCCGGCGTTGACCACCCGGGACATCCTGGCCAGCAACGTGACCGGGACCCTCGGCGGCAGCATCATGGACTACGCGTACAACGTCGAGTACAGCCAGACATGGAGCGGCGGGCTGCAGTACGAATTGCTGCCGTCGATGATGGTCGAGGCTTCGTACATGGGGACGTGGACGACCGGCGCCGACAACGCCACGGTCCGCAATGTGCCGGAGCCCGGGCCGGGGCCCATTCAGTCAAGACGGCCCATTCCGCAGTTGAGCCGCATCAATGCGATCCGGTTCGACGGAAAGTCGATCTACCACGGCCTGACACTGAAGGCGGAACGGCGGTTCAGCGGCAGCCACTCGTACAACGTCAGCTACACGCTCTCCGGATCGAAGGACGATGCCTCCAGCCCCGGTCCGACCGAGTCGGAAGCCAACGTGCCGCAGGACGTCCGCAACATCTTCGACGAGACCGGTGAGTGGGCCTACTCCAGCTTCGACCATCGGCACCAGTTCATCGCCAGCGGGACGTACCAGCTTCCGTTCTTTACCGGCGCCGGAGGGATTGCCGAAGCTGTCCTGGCCGGCTGGCGAGTGAACGGCGTCTTCGTTGCGCAGTCGGGCGCGCCGTTCACGGTGAACCTTGGTGTCGATCAGGCCAACATCGGCGCCGGCCCCGCGCAGCGCCCCGATCAGCTGCGCGATCCAAATCTGCCTGGCGACCAGCGCACGTCCGAGCGGTGGTTCGATACGTCCGCCTTCGCGCTTCCTGCGCCGTTCACCTTCGGCACCGCCCGCCGCAACAGCGTGCTCGCGCCGGGCTACGCCAACCTGGACTTCTCGCTCGCCAAGACCTGGTCGGTGGCCGGGGAGTCCCAGCTGGAATTCCGGTGGGAAGTGTTCAACCTCCTCAATCGCTCCAATTTCGACCTGCCCAACCGGGTATTTGGAACGCCGAATTTCGGCCGGATTTTCAGCGCCAGGAGCCCGCGCGAGATGCAATTCGGGGTGCGACTGGCGTTCTGACAAACGGCCGGCGAAGCCATGGCGAAGCCGGTCACACAGGTAACGCCGCGGATTTTTACAACCTCCTTACATCTGCCTCAGGTCGTCACGGGATAGCCTTCGCCACCTGCAACGCTCCCGGGTATTCCGGGGCCCCGCGGGTTGCGGAGACCACGTATGAAGACCCTGGCGGTTATCCTCGCGCTCTGTCTGCCGTGCCTCGCGCAGGCCCAGCAGACGGCGGTCCCGGCGCCGATGCAGCAGGCCGCCGCGGCCCCGCTGACGCTGCGGGAGGCGGTCACGCGCGCGCTCGACAACTACCCCGCCGTCCGGGCGGCGCTGGCGAACATCCAGGTGTCCGCGGCGGGTGTCGACCAGGCGCGCACGACCTACCTGCCGCGCGCCGATGTGCTCTGGCAGATGAACCGTGCGACGCGCAACAGCGTCACCGGCCTCATCCTGCCGCAGCCGGTCATCGCAGGCGTGGCCGGCGGGATCGGCGTCAACCGGAACGAGACCGCGTGGAGCAGCGCCACCGGCATCCTGCTCAATTGGGAGGCCTTTGATTTCGGCGCGCGTGGCGCCAATGTGTCGGCCGCCGAGTCGACGCTCCTGCGCTCGACGGCGGGCGCCGACCTGACGCGGTTACAGGTCGCCACCGCGGCGGCCGAGGGGTTTCTCAACGTCGTCGCAACGGATCAGACGGTCCGGGCGGCCACCGCGGCCGTCGAGCGCGCGCGCGTGTTCTATGACGTCGTCGTGGCTCGCGTGCAGGCCGGGCTTCGCCCGGGGGTCGACGCCGAGCGGTCGCGCGCGGAGCTGGCGCTCGCCGAGACGCAGCGCATCATTGCCGAGCAGAACGCGCAGATCGCCCGTGTCGTGCTGGCGCAGTACACGGGGCAGGACGCCGGCACCATCAGCATCAGTTCGGGCCCGCTGCTGGATCTGCCGCCGTCGGCGGCGATCGTCTCGGCCCGGCCGGCGGGGCCCTATGCACCCCAGAACGCCGCCGTGCACCCGATTGCTGCCGAGCAGAACGCCGCCGTGCAGGAAAGCCTCGCGCGGGTGCGCGCAGTCGAACGCTCGTACGTGCCCCGTGTCAACGTCCTCTTCAACACGTACGCGCGCGGGAGCGGTGCGCTGGCGAACGGCCAGGTCGAGCGCGGCCTCGGCGGCCTGGCGCCCGATGTCAGCAACTGGGCGGTGGGCCTCAACGTGCTGTTTCCGCTGATGGACCGTCCCATTGTCGGGGCGCGGCTGCAGGCTGAACGCCAGCGGCAGCTGGTCGAGACCGCGCGATACGCGCGCGTCGTCGAGGACCTCGAGGCGCAGTTCGGGCGGTCGCAGGCGCTGCTGACCGGCGCCGAGCGCGTGTCGCAGAACACGCCGTTCCAGCTGGCGGCCGCCCGCGCCACCCATCAGCAGGCCACCGCGCGCTACCAGGCGGGGCTGAGCGGCATCGTGGAGGTCGCCGACGCGCAGCGGCTGCTCACGCAGGCGGAAATAGACGATTCGATTGCGAAGCTGAACGTGTGGCGCGGGCTGCTGCTCGTGGCCACGGCACAGGGGGACCTCGACCCGTTCCTGCAGCGCGTTCAGCCGTAGGGACCGCGCATCCGTAGGGCAGGTTCAGCCGTCGGGGATCATTTTTGTGGGGCGGGTTCCGCGGCGAGGCTCGAATCA
>MEKU01000056.1:49288-102606 GCA_001767195.1 Acidobacteria bacterium RIFCSPLOWO2_02_FULL_67_21
CCGTGATGTCGCTGGCCTTGGCGTCCGCGCTGGCCGTCGTCCGCATGCCGGTCGACATCTTCCCGGAGCTTGGCGCGCCGGCTATTTTCGTGGCGCAGCCGTACGGCGGCCTCGACCCTCGGCAGATGGAGGCGTTTGCGACCTACTACTACGAGTACCACTTTCTGTACGTCGACGGTATCGAGCACGTCGAGTCGAAGAGCATCCAGAGCGCGTCGCTGATGAAGCTGGTGTTTCATCCGGGCACCGACATGAACCAGGCGATGTCGCAGACGGTTGCCTTCGTGAACCGCGCGCGGGCGCTCATGCCGCCCGGCGCCGTTCCCCCGTTCGTGCTCCGCTACGACGCCGGCAGCGTGCCGGTGGCGCAGCTCGTGTTGTCCAGTCCGAACCGAGGTCCTGGCGAGATGCAGGACATCGCCCTCAACCTGGTGCGGCCGGTCCTGGCCACCATCCCCGGCGTGTCGGCGCCGCCGCCGTTCGGCGGTAACCAGCGGACGATCGTGGTGCGGCTCGATCCGGACCAGATGCGGCAGTACAAGGTGTCGCCGGAAGAAGCGGTGGCCGCCATGCGCGGCGCCTCGTCCATTTCACCGTCCGGGAACATACGGACGGGTGACCTCATTCGCATCGCCACCAACAACGGGACGCTGGGCGACGACCTGCTCGCCATGCTCGATTCCCCGGTTCGCACCGGGTCCGGTCCGACGGTCTACCTGCGGGACATCGCCACCATCGAGAACAGCACCGACATCATCGTCGGCTACGCCCACGTGGATGGGCGGCGCACCGTCTACATCCCGATCACCAAGCGGTCCGACGCCTCCACGCTCGATCTGGTCCAGAGCATTCGCGACGCGCTGCCGCGAATGGATGCGGTCGCACCGGAGGACGTCGAGATCCGGCTCGAATTCGACCAGTCGGAGTACGTCAGGCAGGCGATCAGCAGCCTCGTCATGGAGGGCCTTTTTGGCGCCTTCTTGACCGGCATGGTGGTCCTCCTCTTCCTGCGCGACGTGCGAAGCGCCGTCATCGTCATCCTGACAATCCCGTTCTCCCTGCTCGCCGCGGTCGTGTGCCTGTGGGCGGCCGGACAGACCGTGAACATCATGACGCTCGGCGGCCTGGCGCTCTCAGTCGGCCTGCTTGTGGACCAGTCGGTCGTCTTCATTGAGAGCTTGCACACGCATCTGACGCAGGGATTGTCGCCCTCCCGCGCCGTCCTCGGCGCGGCGCGGATGACGGCCGGGCCGCTGCTCATGGCGCGGCTCGCGATTCTCGCGGTGTTCCTGCCGTCCTTCTTCATGCAGGGGGTCGGCGGTCAACTCTTCGTCCCGCTCACGCTGGCCGTGACGTTTGCCATGGTCGCGTCCTATCTCATCGCGAGCACCGTCGTCCCCATCCTCTCCGCCTGGTTTGTGCCGCGCGGCAAGGACTCCGAGGGCCGGCTGATGGAGTGGGTGCAGGACGTGCATCGACGTGCCCTGGCGCAACTGATCCGTGCGCGGGTGCCGCTGGTCGGGGCCTACGTCATCGTGACGGTCGGATTCCTCGCGCTCGCCCTCCCGAGAGTGGGCACCGAGATCTTCCCGGAAGCCGACGCCGGCCAGTTCCAGCTTCGCCTGCGCGCGCCGACCGGCACGCGCATCGAGCGCACAGAGATCGTCGCGCTGAACGCCCTTGAGATCATCCGGGAAGAGGTCGGGCCGGAGAACGTTCGGATCAGTACCGCGTTTATCGGTATTCAGGGCTCGGCGTATCCGGTGAATACCATCTATCTGTGGACAGGCGGCCCGCACGAGGCGGTGCTGAAAGTCGCGCTGGGCCCGAACGCGCCGTACCGCGGCGCGGAGCTGCGCGAACGGCTGCGGGAGCGCTTCCGCGAGAATCTGCCGGGGGTCGAGGCGTCCTTCGAGGCGGGTGACATCGTCAGTCAGGTGATGAGCTTCGGCTCGAACACCGATATCGAGGTCGCCGTCCAGGGATTCAACCTCGACACCGATCGCGTATACGCCGAAAAGGTGCAGGCGGAATTGGCGAAGATTCCAAGCCTGCGGGATCTGCAGTACGGGCAGCGGCTCGACTATCCAACGCTGCACGTCGATGTCGACCGGCTTCGCGCAGGGCAGGTCGGGTTGACGGTGCAGAATGTTGCCCGCTCGCTCATTGCCGCCACCTCGTCTACCCGCTTCGTCGAGGCAAATTTCTGGCCCGACAACAGCACGGGCGTCGCGTATCAGATCCAGGCGGAGATTCCGCAGGAGATGATGGCGAGCGCGGAGGATATCGAGAACGTGCCGATCCATGCGGGCGGCGGCACCCGGCCGATCCTTGTGGGCGACGTCGCGCGGGTCAGCGAGGGCACAATGCCCGGCGAGATCCACCGGTACAACATGCAGCGGCTGGTCAGCCTGACCGCCAACGTGCACGGCCAGTCGCTGGGCGAAGTCTCCGGCGAGATTCGCGACGCCGTGGCGCGGGCCGGCGAACCGCCGCGCGGCGTGACCGTGGACGTGCGCGGACGGATTCCGCCGCTCGAGGAAACGATCGGCGGGCTCCAGAAAGGCCTGCTGCTGACGGTCGCGGTGATCTTCCTGCTGCTGGCCGCCAACTTCCAGTCGTTCCGGCTCGGGGTGGCGGTCATTCTGATTGTGCCCGCGGTGCTGTGCGGCGTGGTCCTCATGCTGCTGGCGACCGGCACGACGCTCAACATGCAGTCGTTCATGGGCACGATCATGGTGCTCGGTGTCGCCGGCGCCGACTCGATTCTGCTGCTCGCGTACGCGGAGCGCTTCCGCCGCGAGGGAAAGTCGGTGTTCGATGCGGCCTGGGAAGGCGGCTGCGCCCGTCTCCGCGCGCTCCTCATGACCGTGAGCGCCATGACGGCCGGGATGATCCCGCTCGCGCTCGCGTTCGGCACCGGCGCGGAGCAGGCGGCGCCGCTCGGCCGCGCGGTGATCGGCGGCCTGCTGGCCGGAACGTTCGCGACGATGCTCATCCTGCCGGCCATTTATGCGGTGTTCCAGGCGAAGGCGCCGGCGCATCCGCTGTCACTGGATCCTGACGATCCGACGAGTCCGCATTATGAAGCTGCATAGCCTGATACCGGCGATCGTCCTTCTCTGCGCGGTGCTGCCGCTCGCGGCGGCCGCGCAGACCATCGAGCTTGCGAAGGTGGAGGCCCACAGGATGGAGCGGACCATCCAGCTTCCGGGCGAGTTCTATCCCTACCAGCGCGTGTCGCTGTTCGCGCGCGTGCCCTCGTTCGTGCGGGACGTGCACGTCGATCGCGGCAGCGTCGTGAAGCGCGGAGACCTCCTGGTCACGCTGACCGCGCCGGAGCTGGCGGCGCAGGTCGCCGAGACCGAGGCGCGCGCGCAGGCGGTGCTGCTGCAGCTGGCGGAGGCCGACGCCAAACTGATCAGTGCGAAGACGACCGCCGAGATGCTGAAGCAGGCGTCGGCCACCCCCGGGGCCGTCTCGATGAGCGAAGTGATCCTCTCCGAGCAGGCCTATCAGGCGGCGCAGTCGGTGAGAAACGCGGTGGAGAACTCCGCGAAGGCGGCGCGCGCGGCCGCGGAGGCGGTCAAGGAGCTCTCCGGCTACCTGCAGGTGCGGGCGCCGTTCGACGGCTTCATCACCGAGCGGCTCGTGCATCCCGGCGCGCTCGTCGGGCCGTCCACGGCCGGCACGGCCACGGCTCTCGTCCAGATCGAGCAGAACGCCCGGATGCGCCTCGTGGTCGCCGTGCCCGAGGCGAACGTTTCAGGCATCACCCGTGGAGCCGCCGTCACGTTCACCGTCCCCGCGTATCCCGGTGAAACGTTTACAGCCACGATCGCCCGCCCGGCGCAGGCGCTCGAGGCACGGACACGATCGATGCTGGTGGAGCTCGACACCTCGAACAGCCAGGGCAAGCTGGCGACCGGGATGTTCGCCGACGTGGCGTGGCCGGTGCGCCGTCCGGCGACATCGCTCGTCGTGCCGACGACGTCGGTGATTACGACAACCGAACGGACCTTTGTGATTCGGAATCGGGACGGCCGCGCCGAATGGGTCAACGTCAGGCGTGGCGCCCGGATGGGCGACATGGTGGAGGTCTTCGGTCCGCTGCGCGAAGGCGACATGGTCGTCCGGCGCGGCAACGACGAGATCCGCGAGGGCTCGCCGCTGACCAGCGCGCCGGCGGCGCGGACCGGCGGCTAGACTTCAACCACGAAGCTCACGAAGGTCTCGAAGGGCACGAAAATGAAAATTCATTTCGTGTTCTTCGCGATCTTCGTGCCTTCGTGGTTACCAACTGACCCGCAAGCCAGTTGTCCACGCGACACCGGAGTAGGCGCCGCCGTCGTTGGCGCGGTCGTTCAGGTCGGCGAACTGCAGGCCCGTCTGCAGCTTGAGCTTGTGGCCGTAGATGAAGTAATTGCCGCCCACGTACAGCTCCTGGTACCGGTCGCCCCGGCCCCCGACCACCGTGTTCTCGTACGTCGCCAGTCGGATGCCGTTCGGCCCGTCGCTGTCGAGAAACGTGTACCGCCCGATCGCCTGCAGCTTATCGGTCACGTTGTAATACGGCATCGTCATGAAGCCCAGTACATCCTGCTGGCCCAGGTAGCCCTGCGCGGTCGATAGATCGCTGCGCCATCCCCACCTGTCGGCCTCCACCTTGAAGCTCACCGACACGATGTTCTCGAGCTGGCGCGTGAACGTGTTGTCGCGGTCCGCCGTCTGGTGGACGTAGTTGCCCGCCAGCAGCGCCTCCTTCACGCCGAGCGCCTCCGCGAAGTCGTAGCCGAGCACCGCCAGCGTCGCGATGCCCCCGTCGAACTTGCCGAACTCGCGGGTGGCCTCGCCGCCCGAGTACATCCCGACGCGGTACGTCCAGGGTGCCGCCTTCCCGGACACGCTGACGCCGGGAATGTATTCGTACGGGAACCAGATGTTGTTGGTCAGGTTGCTGCGATCGATCGCGAGGAGCTCCTTGGACGATGTGGCGCCGTCCATCGTGAACGGCATGCTGTGCTTCCCGATCGTCAGCGCCAGGCGAGGGCTCTTCGTCCACTGCACGTACATGTCGGTCAGTCGAACGTAGAGCGGGTTCGACTCCTGCGGGTTCAGCTCCACTTCCCCGTGAACCGTGATGGTTCGGAACAGCGTGATCCTCGGGCCCAACCGGAGGCGGCGCGTGTTCCACTCGTCGTGATCGCCCTGGTCGGCGTTGATCGCGGCGAACTCATGCTGGAACCGGCCGGAGAACAGCACCCGCTGGACAACCGGGTTCGACCGGTTGTCGTACAGCGTCGTGAACTCCTGCCAGATCTTGTCGAACGCGGAGCGTGTATCCGTGGCGCCGGAGGCCTGCGCAGCGGCCGCTGGAGCCGGCTGCGAGCCGGTCGACTGCGCGAGGGATGAACACGGGGCCGCCAGGAGCACGGCAAGGACGAGGCAGAATCTCTTCATACCCTTCAGTTGTAGGACGTGCAGGTTTCACCCCAATGTCGCACGTGTTACATCTGCGTAAATCGGGGAAACGGGCTTGGCTAAAGCCAAGCACTACGTGCGTCGTTGCACGACGTACTCGTACCGTCACGGTACGTAGTGCCGGGAACGTCGGTGTTACGTAGTCGGTGGTACGTAGTGCCGGGCTTCAGCCCGGCCCTGCTACGGCTCGACCGGCTTGAGCGGGATGTAGGCGCCCTGCGGCGGCAGGCCTTCCATCTGAACCGAGTGCCCCTTGACCGGCGGCAGATCCTGGAACAGGAAGTCCCACTTCCACCGCTCGGACGGGTTGGAGGCCTGCAGCCAGTTGCGCGCGGGGATCGGCCTGGTGAACACGAGCCGGTCGGCCTCCGCATATCCGGTTCCCGGCATCGCACCGGCGATGGCCTGCCGCACGTCCGAGGCCGTCTCATACGGGAGCGCGACGCCGAGCGACCTTCCAAGATTGACCAGAATCCTCCAGTCCTCGAGCGCCTCGCCCGGGGGGGCGATCGCCCGTGACGCCGCCTGAACGCGGCCCTGATCGTTTGTGTAGATCGCGTCTTTCTCGACGTACGCCGCGCCCGGGAGCACCAGATCGGCCGCCCCGGCGAGATCCGTCATCAACACGCCCTGAACCACGAGCAGGGGAAGCGCGCCGCTGCGCCGGGCCGAGGCAATCCATGCGACGTCGCCCAGCGACCCGTCCGGGCCCGGATCGATCACGTACAGCGCCTTCACGCGGCCTGCGTCGACGGCCTGCCGCAGCTCACGAAGATCAGGGGTCCCGTCGTTGCCCGTGCCGACGTCGTAGCCGAGATCGCGGGCGCCGTTGACGTTGGGAGCATCGGTGACGGGTACCGTGAACGTTGTCTGCTCGGGCTGCGGCTTCTCGCTGCGCGTCCACGCGACCGTGACCGACTTCAATCCGTCGCTGCCGATGAGGGCTTCGGTCACCTGCTTCAGGACGAACAGTTCTTCCGTGGCGGCATGCGCGGAGACGAGAAACCGGACCGGGCCGGCGGCGGCGGCGTCCTGGAGCCGGTTCCGCAGCCGCGGCTGCAGGTCCTGCCACGCGACCGGCTCCAGCGCAGCCGCCTGCCCCGAGCGTGTCGAGGGGCTTCGAAGCAGCGGCCGCCGCAGGCGGCGGTCACTCTCGGTCCAGTGATAGTTGAACCGGCCGATGTCGCACATCCAGTACCCGTTGACCTCGGGGTTGAAGCGCGGCGTCATCCGGATCAGCCGGGACCCGCGGGCCCACTCCGGCTTGCCCTTGAGCCACGCGCTCGTATTGCACCCTTTCGAGCACAGCGTGCAGACCGTGTCGACGACACCCGGGTTGTCCCAGGGGCGGCTCTTGAAGCGGTAGTCCTTGGTGAGAATGGCGCCGACGGGACACACGTCCATCAGATTGCCGGACATCAGCGAGTGAACGCCCTGCTCCTGGAAGGTCGCGATCTCGCTGCCGTATCCGCGATCGACGATCCCGATCTGCGCGTCGCCATCGATTTCCTTCATGAACCGCACGCACCGCGTGCACAGGATGCAGCGGTTGCGGTTCAGCATCAGCGTCGGCCCGAAATCGACGTCCGCCCGAACGCCCTCGCCGTCGAAGACGCGCCGGGGGAAGTCCATCCGGCTCTCGGCGGGGCCGAAGGTGTACGAGAAGTCCTGAAGCGGGCACTCGCCCCCCTTGTCGCAGACGGGGCAGTCGAGCGGGTGGTTGATCAGCAGGAACTCGAACACGCCGGCGCGCGCGTCCACGACGTCGGGATCGCGGGTCAACACGACCATGCCGTCGGTGCAGACCGTCGAGCAGGACGTCTGGAGCTTCGGCATCTTCTCGATCTTCACCACGCACACTCGGCAGGACCCATCGATGCTGATGCCGGGGTGATAGCAGTAGTACGGGACGGAGATGCCGGCCTCGATCGCCGCTTGCAGAACCGTCTTGCCTTTCGCGACCGTCACCGGACGCCCATCGATGGTCAGCGTCACCGTGTCCATATCCCGGCGATCTTATCAGCCGGTAGCTGGTAGCTGGTAGCTGGTAGCCTGCGGTCCGTGCTTTCGTTGGGCTACTGGCTACCACCTACCAGCTAGGCTGGCTCAGCTTGACTCGCACCGCCGCCCGCCCTAGAGTGCAGGGCAGTTTCACGCCTGCGCGGAGGTGCGATATGGAAGTCACCCGCGTCCGGTTCCAGCCGGTGGTCGAATGGGCCGCCGCTGCCGCCTGTGTCATGGCGCTTCTTGCCGTCGGCTCGCTCGTCGTCCGCGAGTTCCGGACGCTGAGCGCGGCGACGCCGCTTGCTGCTCGCGAAGCGCTTCCGGCCATCTCCGTGCCCGCCGCCGTGCCGTCGCGGGCGGTTTCAGTCCCGATGCTCCTGCTGGCCGATGGGAAGGAAATTCGGGTCGGCGACAGCCTGTCCGCCGTCGTCACTCATCTGGGCCGCGAGGCGGAGGCCGGGCCTGAGACGGTAGATCGTTCTGTGCACGGGGACCGCATGACCCGCTTCTACCGGTACGCGGGCACGCAATTCGTGCTCGTGTTCGAGCCGTTCGCGGCCGGGGCCGAGGCGCGGGTGGCGGCTATCTACCTGCGATAAGGGAACTCCCAACTTCCAACTCCCCAACTCCCAACAAAACGGCAGCTCTTTGGGATTTGGGCCTTGGGAGTTGGGCCTTGGGAGTTGTTCAGAATCGCTCAAAGATCGCCACAGCCGCATAGTCGCGATTGATCTGCACCTGCTTGACCGTGCCCACCGGCCGCATCTTCCATTCAACCCGCGGATCGGTGACGGCGACGACGGTGTCCTGCACCCGCCCGTCGCTATAGACCACGCTGACGGTGACCGGCACGTCGAACGGTTCGCCCATCTGCTCGAAGCGGACCGTGACCGCATCGGGCGTCACCGCGCTCGAGTAGCGCAGCCGCGGCACGCCGGTGCTGTAGATCCAACGCTCGAAGAACCGGTCGAGCGGGCGGCCCGACTCCTGCTCGAACACCGCGCGGAGGTCCTCGGTCGAGGCGCTCCGGTATTTCTGCTCGGTGTAGAAGCGGCGCAGGCCGCCGAAGAACGCCTCCTCGCCGATGAGACGCCGCAGCATGTGCAGCACGGCCGCCCCTTTGTTGTAGACGAGCGCGCGGAAGACACGCGGCTCGCCCCGGATGTGGCCGAGGCGCGAGCCGAGCGCCACCGGGCCCTGCGGCGATTCGGCAATCGCCCACCGCCTGAACTGGCGCAGCATGTTGATGAACGTCCGCTCCCCGCGCGTGTTCTGCGCGTAGAGCGCGGCGAAATACTGCGCGAACCCCTCGCTCAGCCACTGATCGTGGTACGTGCGCCAGCCGACGGCGTGTCCCCACCACTGGTGCGCCAGCTCGTGAGCGATGAAGAACTCGGGAAACGCGCTGAACGCGGCCGGATCGTTACGCCAGCTCAGCCGCGGAGCCGACACGGGATTATTCAGCACCGCGAGATACCCCGGGCTGTGGCCGCCCGGCAGCTCGTGCTCCACGAGCGCCACGGTCATGGATTCGTACGGCGCGTCGCCCATGATGCCGCCGTAGAACCGCAGGATCGACTTCACGTCGGGAAGCATGTTGCGCCCGCGGCTCTGCTGGCGAGGATTCGTGTCAATGGCCACTCGAACCCCGGCCGCAGCGCGGTCGCCCTCCGCCCCGCCGACCGCCACGGTCGTCTCGGCAACACGCACGAACCGGCTCACGACGACGGCAAAATACCGGAGCGGATCGCCGGCCGTGAACACGAACGACCGGCCGTCGGCCAGACGGAGGAGATCCCGGATTGACACCTCGTCGCCGGATCGCGGCTGGCCGCTCGCGACGCAGCCGTAGCCTTCGGGCACGACGATGCGCAGCGTTCCGGTGGCGTAGTCAGGGAAGGGATTCTGCGGATACCAGAACGACCGGCTGCTCAGCAGCAGGTTGGGTTCGAGTGGAATCGCAAACGGGTCCTCGCGTGCCGGGTCGTCGACCTGCAGCCCTTCGTCCTCGATGTCCTGCCCCGACACGCTCCCCGCGTAGGCCACCACCAGGTTGACCTCGGTGTCGCCCGGCAGCATCAGCGGGAAGTTGACGACGATGTTGTTCTGCTCGTGGATGCGCACGTGCAGGAGCCGTCCGTACTCCGGACTCGCGACGCTCCTCACGGCCAGGTCGTCAGCCAGCCGCAGCGTGATGGCGGATACGCCCTCCCCGCGCACGCGAAGGCGCATGCGGACCTGTCCTTCGAGGAACCCGCGCTCCGGCGCGATGCTCGCCTCGATGTCGTAGTCGATCACGTCGTAGTCGCGGATGTCGTCGTCACCGACGAAGAGATCGTGGGGGCCGCGGCGGGCGGCCGACGGATACGCGGTGATGGTGCGGGACCGGTTGCTGTCGTAAAACGTGATGTCCTCCGTCAGCCTTCCCGACCGGGAGTACGTCAGCACGCCGTGCCGGCGCGTCTGCACCTCGGCGACGAAGTCGCCCGACGGGGGGAGGAAGTACCAGATCTCGCTGCTCAGCTCGCGCAGATCGAGGCTGTAGAACTGAGGCCCCGATCGCGCGAGGAGCTCGTGGGCGCGGCGGAGCTCACGGGGGTTCACCGGCGCCGGCGTCAGGCTCGCGGTGGACACCCGCTCCTCGTACTCGAGCGGATTCAGCCGGACGAACGCCGACGTGAACGGCGCGTCCAGCGTCTCGGCGCCGGAAAAGATCCGGAGCTGGCCGCGCTCGGTGTCCGGCCCCGGCGAAAAGCGCATCAGGCCCCGCCCGAACAGAATGAGACCGGTGATCCCGGCATCGCTTTCAATCTGAAACACGGAGCCTTCAACCAGGGTGATCGACAGGTCTTCCGCCGAGATCGTCAGGTTGCGGACCGTCGACTGTGTCGACGCATTGAGCCGGAGCCGGTACAGTCCTTCGATCGACCCGGTCACCACCGCGGCGATGATGCGCCACGAGTCCAGCGCCCCGCCGTTGGGCCGGCGCAGGTCCAGCGCGAGGGTGACGATGCGCGCACGCTGCGTCGCTTCGGTGAAAAGCTCGGCGATGACCCGGTAGCCATCGCCTGGCAGCGCGCCGTTGAGCGGCGCGCGATCGCGCTCTGTGACGACGGCGCGGCGCGTGTCAGGAGCGAAGAGGTCCGCCGCAAGCGCCTCGACGTCGGCGGAGGGGAAATCGGCGGACAGCAGCGCCGGCAGGCCGGCCTGATTGCCCGTTTCGACCAGCGCGTCGAACTGGGAGAGCAGAAGGGTGACGCCGTCCTGCGGATCGGTCTGCGCCGGCGCCAGGCCCGGCCCCGCCAATACAAACGCAAGGACGGCAGCGAGCCGGGCCATGACGCTCCCCTGGCTAGATGCTATCGCAAGATCCCCAGTTCCGCGCCGACCGCCTTGAACGCGTCGAGCGCAAACTGCAGGTCGTCGCGCGAGTGCGTCGCGGTCACGATGGTGCGGACCCGTGCCTTGTCCTTCGGAACGGTCGGAAAGCCGATCCCCTGCGCAAACACGCCACGATCGAACAGGCGGTCCGACAGGGTCATCGCGAGCGCCGCGTCGCCGACGATGACCGGGGTAATCGGGCTCTCGCTCGCCCCGGTGTCGAATCCGAGCCCGGCGAGCCCGGCCTTGAAGAAGCGCGTGTTGTCCCAGAGCCGGTCGATCAGCTCAGGTTCGGACTCGAGGACGTCGAGCGCTGCCAGGCAGGCCGCGGCCACGGCTGGCGGATGGGACGTGGAGAACAGGAACGGCCGCGCGCGATGGCGGAGGACGTCGATCAGCGCGCGCGAGCCGGCAACATACCCGCCAAGCACCCCGATCGCCTTCGACAGGGTGCCGACCTGAATATCCACGCGTCCGTGGAGGCCGAAGTGATCGACGGTGCCGCGGCCCGCTCGCCCGAACACCCCGCTCGCGTGCGCATCGTCGACCATCATGATGCACGCGAACTCGTCGGCGAGATCGCAGAGCGCCGGCAGCGCGCCGACGTCGCCATCCATGCTGAACACGCCGTCGGTGATGAGGAGGGTCCGCTGCCCGCGGGGCAGCTCCTCGAGAATACGCCGCGCCGCCGCGGCGTCGCGATGCGCGAAGACCTTGATCTGGGCGCGGCTGAGGCGCGCGCCGTCGATGATGCTCGCGTGATTGAGCTCGTCCGACACGATGACGTCATCGCGTCCGAGGACGGCCGCGACCGTTCCGGCATTGGCGGCAAAGCCGCTCTGGAACACGACCGCGGCCTCGGTCTGCTTGAAGGCCGCGAGCCTGCGTTCGAGCTCCATGTGGATTTCGAACGTGCCCGCGATCGTGCGCACCGAGCCGGATCCGACGCCGAGCTGCCGCGTCGCCTCGAGCGCCCGCTCCCGCAGCGTCGGATGGGTGGTGAGGCCGAGGTAGTTGTTCGATGAGAGATTGACCACCAGGCGGCTGTCGATCGAGGTCCGGGCGCGCTGCTCGCCGTTCAGGACCCGCAGCGATCGGTAGAGACCCTGATCGCGCAGCGCCTGCAGCTCGCGCTGAAGATAGTGGAGCGGATCGTCGCGCATCCGGCCAGTATAGGCCGCCGCCGCACGCCGGTCAGAAGAAGAGGAGCATCGTCCACGGCGCGACGGCCGCCGTGAAGTACAGCCCGGCCAGCAGGGCGACGACGCCGTGCACCTCGCTGAGGTACAGGCAGACGCCGAGACCGGCGGCGGCGACCTTGGCGCTGAGAAGCCCCGGCGCATGGCCGAGGTGGCTCATGAGCCCTGCGATCAGCGGGTTGGCCTCGATGTCGATGCCGAACGCCACCACGCCCAGGTACGTGCAGATCCCGTCGAGACACTGCGCCACGAGGAAGGCCGCGAGCGCGACGATGCCGAAGCGGGATGCCGCCGCGTTCCCAACTTTCGGAACCGCGATGCCCCACTCTGCCGCCGAAGCCGCCTGGAAGTCCGCCTCCATAGGCCCCGGCGGATTACGCGGCAACCGGCGTACCGCAGCGCGGGTTTCATGACGTAGTGCCCGGCTTGAGCCGGGCTGAAGCCCGGCACTACGTACAAGTTGGTGCGTGCAGTGCGACGCTAACGAGGCAGGTGGAAGAGCACATCCCCGCTGTCGCGGAACAGCGCGACGGCGCCCGCGCTGCGGAGCACCATCGAGACCGCGGGCCCCTCGTCGCCGAGATACGCGGCCTCGTGCACGATCGCGTACGTCGCGCCGCTGGCGCGGAGCGCCGCGAGCGCAACCTCGGGATGGCGCGGGATCTCGGACAGCGCCGTGACGAGCCGCGGATAGTGCGGCGGGGTGAATCCGCTGTACCCGTTCACGACCGGGCGCCAGTGGACGGTCGAGTAGTACATCGCACGAAGATCGAAATCGGGCGGACCGAGCGGGAGCTCCACGAGCACGCTGTCGGCCGGCTCGTCGCGCACCCGGGCATAGACGGCCGGCGCCCTCGCCGGGCGGTAGAGACGCGCCTCCGGCGTGTTGAAGGAGCGCAGCGGCGTGACGCCGTTGACGAGGAACGGCACGTGCGTCGCCTCGAGCAGGAAGACGCCGGCGAGCGCAGCGACAACCATGCGGCCGGCGCGCGTGCGGCTCAGGGCGGCTGCACCGTATCCCCCGAGCACCGCCAGCGCAAAGGCCGCCACCATGGCCAACCGCGCCGGCACGCGCAGCCCGTCGAAGCCCGGGACTGCCTCGAAGAGCAGCCGGTACGGCGCAGCGATCTCGACCGGCCGCCCGAGCGACTGCGGGGCGGGCCCGAGCGACAGCCAGACCGCCCCCGCGAGCATGACGACGAAGAATCCGCGGTCGCGCGCGAAGCGCGCCGCCCGCGCCCGCGCGGCCGGTGACACCAGGAACAGCAGCGCCAGCGCGATCGCGGCGCGAAGCAGCAACTGGTTGATGTTGCTCATCCGGAGCGTCAACGGCCCGAGGTCGATACTGATTCGGCGGTAGAGAAGCACGAGCGCCGCCGCTGCGGCATGGCCCGTGGCGGCGGCCGATAGAAGCCAGGTCAGCCAGCGCGGGCCAAGGCGCCGGGTCCGCTCCGCGGGACCCGGCCTACGTACGCTGGGTGTACGCAGGGCGGAGTCCGCGTAAGCGGCTCCGCCGAAGATCCCGATCAGCGCCAGCAGCAGCGGAACGGCGCCTGAAAAGAGCTCGCCTTCGGGCTTCGGGAAGGCTCGAAGCACGCGGCCCCAGAGGCGCTGCTCCTCAAAGGCCGTCGCGTACGAGTAGACGTCGGCCGAGAATCGGGTGACCTCCGCAAGCGAACGCACTCCGAATCCCTGCGTCCGCAGCGCCGCATACGGCAGCAGAAACGGCGTCAGCAGCGCGGCCCCGCCAAGGGCGATCCAGGCCCGCGCCGAGCGCCACAGGCGGCCGCGGGCAATTTCCGACAGCGCGAAGGCCGCGGCAACGGGCGTGAAGAAGAGCAGGTAGTACCCACACGAGAGCCCTTGCGCAACCAGCGCCGCTGACGCGCCCACGAGCGGCTTCATCCGCAGGGCGGGTCCCTGTGCCCCCGCCTTTGCCACCGGGCCCACTGCGGCCGCCGAGCGGAAGAACCGCACCAACCCGTAGAACACGAACGGCATCCACTGCGCCGACAGCACCTGCAGATGCGACGACTGCGCCAGCCGATACGGCGCGAATGCGAAGAGCAGTCCGGCGACGAACGCTCCCCACGCGTGGCCGGTGAGCTCCCGGACAAGCAGGTACATCCCGAGCCCGGCCAGGACGTACGTCGAGAGGAAGAGGAGGTTGTAGCAGAGGATCGGGTTCGCGGTCGCCACATAGATCGGGAACACCTGAACGGCCTGGGCCACGAGATGTTCGGAATAGGCGAGCGCGAGCGGCGCGGGATAGAACGCGTTGGCGTCGAAGAACGTCGCGATCCGCGAGACGTCTCCGGTCAGGATGTGGCGGAACTGCTCGCACACCCACGACAGGATCCACATATTGAGCACCGAGTCGCCGAGGTCCCAGGCCACGTCGCGGCCGAGACCGGCCGCCAGCGGCCACGTGGCGACGAGGGTGGCAAGCAGGTACGCCGAGGCCGCGTACCACGCGCGCGCCATCGCTCAGGCGCTCCGCTGGTCGGACGGGTCGGTCAGCAGCTCCTCGAAGCCGACCTGCACGATCGCCATCGTCGGCACCGCGAGGATCGCCCCGACCACGCCGAGCAGCGTGCCCCCGATGAGGAGCGCCACGATGACGCCGGCGGCGCTGATGCCGACCTGCCGCTCCATCACTTTCGGGACCAGGACGTGATTTTCCAGCTGCTGCTGGAGGAGGAAGAAGAGGGCGACGCCCGCCGCCAGCCCGGGCGAGACCGTGAACGCGACGGCGACCGCCGGCACCGCGGCCAGCACCGGACCGATGACCGGGATCATCTCGCCGATCCCGGCAATCAGCGCCAGCACGTAGAAGTACGGCACGCCCATGAAGAAGAGGCCGACTCCCGCGGTCGTGCCGATGATCGCGCCGAGGAGGAACTGCCCCCCCAGCCAGGCGCTTACTTTCCCGGAGACGCGGCGGCAGGCATCTTCCACGCGAGGCCGTTCGGCCCGTGGAAACAGACGGACGAACGTCCGCACGAGATGGTCGGCGTCGACCAGCAGGTAGAACGTGAGGATCAGGATCGTGAGGAGGCCGAACAGCCCCCCGACGATTCCCCAGACGGCGGCGACGAGCGTCCCGACCGCGTCAGACGAGCCGACGGGCGCCTGCTCGACCGCATCGCGCAGCGACCGCTCGCGCGAGAGCAGCCCGCGCTCGATCAGCCACAGCTGCGCGCGATGGAACATGTCCGGCAGCGCGGCCCAGAGGTCGCGAGCCTGACTGATCAGAGGCGGGACGACGAGCAGCCCGACGCCGACCAGCACGCTGAGAAACAGGATGTAGATGGTCAGAATGGCGGCCCAGCGAGGGACGCGCCCGCCGCGGATCAGGGGCTGCCGCTCGATGAGGGCCACGAGCGGGGCGACGCCGATCGCGAAGAGCGCGCTGATGTAGACGAGCAGCAGCGCGCTGCGGACGAGGAACAGGGCCCAGCCGAGCGCCGTCGTCACGAGCAGGCCGGCAAGGGCGTACCGGATGAGCGCGCGCGGATCCTGCGTGGTCACAAATACAACTTCCAACCCCCAAGACGCCAACTCCCAAATTGGGAGTTGTGAAGTTGGGCGTTGGAAGTTGTCATCGCCTGAGGTAGTCCAGCGTGAACGCGGCGAGGTCGCGATAGATCGACTCGAGCTCGCCCGGATCGGCGAGAAACACGATCCGGAAGGTTCCCTGCTCGGGACGCATGCCGAAGCCCGATCCATAGACGCAGAGAATGCCGGTGGCGCGAAGCAGCGAGAGCACGAAGTCCTCGTCGGTACGCCCCGGCGGGAGCGAGAGGGCCGGCATCGCGTAAAACGCGGCGCGCGGCGCGACGCATCGCATGCCTGGAATCGCGTTCAGGCGTTCCGTGGTTATGCGCGCCCGTTCGGCCAGCGCGCGGCGGAACGCCGTCTGATGCGACCGGTCGCCGGTGAGCGCGGCAATGACGGCGTACTGCATCGGGGCCGGACTGCACAGGCGGCCGTCGGCGAGCTTGCGCATGGCCGCGACCGCGTTGTCGAGCCTCGGGGTCGGCCCGGCCACCATCCAGCCCGTTCTCCACCCCGGCGCCAGGTATGCCTTCGAGAGGCTCGACAGCGAGATGATCGGCGCGTCGGGCTCGAGCGTGGCCAGCAGCGGCACCGGACCGTCGAAGCCGGTCTCCGCATACACCTCATCGGCCAGAATCGTGAGCCCGTGCTCCTCGGCAAAATCAATCAACGCGCGTCGAACCGGCGTCGGGTACACGGCCCCGGTCGGATTGTTCGGATCGATGACGACGAGCACGCGCGTCCTGGACGTGACCAGGCTGCGGAGATGATCGAGATCCGGCAGCCAGCCTCGATCGGGATCCGTGCGGTAGAACCGCGGGCGGGCGTTGATGGTGGCCAGCACTGCCGTATACAGCGGGTACGTCGGCGAAGGCACCAGCACCTCGTCGCCCTCGTCCACAAGCGCGTTGAGCACGAGGTCGATGCCTTCGGACGTGCCGGTCGTGATGAGCACGCGATCGGGCGAGACGGCCACGCCGCGTGCGGCATAGTCGGCCGCGACCGCCTCACGCGCAGCGGGGATGCCGTCGGACGGGAGGTAACCGTTGTGGCCGTCCTGCATCGCCCGGTACACCGCCTCGATGAGGTGCGGCGGTGTCCGGAAGCCGAACGCCACCGGGTCGCCGATATTGAGATAACGGACCCGCCGGCCCTGCGCCTCGACGGCGCGCGCCTCGGTCACGATGTTCCGGATCGCGTACGAGAACCGACCAACGCGCGCGGCCACCGCAATCGGCCGCTCGATCCTGGAGTGTGTCGGCATCCAGCGTCCATCTTACACGCGTGCCCGCGAGACCTCTGAACGGCCTGCCCTGATACACACCTCAGGCAAAATGCGTGTAACAATTACATATGGGGGCTGCCGCCCACGACGGACGGGTTCTCCCAAGTTGTTGAAAACAGGTCGCTAATCAGAGTGGCAAGACGATTGAACTGTTGGAGCGCCGTGACGCACCGGTTTCTGGCGGTTCCCATTCTGACGGCCGCGATGCTGCCGGCGCCTCCCGGGGCGCTCGACGCCCTTCAGACCTCGGCGGTGTCGGCTCAGGGTCCGGCCACGACATTCAAGGCCGGCGTCGAGGTCGTCACCGTGACCGCCGGGGTTCGCGACCGGAAAGGGCGCGTCGTCCGCGATCTGCAGCGGGCGGATTTCGAGGTCGTCGACAGCGGCATTCGCCGCGACATCCGTGACTTCTACGCGGGCGAAGCGCCGGTGAGCGTCGCCTTTCTGCTCGACATCAGCGGCAGCATGGCGGTCGGCGGCAATATCGAGCGGGCCCGGCATGCCATTGCGGTGGCCACCGGCATGCTCAGGAACGAGGACGAGGCGGCGCTCTTCACATTTGATGCGTCGCTGCAGGAAGTGGTCGGGTTCACGCGCGATCTCGATCGGGTTCGCCGCGTGAGCCTGGAAGGGAAGCCCTGGGGCATGACCTCCCTTTACGACGCGGTGGCTGCAGCGGCAAGGGCGGTCGCCAGCCGGTCGAACCGGCATCGCGCGCTGCTCGTGATCACCGACGGCGTGGATACCGGCAGCCGGCTCACGGCGCCCGAGGTGTCGGGGATCGCCAGCTCGATCGATGTGCCGGTCTATCTGCTGGCGGTGGTCTCGCCGCTCGATCATCCGGGCGGCGAGCTGTCGGTGCTGGCCGCTGACGACGTGGCGACGAGCACGGCGACGCTGGCGGATCTGGCGCGGTGGACCGGCGGCGACATGCGCGTCGCCAGCCAGCCCGCACACGCGGTGGCCGCCACGCGGGATCTGTTCGAAGAGCTTCGGTATCAGTACCTGATCACGTTCGACCCGGATCCGCGGCCGGGTTGGCACCCGCTCGAAGTACGCACACGAAACAAGAGCCTGACCGTCCATGCACGTGGCGGATACATATCTGGCCCGGCGCAGTCGGAACACCACTAGCACGTAAGCACGCCACACTGAAGGAGAGAAGATCATGCGGAACAGTTGGTTGCCAGCAGTAATCATCGCGCTCGCCGTGGCGGTCGTCCCCGCCTGCGCCACCAAAGGCTTCGTCCGTGAGGAAGTCGGCGGGGTCAACACGAAGGTGGACACGCTCGGCGGCACCGTCGAGCAGACTCAGCAGCGGCTCGGTACGGCGGAAGGCCGCATCGGCAGCGTGGATCAGAAGGCCGAAGCCGCCGGCAAGGCGGCTTCTGACGCGCGCGCCGCCGCGACGACGGCGCAGGGCGCCGCCGACAAGGCGCAGGCAGCCGCCGGCGCAGTCGGCGGCCGCGTGGATGCCGTCGAGGCCGCATCGCGCCGGCTGATCTATGAGGTGACGATCAGCGAGGACCAGGGGAACTTCAAGTTCGGCGCCGCCGAGCTGCCCGACGAGGCGCGCGCGGCCCTCGATCAGCTGGTCAGCAAGCTGAAGGCGGAGCCGGCGACCATCTACCTGGAAATCGAGGGGCACACCGATAACGTCGGACCCACCGAGATGAACGAGCGGCTCGGGCTCGAGCGCGCCGAAGCGGTCAAGCGGTATCTGTACGAGCAGCACCAGATCCCGCTGCACAAGATGAACGTGATCAGCTTCGGCGAGGACAAGCCGGTCTCGCCGAACAACACCCGTGACGGACGCGCGCAGAATCGGCGCGTCGTCGTAAAGGTCCTCTCCTAGAGAGGACCTCAACTCCCAACTCCCAATACCCAATTCCCAAGTCCTTGGGAGTTGGAAGTTGGGAGTTGGGAGTTGGGAGTTATCGTAGTCTCGCCAAGTCCAGCAGGACCCTTCCCAGTTCTTTCCCCGACTCTTCAATCACGACCTCATAGCGGCCGCGGGTGTCGAGCCGCGCGCTGTCGAACGCGGCGAGGACGATGCCGCCGGTGAGGGGCTGACCGGCGGGCGGTAATTGCAGCGGGATCGGGTACGGTGTCGGAAACGGCCCGCTGGCGAGCCGTGGACCGAAGCGAGGAATCCGCTGCACGGCAGACGGCGCCGCCGGCGGCTCCGACACGCCGGCGCGCGCCAGAGTGATCGCGTACGCCGGCACGCCGACGTACGTATTGAGCGGGTGAAACGTCAGCTCCAGGAACAGTTCGAGCCGGCCGCCATGCTCCGCCAGCGCGGCAATCGCCTCGACCTGGCGCATCCGCGCCAGGCCCAGACGCGCACGTTCCTCGGCGGCGAGCTCGAGCCTCCGGAACGGCGTGACCAGGTCGAGGGAGTCGACAGGCGGCCGGTTGACTTCGACCCGATACGGCGCATGAAAGCGCGCGCGCACCGACTCGATCGGCGACTGGCCGATCGCGATCGCCTCGTCGATGGCCTGCGGATTCAGAGCGGGATCGTACGCAGCTGCAGCGGAAACAACAAAGGCGGCAAGAATGGCGCCCCGCACCGGCATGGTATGGATCGTAGCAAAGCCAGCGCCCCAATACGGGCCACAGAGGCACAGAGTTACAGAGAAAGCTTCATTCCTCTGTGTCTCGGTGTCTCTGTGGCTCGTATCCTACTTGCTGGGTGCGCAGACGTTGATCAGATAGAAGGGATTGCCAAAGCGGTTGTCCTCGCCCTGCGGGCACAGGTTGATGCGAACCTCGCCGCCCGCGTTCGCGCCCGTGTGAAAGTTGAGATAGCAGTTCCCGCTCGAGCATGCCTCGAAGACGTCCGCCATCTTCAGAACGCCCTGTGCCGGCCGCAGCGTCAGATCGCGTTCCGTCCACGTCCACGACACCATGAAGTCGTCCGACGAGCGAAGCGGCAGCCCCGGAATGCCCATCAAGACGGGTCCGGCCGTGCCGGGTCCACCGACGTGGATATGGCCCGCGGTCAGGTCGACGATGTTGTGCACGCGCGCGGTGCAGGCGATTTCAACGGTCGTGCGGTTCAGGGTGCAGGTGGCCGTGGCCACGCCGGCGGTTGCGAGCGCAGGCGTCTCGAACGCGCCGGAACCGCTGCCGAACAACGTGAGCGTGCTGCTCTGGGCGTGGGCCGTCCGCGACGACGCAGCCACCGCCGCCGCCAGCACCAGCACGCCGAAGCCGATCCTCCTCATGAGCGTCTCCTTGGGAATGAGTAAGAGTGAGTGAAGCCATCGGGTACAGGCAGGAACCAGACCACCCGGCGCCTCTGGCGAATCAATGAGATAGGAACGGGATGGGCTGCCGGCGCCTTACGGCCCCCGAAACCGTTTTCGTGAACCGCCACTCTCGCTTATGCTGAGGGCGGCAGCATGGACCTGACCGATCGAGTGGCGCTCGTGACGGGTGGGAAGCGCATCGGCGCGGTCGTGGCGGCCGAGCTCGCGCGCCGCGGGACCGATATCGCACTCGTCTATCGCGCCTCGGCCACCGAAGCCCGCCAGACGGCGGAGGCCATCACGGCGCTCGGCCGGCGCGCGGTCGTCATGCAAGCCGATCTCGCAGATCCTGAGGCGTGCGAGCGGGTGGTCGTCGACACCGTCGACGATCTCGGGCGCGTCGATATCCTCATCAACATGGCGTCGCGGTACCAGCCGCGGCCGTTCGACGACCTGACCGTGGACGATTGGGACGAGCAGCTGGCGGTCGATCTCCGGGCCGCGTGGCTGTGCGCGCGGGCGGCCGTCCCCCACATGTGCCGGGTGCGCGGCGGCCGGATCGTCAACATGGCAGACTGGACGGCCGCCAGCGGCCGGCCGCGCTATCTGGGGTACCTTCCGTACTACGTCGCCAAGGCGGGCGTGATCGCCCTCACACAGGCGCTCGCCCTCGAGCTCGCCTCCGATCAGATCCTGGTCAACGCCATCGCCCCCGGGCCGATCGTGGCTCCCGAAGGGACCGGCGACGAGGAGTTCGCCGGTGTCGAGCGCGCGACGCCGCTGGGGCGCTGGGGCGGCGAGATGGAGATTGCCAAGGCGGTGCTCGCCCTCGTCGAGAGCGACTTCATGACCGGAGAGACGATCCGGGTCGACGGCGGGCGGCACTTGAAATGACACCGACGTGGTGCCCGGCACTACGTGTGGAATTGGTAAAATGCCGTAACATTCGGCATTCGCGGAGTGTTCATATGACTTCACGCATGGCGTTCGGCGTGGCGCTGCTCGCCCTGGCGGCACTCACGCCGCAGACCGGCCGGTCGCTTCTGGCACAGGAGGGGGCCATCGAACCGATGCACGTCCACCACGTGCATCTGAACTCGGTGGATCCGAAGGCAGCGGCGGCGTACTACCCCAGGGCGTTCCCCGTGTCGGCATCGGCGACAACGTTCAACGGGTTCGAGGCGGTGAAGACGGGAAACCTGTATCTCCTGTTCACGCCGGTCAAGGCGCCGCCGCTCACGGAACTGACCGGCCCGCAGACGTCGGTCTGGCATTTCGGCTGGAACACGCCTGACTCGCGCAAGTACAACGATCGGTTCCGCGCGATGGGCCTGGAGATCGCGCAGATGTGGGACGCCGCCGACGGCGTGCTGGTCGACCTGTCGAGCGACACGCTGCCGGGCTTTCCGACGCAGGAGCAGATCCTGGAGTTGAGGGCCAAGGGCGTCACGCCGACGCGGCAGGGCGGCTTCGGGTACCTGCGCGGCCCTGACGGCGCGATGGTCGAGAATGCGCAGGCCGGACAGGTCGAGCGCTTCAATCACATCCACATGTACCACGAGCATCCGCGGTGCGCGATGCAGTGGTACGCGCGGCACCTCGGCGCCCGGCTGCCGCAGGGCGCCGGCGACGGTTCAGGCGAGTGCCGCCAGCCGTACGCGCCGCCGACGTGGCCGTCGTTCTTCCGGTTCCCGGGATTCGTCCGCGACCCGTCGGGCGGCGTGTTCTTCGACGACATCTCCATTTCCATCCGCCCGTGGCCCGGCGGCGGCCTCGTGAGCACCCGCGGCACCCTCGTCGACCACTGGGCGCTCAGCGTTGCCGACCTTGGCCGCACGGTGACGCGCCTGAAAGGCGAGGGCATCACATTTCTGGAAGACATCCATCCGTGGGGCACCACCCGCGCGGCCATGATTCAGGGGCCAGACCGGATCGCAATCGAGCTCGTGGAAGTGAAATGAAGGAGGTTGGCATGCGAAGACGCATTCTGCAGGTTCTGGCCGCCGTGTGCGCCGCGTGGCCCGTCGTGGGCATGGCACAGGCACGCACGGACGCCATCTACATCACGGACGAGGACGTGAAGGCCGTCCTCAAGTACGCGGCCGACATGAAACGCACGATTCCCGACAACTCGATCCGCGTCCTCGACATGGGCGCGTACCAGTTGTCGGTCGGGATCGTGCATCGCGGCGCCACCGGCGCTCCGGCGGCTCCGGCGGCGGCCGGCGCCAACCCTCCCGCTGCGCCGGCCAATCCGCAGCCGCCATGCGGTGAGCCGCGGACGGGCGCGAAAGGGCCCAACGGGATCGCGCACGACGACACCGCCGAGACCTACATCGTGACGTCGGGACGCGGCACGCTCATCACCGGAGGAACGATTGTCAACGGACGACGGTCGGCGGCCGCGAGCGAAGTGACGACGATTCTGAACGGGCCGTCGTGCAGCGGGACGATGGTTGGATACACGAGCCGCGAGATCAAGGTGGGCGACATCATCGTGATTCCGGAACGGGTGCCGCACGGGTTCACGTCGATCCCGGACCACATCACCTACCTCAGCGTGCGGCCCGACGTGAAAAAGGTGCTGCAGAGCGGCTACGTCAATCCTGCGCTCACGAAACGCTGAGGCATTTCACATTCACGAGCCACAGAGACACAGAGCCACAGAGGTCTTGAGCCAGTTTTTATCTGTGTCTCTGTGGCTCTGTGGCCCGTTTCACGCCGGGGCGGCGACGCGCTCGAGAATGGCCTGCAGCGTCGTCGGGGCGCGAAGCAGCGGCAGGTTGCTGATGTAGAAGTGCCTGACGCCGAGATCCATCATGGCGCGCAGTGTCCGGGCGCAGATGTCGATGGGGGTCGTGCCGCGCGCGAACTCGGCGGCCAGCGCCTCCACCGGCACCGGCAGAAACCGGCTGAGCGCGCTGAGGGTGCCGGGGTTGGCGCTCCGGTAGAAGAAGACGCCGAACACGCCCGGAATGTGCTCGAGCCCGCGCCGCTGCACTTCTTCCAGGAAGCGGCCGACCGGCGCCTGATCCAGATGGCTGACGATCTGCGTCAGGTAGAACTCAGCCGTGAATTGCTCGTCCGCCATGTACTCGACCTGCCGGCGCGGATCGCCGTACGGGTTCGCCCAGCCGCCGAGGGCGAGACGCGGCTCCCGTGCGCGAATCATCCGGCGCAGCTCCCAGGCGTGCTCCACGCACCGCGGCCGTCCGATGCTCCGGTCGCCGCCCAGCACGACGAGGGCTGGAAAGCCGTGCTGCCAGGCCTGCTCCGCGTAGCTCATACAGAACTCGAGCGAATGCTTCGTCGTGAGAAACGGGACGACGCGATCGCGGCGCACATCGCGCCCGAGATTGGTGACCAGGTGGCGGAGGTTGTTCTCTTCCTGCGTCCCGACGGCGCTGTCGGTGAGGAAGACGGCCATGTCCTGGCGCGTCAGCGTCCGGACCGAATGGTACGTGTCGATCCAGGCGTCCATGCCCGCCACCGAGTCGAGCTCGGCGCGCGGCGGACGAAGCTCCGCGGCCATGACACCGGTTCCGGCGCGCAGCCCGGAGAGGAACGATCCGTCCTTCACCTGGTGGCGCCCGGCCGCGGGGTCTGGGTGCCCGGCCCGGGCGCGGCGGCTCCCGCGTTGCGCATCACGAAGTCGAACATCGTCTGGCGCAGGTGCTTGTTGAGCCTGGGGTCGGTGACGCCGTGGCGGGACCGCGGGTAGATCATGACCTCGAATGTCTTGCCGGCACGCTGCAGCTCGTAGGCGAACTGCTCCGAGTTCTGCCGGTGGACGTTGTCGTCGATGCTGCCGTGGATGAGCAGCATGCGGCCGTGCAGGTCGGCGGCGGCAAACCGCGGCGCCGTCCTCCGGTATCCGTCGGGATTGTTCTGCGGCGTCTTCATGTACCGCTCGGTGTAGACCGTGTCGTAGTTGCGCCAGTCGGTCACCGGGGCGCCGACGATGCCGGCGGACCAGCTGGTGCTGTGGGTGAGTGCGTAGGCGGTCATGAAGCCGCCGTAGCTCCACCCGTGCAGGACGATGCGCGACGGGTCCACGTACGGCTGCTGCTTCAGCCAGGCGAGGCCGTCTTCCAGATCCTGCAGCTCCAGCTCGCCCAGCCTGCCGTATACGGGCCACTGGGACTCGACGCCTTTGCCGCCCGCGCTGCGGTTGTCGAGCACCCACACGATCACCCCGTGCTGGGCGAGCAGCTGGTGATACATGAACGTCGATCCGCCCCACTGGTTGCGGACCGACGAGGTCCCCGGCCCTGCGTACGTGAACTGATACACGGGATAGCGCCGCGAGGCATCGAAGTCGGGCGGCTTGATCATCATCGCGTCCATGACGAAGCCGTCCCGCGTCCGCACTTCGAGGAACTCGGGAGCCGACAGGCGATATTCGGCCAGCGCAGGCACCGGATTGGCGTCGATCGCACGAATCTCAGCGCCGTCGCTCCCATGGAGCCGGACCTGCGTCGGGGTGTTCACATCGTTCCAGATGCCGATGTAACGGGTGAACGTGGCATTGAAGATCGCGCGGTTGGTGCCCGCGGCCGTAGAGAGGCGCGTCATGTCGCGGCCGTCCAGCCCGACACGGTAGATATCGGTGTCGATGTGCCGCCGGGCGCCGGCATCGAAGTAAATGACGGCGCGGGCCCGGTCAACGCCGTACAAAGACCGCACGTCCCAGCGCCCCTCGGTCACGCGCCGGATGAGCGTGCCGTCCTGCCGGTAGTGGTACAGGTGCTTGAAGCCGCTCCGTTCGCTGAACCAGAGAAACGATCCGTCCTCGAGCCATACCGGGCTCCCGTTCACGTTGACCCAGGCAGGCGTCGTCTCGCGCAGCACGCGCCGCGACGCGCCGGTTGCCGGGTCGGCCAGGTTCAGGTCCAGCCACCGCTGCTCGCGATCCTGTACCTGAAACGCGACGTGCGTCCCATCCCTCGTCCAGTCGACGTCGACGATGAGCAGCTCCGTGTCCGCATACTCCGCCAGCGGCACCCACCGCACCGTGCCGCCGGCGGCCGGCACGACGCCCAGCCTGACGAGCGGGTTGGGATCGCCGGCTTTCGGATAGTCGGTGACCTCCACGGTCGGCCGGTACGAGATGTCGTCGACGACCGTGTACTCCGGGACCGGACGTTCGTCGAGCTGCAGGAAGGCGAGGCGCGCCGAGTCGGGGCTCCACCAGTAGCCGCGAAACTGTCCGCGCCCGTAGATCTCCTCCTGGTAGAGCCAGTCCAGCTTGCCGTTGAGCAGCTGCGCCCCGCCGTCGGTCGTCAGCGCCTGCTCGAGGCCGGTGGCAATGTCGACGACGTGGAGGTTATTGCCGCGAACAAACGCGACGCGCCGGCCGTCCGGGCTGAACGTCGGCTCTTCCTCATCCCCCGCCGTCGAGGTCAGCCGGGTCACTGCTGCCGATGCGAAGTCGTGGAAATAAAGGTCGCCCTCCAGCTCGACGAGAACACCGGTCCTGGCGGGGTTCAACAGAAGACTGCTGGTGCGCGCCACCCGCGCGGCTTCCTCCCGCGACACTCCGGCGCGCTCGGTGAGCGCCGCTTCCATCCTCGCCGGGTCGAAGAGCGGCGACGTCCGGCCGGAGACCGCGTCGACGCGCAGCCAGTCCACCCCGGCTCCCGAGGAGCGCCGGATCTCCAGATAGGAATCGGCATCGATCCAGCGCAGATTGGCCGGCGGCGTTCCGGAGAACTCCACGCGCTGATCGGGGTCGTAGATGGCGTCGATCGAGAGCGTCCTCCGCGTCTGCGCGGACACCGCTGCCGTCAGGATCAGGCACAGGCCGGCGGTCGTGCGGAGCGCGGCAAGGCGCATAAAACACAGGATATCAGGCCCCAGGGCTCAGACCCCAGGGCGCAGACCTCCGTGCCGCTGTCCATGGAGCCGGACTTGTCGGCGAGGCACGATGCCGACCGGCCTATTTTTGCGCGCCTTCCAGCCAGATCCGGCGCAAGTAGCGTGCACACTGCACGTTGATGGCAATTGAATCGGCTCAGGCGTCGGAATAGACTGCGACCGCCTGCAGGCGCATTGGATTATCGAGTTCGGTCGACTGCTGGTTGGGCGTCATGAAGCAGTATCGCTTGCGGAGGAAGGGATGAAAGAACCAGCATCGCGAGCACCACGAAACAGGACGCTGGCAATCTCTGAGCATGATGCCGAACGCCTGCGTAGGCGACTGCTTGTCGTCGATCAGCCCTTGGCTCTATCGGAGTGCGCTGGGCGAACCATCCTCGGCGACTCCTTGTTGGTCCTGCCCCTATTGCCCAAGCAATCTGTGGATTTGCTGATCGTTGACCCGCCATACAATCTAACCAAGGCCTTCAGCGGCTCTACATTCAAGAAACAGCCCCTCGCGGCATACGAAGAGTGGCTCCATTCCTGGCTCGCGCTGGCAGTCGGACTCTTGAAGCCTTCCGCCTCAGTGTACGTGTGCAGCGAATGGCGATCCTCGGGAGTCGTCCAACGTGCTCTTGAACGGTACTTTCTTGTTCAGAACCGGATCACGTGGGAACGCGAGAAGGGTCGTGGTGCTTTACGAAACTGGAAGAACTGCTCCGAGGACATTTGGTTTTGTGTTCTTAGCGACCAATACTTCTTTGACGTAGAGGCCGTGAAGCAGAAGCGCCGTGTGATTGCGCCCTATCGTGACGCAGACGGAAAGCCGAAGGACTGGAACGAGGAAGCCAACGGCGGTTTCCGACTGACCCACCCTTCAAATCTCTGGACTGATATCTCGGTTCCCTTCTGGTCGATGCCAGAAAACACGGAGCACCCGACTCAGAAACCAGAGAAATTGTTCGCCAAGCTGGTGCTCGCTAGCTCCAAACCCGGAGACTGCGTGCTCGATCCCTTCTTGGGTTCCGGCACCACGTCAGTCGTAGCAAAGAAACTCGGGCGACAATTCATCGGGATTGAGCAAGAGGAGATCTACTGCCTGTGTGCTGAGAAGCGATTGGAGTTAGCTCATAACGAGCCGTCGATTCAGGGCTACTCCGGTGGCTACTTCTGGGAGCGCAATTCCCTCGCGTTCCAGGACACGAACAACACAACGCCGAGTTCCAACGCAACCGGTCAGTCTTTCCTGTTCGAGGACAACTGATGAGGAGCCGGCTCTTTCATAGCAATGACTACGTGTTGGTCCAGGACCGCGTGAGGGACTTGATCAATGGCAGTCCAGATTTCCTATCGAAGAACACCGCCCAGAGCCCGAGGGCTGCGGGGGATGCCATCGAGAACGTGGTCGCGGCATCCTTCGAGAACATTCTTGGCGAGCACTGTGGCGAGTACTCCTCGAACTTCGCCCGCCGGGCAATGGCTGACCTCGCGTTTAAGGATCGCGACGGTCTGTACTACATCGTCGATGTCAAGACGCACAGGACCGACACGAAGTTCAACATGCCGAACCTTACCTCTGTAGAACGGCTGGCGCGTTTCTACGAGGACGACAGCAATGTCTTCACGGTTCTCCTCGTCAGCTACAGCGTCGAGGGTGTGAAGGCACAGGTCACCCATGTCACATTCGTGCCCATCGAGTTCCTCGGATGGGATTGCCTAACGATTGGGGCGCTCGGTTGGGGCCAGATTCAGATAGCCAACTCGAATCGAGTGACCGTGAATCCTGGGTACGCGCGGAAGCGTTGGATGCTGGAGTTCTGCGATGTGATGTTGGAGTTCTACCCGAAAGAAATCGCTAAGATCGGCGATCGCGTATCTCGCTTCCAGCAGGTCCGTGAGTTCTGGTCGAAACACTCCGACGACTGACGCCCAACACGGCATGCAGCCGACGGCGCGAGTGATTCAGCGCGCCGCGGCTGATGCCTGCCGTTGAGGGTTCGCGATGAAGCTGGGGGAACTGCTCGAGATGGTTCAGGACATGGATCGCCAGAATCCTGGTGAACGGGCGCTCCGGTTTCAGACTTGCCTCGATTCCGGGGCGCACAGGCTTCAGGAACTCCGCCGCGTCTCTGGCAGGCAGCAGACCTACTGCCTGGATTGCCTGACGTGGTTTGTCGATGGCACGGCTCAGAACCCTCCGAGACGCTGATGCACTGTGCCGGTCGGGCAAAAAACGGAACGATGAATCGGAATGGCCGATACCGACTCATGATCTGCCTAACACCGCATGCACCAGACGGCAGTAGCGCATTTTAGGGGCGCCGCTGGTGAGGCGTTGCCGTTGCCACACCAAAGCCACGATTCGAGCACGGCGGACGCATACTCGAAATGTCTCATTTGCGAGAGGTAAGGCATGGAGGCCCAGATTCCCGGCGTCCACTCGGATCCAGACATTCTCGGCGGAACGCCTGTGTTCGTCGGAACGCGCGTGCCTGTCAAGGCGTTGCTCGACTACCTGGAACACGGCCGACCGCTAGCCGGTCAGCAGACGAAGTATTCCGCGAGGCTCGGGCTCGGATCTAGCCTGTGCGCGTCACGTTCAACGAGTTGGCCGAGCGCGAACTCAAGGACGCGGCGCAGTACTACGAGCGTGAACAATCCGGGCTTGGCACCGCATTCATCGCGGAAGTACGGCGATGTGCCGGGGATGGTGCCGCGGGCGAGCGCCAATCCGTTGGGCCGACGCGACGTCCCCAGGAACAATCGGTGAGCGGCCCTGAGCCCTGATATTGTCACCAGATGCCCGAGCTCACGTTCCTGGGTGCGGCACGGACGGTGACCGGCTCGAAGTACCTGCTGGAACACGACGGCCGCCGCGTGCTGGTCGATTGCGGTCTCTTTCAGGGTCTCAAGGAGCTGCGGCTTCGAAACTGGGAGCCGTTCCCGATTGCGCCGCGCAGCCTCGACGCCGTGGTGGTGACGCACGCCCACCTCGACCACGTCGGCTGGCTGCCGCGCCTGGTTGCGCAGGGCTACCGTGGCCGCATCTTCTGCACGAGCGGGACGGCCGACCTGTGCCGCCTCGTGCTGCCCGATTCAGCCCGCATCCAGGAGGAAGACACCCGGCGCGCCAACCGGCGCGGGTACACCAAACATCATCCTGCGCTGCCGCTGTACACCGAGGCCGACGCCTGGCGCGCCGTGTCGCAGCTCCAGCCGCTCGGGTATCACCGCCCCATCGAGGCGGCTTCCGGCCTCTCGATTGAGTTCACGCCGGTCGGCCATCTCCTCGGAGCCGCGTACGTGCTCGCGCGCCTCGACGGCGCCGGCACGATTCTCTTCGGCGGCGATCTCGGCCGCTACGGCCGGCCGGTGCTGCCGGATCCGTCCGATGCCGTCGAGGCGGACATCGTCCTGGTGGAATCGACGTACGGAAACCGCGATCATGCCCCCGACGACGACGGCGAGGCGCTGGCGCAGGCCATCCGCGACGCCGCGGCGCGCGGCGGCAAGATCATCATTCCGTCCTTTGCCATCGGCAGAGTCGAGGAGCTCCTGTACTGGGTGCGGCGGCTCGAGGAGGCCCGCCGGATTCCCGTGCTGCCTGTCTACATCGACAGCCCGATGGCGTCCGAGGCGCTGCGCTTCTATACCGCGCGTGTCGCCGAGCTCGATCCCGACATGAGGCCGGCCCAGAAGGGCGTGGCCACGTTCGGATCTACGCGCTTTCAGACCGTCGCGTCGCCACAGGAATCGAAGGCGCTCACCGCATCCGACGCTCCGGCCATCATCATTTCGGCAAGCGGGATGGCCACCGGCGGCCGCGTGCTGCACCACATGGCCGCGGCGCTGCCCGATCCGAAGCACACCATTCTCTTCGTAGGATTCCAGGCGCCGGGCACGCGCGGCCGGCAGCTCGTCGACGGCGCTCATGAAGTGAGGATTCACGGCCGGCCGGTTCCCGTGGCCGCGCGGATTGTCAACAACGACTCGATGTCGGCGCATGCCGATCGCGGTGAGATTCTCAGGTGGCTCTCGACGCTGCCCCGGCCGCCGCGTCGTCTGTTCCTGGTGCACGGTGAAGAGAACGCGCTCGGTGCGCTCAAGGACCTCGTGAAGAGCCGTCTCGAGTGGGATGCCTACATCCCGTCGTACGGCGAGCGCATCCACCTCTGACGTGTCATCTCCACCGGTGTTCTCACGCCGTATTCCGCCGCAGCTCGAGCCGAACGCGCTGGCGCGCGCGGTCGACGCGCTGCGCGAGAGCGCGGCGCCGGTAGCCGATCTCACCGAGTCGAATCCGACGCGCGCCGGGATCCCGTATCCCGACGGCCTGCTGGCGCCGCTGGCCGGCGCCGCCGCACTGCGGTACGAACCGCATCCGTTCGGATCGCCCGCGGCGCGCGCCGCCGTCGCTCTGGACCAGCGCCGCCGTGGCGTGGACGTCGATGCCTCCGATGTCGTGCTGACGGCCAGCACGAGCGAGGCCTACAGCTGGCTCTTCAAGCTTCTGTGCGACCCGGGCGACGCCGTGCTGGTGCCGTCGCCGAGTTACCCGCTCTTCGAACATCTGACCGCGCTCGAAGCGGTGCAGGCCACGCCGTACCCGCTCGAGTATCACGGCCGCTGGTCGATGGATCTGGCGGCGATCGGCCGCGCGCAGGACGCCGTGCGCGCCGTCCTTGTCGTGTCGCCGAACAATCCGACCGGGTCGTACATCACCGGGGACGAGCTGTCACGTCTCGCCCACCTCTGCGGTGAGCGGGGGTGGGCGCTCATCGTCGATGAGGTGTTCGCCGATTACCCGCTCGATGCCGACGCGCCCCTGACCGATATCGCGTCGCGTGCCGGCGTGCTGACGTTCTCGCTGGCCGGCCTGTCGAAGTCTGTGGGGCTGCCGCAGCTCAAGGCCGCCTGGATCATCGCAGGCGGTCCTGCCGCGGAGCGGGCCGCCGCGCTTGCGCGGCTGGAGCTCATTGCCGATACGTACCTGCCTGTGGCAACCCCTGTGCAGGTGGCGATGCCGCACCTCCTCGAGGCGGGGGCGGCGGTGCGCGGCGCCATCCAGCAGCGGATCCGGCACAACCTGGACGCGCTGCGCACGATCGCGCGCGGGCATCCGGCCTGCAGCGTGCTCCCGGTCGAAGGGGGCTGGTCCGCCGTGGTTCGCGTGCCATCGACCCGGAGCGAGGAGGCGCTGGTGCTCGATCTCGTCCACCGTGAACGAATCCTCGTGCATCCGGGGTATTTCTTCGACTTTCCCGGGGAGTCGTTCGTCGTCGTGAGCCTGCTGCCGGAGCCGCGCCTGTTTGCCGACGCGGTGTCCCGGCTCTTCCAGTTCGTGAGCTGCTGATGGCCCGCGAGCCTCGGTCGCGGCGCGCCGGCGTGCTCGTCCCGCTGTTCTCGATGGCCTCGGCCCGCAGCTGGGGCATTGGTGAGATCGGCGACCTGCACGCGCTGTCACGCTGGCTTGCGAGCGCGGGCCTGCGCGTGCTTCAGCTGCTCCCGATCAACGAAGTGCCCGTGGGGGAAGCGTCGCCCTATTCCGCCCTCAGCTCGATGGCGATCGACCCGCAGTTCATCACGCTCGATCGCGTCGACGATTTCCTGGAGCTCGGCGGAGAGGAGCGGCTCGAGCCGGAGCTCCGCGAGCGACTGGACGCCGTGCGCAGTCATGCGGCGATCGACTATGCGGACGTCCGCGCGCTCAAACAGACCGCGCTGCGCCGTGCGTTCGTCCGCTTCCGGAGCGTCGAGCTGGCCGGCGGCACGCGGCGCGCTGCGGCCTTCCGGGCGTACGTCCAGGACCAGGCCTGGTGGCTGGACGATTACGCGTTGTTCCGGGCGCTGCACGCGCAATCGGGCGAGCGGCCCTGGACCGAATGGCCCACGCCGGTGCGCACCCGGCAGCCCGGCGCGCTCGACCGGGCGCGCGGCGAGCTGGCCGACGACATCTTGTATCGACAGTACGTGCAGTGGGTTGCCGACGATCAGTGGGCCGACGCGCGGGCGGCCGCCGGCGGGGTGGCGCTCTTCGGCGACCTCCCGTTCATGGTCAGCGGCGACAGCGCCGACCTCTGGGCCCGCCAGGACGAGTTCCGCTTCGACGCATCGGTCGGCGTGCCGCCCGACGCGTTCAGCACGACGGGCCAGGACTGGGGGCTGCCGGTCTACCGATGGGACGTCCTCGCCGGGCGGGACTTCGACTGGCTCCGGGACCGCGCGCGGCGGAATGCGGCCCTCTTCGACGGCTATCGCATCGATCACCTCGTGGGGTTCTACCGAACCTACTTTTGGCCGCACGACGGCACCGATCCGGGCTTTACGCCCGACACCGAGGAGGCGCAGACCGCGCTCGGCGAGCGGGTGCTGAGCGTCTTTCGAGAGTGCGGGGCCGAGATCGTGGCCGAGGATCTCGGCACCGTTCCGGAGTTCGTCCGCGAGTCGCTCGCGAGGCTCGAGGTCCCGGGGTTCAAGGTGCTCCGGTGGGAGCGCGAATGGCACCAGCCGGGGCAGCCGTTCCGGGATCCGGTCGGCTACCCGCGCAGCGCGGTCGCCACGTCGGGCACGCACGACACCGAGCCGATGGAGGTCTGGTGGGAGCAGGCAGGCCGTGAGGAGCGGGAGGCGGTGCTCGCGGTGCCGTCGATCCGTGAACGCCTCGACGACGAGGATCGGGCGGTGGCCGTCGAGCATGCCGGCATGACGACCGCGCTGCGCGAGGCGCTGCTCGAGACGCTCTACGCCTCAGGCGCCGACCTGCTGATCCTCCCGGTGCAGGACATCTTCGGCTGGCGCGACCGGATCAACCGGCCCGCGACCGTCAACCCCGCCAACTGGACCTGGCGTCTTCCCTGGCCGGCCGACCGATGGACGACCGAGCCAGCGGCAATGGCGATGGCGACACAGCTCAGGGAATGGGCGGCCAGACACAATCGGTAGGCCGACCTGAAGGTCGGCCTCTACGAGGGTTCCGTAGAGGCGGACCTTCAGGTCCGCCTAACCCCTGCCGGCAATCCGCGCCCAGGTGTCCTTGAGCGTGACCGTGCGATTGAACACCGGCGCTTCGGGGCGTGAGTCGGGGTCGAGGCAGAAGTAGCCGAGCCGCTCGAACTGGACCGTCGTGCCCGCCTCGGCGCCGGCCAGCGACGGCTCGATCCGGGCTCCCGTCAGCCGCTCGAGCGAGCCGGGATTGAGATCGGTCAGCGGGTCGCGGCCATCCTGGCCGGGGTCGGGCGAGACGAACAGCCGATCGTACAGCCGGACCTCCGCCTCGAGCGCGTGCGGCGCGGAGACCCAGTGGATCGTCCCCTTGACGCGGCGGCTCGCGCTGGCGCCTGACAGCGACTCCGGATCGTAGCTGCAGCGCAGCTCCGTCACGGCCCCCGATTCGTCCTTCACGACGCGGTCGCACGTGACGATATACGCGTAGCGCAGGCGGACCTCGACGCCGGGCGACAGCCGGAAGAACTTCTTCGGCGGCTGTTCCATGAAGTCGTCGCGCTCGATGAACAGCTCGCGCGAAAAGGGAAGCTGCCGCGTGCCTGCCGCCGGGTCCTCCGGGTTGTTGACCGCCTCGACCCGCTCCTCGCGCCCTTCAGGGTAGTTCTCGATCACGATCTTCAGCGGGCGCAGCACCGCAAGCGCCCGCCGCGCCCGGCGGTTGAGATCCTCGCGCACCGTATGCTCGAGGAGCGCGACGTCGACGACATTCTCCTTCTTGGCCACGCCGATGCGGGCGCAGAAGTCGCGGATGGCCTCCGGCGTGTAGCCGCGGCGCCGCAGGCCGGCGATCGTCGGCATCCGCGGGTCGTCCCAGCCGGCGACCCGCTTCTGTTCGACGAGCGCCAGCAGCTTCCGCTTGCTCATCACCGTGTAGTTCAGATTGAGCCGCGCGAACTCAATCTGCCGCGGGCGGAACGGCGGCCTGGTGTGCTCGATCACCCAGTCGTACAGCGGCCGGTGATCCTCGAACTCGAGCGTGCAGAGCGAGTGCGTGATCCCTTCGATCGCGTCCGAGATCGGGTGCGCGTAGTCGTAGGTCGGATAGATGCGCCAGGCGTCGCCGGTCCGGTGGTGTGAGGCGTGCCGGATCCGGTACAGCGTCGGGTCGCGCATGTTGATGTTGGGCGACGCCATGTCGATCTTCGCGCGCAGCACGTGCGCGCCGTCGGGGAACTCCCCCCGCCGCATCCGCTGGAACAGATCGAGGCTCTCCTCGGCTGCACGGTCGCGACAGGGGCTGTTGCGGCCCGGCTCGGTCAGCGTGCCGCGGTAGTCGCGGATCTCGTCGGCCGTCAGGCTGTCGATATAGGCCTTGCCGTCACGAATCAGCTGCTCGGCGTACTGAGACAGGGCTTCGAAGTAGTCGGACGCGTAGAACGTCCGGTCACCCCAGTCGAACCCGAGCCACCGCACGTCCTCCTCGATCGATTCCACGTACTCGACGTCTTCCTTCGTCGGGTTGGTGTCGTCGTAGCGAAGGTTGCACAGGCCGGAGTACTCGGCCGCGACGCCGAAATTCAGGCAGATCGACTTGGCATGGCCGATGTGGAGGTAACCGTTCGGCTCGGGAGGAAACCGCGTGTGCACGCGGCCGCCGTGCCGTCCGGTCCGCTGATCGTCAGCGACGATCTCGCGGATGAAGTCGACGGCCGCTGGCGCGGCCTCGGCCGTGGGGTCCATGAGGAGACATTATTGACTACGTGGCATCCGTTTCGTCGACGGTCGCCCCCTCGGGGAGTCCCATGAGGCCGACCTGCTTCAGCACGCGGGGAACCGTGTCGATCGGCTCGGCGGCCGGCAGCTCCGCGCTGGTCGTCACTTCGAGCTCCCGCAGCCGGCGCGCGCTGACGAGCACGCGGGCCTCGAACGAGCCCGCGGCCTCGTTGTACGCCTGGACGGCGCCGTCCAGCTTCTTGCGGACCTCGTCGAACCGGTCGGCAAAGACCGCAAGCCGCTCGTAGAACTCCCGTCCCAGGCGGGCGACCTCCCGGTAATTGTCGGCCAGCGCTTCCTGCCGCCAGGTGTGCGCCACGGTCGTCAGCAGAGCGATGAGCGTGATGGGGCTCGCCAGGAGCACGCGCTGCCGGAGCCCGTGCTCGATGAGGGTCAGATCGTGCTGCAGGGCCGTGCTGAAGAGCGTTTCGCCGGGCAGGAACATGACGACGACCTCGGGCGAGTCGCCGAGCGCTTCCCAGTAGGCCTTGCCCCCGAGCTTGTCCACATGGTCTCTGACCTGCCGGGCGTGCGCCTGCAGACGCTCGAGGCGCGCCTCGTCGTCGGTCGCCTCCTGCGCGTCGAGAAAGGCATCGAGCGGCGCCTTGGCATCGACGACCATCCGCTTGCCGCCGGGGAGGTGGATGATCATGTCGGGCCGCAGCCGCCCGCTGTCGCCGGAGAGCGGCGGCTGCTCGTCGAAGTCGCAGCGCTGCACCATTCCGGCGATCTCGACAACCCGTCGCAGCTGCATTTCGCCCCAGCGGCCGCGGACCGCCGGTGTGCGCAGCGCGCGCGAGAGCGAGTTGGCGCTGGCGCCGAGGGCGGCGACCTGCTCGCTCAGCCGCGAATAGGCGGCGACACGGTCGCGTTCGGCCTCGGAGAGCCGCGCGTCCACCTTCTGCAGCGTCTCGGCAATCGGCTGATGAAAGGCCGCAAACGAGGTCCGCGCCAGGTCGAGGAACGCGGCGCGGTTCTCCTTGAGCGCGTCGGCCGCGAGCGACTGGAACGCCTCCCGCAGCTTCTGCTCGGCCCGCTCCAGGAGCTGCTGGGTCGCCTGAAGCGCATCCTTCTGCCGGCCGATGTCGTCGGTCAGCCACTTGTTGTCCTGCCGGGCGGCGGCCAGCTCCGCCGCCATCCGCGCGTGCGCCTCCGCGAGCCGGCGGGCCGTCTGCAGCCGCATGAGGACCGCCACGACGACCGCAGCGCCAAGCGCGGCCGCGATCGGCAGCAGGAGTTCCATCCGTCCTTTGATACCATGGGCGTCAATCGTGGCAACCGTCGTGCGCTGCCTGTCCTGGTTCACGCAGCGGGGGCTGCTTGCCGTCGTGTGCCTCGCCGGCTGCCACGCCGAGGCGCCGGCACCGGCAGCCCTCAACGCCGACATCTTCCTCAGCCCCGACACCGCCCTGATCCGCGGGCTCGTGGCGCCGAGCACGACGCTCGATGAAATGCTGCGCGCGCACGGCCTGAGCGCCGACGCGGTCGGCCGGCTGATCGACGCGGCCCGGGCCGTGTTCGACCCGCGCCGCATGCGGGCCGCGCAGCCGTTCCTGATCGAGCGGACCCACGACGGCGGGCTCCGCCAGTTCGAGTACGAGATTGACGCCGCGTCGTTCCTCCGCGTGACCCCGGTCGCCCTTGGCGCCGAAGCGCTTCGGGCCGAGGTTCTGCCGATCCCCAGGACGCTGGAAGAGGCGGCGGCGGCCGGGATGGTGGACGATGCGACGCCGTCGCTGTTTCAGGCGATGGACGCCGCAGGGGAGAACGCGGAGTTGACGATGGCGCTGGCGAGAATTTTCGCCGGCGAGGTCGACTTCAACACCGAGGTCCAGCCGGGCGACCGGTTCGCCCTGGCGTTCGAACGGTTCGTGCGGCCGGACCGGCCCCCCACCTACGGGGCGATCACCGCCGCCGAATTCATCAACGACGGACGTCTCATCCGCGCGGTGCGGTTCACACCTCCCGGCGGCCGCCCGGATTATTTCGACGAGCAGGGCCGCTCGCTGCGGCGGTTCCTCCTCCGCTCGCCGTTGAAGTTCGAGCCGCGGATCACCTCGCGCTTCTCGCTGCGGCGGCTGCACCCGGTGCTCCACACGACGCGCGCGCATCGCGGCGTCGACTACGGCGCGCCGACCGGCGCGCCGGTGGTGGCGGCAGCGGGTGGCACGGTCGTCTCGGCCACCTATGACAGTGCGAACGGGCGCATGGTGCGGCTGCGCCACGCCGGGGGGTACGAGTCGTACTACCTGCACCTCTCCGCCTTTGCGGCCGGAATCCGGCGCGGCGCGCGGATCGATCAGGGACAGGCAATCGGCCGCGTCGGCTCGACCGGCCTCGCGACAGGACCACACCTGCACTACGGCCTGCAGAAGAACGGACGATGGGTCGACCCGCTGCGCGAGCACCGGAACATGCCGCCCGGCGATCCCGTCCCGTCGACGGCGATGGAGGCGTTTCGCGCAGCGCGAGACGGTGCGCTCGAACGCCTCAGCAGCGCGCACGCCAGCGCGATGTCCGCGGTCGTCACCACATCCAACTGATCGCTGTCGGTCACACCATATAATTGGTGTTTCTGATGGCCACTATTGTTCCGTTCCGGGCGCTGCGGCCGGTGCCGAACGCCGCCGAGCGCGTGGCGGCGGTGCCGTACGACGTCGTCAATGCCGGCGAAGCACGGGCGCTCGCCGCCGGCAACCCCCTGAGCTTTCTCCACGTCTCCCGCGCGGAGATCGATCTGCCTGCCGCCGCCGATCCGTATGCCGACGAGGTGTATGCGAAGGCTGCGGAAAATTTCACGCGGCTCCGCACGCAGGCGCCGCTGATTGTGGAACAGGCCCCAACGCTGTACGTTTATCGCCTTCAAATGGGCGCACACGTCCAGACCGGATTGGCGGGCTGTTTCTCACTGGACGAGTACGACGCCGACGCGATCAAGAAGCACGAGCGAACGAGGCGCGACAAGGAGGACGACCGGACGCGCCACATCCTGGAGCTGCGGGCGCAGACCGGACCCGTATTTCTGACGTACCGGGCGTCGGCTGCCGTGGACGAGGTCGTGGCCCGGACGGTCGCCGCGCCGGCGCTCTTTGACTTCGCGGCGGTCGACGGCGTGCGGCACACCATCTGGCCGGTGGCCGCGGGGGACACACGCGCGGTCGTCGCGGCGTTTGCCGCCGTGCCGGCGCTCTATATCGCCGATGGCCATCACCGCGCCGCCAGCGCCGCCCGCGTCCGGCAGCAGCTCCGGAGCGGCTCCCATGCCGCCGGCGAGTGGGACACGTTTCTCGCGGTGGCGTTTCCCGACAACCAGATGCAGGTGCTTCCGTACAACCGCATCGTCCGGGATCTCGGCTCGCACAGCAGAGAGTCGCTGCTCGCCTCGCTTCGCGAACGGTTCGAGGTGCGCGACGGTCCCGCGTCGCCGGCGCGGAAGGGCGACGTGACGATATTTCTGGGCGATCGCTGGCGGACGATCGACCTGGGTCCGGCACCGCGCGGCGCCGACCCGGCCGACCGGCTGGACGTCAGCCGCCTGCAGAGCCTGATCCTGGGACCGCTGCTCGGGATCGGCGATGTCCGCACCGACAAGCGGATCGACTTTGTCGGCGGCGCCCGCGGGACGGCAGCGCTCGAGCGCCACGTGACCGAGGGGACGGCGGCGGTCGCCTTCTCGATGTATCCGGTGAGCGTGGACGATCTGATGGCCATCTCGGACGCCGGGAGCATCATGCCGCCGAAGTCCACCTGGTTCGAGCCAAAGCTGCGCGACGGGCTGCTCACGCATCTGATCTGAACCACGACGACACGAAGATCTCGAAGAACACGAAGTCATTATGAAAACGGGTCTTCGTGGCCTTGGTGATCGTCGTGATCTTCGTGGTTGATTATGAGAGTTCTTGTAGCCGACGCATTCGAGTCTTCCGGCCTCGAGGGCCTGAGCGCAGCAGGCTGCGAGGTCCTCTACCAGCCCGATCTGAGCGGCGACGCCCTTGAGCAGGCGCTTCGCGTGTCCGAGCCGGACGTGCTCGTCGTGCGGTCGACCCGCGTGACGGAGCCGATGCTCGATGCCGGACCGCGCCTGTCGCTCGTCGTGCGGGCGGGAGCCGGCGTCAACACGATCGATGTCGCGGCCGCGGCCCGGCGCGGTATCTACGTGTCGAACTGCCCCGGCCGCAACTCCACTGCGGTTGCCGAGCTGGCCATCGGGCTGCTGATTGCGCTCGATCGCCGTATTCCCGACAACGTCGCGGAGCTGCGCGCCGGCCGATGGAACAAGAAGAAGTTCGCGTCCGAATCCCGGGGGCTGTACGGCCGGACGCTCGGCCTGCTCGGGTTCGGCAGCATCGGGCAGGAAGTCGCCCGGCGCGCGCGCGCGTTCGGCATGGAGGTGATCGTCTGGAGTCCCCGATTCCTTCGCGACGGCGCCGCGGCGCTGGCGGCGCTGCCGCGCGACCTGGAGGTGACGGTCTTTCGATCGCCCGAAGACGTGGCGGCGCGGAGCGACGCGCTGAGCGTGCACCTCGCGTTGACCCCGGAGACCGGGCATTTTGTGGGCGCATCGATCCTGAGCCGCCTGAAGCCGGGCGCGCTCTTCGTGAACACGGCACGGGCCGAGCTCGTGGACGAGGCAGCGCTGAGACAGGCCGTGGAGACCGGCGGTGTGCGGGCCGCACTCGACGTGTTTGCAGGCGAGCCGGCGGCGGGCGCCGCGGAATTTTCCCCGCCGCTGGCCGCGCTGCCCGGCGTCTACGGCACGCACCACATCGGTGCGTCCACGGAGCAGGCGCAGGAGGCCATCGCGGCAGAAGCGGTTCGTGTCATTCGCACGTATCGGGACAGTGGCAAGGTGCCGAATGTCGTGAATCTGGCATCGCGCACGCCCGCCACGCACACGCTCATCGTGCGGCACCGCGATCGGCCTGGCGTGCTGGCTGATGTGTTCGCGCAGCTGCGGCTGCGCGATCTCAACGTCCAGGAAACCGAAAACGTGATTTTCGAAGGGGCTGAAGCGGCCGTGGCGCGCATCAGTCTCGACAGCGAGCCGGACGGCGCGCTGCTTCAGGCCATCCGGACGGCGAACCCGGACGTGTTGAGCCTGCAGGTTGTGAAAAGATAGGGATATGCGCATCTATAATTTTTCCGCCGGTCCCGCGGTGCTGCCGCTGCCGGTCCTCGAAGAGGCGCAGCGCGATCTCGTGGCGCTGCCCGGGGTCGGCATGTCGGTGATGGAGATCAGCCATCGATCTGCCGCGTTCGAGAATCTGCTGAACCAGGCGATCGAAGACATCCGGGCGCTGGCGAACATTCCGTCCAGCTACCGGATCCTGATGTTGCAGGGGGGCGCCACGCTGCAGTTCTCGATGGTGCCGATGAACCTGCTGATGGCGGGCGCCACGGCCGACTACATCGACACCGGCTCGTGGGCCGACAAGGCGATCAAGGAAGCCCGGAAGGTCGGCTCCGTGAACGTGGCGGCGACCACCAAGGGCGACAAGTACAGCCGGCTTCCCGCGCAGCAGGAGCTGACGCTCACGCCGGGCGCCGCCTACGTGCACGTCACGACCAACAACACGATCGAAGGGACCGAGTGGAAGGCGATTCCCGATGTCGGATCGGCGCCGCTCGTGGCCGACACGTCCTCCGACATGTTCAGCGGCCCGATCGATGTCGCCCGGTTTGGCCTGATCTACGCCGGCGCGCAGAAGAATCTCGGGCCGTCGGGCGTCACGCTCGTGATCATCCGCGAGGATCTCCTCGCCCGGTCGACCGACGGGCTGCCGATCATGCTGAACTACAAGGTCCACGCCGACAACAACTCGCTCTACAACACCCCGAACACGTTCGGCGTCTACATTCTCGGGCTCACGATGAAGTGGCTCCGCTCCCTCGGCGGGCTGGACGCGATTGGGGCACGCAACGAGCGCAAGGCGGCGAAGCTGTACGCCGAGATCGACCGGACCGGCTTCTACCGCGGAACGGCACAGAAGAAGAGCCGGTCGCGGATGAACGTGACGTTCCGCCTGCCGACCGAAGAGCACGAGAAGGCCTTCGTGAAGGAGTCGACGGCCGCGGGGCTCGACGGCCTGAAAGGGCACCGGTCGGTCGGCGGCATGCGCGCGTCGATCTACAACGCGTTTCCGGAAGACGGTGTCGAGGCGCTCGTCCAGTTCATGCGCGAGTTCGAGCGCAAGCACGGGTAGGCACGGAGGGGACGGAGGCACGGCAACTATGTCGTGGCGTTTACACTTCCTGACGCGCGGCCCAATACTCGCTGCCGATCAGCTTTCGCCGCTGATCCTTAGCACTCGAGTCGGTGGTCCGGCTCCCAGAACTCGCACCCAGCGCATTCTTCCTCGGTCACGTGGGGTGGAGCGCATTCCACCGTAAGGCGTGTGCGACGCGGCCGCACACACACCCACGGGCCGCCCGGCTGTTCGGGGATGTCAACGAACTGGGAAGCCAGCCGAGTCCACTGGCAGTTCCAGGGGAACTGCACGCCTTTCTTTGCGACTTCTGGCATTTGAAGCCTTAGAGTTGCGGCGCAGCAAGTGCCGTGCCCTTAACGGCTCCGCGAGTTCTATAAGCATTTGCAGGTGTCGGGACACGGGCCTGCAGGATCTTGATCAGTCGTGCCGTGAAATGTCCGATCCCATGCTGGAAATCCCACGGGTTGTATCTCGCAGAACATGATCGGTCGGAGCAGCCCGTGTCGGAGCGGATCTTTGGAACGCTGGTTGCGCCGCGATGGCCGCGTTCTCCGTTTCTGTCAGATTCCTTCGGTAAATCCTTGGCGACAAAATGATGCGCTAGTAAACACTGGGCTTTCCGCGTAACTCACATTCAGCTCGCGAATAGCGTTTCCGGATTCGGTCGTTGGCTTGCGTCTGTTCGCGTCAGGCTGCTGCGTGCGCCCGGGTTACTTGCAGCGGGTCAGTGCGAGTATTCGACCATCCTTGCCATCGTCTGGCGCCTGAAGTTCATCGAACATCGGTGCGCTCGCGGGCGCTCGGCGGCGTGGCGCTCGATTCGACTGAGCGGCCGGCAAGATAGGTAACAGATCAGTCCGGCCCCGGACCGTTCTGTTACCCTTCTCTCCGGACCGCACCTATCGACCGGCTAACCGAATGGAGCCGACGCGCCAGGAGTTTCCTGCGATCATGTCGCCGCGGCGCGCGGCTCATTCGGAACGTCTAGGCCCGCATTGAGGAACAGCAAGGCAATGAAAGTCAATCAGTCAAACAATTCTGACCCAGGCTTCGGAAGTACAACATGGCGAGCAACGGGTCTCGTTGTACTAGCGGTCTTGCTAGGCAATGTCAACGCGCTGGTCGACTCTGTTCTCCACCCGGAGATTTCGTACTTCGATCGGGAGCATCTCATCGTGGGAGGCGTTACGGCCCTCGCCAGCGCAGTGCTCTCCTTTCTATTGATTCGCTACGAGCGTCACCTGAACAGAGCAATAGACACTATCGATCATCTTGAAGCGATTCTACCGATTTGCTCCAACTGCAAGAAGATTAGAAGGAGCGACGAAGGGCTAAATGTTGCGGAGTCCTGGCAGTCAATAGAGTCGTATTTCACTGAGAAGACGCGCTCGGAGTTTAGCCATGGTATTTGCCCAGAATGCATGGTGGCCCTCTATCCAGATTCCGTGCCGAGCCCGACAGCGAAGGACGCCGACATACGTGGTCACGCGCCGACCGCACGCCGCAATGAGGCCTAACACGTTTGCAGCCGTCGGCGACTGGCGCGACAATGAGCCGTCGCGGTCGTATCCGCACTCCCAATCATCGGCGGAATCGCATTGACACTGGCGCGGCGCCAGCCAGGCGCCGGTCACTCCGCGGCGTGGAGGGGACCTCGCTCAGACCACATGTCGGAGCGCCTCGAGCCTCCAGAGGTAGTTGGCGATCTGATTCCAACTGGCGAACGTCAGGTCCTGACAGTTTTCTCTCCATTCACCCTCCGTTCCTCCGTGTCTTCTCCGGGTACGACCGTTGCCTCCGTCCCCTCCGCTAACTCTGCGTCGCGGCGCGTGGCCGCCGCCTGCGCCTTCGCCGCCGCCGCGGCGGCCCGGGTTCGGTCGCCTCCGCGTCGCCCTCGAACGCTCCTGCCGCTTCGATGAACCCGCGCCAGTGCTCGAGCGCCTCGGGCGCGCTGCCGTGAATCTCCAGCCAGGTGAGGGCCTCCCGGAACGGCCCTCGATGCATCAGCGCGCGCCGTGCACGGGGCGACGCGTCCTGGTCGAGCAGCCGCCGCTGGAGCGAGAGAACGTGCTGCAGGCGATCGACGTCGCGGCGCGGAAGCGGCAGCATGCCGAGCGAGAGCGCCGGCTCCTTCCCCCTGCCGGTGCGCACCGCCGGCGCCGGCGCGAGCAGCCCGCCGATCCCCAGCCCCAGCGGAACGATGAGCGAGCCGAGCAGAATCGGGTTCGTGAGGGTGTCCGGCGTCTCCTCGAACCGGGCGAGATAGCGGTCGAGCGCCGCCAGCGACTGCCACAGCGCATCGCCGCAGCGGGTCTGGAACTGCGGCGCGATCGGCTCGAGCAGCCGGCGCTCGGCCAGCATCCGGAACGCCTTCTCGGAGGCGCCCGCCCGCAGCAGTTTGTAGAGCTCCTCGAGCAGCCGCGCCGGCGCGCTTTTCGCGATCTCGGTGCGATGCGCGGCAATGGCGGCGTCGATCGGCGGATCGATGGCGAAATCGAGCCGCGCCGCCATCGCGACCGCCCGCAGCATGCGAACCGGATCCTCCTGGAACCGCTCGGTCGGGTCTCCGATGCACCGGATCAGGCGCGTGCGGAGGTCCTCGAGCCCCCCGGTGTAGTCGATGATGGAAAACGTGGCGATGTCATAGAAGAGCGCGTTGACGGTGAAATCCCGCCGGAACGCATCCTCTTCGGGCGTGCCGAACGTGTTGTCCCGGTGCAGCAGCCGCACGTGGCCGTCTGTGCCCTCCTCGTCAACCGGAATGGCGTGCGCCAGCTGGGCGTCGACGGCGGCGAGCTCTTCGGCGGACAGCTGGCGCCTGAACGTCGCCACCTCAATCGCCTTGGGTCCAAACCGCACGTGCGCCAGACGGAACCGGCGCCCGATGATCCAGCAGTTGCGGAACAGCCGCTTCACCTGATACGGATGCGCGGACGTGCCGATGTCGAAATCCTTGGGCCGGTGGCCGAGCAGCAGATCGCGGACGCTGCCGCCGACGAGGTAGGCGAGGAAGTGGTGCTGATGCAGCCGATACAGAACTCGCAGGGCGTCGGGATCAATCTGCTTGCGTGAAACCGAGTGCGCGTCGCGCGGCACGATGACCGGCTGGCTCATCTACCTCCTGACTCCCAATCCTTGCCCCCTTGCCCCCTGAATTGTAATGCTACGATCGGCGGGATGCGAGGTCGCACCGCGGTGTGGGTTGCGCTTGTGATGTCGATCGGCGCCGGGCCGGTCGCGGCCGCAGAGCACCCGTCGCTCGCGAAAGCGCGGGCCCTCTATAACGCGGCCGACTACGACGCCGCGATCGCGGCGGCGTCGACGGCTCGGGCCGACCCGGCGGCGGCCGACGCCGCGGCCCTTGTGGCGGCGCGATCGCACCTCGAACGGTACCGCCTTCGCTCGTCCGACCCCGCCGATCTGGCTGCCGCCCGCGAAGCGCTCAGCGCCGTCCGCCTGGCGGCCCTCTCGCCGCGCGATCAGGTCGACGTCTGGGTCGGGTTTGGCCAGGCGCTGTACCTGTCGGACATGTTCGGGGCCGCGGCGGAGCTCTTCGAGACCGCGCTCGGCGGCGCCGCGCTGCTGCCGCTCCGCGACCGATGGCTGCTGCTCGACTGGTGGGCGACCGCCCTCGACCGCGAGGCGCACGCGGCCGGCGCGGAACGCCGCACGATGGCGCTGCAGCGGGTGATGGCGAGGATGGAGGACGAGCTGCAGCAGGATCCCACCAGCGCGCCCGCGAACTACTGGATGGCCGTCTCGGCCCGCGGCACCGGCAATCTGGAGCGCGCGTGGAGCGCCGCGGTGGCGGCCTGGGTGCGCGCGCCGCAGCGCCCCGACACCGCGCCCACGCTGCGCGCCGACATCGACCGGTTCGTGACGACCGTGCTCATTCCCGAGCGCGCCCGCGCGCGTGGCGCCCGCGAGCAGGCGGCGGCCGGCGAGCTGCGAGCGGAGTGGGACCTGGTGAAGGAACAGTGGCCGTGAGGAGAGACACAAGGCGCTAAAGAACGTTTCCACGAGCCACAGAGCCACAGAGGCACAGAGCTTTTTGAGTGAATTCCTTCTCTGTGTCTCTGTGACTCTGTGGCCCCGTGAAAGTGAAGGCGGTTTCAGGGCTTCGCGTCGCGCCAGTTCTCGGCAATCCCTACATCGACCGTCAGCGGCACCTTGAGCGCCGCGGCCCCTTCCATCCGCTCGCGGACGATCTCGGCGGCCCCTTCGGCTTCTTCCCGCGGCGCTTCGAACAGCAGCTCGTCGTGCACGGTGAGGATCATCCGCGTGCGCAGGCGGCGCCCGGCCAGCTCGGCGTGGAGATCGATCATCGCCTTCTTCAGGATGTCGGCGGCGGTGCCCTGAATCGGCATGTTGATCGTCTCGCGTTCGGCCCGTGCCCGGATCTGGCCGTTGCGGCTGTTCAAGTCGGGGACGAGCCGCCGACGCCCGAACAGCGTCTTCACGACGCCCGTCTCGCGGGCGCGCGCCACCGTGTCATCGATGAACGCCCGGACGCGTGGAAAACCGGCGAAGTAGGCCGTGATGAATGCCTGCGCCGCCTCCTGCGTCACACCGATGTCCTTCGCGAGCGTGAACGCCGTCTTTCCGTAGAGCAGCGCGTAGTTCACGATCTTCGCCCGGCGCCGGAGCTCGTGCTTGTCCAGGCCGCTGTTCGCGCCGAACACCTTCATGGCCGTGCGGTCGTGGATGTCCTCATTGGCGGCGAACGCGTCGATGAGCGCCGGCTCGTCGGCGAGGTGCGCCAGCACGCGCAGCTCGATCTGCGAATAGTCGGCGGAGATGAGCACATGGCCGGGCGCCGCGATGAAGGCGCGGCGGATCTCCCGCCCCAGCTCGGTCCGGATCGGGATGTTCTGCAGGTTGGGATCCGAGCTGCTCAGCCGCCCCGTCGCCGCGACCGCCTGGTTGAAACAGGTATGGACGCGGCCGGTGGCGGGGTGCACGACCTGCGGGAGCGCGTCGATGTAGGTGCTCTTCAGCTTCTGCAGCGCGCGCCATTCCAGCACGAGCCGCGGAACCTCGTGCGTCGCCGCCAGCTCCTCGAGCACCTCGAAGGCGGTGGACGCAGAGCGGGTCTTGCCCGTCTTCCTCAGCGTGGGAAGCTGCAGCTTCTCGAACAGGATCTCGCCAAGCTGCCGCGGCGAGTTGATGTTGAACTCCTGGCCCGCCAGCTCGTAGATGCGCGAGGTATACCGGGCCAGCTCGCGCTCGATGTGCTGCGACTGGGCGGCCAGCGCAGGCCCGTCGATCAGGATGCCGGCGCGCTCGAGATCGGCGAGTACGGGCAGGAGCGGCATCTCCAGGTCCCGGAAGACCTGTTCGAGCGAGTCGGTCACGAGCAGCGGCGCCAGCCGGTTCGACAGCTGGCGCGCCAGATCGGCCCGCTCGCCGGCGAAATTGAGCACGGCCGCCGGGGGCTGCGCGGCGAGCGGCGTCGCCCTGGCGCCGCGCCCGCATACGTCCTCTTCGGTCAGCGCCTTGTAGCCGAGATGCTCGATCGAGGTCTCCTCGAGCGGGTGGCCGGGCCGCGTGGCATCGAGCAGATAACTGGCCAGCATCGAGTCGAAGGTGAGCCCCCGCAGGTCGATCCCCTGGTTCTTGAGCACGACGACGTCGAATTTAAGATCGTGGCCGACCTTGCGAATCGATGCGTCTTCGAGCAGCGGCTTGAGCCGTTCGAGGGCGGCCTCGCGGGCAATCTGCGGCGCCGCATCACCCCCCGACAGCAGATCGGCTCCGCCCGCGGGCCCATGACCGAGCGGCACGTAGCGTGCCTGGCGATCGGCCGTCGAGAAGGCCATCCCGACGACCCCGCCCCGCATCGCCAGCGGCTGGTCGGGAATGACGCGCAACGCGAACTCCCCGGCCGCGCGCAGGTCGCCGATCAGCGCCTCGAGCCCGGCCAGGCTGTCGACGAGCGCATAGTCCTTCGCGACGGTGTCTGCCGTCGGAGCGAATTCGTTGACGAGCGATCGGAACGCGAGCCGGGAGAAGAGCTCGTAGCAGCGCTCGCGTGAAGCGCCGCGGTATCGCAGGGATTCGAAATCGACGTCCAGCGGCACATCCCGGCGGATCGTCACCAGCTCCCGGCTGCGGAGGGCCGCCTCGCGGTGCGCGAGCAGGGCCTCCCGGTACTTGCGCTGAGCCAGGTCGCCGGCGTGCTCCAGCAGCGCATCCAGGCCGCCGGACGCCGCGATCAGATCGATCGCCCCCTTCTTGCCGATGCCGGGGACGCCGGGGATGTTGTCGCTGGTGTCACCGACCAGCGCGAGCACGTCGACCACATGCGCGGGCGCGACGCCGAACTTCCCGGCGACGGCCGCTTCGTCGAACCATGCACCGTCCTCGCGCGGGTCGTACACGCGTATGGATCCCGCCGGGTCGTCGCGCACGAGCTGGAAGAAATCCTTGTCGATCGAGACGATCGCCACGTCAAAGCCGGCCGGAACCGCACGCTCCGCCAGCGTCCCGATCACATCATCGGCCTCGTACCCCTGGGCGGTGAGGATCGGCACGCCGAGCGCTTCGCAGGCCTCGTGCACCCAGGCGATCTGCTCGGCCAGGTCGTCCGGCATGGCGGCGCGCGTGGCCTTGTAGTCGGCGAACAGATCGTCCCGGAACGTGCGGCCGGCCAGATCGAACGAGGCGGCGATGTACTCGGGATGATGATCGTTCATCAGCTTCCGCAGCATCGTGACGAACACGTAGACCGCGTGGGTGGTGTGGCCCTCCTGGTTCGTCAGCCCGCGGCCACGGAACGCGTGATACGCGCGGTACATCTGGGAGCTGCCGTCGATGAGGAAGAGGACGGGGCGGGACATGCGGATGGCTTCAGGCCGCAGGATATCATTGGGCTTTGATGGCATCCGGACGGCGGCGGATCGCAGGCGTCGCAGGGCTCGTGACGGCTGCCGTGCTCGCCTCCGGGTGCAGCCGTGCGGCGCTGCTCGAGCCCGAGTACGAGTACGAAGAGGAGGTCTACCTCTCGCTCGACGGCTCGGCGCGGGTGAACGTCCATGCGTCGGTTGCCGCGCTCGTGGCGCTCCGCGGCGCAATTCTAGATCCCGATCCGCTGGCGCGCCTCGATCGCGACTACGTGCGCCGGTTCTTCGGCGCGCCGGCCAACCGCGTCTCCGTCAGCCTGGCACGACGCGACGGCCGCCGCCTCATTCACGCGGGCATTCAGGTCGACGACCTGCGGCAGGTGTCGAAGCTGGCGCCGTTCGCCTGGTCGGAGTACCGGCTCGAGCGGCGCAGCGACACGTTCGAGTACCGCCAGTCAGTCGGCGCGCCGGCCGCCCCCGGCCGCCGGCTGCCGCCCTGGACCGGACAGGAGCTCGTCGCGTTCCGGTTCCATCTGCCGAGCGAAGTGACGTTCCACAACGCGCCGTCGGGCGAGATCGAGCGTGGCAACATCCTGCGGTGGGCGCAGCCGCTCGGCGAGCGGCTCGACGGGCGCCCGGTGGACATTCAGATGCAGTTCGAGGCCACGTCCATTCTCGCCAACACCCTGCTCCTCTTCGGCGCCACGATGGTGGCCGCGCTGGCCGCGATGGCGGGGGTGGTGTGGTGGATCAGACGGAGCGGGACATAAAATCCCAAATCCCAAAGACCGCACTTGTTGGGATTTGGTCATTGGGATTTGGGATTTGTCTTACAGCCGCTCCAGCTCCGCCGTGACCTCGGCGTCGGTTTTCAGATTGTTCGTCACCGAGAAGGCGCCGAACGAGCCGGCGATCGACCGCGCGAGCATCCGGTCGATGTTGCTGTTCACCACGCCCTCCAGCGTCACCCGGCCGTTCTCGACGATGACGTGAATGGGCGGGTTCACCATCGCGCCATACGACCAGAAATTGGCGTTGCCGTAGATCGCCCGTGCAATCCCCAGCCGGAGCTCGTCATCGAACATCGAGACCGGCAGCACCGAGATCTCGTTCTTGACGGTGCGGACACCTGCCACGCGTGCGACCCGCTCGGCGATCGCGTCGCGCTTGTACGGCATCGTCACCTTCCCCGTGAGGGTCACCGCGCCGTCGGCGACCGTGGCGTGAATGCTGTCGAAGATCGTGAAGTACGGATAGCGCAGCACCTGCTGCGAGACCTCGCGGAAGATCTGCAGGTCCTCGCGGTCGGCCGCCCAGGCTGGTGCGCTCATCGCGAACATCACGATGATGGTGGCAACAATCCTGGTACACATGTCGTCTTCCTCCGTGTTGTGTCGTCGCTGGGCCGGCCGTGCCGGCCGGCGTCCGGAAAGATCCGAGGCAAAGAGACTGCCAGGCGGCAGCGCCTCGGAATTGGTCGAAATTCAAGAAAAAACGACGGGTTCCGGCGGCTCCCAGGCGTTGCCCGCCCGGGGTGTCCTCCCTCGGGGGCGGTCAGAGGATGAGCATCGTGACGACGCCGGCCGCGATCAGCAGGATCTGCCGGAGAGAGCCGGCGTCGGTGCGGCCGCGGTGCAGGCCCGGAATCAGGTCGGCCATGGCGACGTACAGGAAACTGGCCGCGGCGAGCGCCAGAAAATAGGGCAGCAGCTGCGGCACGACGTCGAACGCCACGAACGCGACAACGGCCCCGACGGCGCTGGCCAGGCCCGACAGGACGTTGAGCAGCAACGCCCGGCCGCGGGCATAGCCGGCATGCAGGAGAATCGCAAACTCGCCGACCTCCTGCGGGATCTCGTGCGCGGCCACCGCTATCGCGGTGCTGACGCCCAGCGGCACCGACGTCATCACGGCGGCCGCCACCACGGCGCCGTCGACGAAGTTGTGAAACGCGTCGCCGACGAGGACCGGCACCACGCTGCTCTCGTGCACTTCGCAGTCGTGGACGTGGCAGTGGCGCCACAAGACCAGCTTCTCGAGCACGAAGAAGAGGAGGATGCCCCACAGCAGCGTCGCGAACACGCGCGAGGGCGGCAGCTGCTCCAGGGTGGTCGGCAGCAGCGCCAGGATGGACACGCCCAGCAGGGCGCCGACGGCATAGCTGACGAGCCACGGCACCAGCCGGGACCGGGTGGAGTCCTTGATGAGGAGCACGCCGGAGGCGACGAGCAGGCCGCCAAGCCCGCCGACCAGGCTCAGCCCGAGCGCGATAAAGAACGTGGACACGCCAGGGGCATCATAAGTCAGGACGCGATGTAGCCCTTGCGCGCCCGCACGGCGAGGCGGCGGTCCTTTACTTCGACCCGGATCGTGTGCCAGCGGCCGTCCCGCTGTCCGGGGCTGACATAGCCGAGCGAGTACTGTTTGCTCAGCTCGTCAGCGAGCCGGGCCGTGGCCGCGTCGAGGTCGCCGAAGCGGCGGAGGATCTCCGTGCGTCCGCCGGTGTCATCGGTGATGTCGTGCAGCGCATCGGCGTTGACGCGCTCGGCGGTCCGGCCGATCGGGTTTCCTCCGATGATGGGCGGCAGGCGCCGCCCCGGGCCGCGTCCGGGGATCGGGAACGGCAGGGGCACCGGGACGCGCGTCGTCGGGCGCCGCCGGGACATCTGCTGAACGCCGTCCACGCCGAGCGCGTACACCAGCACTTCGCTCTCTCGAATCATCTTCCGCAGCTCGCCCGGAGAGGTGCGGCTGCTCGTGTCGTTGCCGTCGGAGATGACGAGCAGCGACTTCTTCGGGTGCTCGCCGATGCTCGCCAGCGGCAGCGCGTCCGCAATCGCGTCGTAGAGCGCCGTCCCCCCGGCCGGCGACACGCGGCCGACCGCGCGGCTGATCGCCCGGCGATCGCGCGTCCATTCCTGAATCACGTCCGGCCTGCTGGCAAACTGGAGAAAGAAGAGTTCGTCGTCCGGGCCGAGCAGGTCGTAGATGAATCGGTCGATGGCCGCGCGCGCCGACGACATCTTGTCGGCGGTCATGCTGCCGCTGGCGTCGAGCGCAATCCCGAGGCTCACCGGCACGCGCTCGTTGCTGAAGTGCGCGATCTCCTGCGCCTCGCCGTCTTCGTAGACGATGAAGTCGTCGCGCCGGAGCCCCGACACGAACCGGCCGTCGCCATCGGTGACCGTCGCCGTGACGTTGATCAGCTCCACGCCGCTGCGGAAGCTCGGGCCCTCCTGCGCCGTGCCGGCAAGGGAGAAGATGCCCGCGAGCATGACCGCGGCGGCGAGCAGCGTGTGCGGGCGCATGCGCAACATCAAAGGTCCAAGGTCAGAAGTACGAAGTCGGGTCGCCGGTCGAACGTCGCCGTGACGGCGGAAAAGCCTGGAGTCGAATTCCGGGGAGCGACGGCAAAAGGCTTGCCTGCGGCCGCCGCGCGTTTCCCGCATATTTTGCCACGGTTCGGCCGGGAGGGGGGCGGGCATCGCACGATTCGGGCGGCGCGGTGTCGCCGATGCGGGACGGCCCGTCCGCAAACGAGGACTCAGGACTGTGGCTTGAGCCCTTCGATGAACCGATGGCCTTCACGTTCGGCGAGCAGGCGCGCGGGCCTGAAGCCTGCCGCGTGCAGTGCCGAGAGCGTCCCGCCGGAGTCGGCGGCGGGAGCGCTCCCGAACCGCCCGAGCAGCCCCTGCCGGGCCGCGTCGATGACGATGAGGCGTCCGCCGGGGCGCAGCACGCGGTGCGCGTGACCAAGCAGCGCAGCGCCCGCCGCGCCGTCGAGCGCGGCACCGACGCCGCCCGCGTGCAGCACGACGACATCGAACGAGCCGTCCGCGAGCGGCAGTGCCTCGAGGGGCGCGACGTGCACGTCGGTGAGCGCACCGGAGGCCGCCGCCGCCGCGCGCGCCGCCGCTGCCGCGCGCTCGGTCGCCACCACAATCGCGGCATGGCCGCTCAAGCCGACCTTCGCCGCAATCGCGCCGACCAGCGACGCGTCGTCGACGCCGATCTGCAGCACGCGCTCGCCCGTGCGCACGCCGCTCATGACGATTGGAAGACGTTCGAGCTTCGACTTGCGCAGAAAGAACATCAATTTTCCTCATGATATAGTGGCCGATTGTGACTGCACCACTTCAAATTGCCCCGAGTCACGGCAAGCTTGGCGTGCTGCTCGTCGGGCTCGGCGCGGTCAGCACCACCACCATCGCGGGCGTCTTTGCGATCCGCAGGGGGCTGGCGCAGCCGATCGGGTCGCTGACGCAGATGGGGACCATCCGGCTGGGCAAGCGGACGGAGGCACGCGCGCCGCGGATCAAGGATTTCGTCCCGCTCGCCGATCTCAACGACATCGTGTTCGGAGGCTGGGACATCTTCGAGGAGGACTGCTACGCCGCCGCGCGCACCGCCGGCGTCCTCGAGCCGGCGCAGCTCGAGCAGGTGCGCGGCGAGCTCGAGGCGATCCGTCCGATGCCCGCCGTCTTCGATCAGCGCTACGTCCGCCGGCTCGACGGCCCGAACGTCAAGAAGGGCAAGAACAAGCGCGATCTCGCCGAGCAGGTCGTAGCGGACATCCGCGCGTTCAAGGAGCAGCACGGGTGCGACCGCCTGGTGATGATCTGGTGCGGCAGCACCGAGGTGTACATGAAGGAGTCGGCCGTGCACGCCACGGTCGCGACCTTCGAGAAGGCGCTCGAGCAGAGTGACGACGCCATCGCCTCGAGCATGGTGTACGCCTATGCGGCCATTCGCGAGGGGATTCCCTTTGCCAATGCCGCGCCGAACCTCACGGCCGACATCCCGGCGCTCCTGGAGCTGGCGGCCCGGACCCGCGCCCCGCTGGCGGGCAACGACATGAAGACCGGCCAGACCCTGATCAAGACGATCATCGCGCCGGGCCTGAAGGCGCGGCTGCTCGGGGTGCGCGGCTGGTACTCGACCAACATTCTCGGCAACCGCGACGGGGAAGTCCTCGACGATCCGGAGTCCTTCAAGACCAAGGAAGAAAGCAAGAAGTCGGCGCTCGACTACATCTTCCAGCCGCAGCTCTATCCGGAGCTCTACAAGGACCTCTGCCACGTGGTCCGAATCAACTACTACCCCCCACGAGGCGACAACAAAGAGGGGTGGGACAACATCGATCTGGTCGGCTGGCTCGGTTACCCGATGCAGCTGAAGATCAACTTCCTCTGCCGCGACAGTATCCTTGCGGCGCCGATCGTGCTCGACTCGGCGCTGTTCCTGGATCTGGCCAAGCGGGCGGGGATGTCAGGGATACAGGAGTGGCTCTCGTTCTACTTCAAGTCGCCGATGCACGCGCGTGAGGTCTACCCCGAGCACGACCTGTTCATTCAGCTGATAAAGCTCAAGAACACCCTGCGGTACATGCGCGGCGAGCAGCTGATCACGCACCTCGGCCGCGAATACTACGACTGAACCACCACCCGCTCCACGCGGTTGCGTCCCGCGTGCTTGGCCCGGTCCAGCGCTTCTTCGGCGTCGGTCAGCAGCTGCGTTGCCTGCAT
>MEKU01000056.1:102620-105037 GCA_001767195.1 Acidobacteria bacterium RIFCSPLOWO2_02_FULL_67_21
TCTTCGCGATGAGCACGGCCACCGAGACCGTCACCGGAAACTGCTCCTCGGATCGATGGTCGTGCAGCTGCAGCCGCTCCTGCACCATCACGCGCATGCGATCGGCCAGGCGCTCGGCATGGACCCCCTCCGTTTCGGGCATCAGGACCGCGTACGTGTCCTCGCCGACCCGCGCCACCCAGTCGGTCTCGCGGAAGTAGTTCCGGACGACGATGCCGACCCGCTCGAGCACGCGGTCACCGGCGCCGTACCCGTGCCGCGCGTTGATTTCGGCCAGGCGGTCGACGTCGAGCAGGATGATCGCGAACGGGTGGCCGAAGCGCTCGGATCGCTGGATCTCGCGGTTCAGCGCCGCGACGAATACCTGCCGGGTATAGAGCGTGGTGAGCGGATCGACGATTCCGTCATCGACCGCGGTGCCGCCGGCCTGTTCCGAGAACGCCCCGCAGACGTCGAACGAGGCCCTGCGGATAATCTGCGTGACGGCCGCCCACGGCTCGGAGCTCACGCCGAACGATTCGTCGAGCGCCAGCTCGTCGAGCGCGGATCGCTCCATGAGGTACACGGCCGAGAACAGCTGGCGCACGCCGAGATGCTTCTCCGCGCCGAGGCGGGCGAGGTCGCTAATCAGCGCGTGCCCGGCCTCGAGGCCGTCGTCGCGCACCGCCGCGGTGAGGAGTTGGAAGGCCAGGTCGGCCAGTCGCGCACGGTCGTCGGTGGCGACCTGCTCCAGGCCGGCAAACGGATACACCGCGGCCGCATCCTGGACGATCGACGCCGCGCGTCCCTGGATCGACCGAGCGACGTGGGTCCGCAGCTCGACGACGTCCGACATGTGATGGCTATCGGTCCCTGCCAAACCGCACAGCATGTGTCAGCGGAATTCAGCGGACTCCATATGACCTTACAGAATTCGAGACCCTATCGTAAACGCCGAAATTGGCCGAAACCTACTCGGGTGTGTTAACAGATCCGGGGGGGGATTCGTGCGTACGATGATCGGTGAGTGTCTCCGCCAGGCGGGGATTATCACCGAAGAGGATCTGCAGGCGGCACTGGTTGAGCACAAGCGCTCGGGCGAGCGCCTGGGGGCGGTGCTCATCCGGATGAATCTGGCCACCGAGCGCCAGATTGCCAAGGCGCTGGCCTATCAACTTGGTTTTTCGTACGTCGATCTCGTCGAACACCCGCCCGACCCCCCTGCCGTCATCCTGATCCCCAAAGACGTCGCGCTGAAGCGCAACTGCATTGCCGTGGCGCTGGAGAAGAACGTCCTGACGGTGGCGATGTCGGATCCGCTGCTCTTTACGCTGGTGCAGGATCTCGAGTTCCAGACCGGCTATCGCATCAAGCAGGTGGTGGCGACCCGCCCCGAGATCATCGACGCCATCCAGGCGTGGTACCCGGACAAGGCGCTCACCCGTGTCACGCCCGGCAGCGTCGCGGGGCGCAGCCGCGACGCCCAGTCGCCGAAGGGCGGTGCGCTCGCGACCCGGGCGGGGAACACCGGCGTGCTCCGGGACGAGGACGTGTTCGAGCAGGCGGCAGGGCCCGCCGTCACGGCCGAGGCGGCGCCCATCGTCGATATGGTGGATCTCGTGATCAAGAGCGCGCTCAAGAGCCGCGCCAGCGACATCCACATCGAGCCGACCGAAGGCGACGTCGTCATCCGCCAGCGGCTCGATGGCATGCTCAAGGCGGTCATGGAGCTGCCCAAGTGGGTCCACGACGGCCTCGTCGCCCGCATCAAGATCATGGCGGGGCTCGATATCGCGGAGAAGCGGCTCCCTCAGGACGGCCGCATCCGGACCGCCGGCGAGGACGCCGAGGAGCTCGATCTGCGCGTCTCGACGCTGCGGACGATCTTCGGCGAGAAGATCGTGCTGCGCGTGCTCGATCACCGCAAGGGGGTGCCGCCGCTCGAGGAGCTGGGGTTCTCGGCGCCCGCGCTGGAACAGCTCCGGTTCTTCGCGCGGCATCAGCACGGGATGATCCTTGTGGTGGGCCCCACGGGATCCGGCAAGACGACCACGCTCTCGTCGGCGCTGGCGTCCATCCGCTCCGAGCGCACCAACATCGTCACGATCGAGGACCCGGTCGAGTATCAGATTCCCGGCGTCAATCAGACGCAGATCAACGCGAAGATCAACCTCACCTTTGCGAGCGCGCTGCGATCGATCCTCCGCCAGGACCCGGACGTCGTGCTCGTCGGCGAGATTCGCGACCAGGAAACCGCGCGCATCGCCATGCAGGCGGCGCAGACGGGACACCTGGTGCTCTCGACGCTGCACACCGACGATGCGCCGTCGTGCGTGACGCGGCTCACCGACATCGGGATCGAGCCGTACGTGACGGCCTCGGCGCTGATCGGCGTCATTGCGCAGCGGCTCGTGCGGCGGTTGTGCACGGATTGCCGG
>MEKU01000056.1:105108-150676 GCA_001767195.1 Acidobacteria bacterium RIFCSPLOWO2_02_FULL_67_21
TTGCGCAGCGCGGCGTCGAGACGCAGATCCGAGAGGCGGCGCTTGCCGCCGGCATGACGTCACTCGGGCAGGACGGGTTGCTGAAGGTCAAGGCCGGCATGACGTCACCCCAGGAGCTCCTGCGCATCGTCACGGAAGTGCGGGAGGGGCGGACGCTCTGCCCGTCGTGCGGATCCGGCATCTCGGCGGATTTCAGCGTCTGCCCGGGCTGCGGCTACCGGCTGGGCGGCGGGTGCCCGCACTGCCATCGGCCCATCCAGCCGGAGTGGAAGTTCTGCCCTTACTGCGCCAAGAGCACGTCCGCCGCCGGCCGTGGCAAGAGCACCCCCAGCCTGAAGTCGAAGCGCGCGGTCCCCGAGCTTCCGGCGGCGACCAACATCGCGGAATTCAAAAACAAGAAATAATCACATCTACGACCATTTCGTAGATGAAAAGCCATTACGAGCTGCTGGGCGTCGCCGCGTCGGCCTCTGCCGACGAGATCAAGCTGGCGTTCCGGCACGAGATCGCGAAGTACCACCCCGACAAAGTCCACCATTTGGGCCGCGAGTTTCAGGAGATTGCCGCGGTCCGATCGGCCGAGCTGACGCAGGCCTACAAGACGCTGATGGACCCGGCCGCGCGCGCCGAGCACGACGCGGGACTGGCGTCTCGCGGCGGGACGCCGTTTGCACCGCCTCCTTCGGGAGCGGCTGAACCGATGACCCCGCCGTCCACCCCGGCCGCCCGCACGCCGGAGCCTGAGCCGGAGCGCGCGCCCTCGCCTCAGGGCGGGGAGCCGTTTGCCCGCGACCGGGCCGGCGTCACCGACCTGGTGCGAAAGGCCGCCGTCATTCGATTCCGACAGGCCGTGCAGGCCGAGTTCGGCCACTGCGATGAGGCGCCGGTTCAGGGGTTCGAGTTCGCCTGCGCGCCGTCCAAAGGGCGGTTCTTCGGCAAGATCCCGCCCCGGCTGCTCGCGCGATTCGTCGAGAACGTCGACGCCGCGGCAGTTGCCGACGCCGCGGCTCTGGCGTCGCGGGTGAGGCGCGACGATCGGCGCGACATCTGCGTCTTCGTGATGGGCCCGGCCGTGGCGTCAGTGACCGAGCTGGCGCACGCTGTCGCCGAGGAACGCCGCAGGCCTGCGCCGGGCGGCATGAAGCTCGTCCTGATTCCCATCAACACCCGCAGCTGGCTGGCGCATATTCCACACGATGCCCCGCCGGCCGTGAAGGCGCTCATGACGCGACTGAAGCAGGGCAGCTAAGGGCGGTACCTAAAGGCGGTACGTAGTGCCGGGCTTCAGCCCGGCCCGGCTACAGGTTTCAGCCCGGCCCGGCTACAGCCGGGCACTACGTTCTAAATTGCCGCCCAGTGGGCAGCACCGACTGCCGTCAGCGGCGCATGCCGGTCGAATGACTCGGGATCGAGCTCGACCCGCTGCCGCGGCGCGTCGGGATCGAGCACCGGCACCGCGCTGAGCAGCGCCCGGGTGTAGGGATGCGCGGGGTGCGAGAAGAGCGCCTGCGTGCTTCCGATCTCCACAATCCTCCCCAGGTACATCACCGCCACCCGGCTGCAGATGTGTTCGACCAGGCGGAGATCATGGGCGATGAAGAGATAGGTCAGCTTCAGCCGCTTCTGCAGATCCAGCATCAGGCGCACGACCTGGGCCTGAATCGAGACGTCGAGCGCCGAGACCGGCTCGTCGGCGACGATGAGCGCCGGACTGAGCGCCAGCGCGCGGGCAATCCCGATCCGCTGCCGCTGGCCGCCGCTGAACTCGTGGGGATAACGCGTCAGGTGATCGGGGTCGAGCCCCACGAGGTCGAACAGCTCGGCCACGCGCGATCGGCGCTCGGCCGCGGACCCGAGCCGATGAATCACGAGCGGCTCTTCGACGATGTCGCCGGCGCGCATGCGCGGGTTGAGCGACGAGTACGGATCCTGAAAGACGATCTGCATGTGCCGCCGCGCCTCACGCATCTCCGCGCGCGACAGCTGAAGGACGTCCCGGCCCCGGAACAGGATCTCGCCGGCCGTCGGCTCGATCAGGCGGAGCACGCAGCGGCCGGTCGTGCTCTTGCCGCTGCCCGACTCGCCGACGAGACCGAACATCTCGCCCTCGTCAATCGTGAAGCTCACGCCGTCGACGGCTGCGACGACGGAAGGAGCCGTCCAGAGGCCATGCCTCCTGACGAAGTGCTTGACGAGGTTCCGGACCTCGAGGAGCGCCATCGTCTAAGCGATCGGCGGGCCTGAAGGCCCGCCGCTACGTCCGTCCATCACCACGTCCTTCCACCATCGATCGTCGGGGCGGACCTGAAGGTCCGCCTGTGCCGGGCACCGCGGCCAGGAGCCGCTGCGTGTACTCGTGCGAGGGAGCCCGCAGGATCTGCCGCACCGGGCCCTGTTCAACGAGCACGCCCCGATGCATCACCGCGACGCGGTCGGCCATCTCGGCAATCACCCCGAAGTCGTGCGTGATCAGCAGCAGCGCCAGGTTGTACCGCGACCGCAGCTCGCGCATCAGGTCGAGCACCTGCGCCTGAATGGTGACATCGAGCGCCGTCGTTGGCTCGTCGGCGATGACGAGCGGCGGCCGGCAGGCGAGCGCGATGGCAATCATCACCCGCTGGCGCATGCCCCCGGAGAGCTGATGCGGATAGTCGCGAACGCGGCGGCGGGCATCGGGAATATGCACGGCGTCGAGCAGCTCGACCGCGTGCTCCCATGCGCCCCGCCGGTCGGCCATGCCGTGGACCGTCAGGGCTTCGGCAATCTGGTCGCCAATCCGCATGACCGGGTTGAGCGCCGTCATCGGCTCCTGGAAGATCAGCGAGATTCGGGCGCCCCGGATGGCCCGCATCTCACGCTCCGGCAGCGCCAGCAGGTCGCGGCCTTCGAAGAGGATGCGGCCGCCGGCGACGCGCCCGGGCGGCGGCAGCAGGCGCAGGATGGCAAAGGCGGTGACGGACTTGCCGCTGCCCGACTCGCCGACCAGTCCGAGCGTCTCGCCCGGCGCTATCTGGAGGCTCACGTCATCGACGGCGGTGAGCGACGAGCGCGCGCCTTCGAAGGCGACGGTGAGATGCTGGACGTCCAGGAGAGGCGTGGTCACTGAAGCTGATATTCCCCGAAGACGCGCCGGAGCGCGTCGGCGATTTCACCGACCGTGGCGCGGGCCTCGACGGCCGCGATGATCGGGGGCACGAGATTCGAGCCGCTGCCGGCGGCCCGCTCGACGCCCGCGAGCGCCTCGCGCCACACCGGCTCGCTGCGCCCGGCACGGACGGCGCGCACCCGGTCGACCTGGCGTCGCTCGATGCCGGGATCCATCTGAAAGATCGCGGCGCTGCCGGCGCGGCGTCCGGTGGTCTCGTCGGCGTATCGATTGACGCCCACGACGATGGATTCGCCGGAATCGACGGCCTGCTGCGCCGCGAACGCCGCGTCCTGAATCTGCTGCTGGATGGAGCCGGACTCGATGGCGGCGAGCGCCCCGCCGGCGGCGTCAATGGCTGCCAGCCGCTCGAAGGCGTCGCGTTCGATGCGGTCGGTCAGCGCCTCCACGGCGTACGCGCCGCCGGCCGGGTCACCTGAGTGGGCGACGCCGCTTTCGTGAAGGACGATCTGCTGCGTGCGCAGCGCAAGCGTCGCGCTCTCCTCGGTCGGCAAGCCGAGCGCCTCATCGCGGGCGTTGCAGTGCAGCGACTGCGTGCCGCCGAGCACGGCCGCGAGCGCCTGGATCGCCACGCGAACGATGTTGTTGTCGGGCTGCCGGGCGGCCAGCGTGCTGCCCGCGGTCTGTGCGTGGAACCGGAGCTGCTGGGCGCGCGCGTTGGTGGCCCCGAACCGCTCCCGCATCGTCCGGGCCCAGAGCCGGCGCGCCGCGCGGAATTTCGCAATCTCTTCGAGGAAGCCGTTGTGCGCGCTGAAGAAGAACGAGATCCGCTGGCCGAACTCGTTCACGTCGAGCCCGGCGTCGACCGCCGCCTGGACGTACGCGCAGGCGTGCGCGAGCGTGAACGCCACTTCCTGCACGGCGGTCGCGCCCGCTTCGCGGATGTGATAGCCGCTGATTGAAATGGGATTCCAGTGCGGCATCTCGCGGGCGCAGAACGCGATGATGTCCGTCACGATCCGGAGCGACGGCCGCGGCGGATAGATGTAGGTCCCGCGGGCGACGTACTCCTTCAGGATGTCGTTCTGCAGCGTGCCGGCAAGGCCGCGGATCGGCGTGCCGTGGCGTCTCGCCACCGCCACGTACAGCGCGAGCAGCACGATCGCGGTCGCATTGATCGTCATCGACGTCGACACGCGATCGAGCGGGATGCCGTCGAAGAGCGTCGCCATGTCGTCGAGCGAGTCGATCGCCACGCCGACGCGCCCGACCTCGCCGGCCGCCAGCCGGTGATCCGAGTCGTAGCCGATTTGCGTCGGCAGATCGAAGGCAACGCTCAGGCCGGTGACCCCTCGAGCCAGCAGGTAGTGGAAACGCCGGTTCGAGGATTCGGCCGTCCCGAAGCCGGCATACTGGCGCATCGTCCAGGGCCGGCCGCGGTACATGTCGGGCTGGATGCCGCGGGTGAAGGGGAACGCGCCCGGACGGCCGATGTCCCTGTCGAAGTCGGTTCCGGAGAAGTCGTCCGGCGTGAAAAAGGGGCGAGACGGGGGCGAAGGCGGCATCCCGCCCCGGATTTTACGCCGGTTTGTTGACACCTCCGGGTCCTGCCTCTACAATGCGGTCAGTCTTCCTCGGAGGGCTAAACCCCTGCAGATGAACCTTTTGGCGCCCACTCCCCGCTGACCTCCCCGGTCGCGTGTTGGATTGGGAGACGCCCCCGGATCCCGGCCCGGCGGCGGGTGAGGAGGAGTGAAATGGATGACGTCGTGAACCGGTTCGCCAAAGAGCTGGCCGACGCGATCGCCGCTGCTGTCGCCGAGAGCCCTCAGGTGGAGGCCTGCCGCGCCCGCACGCGCGAGGCGGGTTTCGAAATGCGCGTGACCCTCGAGGCGGTGGTTGGCTTCGTGAACCGGACCAGCGGAGGCCCCGTCGCCAAGGTCACCACGCCGGCCCGTCTGCTTCCAGCGCGGCGCCTCTTCGACCTCACGGCCAACGATCGGCGTTTCCTGCGCTCGCTGCGCATCGGCGTGGACGAAGCCAAAGAGCCGGTCGAGTAGTGGTACAGCCGGTGACCGCACGGGACGGCCGCCCGGCCGCCCGGTGACGGTCACCGGCGCCCTTCAGTTCCCGGTGTGGACGCCTTCCTCCTTCGTGCGCTCCGGATTGTCATTGCCGCGGACTCCGATCCCGTTCGCCAGGCCCTCTTCACGAATCTGAGACAGTCTCGCGCCGCCGTGCGGCTGGCGTACGCGCTCCACGAGCGCCTCGCCGGCACATCGGCCGGCGCGCTGTTTGTCTCGGGCTATGGCCTGGCCTTCTATCTGGCGATCGCTGCGCCGCCCCGCCGCGCGCCCGTGGTGGCCGTCGCGGGCCAGGCGAATGCCCGGCGCCAGATCGCACGCGTCGCCGCGTGGCTCGGGGCCGGCCAGTGCGATGCCGTCCGGTCCGGCCTGCGCCGGCTTCTCACTCCATCACGTCTCCTGGCGCTCCTCCTGCCTTCGTCGTCGAGCGGCTTCATGAGGGCCTTTCGCGTGATCCGCGCGATCGACCGTCGTCACGGATTTCTGGTGTCGAGCCGCGCGGCCTGCGCGCTCGCGTGGTACTCGCGCGGCAAGGCGATGCTGGAGGATGTGCGGCCGCGAGCGGTGGTCGTCTCGAGCGATTCCAATCCTGAGGAAGTCGGGTTCGCTGCCGCGGCACGCGCGATCGGAGTGCCGACGGTGTTCATCTCTCACGCGTACCCCACTCCGTTCTCGCCTCCACTCGATTTCTCGCTGTCGATACTCGGAGGCGACGCGGAGGTCTCCGCGCGGCGGAAGCGGGGCGAGATTCGTGGAGACGTGCTGCTGGCCGGCGTGGAAGGAGAGTCGGCGCCGCTCGATCCGGCGCGGTTCGGCCGCGAGCATCCGGTCATCGGGATCTTCACGCCGAAAGCGGTGTCGTGGCCGAAGCTGGCGGACGTGATTGCCGATTGCCGGCAGCACTTCGGCGCCAGGCGGATCGTCATTCGCTGGCATCCGAGCATGCTCGAGCCGCCCCGGCTCGGCCGCGTGCTGAACGACGTGTCCGGCATCATCGAGTCCCCGGCCGGCGCGGCGCTGCCAGACGTGGCACGGCAGTGCGACTGGGTGATTGGCGACGAGAACAGCGGCGTCCATCTTCCCGTGCTGAAGCTGGGGATCCCCACCGTCGGCGTGAAGCACCTGGGGCTGTACAGCCGGACGGACATGTACGGATTTGCGCGCGACGGTGTGGTGCTGCCGCCTGTCGCCGCGGTCCGGGACGTGCAGGCCGAGGCGCTGACCAGGTTCTACTCCGATGGATGGGCCGCCCGATTCGAGCGGTACGATGCGGGCTACCTCCGGTCCGACGCCGTCATTGGCGCCGAAGTCCGGCGCGCAATTCTCGCCCTGTCGTCGCCGGTCCGATCGACGAGCGGCGTTGCGGTCTGATGCGTACACCGCTTGGTATACTCGGGGCTCCCGCCGACATTGATGCAGGACACCGGCACCAGGAACGAGCTCGGCACGGCCTGCCGTGCGTGACGTGAGCTCCGGCACGCTGAGCCCTGCGGCGACGACGCTCGATGGGCAGCGTGGCCGCTGGCGCCCGTCGCTGGCCGGCGCGATCAGCCTGGCCGTCAGCGGCGCGCTGCTGGCCGGCCTGTACCGCTACATCAGCCTGCGCCATGTGATCGACGTGCTTCGCGGCGCGAACAAGCCGTGGCTGGCCGTGTCGCTGGCCATGATTGCGCCGATCACGGTGCTGCGCGCGGTCCGCTTCTTCGCCGTTGCTCCCAGAGGCACGGTGCCGGGCATTGGGGAAGCGCTGCGCCTCACGCTCGTCTCGACGACGCTCAACGTCTTTCTGCCGGCCAAGACGGGCGATCTCATCAAGAGTTACTTTGTGGCGACGCGCGGCGGAGCGTCGGCCGGCGTTGCCGTCTCGATCGTCGTGTACGAACGGCTGTGCGACGTGTTCGGCCTGACGTTCTGGTGCGTTGCGGGGTGGATGATTGCGCGGCCGGTCGTCGCCGGCGTGCCGTCGGCCATCTGGCCGTTCCTCGGGGTGGTCGGGTTTGCGTGTGCGGTGCTGATTTCATCGGAGCGGGCCGCCGGGCTCGTGCGCGCGGCATCGCAAGTGCTCACCCGCGGACCGTTCAGGCGGCTGCAGGCGCTCGCCGGGGGCTGGCCGGATCTGCTGCGGGTACTTCGCGGCCGCCGAGGATGGATCGCACTCTTTTCCGTGTCGCTCTGGCTCGTGCACCTGATCCAGATCTGGATGTTCACCGTCGCCCTGTCGGTGTCGATCCCGTTTACAGTCTGCGCAAGCCTGGCGGCGCTCGCGCTGATGGCCGGCCAGCTTCCGCTGACGCTTGCGGGGCTGGGCGCACGCGACGTCGCGCTCGTCGTGCTGCTGGCCGGTTACATGGAGGCGGAGGTCGCCGCCGCAATGGGCATTCTCATCGCGAGCCGGGGCCTGCTCCCGCCGCTTGCAGCGCTGCCGATACTGCGTCCGTATGTGTCCGCCGTGGTGGATGAAGCACGCGGATGGCGCGGGCAGGTGGAGAGGACCCCATGACGCAGGTCGCGCCGGCCGCGGCACCGGATCGACGGGTGGTGAGGCGCCGGCTGTGGGTCGCCGGCCTCGTCTGCTGGGCTGCGGCGGCCGTCGCGTACGGCGCGCTGCACCTCGTATACGGTCCGAGGCCCGTCTATATCCACATTCGATGGGCGCCGGCCGTGAACGACGGAACGCGGCAGCAGCTCGAAGAACGGTTCGCGCTGGTCGATGGTGAACAACTGGACGGCCGGACGTGGGGATACACGCTGGCCGATCAGTCGCCACAGAACATTCGAGCATTCGTCGGCGAGCCGGCTGTGGAAGACACGCACTACATCCACCGGACGGCATTTCGCCCGTGGCGATTTGCCCCGGTGCGCCGCTATCTCGTAGAACGCTGGTGGATTCCGGGCGGGCTCGAAGGCTTCAGCTATCTCGCCGTCCTGTTCGGCGTCATCGCCGTCGGCGCGGGCCTGCTGGAGCGGGTGGTGCCCGGAATCACCGGGACGCTCGTGCTCGCCAGGCCGCGCCCTGACGCGGTATTCGTGCTGATCTTCGTGGCGGCGCTTCTGCCGCGCCTCTATCTGGCCACTACCGCGCCTTACATCCACGACGAGGAAAACGCCTCGATCCCGCGCTCACGGCTCATCTCGTTCGCTCCTGACGATCTGAACCTGCCCATCCGGAGCCAGAACCATCCGGCGCTGCCGGCGTACTTCGTCAAGTTCAGCAGCACCTTCTTCGGCACAAGGCCGCTCGGGTATCGCATGCTGCACGTCATCACTGGAATGGCCACCATCGCGCTGATTTACCTGATCGCCGCCCAGTGGTACGGCGTGGTCGCAGGCCGCTGGGCGGCGGCGCTGCTGGCGTTCAACGAGTACTACGTTGGGGTGTCATCGCGAGCCACGGCGCATGTGCCGCACCTGTTCTTTCTAGCCCTGGCGATCTATGCGTTTACCGGCTTCCTGCGCCGGCAGCGCGCTGGATACCTGTACGGGTCGGCGGTCGCCCTCGGCCTCGCGTTCTACTGCAAGGAGCATTCGGCGCTGCTCCTGCCGGTGTTTGCGCTTGCCGTGCTGCAGCGTCCGTACCGGCACTGGTTCCGCAGCGTGCACGTATACCTCGCATCGGCCCTGTTGCTGTTGGTAATCGCCCCCGACCTGCTCTGGAATGCCACCGCCGGTGAGGAGACCAGGCAGGCAACCTACGGGGACCACCTGCAGCGAATCGGCGGTCTCGGCTTTTCCCCGTACCCGCTCGTGTTCTACGCCCGCAGCGTCGTTCGATGGCTGCACCCGATTGTCACCGGCCGGCCACTCGTCGACGCGACCGCCGAGTATTTCTCCATGAACCCGGTATTCGGCGTGCTGCTGCTCGGGGCGGTGCTGGCGGCAACCGCCCGCCGGCGGCTCCTGGAGAACAGCGGCTTTCTCGTGATCCTGTTCTGGGTCGTCTGGGGATTTTTTACCGCCATCCGGCCCGGAGGCTCTCCAAAAGACCTGGATCCGGTGAGCTGGATCTGGGTGGACGTGACGATGTTTCCGGCCGTGATTCTCGCGGGAGCGCTGCTGGCCACGGCCGCCGGCCGGGTCCGGTTCGTGGCGCTGGCTGTCGCTGCCGCCGCCTTCCTGTATGCCTCGGTGGTACTTCTCGGAACTTGATGTAGACTACGCGGCCAAACACGCATGGGTACGCGGCGATCGGTGGTCGGCCTCGGCGTAGCCATCAGCGGCGCCGCGGCGTTCCTGACGTTCTCTCCTGGCCCTGCGGCTCGGGCGCAAGCCCCCCCCACCACTACCACCACCACGGCTGCGTTCCCGCCCACCGTTTTCGCGGTCGGCGACATCATGCATTGCAGCGCGCCGGAGGGAGGCGAGCTCACCGGTCAGCTCATGGAGCGTCTCCTGAACGAGACGCCGAACAGCATCGGCATCACGCTCGGCGACAACTCCAACGACGACGGATCCGAGCAGAGCTACGGCTGTCTGGACCGGTCGGCGTGGGGCAGGCTCGTGAGCCGCGTCTATCCGACGCCCGGCAATCATGACTACGGCACCGACAGGGACCTTCCGTACTACTACCTGTACTTCCCGAATGCGGGCCCGGCTCGGCGCGGGTACTACGCGTACGACTTTGGCGCCTGGCGTATCTATGCGCTCAACAGCGATTTGATTCTGCCCGAGCTGCGCCAGGCGCAGCTCGACTGGCTCGAGAGAGATCTCCGTGGGCACTACAACGGGAAATGCATCCTCGCGTATTTCCATCGCCCCCCGTTTTCGTCAGGCAGTTTCGCGAGCCCGAAATGGTCGCTCCCGATGTACCGAAAGCTCTACAAGTACGGGGCCGATCTCATTGCCACCGGGCACGAGCATTTCTTCTCCTCGCTGCCGCCCCTGAATCCGAACGGTGTCGTCGACCGCTCGTACGGGATTCCGGCGCTCATTGCGGGCACCGGAGGCGCCGTCTTCTTCGACCGGCCGCAGCGGATGCGTTATCCGAATGATGGAGAGATCGTGCTGGCCCGGACGCTGGGCGTCGTGAAGATCACGTTGAAGAGCAGGTCGTACGACTGGGCGTTCGTCCCCGTGTATCCCATGGCCACACCGCCTTCGGGATCCGGCCAGTGCCACGACAACCCACCTGGGTACGTGGGTTAACGGAGGCGGCGGAGCGAACGGAGTACGCTCCGTTCTCTACGATTTGCTCTTGCCCTGATTCGCGACCGCGGCGGCGGCTGCCTTCACCGCCTCGGGATCGCCCAGGTAGAACTTCTGCAGCGGCTCCAGGTCGTCGTTGAGCAGGTACACGAGCGGCACACCTGTCGGAATGTTCAGCTCGACGATGTCCTCGTCGGAGATGTGGTCCAGATACTTGACGAGGGCGCGCAGGCTGTTGCCGTGCGCGGCAATCAACACCCGCCTGCCCGCGCGGATGTCGGGCGCGATAGTTCCGTGCCAGTAGGGGAGAAACCGTGCGACGGTATCTTTCAGCGATTCGGTGAGCGGCAGCTCCGCCGGCGTGAGCGACGCGTAGCGGCGGTCGCCTGACGGATGCCGCGGGTCGCCGGCCGGGGGCGCCGGCGGCGGGATGTCGTAGCTGCGCCTCCAGATCTTCACCTGCGCCTCGCCGTGCTGTGAGGCCGTTTCCGCCTTGTCCAGCCCCTGCAGCGCGCCGTAGTGACGCTCGTTGAGCCGCCACGAGCGGTGCACCGGAAGCCACATCATGTCGAGGGTGTCGAGCGCGATCCAGAGCGTCCGGATGGCCCGTTTGAGCACCGACGTGTAGGCGACGTCGAATTCGTACTTCTCGGCCGCCATCAGCCGCCCGGCGTCGGCCGCTTCGGCGCGCCCCTTGTCGTTGAGATCCACATCGGTCCACCCCGTGAACCGGTTTTCGCGGTTCCAGACGCTTTCCCCGTGCCGGAGCAATACCAGTCGATGCATCCCCTCAACTCCCCCAAAGCCAACTCCCAACTTCCAGCGCGCCCACAGTTTCTTTCAACCGTTCAATTGGCAATTGGGAGTTGGGAGTTGGGCGTTCGTGCCAGCTGCCGGATCGCGGCCCGGCCGGCGAACCGGCCTGCCTGGCCGAGCTCTTCCTCTATGCGCAGCAGCTGGTTGTACTTCGCGATGCGGTCGCTGCGGCTGGCCGATCCGGTCTTGATCTGCCCGGCCGACGTGCCGACGGCGAGGTCCGCAATCGTGCTGTCCTCGGTCTCGCCCGACCGGTGCGAAATGACGGTCGTGTACCGGGCCGCCCGCGCCATCGCCATCGCATCGAGCGTTTCCGAGACGGTGCCGATCTGGTTGAGCTTGACCAGCAGCGAATTGGCGACGCCCTCGGCGATCCCCTTCCTGAGAATCTCAGGGTTTGTCACGAAGACATCGTCGCCGACGATCTGCACGCGGTCGCCCAGCGCGCGGGTCAACAGCTGCCAGCCTTCCCAGTCGCCTTCCGCCACGCCGTCCTCGATCGACACGATGGGATACTGCGCGATCCACTCGCGATACATCTCCACCATGTCCGCCGCGGTCCGCGTCGTCTCACCCGATTTGCGGAAGACGTACTGGCCGTCCTGCCACAGCTCGCTGGCGGCGACATCGACGGCCACGAAGACATCCTGACCCGACTGGAACCCAGCCTTCCCGATCGCCTCGACGACGAGATCGAGCGCCTCGCGGTTGGATTTGAGGTTGGGCGCAAATCCCCCTTCGTCGCCGACTCCCGTCGAATGGCCGGCCTTCTTCAGGATGGAGCGCAGCGCGTGGAAGATTTCGGCGCCCGCCCTGAGCGCTTCCGCGAAGGTCGGCAGGCCCGCGGGCATCACCATGAACTCCTGCAGATCCACGCTGCTGTCGGCGTGCGCGCCGCCGTTGAGGATGTTCATCATCGGCACCGGCAGGAGCGTGGGGCCGTCCGCCGCGCCGCTGACACGGGCAATATGCCGGTACAGCGGCTCGCCCGCCGCCGCGGCTGCGGCTTTGAGCGCCGCCATCGACACGGCAAGCAGGGCGTTGGCGCCGAGGCGGCTCTTGGTCGGGGTCCCGTCGAGCGCGACGAGCCGGGCATCGAGCGCGCGCTGATCGAGCGGCTGGCCCTTCACTGCCTTCGCAATCTCGCCGTTGATGTGCGCCACGGCGGTGCGCACGCCCTTGCCGAGGTAGCGCGTTGCGTCCTTGTCGCGCAGTTCCAGCGCCTCCCGCTCGCCGGTGGAGGCGCCGGAGGGCACCGCCGCGCGGCCGAACGCGGCGCCGGCCCAGAGGTCGACTTCGACCGTGGGGTTGCCGCGGGAATCGAGGATCTCGCGGCCGTGGAGACGGGTGATCTGTGGAGTCATCGACACCCCGAATCGTACTCCAGGCGGCGCGCGCGGCCGGAGCCGAGCGCGCGGAAAATTCCGCTATGCCGCCGGCGCCGGCCCGCTGCGGTCTGCGTCGGCTTCGGCGCGCAGCGCCTCTTGGGTGATCGGCCCGACGAGGGGGTCGTCGAGCGCGGTCACCACCACGACGCCGTTCTCGGTGACGGTGTGGCGGCGCCGGTCCTCGGCGGGATCGAAGCCGATCAGCGCCCCGCGCGGGATGAGCACGTCCCGATCGACGATCGCGCGCCGGATGCGCGCGTGCCGGCCGACGCGGACGCCCGGCATCAGAATCGACTGCTCGATGTCGCAGAAGCTGTGCACGCGCACGTTGGGACAGAGAATGCTCCCGCTGACCCGGCTTCCCGAGATGATGCAGCCGCCCGAGATGATCGAATCGAGCGCCTGGCCGCAGCGCCGGCGTTCCTCGGCGAACACGAACTTGGCCGGCGGCGCCTGTGGCTGGTAGGTCCGCAGCGGCCATTCGGGATCGTAGAGGTTGAACTCCGGGTTCACCTGGCAGAGGTCCATGCTCGCCTCGTAATAGGCGTCCAGGGTGCCGATGTCGCGCCAGTACTTGGCCGCCTTCTTGTTCTCGTCGTAGAAGCGGTAACAGAAGACCGGCGCTTTCTGAATGAGCGACGGGATGATGTTCCGCCCGAAATCGTGCTGGCTGTCCGGGCGGACCGCGTCCTCTTCGAGCGCGCGCACCAGCACATCGGTCCGGAAGATGTAGATCCCCATTGACGCCAGCGCGACGCCGGGGGCGCCGGGCACGCGCGCCGGGTCCGTCGGCTTCTCCTGAAACCCGATCACACGGCCGTCCTCGTCCACGCTGACGATGCCGAAGCGGGAGGCCTCGCTGCGGGGGACCTCGATGCCCGCCAGCGTGGCGTCCGCGTTCCGCTCGACGTGGAAGCGGAGCATCTTCGAGTAGTCCATCTTGTAGACGTGATCGCCGGAGAGCACGATGATGTGGCTCGGCGCCTCGTCCTGGATCGAGTAGAGGTTCTGGTAGACCGCGTCGGCCGTTCCGAGGTACCAGTGCTCCCCCACGCGCTTCTGCGGCGGCAGGATCTCGATGAACTCGCCGAGCTCTTCCGACACCACGCTCCAGCCCATTCTGATGTGCCGGTTGAGCGAGAGCGACTTGTACTGGGTGGCGATGAAGATGCGCCGCAGCCCGGAATTGATGCAGTTGCTGAGCGTGAAATCGATGATGCGGTACGGTCCGCCGAAATAGACGGCCGGCTTCGCCCGCTCCTGCGTCAGCGGCGCGAGCCGTTCACCGGCCCCGCCCGCGAGGAGAATGACCAGGATGTCGTCGAGGTCCACGCCCGTTGACCTTCAAATTCCGTTCCCGTCCGGCGGCAGGAACGGGCCGCGATGATAGCACGCAGGCTGGCGGCCGGCCCCCCCGCGCGGCCGGCGCTAACTCCAAGATGCGGCACGTCTTCTGATGTTTGACTTGACTCGGGATCGTTGCCTATGATCAGGCGATTTGGTTTCTCGAATCGCCCGTCCAGGGCGGTTGTTCATGAAGAGAGGCATGATGCATATCCGTCGGGTTCTCACGGCGGCTGCGGCGCTGGTTGCGCTTGCGGCCACTTCGCCCGTTCTCGTCGCCCAGAACAACCAGAACCGCCGTGAGCAGGAGCGGCGCAGCCAGCAGGAGCAGCGCGACACGCAGGCGCTCGTGCAGCTGGCCGACGCCGTGATGGCCGGCAAGCCGGCTCCGACCGACGTCGGCATCGCCTGGGTGGGCAACCATTTCGTCAAGGGCGCGGAGGGGATGACGTTCATCCCGTTCTCCGTGACTGTGGAGGCCAGTAAGCTCCCCGCCCCCGGCGTTGGCCTGTATGTCCGCGCGATTGCCAAGAACGCCGCGGCCCCGGCCCCGGCGCCTCAGGAGGGCAACAACCGGGACCGCGGCCGGAACACCAGCAAGCCGGAAAACGTCACCTATCCGTGGGACGACGTCCAGTTCCTGGACGTGCCGGCCGACGGCAAGGTGTCGCGGGCGCTCATGCTGAAGCCGGGCGAGTACGACCTGGTGATCGCGGTCAAGGAGAAGGCGCCGCTGCAGCCGCAGCGCAATCAGCCGCCTGCCAAGACCGGCATGCTGCGCCACGCGATCACGGTGCCCGATTACAACGGGGCCGAGCTCACGGTGAGCAGCCCGATCCTCGCGGCCAACGTGGAGCCGCTCCAGGCGCCGCTCACTCCGGAAGAGCAGCGCGCGAACCCGTACACCATCGGCGGCACGCTGAAGATCGAGCCCGCGGCCGACGGGAAGTTCAAGACGAGCGGCGAGCTGCAGCTCCTCTTCTGGGTGTACGGCGTCCAGCACAACAACGGCGTGCCGGACGTGCAGATCGAGTACAACTTCCACCAGAAGACAGCCGAAGGCGAAAAGTTCTTCAACAAGACCGCCCCGCAGGTGATCAACGCCTCGACGCTGCCGCCTGGCTTCAACGTGAACGCCGGACATCAGGTGCTCGGCTTCCTCGGGGTGCCGTTGAAGTCCTTCCAGCCCGGCGAGTATCGCGTGGAGTTCGTCATTCTCGACAAGCTCTCGGGCAAGAAGCTCACGGACAACGCCACCTTTACCGTCGAATCGTGATCGCCAGCTGAGAGGCCGCCGCATGTGCCACGCCATCGCCCGCCACGCAGTTGCTGCGGTGATGTGTGTGGCGGCTGCGGCGGCGCCCGCGTCGGCCCAGGGGCTCGGGCGGGCGCGACCCATGGCGGCGGCACCGCGGTCGGCGGCCGCCGCGTATCCTGAAGCCAATCTGTACGGCATCGTCCTCGACGAGCGTGGTGAGCCGCTTGCGGGTGCCGTGGTGTCGGCCGTTGGCGCGACCAGGGTTCTGGCGGTGTCCGATCCGGACGGGCACTTCGCGTTCCGCCGGCTCCCGTACGGTCCGTACCTGGTCAGGGCGCACCTGCCCGGCTACGTCCCGCCCGCCGCGCGCCTGATTCAGGTCGATCGCGCGTCGCTGACGGTCGACTCGATCGCGTTGACGCGGCATCCGGCCGAGGCCGAGGCTCTGCCGGTGCTCGCGGCCGGTATCGGCGCCGCGGGGATGCCCCCCGCTGTGCCGGACGGCGATGACGGCACCCACGATCACGGCGAAGTCGCGTGGCGGCTTCGTCACCTGAAGCGCGGCGTGCTCAAAGATGCCGGTCCGGGCGCCATCGAGCGGTTGGGCGGCGATTGGTTCCTCGGAGACTCACTGGCCGGTGTCGGCCGGGCTGTCGGCGAGTCGGCGCGCCTGGCGTCGGCGCTCTTCGCCGGCGTGCCCTGGGACGGCCACGTCGATCTGCTGACCAGCACCTCGTTCGACCGCCCGGAGGATCTGCTCTCGCCGCAGTCGTGGCCGCCTCGAGGTGCCGCCTTTGTCTCGCTGGAAGCACCAGCCGCCGGCGGCCACTGGACCATGCGGGGCGCCGTGACGCAGGGTGACCTGTCGTCGTGGATTGTCGCCGGCTCCTATCGCGCCGATCCTGGAACGCACCGCTGGGAAACGGGCCTGTCGTATGGGACACAGCGGCTGCTGCGCGACGTGGCCGATGCGCGGGCGGCGCTGTTCGACGGAGGACGGACCGTCGGCTCGGTGCATGCGGCTGACGAATGGACGATCGGGCCCCGCGTGACGATCGGGTACGGCGCCGAGTACGCCCGCTACGATTACCTGGCGGCTCCGGACCATTTCAACCCGCGCGCCGGCGTGACGCTCACGCCGACGGCCGATGAGGCGTTCCGGGTGCGCGCCTCGGTGTCGCACCGGTCGACCGCCCCGGGCGCCGAAGAGTTCCTGCCGCCGTCGAGCGGCCTCTGGCTCCCCCCGGAGCGCACCTTCTCGACGATCTCCTCCTCGTCCGGCTTCGTTCCCGAGCGTCTCGACCACGTCGAAGTGGCGGCCGAGCGCGAGTGGGTGGGTCTTTTCGTTCTCGGCGCGCGCGCGTTTCGCCAGCAGGTGACCGATCAGCTCGTCACCGTGTTCGGCGCTGCGCCCCCCGGGGCGGGGCCGGCCGGCCGCGGGCATTACTACGTGGCCTCCGCGGGCGATTTCGAGGCGCGCGGATGGAACGTCAGCCTCAGCCGCCCGCTGACGGCGCGGCTGCGCGCGTCGGTCGACTACACGAATGTTGAGTCGGCGTGGCTTCGCCCGTCGCCCGATCGAGGTGTGTTGACGGCGCTGAATGTCACGTTGCCCGGCGATCGTCGCGAGCGGTTCCACGATGTGACGGCGTCGGTCGACAGCGCAATTCCCTGGACGGCGACACGGGTCTTCGTGCTCTACAAGATCAACTCGCAGCTTGGCGAGACGCCCGACGGCGCCCCGGGCAGCGGCGCGCGCTTCGACATTCAGCTGACGCAGGCGCTGCCGTTTGTGGACATGGGCGGCGCGACGTGGGAAGCCGTGGTCGCGGTGCGGAACCTGTTTCGCGACGAGATGCTCGACGCGTCCGTGTATGACGAGCTGCTGGTCGTCCGCCCCCCGAAGCGGGTGGTTGGCGGCGTGACGGTCCGGTTCTAGTCGAGCCCCCGAAAATTTTTTCGCTTTTCGGCAATCCATTTGGTTGAACGGATGCTCCTGAAGGTTGGATCGAACGCGTGGGGTCGCTGGGGCGCGCCGGGGCTGCCGGTGGTCGTCGTCGGCGTCCTGCTATGCCTCGGCGTGGCCAATATCGTCGCGCGTGCGTCGTTCAACGAGGTCGAGGATGGCGTTCTCTGGGTGCTGCGTCCCGAGGGTGTGGTGGCCGCGGATGTCGCCGCCGACACGCCGGCGGCCCGGGTGGGAGTCGAGCGCGGCGACGTGCTGCTGGCGATTGACGACCGCCCGGTGGAGACGGTTGCCGACGTGGTCGAGGCGCTGCACGCGGCCTCGTCGGGCGCGTCGGTCCGCTACACCGTGCTGCGGCTCGGCGCGCGCGCGATTCTGGAGCTCGAGGTGGCGCCGATTCCAAACGGCGTCCGGCCCTTCTACTTCGTGCTCGCCGCCATCGGCATCTTCACGCTGCTCGTGGGCGGCGCCGTGCGGATCCTGCGGCCGTCCGACGCCGCCACGCTCCACTTCTTCTGGCTGTCGGTCGCGTTCTTCGGCCTCTTCACCTTTTCGTTCAGCGGCCGCCTCGATCGACTCGACTGGATCTTCTACTGGGGCGACGTCGCCGCCATCCTGACGCTGCCCGGGCTGTTCCTGCACTTTGCCCTCGCCTTCCCGGAGCGGAGCCGCAACTGGCTCTCGGGGCGTGCCGGCCCCGCCGTGCTGACGGCGATTTACGCGCCCGCCGTCCTGCTGGGGCTCGCCCGGATCGGGGCGCTGCTCCGGAGCGGCGCGAGCCCCTCGTTTCTGGTGCGTGTGGTCGCGGCGCTCGATCGGCTCGAGTACGTCTATCTGGTCGCCTGTTTCGTCGCCGGCCTCATTGCGCTGACGCAGGCGCTGCATCAGGTGCAGACGATCACGGCCCGCCGGCAGCTCCGGTGGATCGCGTGGGGCACGGCGCTGGGGATGACGCCGTTCGCGCTGGGCTATGCGATCCCCTGGGCCGCGGGCGTCGAGCCGTCGCTGCCGATGCAGCTGTCCGCGATTCCGCTGAGCCTCGTCCCGCTCGCCTATGCGTCGGCCATCGTTCGCTACCGCCTGATGGACGTCGAGGTCATCGTCAAACGGGGCCTCGTGTACGGCGTGGCGCTTTCGGCGGTCGTCGTGCTGTACGTCGTGCTGCTGTACGGATTCGAGCGCATGTTCTCCACCGGCGACACCGGCTACAACTGGGTGCTCGCCGCGGTGGTCACGGCGATCGCGCTGCTGCTGGCTCCGGCGCTGAAGCAGGCGGTGCAGGAGGGCCTCGACCGCGCGTTCTATCGCGACCGCTACGACTATCGGCGGGCGCTCGTGGCGTTCGCGCGCGATCTCAACAGCGATCTCGACCTGAACCGGCTCGCCGAGCGGCTGGTCTCGCGCGTCATGGAGACGCTGCTCGTCGAGCGGATGGCGCTGATGATCGCGGACGAAGCGACGCCGGTGTTCACGCCGATTTGCGCCACGGGGTTCGACGGGGGGACGCCCCCCGCCCTTCCGCGCGCGTCCGAGATGGGCGCGGCACTCGCCGCCGGCGACAGTGTGGCGCTGGACGATCCCATCGCGGCGAGCCGCTTCTCGGTGGACGACGTGGACGCCTGGCGCGGCGCCGGGCTGTCGAACTTCATCCCGTGCGTGTCGAACGAAGGCACGATTGCCGTGCTGGCGCTCGGGCGCAAGCAGGCCGGAGAGCCGCTGAACAGCGAGGACACGGGCCTGCTGGCCGCCGTCGCCGGCCAGATCGCGACGGCCCTCGAGAACGCCCGCCTCTACCGCCAGCTGCAGGACAAGGCGCTCGAGCTGGATCGGCTCCGCACGTTCAACGAGAACGTCCTCGAGTCGCTCGACGACGGTCTGCTCGTGATGGACCTCGAGGACCGCATTCTCCGGTGGAATCGCGCGATGGAGGGGCTGTGCGGCGTTTCGCGCGGCGATGCCATCGGGAGGACGCTCGATTCAGTGTTCGACGGCCCTCTCGTGGAGGCGATCCGCGCGGCTCGCCGCGATACGCCGGCAGGCGCGACGCTCTCCCGGCTTCGGCTTCACGGCCGCGGCCAGACCGCGGGCCGGACCATGATCGTCAACGTCGCGGTGGTGCCGCTGCGGGCGTCGGGCGAGACGGCGCCGATTGTCGGGACGATCGTGATCCTGGAAGACACGACCCAGCGGGTCGAGCTCGAGGAGCAGCTCCAGATCTCCGAGAGGATGGCCTCGATCGGGTTGCTGGCGGCCGGCGTCGCCCACGAGGTGAACACGCCGCTCACCGGCATCTCGAGCTTCACGCAGATGCTGCTCGAAGGCGCCGATCCGCAGGACGCTCGGACCCGTCTGCTGGAGAAGATCGAGCGCCAGACCTTCCGGGCGGCCAAGATCGTCAACGGGCTGCTGAACCTCTCGCGGCCGGCCTCGGCGCTCGCGTCGGAGATGACGCCGGTCGATCTCAATGCGGTCATTGCCGACGTGCTGTCGCTGCTCGAGCATCAGTTCGAGCTGCACCACGTCCGGGTGCGCCGGGAGCTTCACGCAGCGCCGGTTCTCGTCCTCGGCGTCGAGCAGAAACTGCAGCAGGTGTTTCTCAACCTGTTCCTCAATGCGAAGGACGCGCTGCCCAGAGGCGGCTGGGTCTCGGTCTCGACCGGCGTGACGGAGGGCTCGGCGACCGCGAAGGTGGCCGATACCGGCTCCGGAATCCCCAGCGAGTACCTGGCCCGCATCTACGATCCCTTCTTCACGACCAAGTCGACCGGTCAGGGCACCGGGCTCGGTCTCTCCATTACGTACGGGATCGTTCGCGAGCACCAGGGGACGATCGAGTGCGAGAGCGGCGTCGGACAGGGCACCCGCTTCCTCCTCGTATTTCCGCTCGCCCCCGCGGATGAACGCGGGCGGGCCACGCCCGTGTCCCGGGCCGCACATTCATAGCAGGGAGTCTTCATGCGCCGCAATGCCTCCATCCTGGTCATCGACGACGAAGAGATCATGCGCGAGATCCTGGAGGCGCTCCTCACGCGCGAGGGGTACCACGTGCGGGTCGCCGGCTCGGCGATGGAGGGGCTGGAGCTGGCCCGCACCGAGCCGTTCGACGCGGCGGTCGTCGATGTCATGATGCCGGGCGTCGACGGCATCACGACGCTCGAGGAGCTGCGGAAGATCGACGAGGATCTGCCGGTCCTGATGATCACGGCCTTCGCCTCGGTGGAGACGGCGATCTCGGCGATGAAGCGCGGCGCGTTCGACTACATCACGAAGCCGTTCAAGAACGACGAGGTGCTGGTGGTGGTCGGCAATGCGGTGGAGCGCCGGCAGCTGAAGGCGGAGAACAGCGCGCTGCGGCAGACGCTGCAGGCGCAGCACCAGACCTTCGCCGGCATCATCGGCCGCAGCCCCCGCATGAAGCAGATCTTCAACCTCATCGTCCAGGCGGCGCCGAGCCGGTCCACGATCCTGATCAGCGGCGAAAGCGGCACCGGCAAGGAGCTGGTGGCGCGCGCCATCCATGCGCACTCGTCGCGCGCCGACCGGGCGTTCGTCACCGTCAATTCGGGCAATCTCCCGCCCGACCTGCTCGAGTCGACGCTGTTCGGCCATGTCAGGGGCGCCTTCACCGGCGCCGTGCTGCCCAAGAAGGGGCTCTGCGATCTGGCCGACAAGGGCAGCATCTTCTTCGACGAGATCGGCAACATTCCGCTCGAGACCCAGGCCAAGCTGCTGCGGGTGATCCAGGAGCGCGAGTTCATGCGGCTCGGCGGCATGGAGACGATCCGGGTCGACGTCCGGATCATCGCCGCCACCAACGGCGACCTGCGCCAGATGGTGGCCGACGGCGAGTTCCGCGAGGACCTGTTCTACCGGCTCAACGTGATCAACATTGCCCTGCCGCCGCTCCGCGAGCGAAAGGAGGACATTCCGGTGCTGGCGCAGCACTTTCTCGAGAAATACAGCCGCGAGAACGACAAGGCCGGCCTCGAGCTGACGCCCGAGTCGCTCGACCTGCTGATGGACTACGACTGGCCCGGCAACGTGCGGGAGCTGGAGAACGTCATCGAGCGGGCGGTCGTCCTGACGTCGGGATCGCGCCTGGGCGCAGACCTCATTCCGGAGCACGTCCGCTCGTCGCCCGGATTCCATATGCCGCGCTTCGTGGTCCCGGCCGAGGGCATCTCGTTCAAGGACGTCATTACGAGCGTCGAGAAGCGGCTCATCGAATCGACGCTCGAGGCGGCGGGCGGCGTGCAGAAGAAGGCGGCCGAGCTGCTTCGCATCAAGCCGACCACGCTCAACGAGATGATCAAGCGGCACGAGATCGGGCCGCGGAAGAAGAGGAACGGATCGCCCGAGGACGTCGCCGACGATCTCCGTTCATCGACGCGCGCCCGTCACGGCGCCGCCGCCACCGAACTCCCTTAGGTCCGCCTGACGCGCATCATGAGCCGCTCGAAGCGGCCCAGCACGGCGTCCCAGCGGTAGTGCTGGCTGACGTACCGCCGGCCGTTCTCGCCGAGCTGCGCCCGCAGGCGGCTCTTCGTCATCAGTGCGGTGAGCGCCTCCACGAACTCGGCGCCGTTGGCGTAGTAGAGACCGGCGTTCGCGCGCCGGCAGTGCTCGACCGCCGCTCCGTTGCGGACCGCGGCCAGCACCGGCGTGCCGACGGCAAAATTCTCGAGCACGGTTGTGGCCAGCAGATCGTCGGGCTCCGGCGCCACGGCGACATCCGCCGCTTCGTACGCCATCAGCCGCTCGCAGCCGGGCAGCACGCCCGCCAGCCGCACGTGGCGCTGTTCGGGCACGTTCATCATCTTGATGCCCATCAGCACGAGCGCGGTGTCGCCGTCGGCGGATGTGTAGCGGTCGAAGTACTCCAGCATCTCGATCGAGCCGTTGTCGGGGGTGATCCGCCCTCCGTACAGCGCAAACGGGCCGTACAGCCGGTGGCGCCGGCGAAACAGCACCCCTCGCCCCTCGAGGTATCCACGCGGCGCCTCGGCCTGCTCCTCGTCGCCGCTCTCGGCCTCGTCCGGCTCCGCGACGGCGTCTTCCGGATCCTGCTGGTGGCGCGGATAGGCCTGCTGCGCCGGTGTCTCCACGCCAATGCCGACGATCTCCTCTGCCGCGGGCGTGACGCCAAGAAAGTCTCGCGCGAGCGTGCGCTCGGACGACGAGACATAGCCGACCCCGCGCGCCGACGCGAACACGTCGGCCCAGAGGCCGTACCGGAGCGCCGGATCGAGCCGAAGATACGGAAAGAGAACGCTGCGATCGGGCACGGCCGCGATGCCCGAGACGGTGGTCGCGTGGAACAGCGAGAAGAAGACGACCGCGTCATACGAGCGGTGCTGGCGCCGGAGGAATTCGACGAGCGCCGGCGATGTCGGCCCGAGGCTCCTGACCCATTCCTGCTCGTCGGCCCGGCCCTGGGGCGCTCCGCGCAGTCGCGCTGACAGCTGCCGGAACGCCGCAGGGTCGTGCGGCTGGTTGACGGCGAACCGGCGCACCAGTACGCCGCGGACCCGATCGGCGCCTTCGGGATATTCGTTGTGCCAGCTGAGCGGATCGCGCGCGCACGTGGTGAGCACGTCGATGTGGTGCCGCGTGCTGGCCTGCTCGGCCAGCAGCCGGCAGACGTGCTCGGCGCCTGTCGTGATTTCGGCGCCGTAGCGCGGGGTGACGAACGCCAGGTTCATGTGCGGGCCTCCGCGCCGACCGGCAGGCCGCCGTCGTGCACCGCGTGATCCTCGTCGTCTGCGTGTGCGGCGGCGCCTGCGGGAAGCGCCGCGACCACGTCCAGCGCGGGCGGTACGGTCGGACGGCGCCGGGCCAGCCAGCCCGGCAGCGGCTCCATCTCGTAGGCCGCCGGCTCTCGCGACAGGCGATCGAGCAGATCGCGGTACTTGCGCACGATCACCGGCCAGCTGTAGTGCCGGACATAGTACGCGCGGCCGTGCGCGCCCAGGCGCTCGCCGAGCGCGCCGTCGGCGAGCAGGCGGTCGAGGACCGTTTCGAACTCGCCGATCCCGCTGTAGCACAGGCCGCCGCGGCTTCGCTGCGACTGCCCGGCGAGCACGTCGCAGCGCGCGTTGGCAATGACCGGCCGGCCGAGCGCCCAGGCCTCCAGCGCCGCCATCGACAGGCTCTCGTAGTAGGACGGCATGACGAGCGCGGCAGCGGCGGCAATCACGTCGAATTTGTCCCGGTCGCTCACGAATCCGAGATGACGGATACGGGGATGAGCCGGGATCGGCACGTCGGCTTTGCCGACGAGCACCAGATCGACCGTGCGGCGCGTGGTGTCCAGATACCGGGCGAAGAAGTCGAACAGCTCGTGGCAGCCCTTGTTCGCGTCGATCCGTCCGACGTACACGAGGAACGGATCCCGCAGCTCGAACTTCTGCCGCGCCCGGCCGGCGTCGACGTCGGCGGGAATCTCGGAGCCGATGCCGACGACCACGCCGGGCACGTGGCCGTTGCGGGCGACCGCCTGGATCGCGGCGCGCTCCTCGATCGAGTTGTACATGATTCCGCGGACGCCGCGGAAGATCGGCTGAAAGATGGCCAGGCCGAGCGCCGGCTCGCGCTCGGCGGTTGGAACGAGAATGGCGCGCGGCGCGAGGGCGCGCGCGCCGTAGTACGCCTGGTGGTAGCGGATGCTGAAGAGCAGGACGAAGTCGAACTCACGGCCCGACCGGCGCAGCCGTGTGATGAGTGCCGGGCTGACGGGTCCTTCACTCCTCAGCCAGTCCAGCTCCTCCTGCAGCGTGTGCAGCCGCGTGAACACACGGCGCGACCGTACACCGAAGTCGTGGAGATCGCGTTCCCGGGCGACGGGGAACCGTTCCACCGGAATGCCGTTGACGTCCTCCGTGCCGGCGGGGAACTCGTTGCGCCAGGTCAGATGATCGCGGGCGCATGTCGTGAGCACGCGTACCTCGAGATGCGGGCCCAGCCGCTCGGCCAGGTAGCGAGCGTGCAGTTCGGCGCCGCCGCTGATGTCGGCGCCATATCGCTGCACCACAAGGCCCACCTTCATGTCGTGTTCGGGTCGTCGCTGCCTGTGTCGTGCTGTGGCGCCGGCGGAGCCGGCTCGCCGGCCGGAGCGACCGGCTCTCCGGGCGCCGCTTCGCTGCTCCAGGTCTGGATGGCGAGGTCAGCGGCCGGAGCCGCCGCCGGCATCGGCGGCTCGTCGGGCGGGACATCGGAGGAGCCGGCTCCTCCCTCCGGCCCGGTCGCCCCGGGTTCGGGAGCCGCGTCAGGCTCGCCGCTGTCAGGCGTATAGCCCGAACCGGCCTGGGCCGCTTCTCCCGTCACGCCAGGGCTACGCCGGCCTCGCCGCCGGCGCCGTCGCCGCTGCGCGCTCTCCGGCCCCGCGCCTTCCCCACCGGCGTCCCCGGCCGGTGCGGCCTCGGCCGGGACCACGGCGGCCACCTCCGGCTGGCGCGCCAGGGGCCGGGCGGTCACCGCGGCCGCTTCGATGCTTCGGACCCGCCGGTCGGAGAAATCGACCTTCGTGCTGAGCGATTCGAGCTGCTGGGACAGCGACTGGACCTCCAGGCTCACGCGCGAGACCTCCGTCACCATCCGCTGCACGATCTCGTAATGGAGCGCGTTCCACTCCGTCTGCCGCCGCTCCCGCTCGGCTTCGCGCTCGGCAGCCTCGACATTCAGGCGTGCCTGGAGGTGCAGCGCGCGGATCAGCGGATTGGGGTTGAAGAACAGCTTCAGCAGCGGGTTGAGCAGCTTCCGGATGAACCGCAGCATTCCCCGGTGCGAGTCGTAGATCGTCGTGTCCTCGAAGGTATAGACCGGCTCGCTGGGCGGGCGCGGAGGGGACGCGGGAGAGGCCGTCCCCAGAGAGCGGCGGAGCCCGTCGAGCAGCGACGGCTTCATGGCACGCGGATCCAGGATCGACTCGAGCTTTCGCGCGGCCAGATCCTGAATCTGCTGGTTCGAGAGGTCGATGCCCTGGCGCTGAGCGATCCGCGCCCGAATCTCGCGCATGATCTGCTCGACGTCCACGTGATCGCGCCCCTGCGGCTGCGCGGGGGGCGGCGGCGGCAGACGGCGGTCGGGGCCGCGCCGGTCCGGCCCGCGCCGGCCTCGATGGAAGTGTCCGCGCCGGCGGTCCTGATTCTGATCCAAGTGCCTAGTATCTCCTGAAGAGCGCTCCCCAGTCGGTGCGCATGAACGTCCGAATCCGTGAGCGGCCGACGGTCGGGTACCAGAACCAGTCGTGGTACACATTCGACGCGAATGGCGCCCACACCATCAGCGGAGAGTGCAGCAGGATGCGTTCGAGCGGCCGCAGGAAGCCGCGGCGGATCATCTGGTCGCCCCAGATGACGAGCGACCGCTTCGTGCGGAACCCGAAGTTCTCGCGCGAGACGTCGTCGCCCACCAGCTCGATGTCGCGCGGGTCGGCGACCCCGAGGCCGCGCTCGTGCGCCATCCGCAGGAATGGAATCGAGAGCGGGTCGAATCCCATCAGCCGCGCCGCAATCGCGTCGATCGCGATCGAATCCTCCGCAGCCAGAATGAGGTTCTTCACGACTGGAATCATAGTTCTCGGGCCGGCGCCGTCGCCGGCTACCGTCCCGTCCATCACGGTGAAGACGGCGGGGTGCAGCTCGCGCTGCATATACAGGAGGTCGACCAGCACCTCGTGCATGTACTTGTGCGCGTAGTGCCGGACCTCCCGCAGCAGCCCGCCGAACGAGTTCTTCACCGAGCCGGTCATGACCGCGTGGCCGTGCGTTTTCACGGTGGGCAGGTGGACGATCTGCCTGCCAGGATAGATCGCCGGAATCTGGATGCCCTCGGGGAAGATCGCGTTGAGCTTGAGCAGCGGACTGCTGAATCGATAGACCTGCCACTCCACGTCCGTCAGCGGCGTATACGTGAGGCCGCGGCGCGCCAGCACCGATTCCCACCGGTTGTTCCGGCACCCCTCGCGCGGCTCGGTCACGACGGTCTTGTTCTCCACGGGGAGCAGCCGCGACGGGGCGAAACCGTCGCCGAGCATCTTGGTGACGACCCCGTCCACCTGCCACGGCTGGGACGAGCAGGCCGGGAAGTACTTGGTCCAGGACAGATTCAGCTTGAGGAGCGTGTCCCGGTCGCGGCTGAGGACGGCCTGGTAGCCCGCCAGGTCCATGACACGCGCATAGTCTTCGATGACGGTCTCCGGGCGGGTGCGCACGACGGCGACGCGCGCAGTGCGGCGGCGCGAAGGCGTCTCGGGGGTCGCGGGAGCATCAATGACAACCGGCATCCGATCACCTGCCCAGGGGGGAGTACATCAGAAGCATGACCGCTGCGGCCCAGAGCGCGACGCAGACGAGCAGCGACCGGTCGGCCAGCAGCATGGCCGCAGGGCTTCCGCCGCCGTGTCTCTGGTGCACCAGATAGAGATATCGGAAGATCCCGTAGAGCACAAACGGAAGGGTCATCCAGAGGCGGGCGGTCCCGAGCCGCTCGGCCGTTTCGCGGCTCGTCGCGAACACCGTGTAGGCGATGACCGTTGAAGTGGTCACCACCGCGATCATCTGGTCCAGCAGGTACGGGCTGTACTCGCCGAGGATCGGCCGGTGGCGCGAGGCATCGTCGCCCAGGAGGACCAGCTCGTGGCGGCGCTTGCTGAACGCCAGGAACAGCGCCAGCAGGACCGTACACACCAGGAGCCATGGCCGGATCGGCACCGCGACGGCCACCGCCCCGGCGACCGCGCGCAGCACAAACCCTCCGGCGATGGTCAGCACGTCGATGATCACAACGTGTTTGAACGTGACCGTGTAGAGCAGGAGGAGCAGCACGAACGCGGCGGCGACCGCGGCCAGCTCGACGGAAATCAGCCACGCCGCTGCGACCCCGCCGCAGACGAGCGCGGCGGCGGCCGCGGCCGCGCTCGTGACAGGGAGGGCGCCCGACGCGACCGGCCGCGACTGCTTCAGCGGATGCCGCCGGTCGGCGTCGCGGTCCCAGATGTCATTGGCCAGGTACATGCCGCCGGAGAGCGCGCAGAAGATGCCGAACGTCGCCAGCGCGCCGAGCCCCGCAGACGGCTCGAGCAGACGTCCGCCGAAGAGCAGGCCGGCAAACACCAGGAGGTTCTTCGTCCACTGCTCGGGACGAAGCGACGCGGCGAGGACCTGAAGCGTGGAGTGCGCGGTCTCGCGGCCTGGCTGGACGATCACCGACCGGTCAGGCTCTCGCCGCCGTGGAGAAGCTGCGAACCGCGTCGGCTTCGTCGTCGTAGGTCTCGAAGACCGTCAACAGCTTCGTAATCGACAATAGATCCGTGATGCGCTTGGTGAGCCCCAGCAGCTTCAGGCTGCCGCCCTGCCGGCTCACCGTCGTGTAGGTCCGCACGATCTCGCCGAGCCCGGCGCTGTCGATGTACGCCACCGCGGCGAGGTTGAGGATCAGCTTTTTCTTGCCCTGGGACACCAGGCTGTTGACTTTGTCTCTCAGTGCTTCGTCGCCTTCGCCGAGCGTCATCCGCCCTGTCACATCCAGGATGGTGATGTCACCCGCCGACCGTTCCACGATTTCCATAGCGCTCCTTCAAAGGGCTGGAAAAAGAAGGGCCAGACCGGAGCCTGGCCCTCAAAACCGTATGTCTCCGAAGTAATCGCGCGCGGCGGCGCGTCAGACGCCGCCGGCGCCAGCGAACTTCCGCTGCTGGAAGCACTCTTTGCAGAAAACGGGGCGCCCCTGTGTTGGTCGGAAGGGTACCGTCGTCTCCTTGCCGCAGGCCGAGCAGGTGGTATGGGTCTCGACGCGCTCGCGCGGCGCCGACGCGGTGGCCATCCGCGTAGCACGCTTGGCCTTGCAGTTCTTACACCGCTTCGGCTCGTTCTTGAACTGCTTGTCAGCGAAGAACAGCTGCTCGCCGGCCGTCCAGATGAATTCCGCGCTGCAATCCACGCACCTCAGAGTCTTGTCTTGGAACTCCATCGGTCGCCACCTCGTGCTCGTCGATTACGCCGGCGCGCCCTATTCTGCCTCGCGTCGGAGCTTCTTGCGATTCCGCTTTCGCGCCAGCGCCTGTTTGGCGCGCCGCTTGTCACCGGGCTTCAGATAAAAGGAGTGCTTCTTGATGTCCTTGATGATGTCTTCCTGCTGCACCTTTCGCTTGAAACGCCGGAGGGCGCTCTCGATTGATTCGCCGTCCTGGAGCTTGACTTCCGCCACGCTGTAAAACACCCCCCTTATCGACCCGCGGACTACCTGTGATAGCCCGTTGAAAAGTGACGAATATGCTAGGCTATCATGGGCAGGCGCGGATTCTAGGCGCAAGACGCCCCCACGTCAACGAAATAGTCGGGTTCCCCCAACCTGTTGTCCGGCCGGCAATTACCTTCCTTTCGATGAGAATCCTCGTGATTGGCAGCGGCGCCCGTGAGCACGCGCTGGTCTGGAAGCTTGCCGGCGAGCGCTCCGTCGCGCAGGTGCTGTGCGCTCCCGGCAACCCGGGGATCGGCGAGCTCGCGCAGTGCGTTCCGGGCGACCCCGGTGACCCTGCGTCGCTGCTCGAGGCGGCTCGGCGCGAGGCCGTGGACCTGACGGTGGTCGGCCCCGAGCTGCCCCTCAGCCTCGGCGTTGTCGACGCCTTTACGGCCGAAGGCCGGGCCATCCTGGGCCCTACCCGGGCGGCTGCGTCCCTGGAGACGAGCAAGGCGTTCGCGAAAGACTTCATGCGCCGGCACGGCGTCCCGACCGCCGCGTTTGAAGTCTGCGACTCCGCGCAGGATGCGGGCAGGGTGATCGCGGCCGGCCGGCTGGGCTACCCGCTCGTGCTGAAGGCGGATGGACTCGCGGCAGGCAAGGGGGTCGTCATCGCGGAGGATCGCCCGACAGCCGAAGAAACGGTCCGCCTGGCGATGGTGGAACGCCGGTTTGCCCGGGCGGGCGACCGGCTGGTGCTGGAGCAGTTCCTTGTCGGCGAGGAGGCATCCTACTTCGTGCTGGCCGACGGCGCGGCCGTCATGCCGCTCTCCTCCGCACAGGACCACAAGCGGGTCTTCGACGGCGATCGCGGCCCGAACACGGGCGGGATGGGGGCATTCGCGCCGAGCCGGCTGATGACGCCGGAGGTCGAGCGGCGGGTGCTCGATGAGATCGTGCGACCGGTGCTGAACGGAATGATGCAGGAAGGATGTCCGTACCGGGGATTTCTGTACGTCGGCCTGATGCTCACCGCCGACGGCCCACAGGTCGTGGAGTTCAACGTCCGTCTCGGCGATCCGGAGGCGCAGGTGCTTCTGCCGGGGCTCGATGAGGAGCTGTCGGTCGTCCTGCAGGCCGCGGCCGGCGGCCGACTTCCGTCGCGGCCGGCGCGGTGTCGCGCCGAGCCGCACGTGGGCGTCGTGCTGGCGGCCGCCGGCTATCCCGAGACGCCGCAGAGCGGACAGGCCATCTCCGGCATTGACGATGCCGCCGGCGTGCCTGGCGCGCTGGTCTTCCATGCCGGCACCAGGCGCCGCGACGGCGCCCTGGTGACGGCGGGCGGCCGCGTGCTGACCGTGGTGGGTCGAGGGCGGACGTATGGCGATGCCATCGACGTCGCCTATCAGGCGGCGTCGCGCATCAGCTTCGAGGGCATGCAGTATCGCCGGGACATCGGGCAGAAGGCGCTCCGGCCGTGAGACACGCCATCGTGACGTTCGGGTGCCGTGTGAATCAGGCCGATTCCTTCGGCATTGAAGATGCGCTCCGCGCCCGCGGCAGCCAGGCCGCAGCCCCCGAGCAGGCTGACGTGGTGGTGGTGAACACCTGCGCCGTCACCGCGAGCGCCGAGCAGGCGGCGCGCCAGACGATTCGGCGTATCGCACGCGCCAACCCGGCCGCCCGGCTCATCGTCACCGGATGCTACGCGACCCGCCGGCTCGACGAGATCGCGGGTCTGCCAAACGTGCTCCGGGTCGTGCCAAACATGGAGAAAGAGGCGCTGGTTGAGGCTGTGGCCGCCGACATCGGGCTGACCTCGGCGGAACGCTTCGGGAACGGCGCGGGCCCCTGTGGAAGCACGCTCGAGCCCGGGGTCGCCGGCCGCACGGCGCTCACCCTGCGCGTGCAGACCGGCTGCGACGAGCGGTGCAGCTACTGCATCATCCCGAGCACGCGCGGGGCCAGCCGCTCGCGTTGTCTCGACGCCGTGCTCGGGGACGTGCATCGTGCAACCGCTGCAGGGTACAAGGAGCTCGCGATCACCGGAGTCCACCTCGGATCGTACGGGCGCGATCTGGGAGACGGTTCCTCCCTGGCGTCCCTGATCCGTGCTCTCGCCGCGGGGCCCGACGATGTGCTGTTTCGGATCAGCTCGCTGGAGCCGATGGATTGCACGCAGGAGCTGGTCGATCTCGCAGCCTCGTCACCGCGGCTGGCGCCGCACTTCCACCTTCCATTGCAGCACGGGTCGGATGCGGTGCTGCGGTCCATGCGGCGGCCGTACACCGTTGCGTTCTACGAGGCGCTCATCGATCGGATCAGGGTCGCCCTGCCGGACGCCTCGATCGGCTCGGATGTGATCGTTGGATTTCCGGGCGAGTCGCCGGAGCACTTCGAGGAGATGCGAGCCGTCCTCGAGCGCCTCCCGCTGACCTACCTGCACGTCTTTCCCTACTCCGATCGTCCTGGAACGGCCGCGTCGCGTCTGCGGCCGAAGGTCGACGGAAGGATGATCCGCGAGCGGGCAGGTCAGGTTCGCGCAATCGGCGCCGCCATGGCCGAGCGGTTTCGCCGGGCGCAGACCGGCCGCGTGATGCGCGCGCTGACGGTGGACGATGGGACGTCGGTGGTGACGTCGAACTACCTGAAACTGCGGATCCCGCCCGGACGGGCGCGGAACGAGTGGGTGGTGGTCCGCGTGCTCGAGCAGCTTAGAGGTGAGCTCGTGGCTTGAAACAAGAGGCGGACCTGAAGCTCCGCCTCTACGTCTGCAGGGGTCGTCGTAGAGGTCTGCAGGGGTCGTCGCGGAGGTCTACAGGTGTCGTCGTAGAGGCGGGTCTTGAGACCCGCCTACCGCATGAGCAAGGCCATCTGCTGCGCGGCCGACTTCTTCGACCCGCCTTCGACAATCAGCTGGCCGCAGGCCGCCCGGATATCGCGGCCCCGGCTCTTGCGGACCGACACCGTGAGATGGCCGTCGGCCAGTATCTGCGCGAACCGATCGACCCGCTCGTCCGAGGGCCGCTCGTACGGAATGCCGGGCGCGGGATTGAGGGGGATCAGATTCACCTTTGACTTGATCCCGGCCAGCAATCGAACCAGCCGGCGGGCGTCTTCCGGCGTGTCGTTCACGCCCGAGAGCAACACGTACTCGAACGTGATGCGGCTGCGCTTCTTGAGCGGAAACCGCCGGCAGGCGTCGAGAATCGCCGCGAGCGGATACTTCCGGTTCGGGGGCACGAGCTCGCTGCGCTGCTCGTCGCGCGTGGCGTGGAGCGAGATGGCGAGATTGGGCATGAGCGGCTCGTGCGCCAGCCGCTCCAGTCCGGGCACGATCCCGACCGTCGACAGCGTCACGCGGCGCGGCGACACCGCCAGGCCGTGCTCGCTGTGCAGCACGCGCAGCGCCTTCATCGTGTGCTCGTAATTGTGCAGTGGCTCTCCCATCCCCATCAGGACGATGTTGAACGGAAGATCGAGCAGGCCGGTTGCGCCAGCGAGCACGCGCACCTGCCCGGCAATTTCGCCCGCGGTGAGATTCCTGACGAGCCCCATCCTGCCGGTCAGGCAGAAACCGCACGACATCGCACAGCCGACCTGCGTGGAGAGGCAGAACGTCATCGCCGGGGTGTCCGGGATGAACACCGCCTCGACGCGACGCCCGTCGGCCAGCTCGAGCAGAAACTTGCGCGTGCCGTCGATCGAGCGGTCGTCCGATACGACACGGGGCGTCCCTATCGTGAACTCCCGCTTCAGCATCTCGCGCAGATCGCGGCTCAGATCGCTCATGCGATCGAACTCGGTCACGCCGCGCTTGTAGACCCAGCGGTAGAGCTGCCGCGCGTGAAACGGCTCGACGCCGTGCGCCGCCAGATCGGCCTCGAGCTCGCGCAATTCGAGCTCGGCCAGGTCGTTGCGTGAGGGGCTCATCTCTATGTCCCGCATTTGCTAGCAGATGCGAGACTTTGATTGTACCAGCCGCATGGGCGCCACCCGGTGTTTCGGCCGTTCATGGCGCCGCGCTTCGTGCTATCATGGTGATGTTCTTCTAATCCCCTGTCTGTCAACGGTTTGCAGGGAGCCTGGCGAGGCTCGTTCCTGTTGGCGGACGCGGCCCGGTCGCCCCATTTTCTGAACATCCATGGCGCCATCGACGATCGTGCGCGACGTGCTTCCCAACGGGCTCCGCCTTCTGACGGAGCAGATGCCTCACGTCCGTTCGGTCAGCATCGGCGTGTGGCTGGCCCGGGGCTCGCGTCACGAAACGGTCGAGCAGAGCGGCATCGCACACTTCGTCGAGCACATGCTGTTCAAGGGCACGGCGACGCGCACGGCCGAGGACATCGCACAGACGATCGACTCCATCGGCGGCCAGATGGATGCCTTCACGGCCAAGGAGTACGCCAGCTACTACATCAAGGTGCTCGACGAGCATCTGCCGCTCGCGGTCGACGTCCTTTCGGACATCGTGATGCGGCCCGCGTTCGATCCGGGGGACCTCGAGCGCGAGAAGAAGGTGGTGCTCGAGGAAATCAAGATGGTCGAGGACACCCCCGACGATCTCGTGCACGAGCTGTTTACGGAGCATTTCTGGCGCGACCACCCGCTCGGCCGCCCGATCCTGGGAACCAGGGAAACCGTCGAGGCGCTGACGGCTGAAGCCCTGCGGGAGTACTTCGGCGACGCGTATGCGTCCCCGAACCTGATTGTTGCGGCCGTCGGCAATGTCGAACACGAATCAGTGCGCGACCTGGTGATGAAGTTTTTCGAGGGTCTCCCCTCCGAGACGGCGCCGCTTGTCGAGGAGCGCCCGCGCGTCGTTCCGCACGTGCTCATCCGGACCAAGGAGCTGGAGCAGAGCCATGTCTGCCTGGGGGCCAGCAGCTACCAGCAGGATCACGCGGACCGGTACACGAGTTACGTCCTCAACACGGTGCTGGGCGGATCCATGAGCTCCCGTCTCTTCCAGAATGTCCGTGAGAAGCGCGGGCTGGCGTACGCCGTGTTCAGCGGCCTGAGCGCGTATCGCGACGCCGGATCGATTACCGTCTACGCCGGCTGCGCCAACGATGCCGTCGACGAGCTGATCGATGTCGTCGTCGCCGAGCTGCGGCGGCTCAAGGAGGAGGCGCTGCCCGAGACGGAGCTCCGCCGGGCCAAAGATCATCTCAAGGGGAGCCTGATGCTCAACCTGGAGAGCACGTCGAGCCGGATGTCGCACCTGGCGCGCCAGGAGATCTACTTCGATCGCCAGTACGGGCTGGATGAGACGCTGGCGGGCGTCGAACGCGTGACCGCTGACGAGGTGCGGCGCGTGGCGCAGGACCTGTTCGCGGACGGCGCCCTGGCGGCGACCGTGCTGGGCGCGGCGAACGGGCTCCGCCTCCCGCCGGAGAAACTGTCGCTCGCATGATCGCCCGCTATACCGGCCCCGAGATGGGTCGCATCTGGAGCGACCACCGCAAGTACGAGACGTGGCTGCAGGTGGAAGTGGCCGCGGCGGAGGCGATGGCCCGCGCGGGGATCGTGCCGGCCGAAGCCGCCCAGGAGATCCGCGAGCGCGGCCGGTTCGACATCGGCCGCATCGAAGAAATCGAGCAGGTCACCCAGCACGACGTCATCGCCTTCACCACGGCGGTCGCCGAGCATGTGGGCCCTTCGGCTCGCTGGCTCCACTTCGGCCTGACGTCGTCGGACGTCATCGATACGGCCCAGGCGCTGCAAATGCGGGAGGCCTGCGGGCTGATCCTGCGTGAGCTCGGCGCGCTGATGCAGGCCGTACGGGCCCGTGCCGAGGAGCATCGCCGCACGCCGATGATCGGACGCACGCACGGCGTCCATGCCGAGCCGATGACGTTCGGCCTCAAGCTGGCGCTCTGGTATGCGGAACTGGCGCGCGACGCCGGCCGGGTCGGCCGGGCCCGCGACGTGATCTCGGTCGGCAAGCTCTCGGGCGCGGTCGGCACGTTTGCGCATCTGCCGCCGTCGGTTGAAGCGGACGTCTGCAGCCGGCTGGGCCTGGAGCCGGCCCCGGTTGCGTCGCAGGTGATCCAGCGCGATCGGCACGCGGAGCTGCTCGCGGCGCTGGCGATCACCGCTTCGACACTCGAGAAATACGCACTCGAGATTCGCGGGCTCCAGAAGACCGAGATCGGCGAGGTGGAGGAGCCGTTCGGCAAGGGGCAGAAGGGGTCGTCTGCGATGCCGCACAAGCGGAATCCGGTCGGCTGCGAGCAGATCGTCGGCCTGGCGCGGCTCGTGCGCGCCAACGCGGGCGCCGCGCTGGAGAACAACGCGCTCTGGCACGAGCGCGACATCTCGCATTCGTCGGTCGAACGGGTCATTCTTCCAGACAGCTTCATCGCGCTCGACCACATGCTCCGGCGGTTTACCCGGATCGTGAGCGCCATGGTCGTCTATCCGGAGCGGATGCGGGAGAACCTCGCGCGCTCGCGCGGCGTCGTGTTCTCCGGTACGATTCTCCTGGAGCTGGCGCGACGCGGCGTCTCGCGCGAGCAGGCCTACGAGTGGGTGCAGCGGAGCGCAATGCGGTCGTTCAACGAGGCGCGTGCCTTCAAGGCGCTCCTGCTCGCCGACCCGGATGTGACGGCAGCGCTGCCCCCGGCCGAGATCGAGCGGGCCTTCGACCTCGACGAGCAGCTCCGGCATGTGGATCACGTATTCGATCGCGTCTTTCAGGAGGTGGCCGTGTGATGCGTGCGCGGGTATTTGTGACGCTCAAACCGTCGGTGTTCGATCCGCAGGGGACGACGGTGGCCGAAGCGCTGCATACGCTCGGGTATTCGAGTGTTGCGGACGTGCGGCAGGGCAAGTACTTCGAGCTGACGCTCGACGCGAACACGCCCGAGGAGGCCCGCCGGATCGCCACCGAAGCGGCCGACAAGCTGCTGGCCAATCCGGTGATCGAAAGCTACCGGATCGAGATCGATGCCGCCGGAGCGCCGGCGGCGGGAGCCGGCCGATGAAGTTCGCCGTTGTCGTGTTTCCCGGATCGAACTGCGACCACGACGCGTACCATGCCGTCAAGCACGTGCTCGGCCAGGACGCCGCGTTCGTCTGGCACAAGGAGACGAGCCTTGGCGGGGCCGATGCCGTGATCCTCCCCGGCGGCTTCGCCCATGGCGACTATCTGCGCACCGGCGCGATCGCGCGCTTTTCACCGGTGATGCAGGCGGTGCGGCGGTTTGCCGCCGCCGGAGGCCCCGTGCTCGGCATCTGCAACGGATTTCAGGTGCTGCTCGAGGCAGGGCTGCTGCCCGGCGCGATGCTGCGGAACCGCAGCGTCCAGTTCCAGTGCGAGCACGTCTACGTGCGGGTCGAGCAGACCGACACGCCGTTCACGCTCGCATGCCGCCAGGGCCAGATCCTCAGAATTCCCATCGCGCACGGCGAGGGGAACTACTATGCGGAACCGGCGGTCCTCGAGCAGCTCGAGCGAAACCGGCAGGTGGTGTTCCGCTATACGACCGTCGCGGGTGCGGTGACGGACGACTCCAACCCGAACGGCTCCATCAATAACATAGCCGGCATCTGCAGTGAAGGTCGCAACGTGGTCGGCCTGATGCCGCACCCCGAGCGCGCGTGCGAGCTGCCGCTCGGGAGCGCCGACGGCCTGGTCGTCCTCGAATCAGTCGTGAAGGCGGTCACCCAGGGCGCGGTTGCCGCCACTCGATAAATGACTCCCGACCCCCTCTTACTCCAGCAGCATGGCCTGACCCGGGGCGAATACCAGCGCATTCTGGAGATGCTCGGCCGCGAGCCCACCCTGACCGAGCTGGGCATCTTCTCGGTGATGTGGTCGGAACACTGCAGCTACAAGAGCTCCCGGGTCCACCTGCGGAAGCTGCCGACGACCGGCCGGCGGGTGCTCCAGGGGCCCGGTGAGAACGCCGGCGCCGTCGACATCGGCGACGGCCTGGCCGCCGTCTTCAAGATCGAATCGCACAATCACCCGTCGTTCATCGAGCCGTACCAGGGCGCGGCCACCGGCGTCGGCGGCATCATCCGCGACATCTTCACGATGGGCGCGCGCCCGATCGCGCTGCTCAATTCCCTTCGGTTCGGATCGCTCGACGATCCCCACGTGCGGCGGACGTTTGCCGGCGTCGTGGCCGGCATTGCCGGCTACGGCAACAGCATCGGGATCCCGACGGTGGGGGGCGAGATCGGGTTCGACGAGAGCTACACGGGGAATCCGCTGGTGAACGTGTTCTGTCTCGGCATCGCGCGGGCCGACGAGATCGTGAAAGCGTCGGCGTCCGGCGAAGGGAACCCGGTGTATTACGTCGGCGCCAGGACGGGGCGCGACGGGATCCATGGCGCGACGATGGCCTCGGCGGAGTTCGATGACAAGTCGGCGGAAAAGCGCCCGGCCGTGCAGGTCGGCGACCCGTTCATGGAGAAGCTCCTGCTCGAAGCCTGCCTGGAGGTCATGAAGACCGGCGCGCTGGTCGGCATCCAGGACATGGGAGCCGCGGGCCTGACCTGTTCCACGTGCGAGATGGGGGCGCGTGGCGGCGCCGGCGTCGCGATCGACGTCTCACTCGTGCCTCAGCGCGAAACCGGCATGACGCCCTACGAGATCATGCTCTCCGAATCCCAGGAGCGCATGCTGCTGGTCGTCACGCGCGGCCGCGAACAGGAGGTCGAGCGCGTCTTCGAGAAGTGGGACCTGCACGCGGTCCGCATCGGCGAGGTCACGACCGACAACCGTCTCCGCGTGCAGCACCACGGCGAGGTGGTCGCCGACATCCCGACGGCGGCGCTGACTGACGAGGCGCCGCTGTACGAACGGCCCATGGCCGAGCCCGCGTACCTCGCGGACGCGCGGCAGCTGTCCATGCAGAGCCTGGGGCGTCCGGGCCGCCCACAGGAGATCTTCGGGCGGCTGCTGGCCTCTCCGGCCATTGCCAGCAAACAGTGGGTGTACCGCCAGTACGACCATATGGTCCGGACCAACACGCTGGTGGTCCCCGGGATGGGCGCCGGGGTCGTCCGGGTGAAGGGAACCCAGCGGGCGCTCGCGCTGTCAGTCGACGGCAACGGCCGCTTCGTGTATCTCGATCCGTTTCTGGGCGCGCAGCTGGCCGTGGCCGAGGCGGCGCGGAACGTGGCCTGCGTGGGCGGCCAGCCGATCGGCGCCACCAACTGCCTGAACTTCGGCAACCCGGAGCGCCCCGAGATCATGTGGCAGTTTGCCAGAACGGTTGAGGGGATCTCGGCCGCCTGCCGCGCCCTCGACATTCCGATCACGGGGGGGAACGTCAGCCTGTACAACGAGACCGACGGACGCGCCGTGCTCCCCACACCGGTTCTGGGCGTCGTCGGCCTGATCGAGGAGGCGTCCCGAATCGTCCGGCGGGCGTTCACCTCTCAGGGCGATGCGATCGTCCTGCTCGGGACGGGCGCCGCCGAGCTCGGCGGCAGCGAGTATCTGAAGGTGGTGCACGGGCTGGTACGCGGGGTGCCGCCGGCGCTCGATCTCGCCCGCGAGGCCGCGCTTCAGCGCCTGCTGGTCGCGGCGATTTCGCGCGCGGTGATCCGTTCGGCCCACGACTGCGCCGATGGCGGATTCGCGGTCGCCCTGGCCGAGTGCTGTTTCGGCACCGGGCTGGGTGCGGCCGTCGATCTTCCACCTGTTGAGGCGGATGCCGGGTTTGGGCCGATCGCGGCCCTGTTTGGCGAGTCGGCGTCGAGGGTGATTGTGTCGGTCGAGCCCCAGCGGACCGCCGATCTTCTGGCCCTTGCGGCGGATGAAGGGGTCCCGGCCGGCGTCATCGGGACGGTCGGCGGGGAGCGCGTCCGGATGCGTGTTGCCGGCTCAGGTGCGATCGATGAACCGCTGGCTGACGCCGAGCGGATCTGGTCGCAGGCGATCGGACGGTATTTCGAGCCGCAGCGTGCGATTGCATAAAGCCGTACACTAGAAGGCCCATCCTTATGGTCGACAAGTTTCGCGAAGAGTGCGGCGTCTTCGGAATCTTCGGGCACACCGAGGCCGCGAATCTCACGTACCTCGGCCTGTATGCGCTTCAGCATCGAGGCCAGGAGAGCGCGGGGATCGCGGCGTCCGACGGCGCCCTGGTGCGCCATCGCAAGGCCATGGGGTACGTCAATGAGGCGTTCGACGCCGCCGCGTTGAGCACGCTGCCCGGGTACCTGGCGATGGGCCACGTGCGGTATTCGACCGCTGGCGAAAGCCGGCTCGCCAACGCGCAGCCGATTGTGGTCGACAGCGTGCACGGCCAGTTCGGCATCTGCCACAACGGCAACCTCGTGAATGCCGGGGAACTGCGCGGCGAGCTCGTGCGCGAGGGTGCCATCTTCCAGACGAGCAGCGACACCGAGGTCGTCGTGCATCTGTTTGCCCGGTCGCGCGAGGAAGGCAGCGAGCGGGCCATTGTCGACGCCATCTCGCAGGTGCGCGGGGCCTTCTCCTTCGTGATGATGACGAAGGATCGGCTGATCGGCGTTCGCGATCCGAACGGCTTCCGCCCTCTCGTCCTGGGCCGGCTCGGCGACGCCTGGGTGATGTGCTCGGAGACCTGCGCCCTCGACCTGATCGGCGCCACGTACCTGCGCGATGTCGACCCGGGCGAGTTCATCATCATCAGCGCCGCCGGGCTGAAGTCGGTCAAGCCGTTTGCGCCTGCGCCGCAGGCGCAGTGCATCTTCGAGCATGTCTACTTTGCGCGGCCCGACAGCTACGTCTTCGGCGAGAGCGTCAACGAGGTGCGCACCGAGCTCGGGCGCCGACTGGCGCGCGAGTGCCCGGCCGAGGCCGATGTGATCGTGCCGATCCCCGACTCCGGCGTGTGCGCTGCCGTCGGGTTTGCCGAGGCCTCGGGCGTCCCGATGCGCGTCGGGCTCATTCGCAATCACTACGTCGGCCGCACGTTCATCGAGCCGCAGCAGTCGATCCGGCACTTTGGCGTCAAGGTAAAGCTGAATCCCGTGCGGAGCATCATCGAAGGGAAGCGGGTGGTGCTCGTGGACGACTCGATCGTGCGCGGAACCACCAGCCGGAAGATCGTCCGGATGGTGCGCGGCGCCGGCGCGCGTGAGGTTCACATGCGGATCAGCTGCCCGCCCACCATTTCACCGTGCTTCTACGGCGTCGACACGCCGCAACGCTCCGAGCTGATTGCCGCCACGCATTCGCTCGAGGAGATTCGCAGGTACCTGGATGCCGACAGCGTCGGCTATCTGAGCCTCGAGGGGCTCACCGCCTGTGTCAACGGCGGTTCGTCGCGGTACTGCACGTCCTGCTATACCGGGAACTACCCCGTGGCGTTCCCTCGCGACGAAGCGGCCTACCTGCAGCTCGCGCTCAAGCTGAACTCCGGCTCCGGGCCCGCGGAAGAGCCCGCCCTGCGGCTGTCGACCCTGGAGACGGATCCGGTCGTAAGCTGACGCCCGTGCCGCCACGACTTCCGCTTGCGATGGTTGCGCTGATCGCCGCGGCGCCCTCCCCTGCCGTCTGCATCGCAGACGCGCAGCAGACCTCCCCGGCGCTGAAGCAGCACGTCGACAGCCTCTCGTCGTTCGATTACGCAACCCGGACGAACGCCGCCCGGATGATCCGTCGCGGCGCGCCGGCCGACGCGGTGTCGGCGCTCGCGGACGCCGTTCGGGGCCATGCCGACCAGTTCGTCCGCTCTCGCGCGCTGGTGCTGCTCACAGGGTTCAACGACCCCGGAACGCCCGATCTGATGCGGTCGCTCCTGCGCGACCGCAACGACCGCATTCGCGAGGTCGTCTACCGCTGGTTCGAGCGGCACCCGGATCCGGCGCTGGCCGAATCGCTCGTCGCCGCGCTCGAGACCGAGCAATCGGAGTTCGTTCGTCCGGCGCTCGTGCGTGCGGTGGCCGCCCTGCCCGGCAATGAGACCGCTCGGCGCGCACTGCTTGCCGAGATCGGGCGTGGATTCGATTTCTTCCGTAGCGCCGTGATCGAAGCGCTTGGGGACTATCGCGCCGCGTACGCGGCGGACGCTCTCGCCGCTGTTGCGGCGCTGGATGGTCCACTGCAGGATGACGCGATCCTGGCACTCGGACGGATTGGCGGCGACCGGGCGGCGCAGGCGCTGCCGCTTCCGGTGACGGAGAAGACGTCTCCAGTAGTCACCGCGGCGCTCCAGGCGGCCGGGTGCCTGCTCGGCGGCGAGTGCCGGACCCGGCTCGAGTGGCTCGCCGGAGCGGCGCGTGATACCGCTCGGCCGGAGGCGGCGCGCGCGGCGGTGGCGGCGCTGGGTGCCGTGGGGCAGCACGACGCGCTAGCGCGGTCGGTCCTCATCGCGATGGCGGATGGCGGCCCTGAGGGCATGCGGCACGAGATCGCCATCGCGTTCTCCACGATGGCGCTGCGACGGCCGGGCGAGATGATCGCCTGGCTCGCCCAGGGGACGGCCAGAGAGCGTGGGATTGTGATGGACCTCCTGCGGGAAGGATTCGAGAGCCTCGAAGAGGATTTCGAGGAGGAGCAGTTCTTTGCCGCCGCCCGGGCGGCCTACTGGAGCGCAGCCGACGAGTCGGCCACCCGTCGGGTTGCGGCGGCGCTCATCAACAGGCTGGATTTCTGACGATGGACTACAAGGCGGCCGGGGTCGACATCGATGCAGGCAACGAGGCGGTCCGGCGGATCCGGGCGCTGGCCCGCTCGACCTTCACCTCGGGTGTGCTCTCTGAGATCGGCTCGTTCGGCGGCCTGTTCCAGCTCGAATCGTCCCGATTTCGGGACCCCGTGCTGGTGGCGAGCGCCGACGGCGTCGGGACGAAGCTGAAGCTGGCGTTCCTCATGGGCCGGCACGACACAGTCGGCAAGGACCTGGTCAACCACTGCGTGAACGACATCCTGGTGCAGGGCGCCGAGCCGCTGTTCTTCCTCGACTACCTGGCGACAGGGCGTCTGGCCCCGGAGGTCACCGAACAGGTGGTGGGGGGCATGGCGAGCGCGTGCCGGGACAACGGGTGTGCGCTGCTCGGGGGGGAAACGGCCGAGATGCCGGGCTTCTATGCCGACGGCGAGTACGATCTCGCCGGGTTCATCGTCGGGGCCGTCGATCGTCAGCGCCTCATCAGTGGCCGGGCGATTCTGGTGGGCGACGTGCTCGTGGGCGTTCCCTCGTCCGGGTTGCACACCAACGGCTATTCGCTGGCGCGTCAGATCGTCTTCGAGCGCCTGGGGCTCGCCGTTGATGCACACGTTCCGGAGCTGGGCCGGACGATAGGGCAGGCGCTGCTCGAGCCGCATCGATCGTATCTGCCGCTCATCCGGCCGCTGCTCGACGGCGGCCGGATCAAAGGGATGGCGCACATCACCGGCGGCGGCATCACGGAGAACCTCCCGCGAGTCCTGCCCCATGGGACGGCGGCTGTTGTCGACGCCGCCGCGTGGGAAGTGCCGCCGATATTCCAATGGCTGCGGCGGAACGGCCAGGTGCCGGCGGACGACATGATGCGGACGTTCAATATGGGGATCGGGCTCATCATCGTGACCGCCCGCGACAAGGCGGAGCCGTTGATGGAGGAGCTGGCCGCGCGGGGCGGCCGCGACGCGCGCGTGATCGGCGAGGTGGTCGCCGGCGAGCCCCCGTCGGTCAGCTACGTCAATCTGTCGTGAACCGCCGTCTCGGGGTTCTGATCTCCGGCAGAGGCAGCAATCTCCAGGCGTTGATCGACGCCACGCGCGACGGGCGGCTGGACGCGGCCATCGCGGTGGTGATCTCGAACCGCGAAGAGGCGGCCGGACTCGAGCGCGCTCGCGCTGCCGGGATTGACGCCGTCGTCATCGGCCACCGCGACTACCGTTCCCGGCACGATCACGACCGCGCGCTTGTACGCGAGCTCACGGCCCGGGGCGTCGGGCTCGTCTGCCTGGCCGGATACATGCGGCTCGTGGGCCCCGTGCTGCTCGACGCATTTCCCGATGCGGTCCTGAACATTCATCCCTCATTGCTGCCGGCGTTCCCGGGGCTCGATGCCCAGGCGCAGGCCATCGCGCACGGTGTGAAGGTCAGCGGTGTGACCGTGCATCTGGTCACCCACGAGCTCGACGGCGGGCCGATCGTGCTGCAGCGCGCCGTCCCGGTTCTCGAGAACGACACGGCCGACACGCTGGCCGAACGCATTCTGGTGGAGGAACACCGCGTCTATCCCGAGGCGGTGCGGATCGTCCTGGACGGCGGCTGGCGGATCGAAGGCCGCCGCTTCCGGCGGACGGGCGCGCCCGGATCCGCCTAGATCTGCGAGGGCCGCTTCAGCGTCAGGATCGCCACTTCCGGCGGGCAGTTGATGCGCATCGGCACGTATACGGTGCCGATGCCCCGGCTGACGAAGATAGACGTGTTCTCGCGCGATCCGAGGCCCGAGAGGATTGGAAACCGGCGGCGGGCGACGGCGCCGACGCCCGGAATGACGACCTGGCCGCCGTGCGTGTGGCCCGAGAGCACTGCCGGGACGTTGAAGGCGGCCGCCTCGGTGAGCCGCCGCGGGTCGTGGGCCAGCAGGATGACGGTCTCCCCGGCGTTGCGCAGCACCCGTGCGAGGTCCTCGGGGCGGCGGGTCCAGAAACGCACGCCGGCGAGCTCGAGCGGCTCGCCCCGGATTTCAATGCGCGTCCGGGCGTCCTTGAGCACCTCGATGTGCCGGGCGGCCAGAGCGGCGGGCATGTCCCGGTCATCGTCATGATTGCCGAGGATGGCGAAGACGCCGTGAGGGGCGCGCAGCGGCGAGAGCAGCTCGGCCACCGGCCCGACGAACGCGCGGTTGCCGAACGTCACGTAATCGCCCCCCAGGACGATCAGATCCGGCTGCTGTGCGAGCGTCAGCCGCACCGCCGCCGAGACGTCGTCGGCCGGTACGGTGCTGCTGTGGTGGATGTCGGTGAGAAATCCGATCCGCAGGCCGTCAAGCGCAGGGGCGAGCCCCGAGACGGGGAGCGCGGCTTGGGTGATGCCGAGCCGGTGCCGTTCGTACGCGACGCCGTACGCCGAGGCGCCGGTGAGTGCGCCCACGCTGGTGGCGAGCAGTCCTTTGATCGCCGTGCGGCGGCTGAGGAGCATGGCGGCTTGCCCTGAACGAAGTCGAAGGGCCGGTTTATAGTAGCGGCTCATGGACCTTTATGGCGAGCTTGAGTGGCGCGGCCTGATCTACGACGCGACCGAGGGTGTGCGCGAGCTGCTGGCGCGCGAGAAGGTCACGACGTACGCCGGCTTCGATCCGACGGCGGCAAGCCTGCACGTCGGCCACATCCTGCCGATTCTGGCGCTGGCTCGACTGCAGCGGTTCGGGCACCCTCCAATTGCCGTCGTTGGCGGAGGCACGGGGCTTATTGGAGACCCGAGCTTCAAGGCGTCGGAGCGCGCCCTGCTGACCGCCGAGCAGGTGGAGGCCCACGTCGCCGGCATTCGGACGCAGCTTGCCCGCTTTCTGGACTTCGAGAGCCGGGCCGTGCCGGCGCGCCTCGTCAACAATGCGGAGTGGCTGACGAAACTCGGCGCCATCGAGTTCATGCGCGACGTCGGGAAGCATTTCACCGTCAACGGCATGATGGCGAAGGAGTCCGTGAAGCGCAGGGTTGAAAGCGAGGAAGGCATCTCCTATACGGAGTTCAGCTATCCGCTGCTCCAGTCCTACGACTTCCTGGTCCTGTTCGACCGCTTCAACTGCACGCTGCAGATCGGGGGCAGCGATCAGTGGGGCAACATCACGGCCGGCATGGACCTGATCCGGCGGGTCCGGGGCCGCAAGGCGCACGGGCTCGTGCTGCCGCTGCTGATGACGGCGGCCGGGACGAAGTTCGGCAAGACGGAAGCGGGAAGCGTGTGGCTCGATCCGTCGCTGACGCGTCCGTATGAGTTCTATCAGTTCTGGCTGAACACCGACGATCGTGATGTCGTGACGTACCTGAAGTTCTTCACGTTCCTCGATCGGCCCCGCGTTGCGGAGCTCGAGGCGGCCACCGCACGTGAGCCCGAGAAGCGTCATGCGCAGCGCGAACTGGCGCGCGAAGTGACGCGCCTGGTGCACGGCGATCAGGCCGTTCTGGACGCGGAGACGGCGTCGGCGGCGCTGTTCTCCGAGCGGGTCACGGCGATGACGCTCGAGCAGATCCGCGAACGCCTGGCCAACGTGCCGTCGCTGACGATTGCCCTGCGCCAGGACGGGTGGTCGGCGGTCGACCTCCTGGCCGAGTCCGGCGTGACGAAATCGAAGAGCCAGGCGACGCAGCTCATTCGCGGCGGCGGGATCTACATCAACGATCGGCGGATTACGGACGAGCGAGAGCGTGTGACGCCCGATCAGGCCGTTGCGGGGCAGGTGTTCGTCGTTCGCAAGGGCAAGAAGGACAATTATCTCGTCAACATCGCGCGCGGTTGAGGCGCCGGCCAGAGGCGCCGGGTAATGTCTCAGTTGACAGTAATGTCTCAGTTGGGTTGACAGGACTGGCGCCAGCCCGTAGTCTTAAAAGGTTCGCCTGACGGGCGCCAGCCCGGCAGTGGTAGATCGGTCTGCAAGAGGGAATGCCGCCGAGGCGTTCCGGCCAGAAAACGCCACACGCACTGCAGGTAGACGCCCTATACGGATGCCCGTAAGTGGCCCGATAAAAAGGGGTTGACAGAGCGGGTGCCCGATAGTAACCTCAAAAGGTTCCCCTGAAGACGGCCGTCCGTGGCCGGCGGGGACGCCTGGTTCTTTGAAAACTGGATAGGACGTGCAAGCACAACGAAGTCTTGCCGACGCAACCGCAAGGTTGCGGAGGCAGACCCCGTTAAGTGTCAGCTTTGGCTCTGGTGAACCCCGCAAGGGAATAAGCCGGAGCTGCAACGTAACCAAACAACGCAAGAGCCAAGAACAACAGGCGCTCGCGTTAAAGAGTTGCCCTCGCCCGCAATAAGGGTAGAGACAGCCTATTTAACATGAGAGTTTGATCCTGGCTCAGAATCAACGCTGGCGGCGTGCCTAACACATGCAAGTCGAACGCGACTGAGGGCTTCGGCTCTCAGTTGAGTGGCGAACGGGTGAGTAACACGTGGGTGACCTACCTTCGAGTGGGGGATAACGTCCCGAAAGGGACGCTAATACCGCATAACATCCCGCCTTTGAACAGGCGGACATCAAAGCCGGGGATCGCAAGACCTGGCGCTTGAAGAGGGGCCCGCGTCCGATTAGCTAGTTGGTGAGGTAATGGCCCACCAAGGCGACGATCGGTAGCCGGCCTGAGAGGGCGGACGGCCACACTGGGACTGAGACACGGCCCAG
>MEKU01000057.1 GCA_001767195.1 Acidobacteria bacterium RIFCSPLOWO2_02_FULL_67_21
GGGGCGGGTGCTCGCGTGCGCGGTGCACGGCGTGCTGTCGGGGCCGGCAATCGAGCGGATTCAGAGCGCGCCCATCGATCAGCTGATCGTGACCAACACGATCCCGCTGCGTGGTGAGGCGCAGCAGTGCAAGAAGATCGTGGTGCTCTCGGTGGCCCGCCTGCTCGGTCAGGCGATCCGAAGCATTCACGAGGAAACATCGGTATCGTCGCTGTTCGTCTAATTGGAGCGGTGGACCTTCAGGTCCGCCGGACGGGAAGAGACATGGAAGCTACGCTGGAAGTCGTCAAGAGAGAAGGACGCGGCAAGAACGAGGCGCGGCGCCTGCGCGTCGGCGGCCGCATACCGGGCGTCCTGTACGGCACGCGAAAGGGCGGCAAGGCGCCCGAAGGGGTGGCCGTCGCCGTCGATCCGAAGGCGGTGCTCCGCATTCTCCACTCGGAGTCGGGCGCGAACACGCTGATCACGCTCACGCTCGACGGCACCGAGTCGCGCGTGATGGTGAAGGAATATCAGCTCGATCCGGTCACCCAGGAGTTGCTCCACGCCGACTTCTACCAGCTGGCGATGGACCGCGCGATCACCGTCACGGTTCCGATTGCGATCAGGGGCGAGGCGAAGGGCGTCAAGCAGCAGGGCGGGCTGCTCGATTTCGTGACCCGCGAAGTGCAGGTGCAGTGCCTGCCGGCCGACATTCCCGAGCACATCGACATCGACGTGTCCGAGCTGATGCTCCATCAGGCGGTCCGGCTCCGCGATCTGCCGGAGAGCCCGAAGTGGAAGCCGCTCAACGATCCCGACACGATGCTCGTCCACGTCGTGGTGCCGAAGGCGGAAGAGGCGGCGGTGACGGCCGAGGCGGAAGCCGCGGCGGCGCCGGCAGCACCGGCCGAGCCCGAGGTGATCAAGAAGGGCAAGGTCGAGAAGGAAGGCGAAGAGCCCAAGAAGTGAAGGTGATCGTCGGCTTGGGCAATCCAGGTCGCGAGTACGCCGGGACGCGGCACAACGTCGGCTTTCGCGTGGCCGACCTGGTGGGCGAGCGGCTCGGCCTTCACTGGCGGAAGGACGAGGACGTGCTGTTCGCCAAGAGCTTCGGCGAGTCGCCGTTCCTGGTGGTGAAGCCGCAGACGTTCATGAACCGCAGCGGGTATGCGGTCGCGCGGTTCGCGGGCTACCACCAGGTCGAGCCGGAGGAGCTGCTGGTCGTGCTCGACGATGTGGACCTGCCGCTCGGAAGGATTCGCGTGCGGGCGTCGGGATCGGGCGGCACGCACAACGGGTTGAAGTCGGTGGTCGAGCAGCTGGGGACCACCGCGTTTCCGCGGATGCGGCTCGGCGTGGGCCGTGGCGATGCGCGCCGCGACCTTGCCGACTTCGTCCTCGCGACGTTCGAGCCGGCCGAAGAGCCGGACGTGGAGAGTCTCATGACCCGGGCCGCCGACGCGGCCCAGATGTTCGTCGTGGAGGGCATCCAGAAGGTGATGAACGCGTACAACCCGGAGGCCACGGCTCCGGACATGACTGACTGACTCCTTGCTGCTTGGTCTGGCTGAAGCCAGGCACTACGTACGGGATCGTGGGTCTGGCTGAAGCCAGGCACTACGTACGGAATCGTGGGCCTGGCTGAAGCCAGGCACTACGTACGACGATCGTAGTGCCCGGCTTCAGCCGGGCCGGTAAGGCAGCCGAAGTCCAGAAGGAGACTTATGAACCGACGGTACGAGCTCGTCTACGTCGCGTCGCCGGAGGCGACCGACGATCAGCTGGCCGAGCTGCACGGGCAGATCGACGCCATCGTGCAGCGCATGGGCGGCACCCTCGAAAAGACCGAGCACTGGGGGCGGCGGAAGCTGGCCTACGTCATCGGCCACCACAAGGAAGGCAATTACGTCCTCGACGTCATCATCGGCTCCGGCGAGCTGCTGAAGGAGATCGACCGCCGTCTCAAGGTGATCGATCTGGTGATCCGCCATCTGGTCGTTCGCGTGGACGAGCACGAGCGCGTCGTCGAGCATACGCGCACCCGGCGCACCGAGACCTCGCGCCGCCGCCGGCTCGCGCGGGGCCTGCCGCCGGAGCGGCAGCCGGGCGAAGGGCAGCGCAGCGAGTTCGACGACGATCGGGACGAGAGCGAACAGGACGGTCGATTTGACAGGGAGGATGCGCGATGAACGGCAGACGAAGCGCGGGGGGAAGCGGCGGCGGCGGGCGCGGCCGGGGCGGCGCCCAGACGCAGCAGGGCAAGGAGGGCGGCCGTCGTCCCATGTTCCGGCGCCGCAAGGTGTGCCGGTTCTGCGCCGAGAAAATCGACGACATCAACTACAAGGACATCAAGCTGCTGATGTCGTTCGTGCCCGAGCGGGCCAAGATCATGCCGCGCCGGATTTCCGGCACGTGCGCGATGCATCAGCGGAAGCTGCGCACCGCCATCATGCGCGCGCGACAGATCGCGTTGATTGCGTACACGAGCGAATAGGGGCGCGTCATGGAAATCATTCTCAGAGAACACGTCGACAAGCTGGGGGATCGCGGCGAGATCGTCAAGGTGGCCGACGGCTACGCCCGCAACTTCCTGCTCCCGCGGAAGCTGGCGCTGCCGGCGACCGACGCCAACCGCAAGCACGTCGAGCGGGAGCGGAAGATCGCCGAGGTGCGGGACGCGCAGGAGCGCGGCCAGGCCGAGGCGATCGCCACGCGCCTCCAGACGGTCGACATCGTCATCGCCAGGCGCGTCGGCGAGACCGATCAGCTGTACGGGTCGGTGACGTCGGCCGACATCGCCGAATACCTGCACGGCAAGGGATTCGACCTGGATCGACGCAAGCTGATCCTGCCCGAGCCGATCAAGACGATCGGCGATCACGACGTGCCCCTCAAGCTGCACCGGGACGTCACGGTGCCCCTGAAGGTGCGGGTGGTGAAAGAGGGCCAGGAGCCACAGGCCTAGCTCGTCTCGCGCGACACGCAGAGGTGCTGCATGCCGACGGCTGCATCGACCGGCATTTCCCTCAGGGAGCCCCGGCTCTTCCGGCAGGCCTGCTACATCGACGGGGCATGGATCGCCGCGCGTGAGGGCGCGGCGATCGACGTCGACAATCCCGCCACGGGCGAGATCGTCGGCCGCGTCCCGAAGCTCGGTGCCGCCGAGACGCGCGACGCGATCGCGGCGGCGGCGCGGGCCTGGCCCGCGTGGCGGAGCGTCACCGCCAGGGAGCGCTCCCGCGTGATGCGGCGCTGGTTCGACCTGATGATGGCGCATCAGGACGATCTCGCGCGCCTGATGACGACCGAGCAGGGGAAGCCGCTCGCCGAGTCGCGCGGCGAGGTCGCCTATGCCGCCAGTTTCCTGGAGTGGTTCGGCGAAGAGGCCAAGCGCGTCTACGGCGACACCATTCCCGGCCACCAGCGCGACACGCGCATCATCGTCATCAAGCAGCCGATCGGCGTCGTCGCGTGCATCACGCCGTGGAACTTCCCGCTCGCGATGATCACGCGCAAGGCCGGCCCGGCGATCGCGGCCGGCTGTCCCGTGGTCCTCAAGCCCGCCTCGCAGACGCCGTTCTCGGCCCTGGCGCTGGCGGAGCTGGGCGAGCAGGCGGGGCTCCCGAAGGGCGTTCTCAACATCCTCACCGGTCCCGCGGAGGAGATCGGGCGCGAGCTCACCTCGAATCCGGAAGTGCGCAAGCTGTCGTTCACCGGATCGACCGCGACGGGCAAGCTACTGATGGCGCAGTGCGCGGGGACGGTCAAGAAGGTCTCGCTCGAGCTGGGCGGCAACGCGCCGTTCCTCGTCTTTGACGATGCGGATCTGGATGCGGCGGTGGAGGGCGCGATGGCGTCGAAGTACCGGAACAGCGGTCAAACCTGCGTCTGTGCGAACCGCATCTTCGTGCAGGACGGCGTCTACGACGCGTTCGCGTCGAAGCTGACCGAGGCGGTCCGGCGCCTGAAGCCGGCGCCCGGGCTCGAGGAGGGCGCGACCCAGGGGCCGCTCATCGACGATCGTGCGGTGCAGAAGGTCGAGGAGCACATTTCCGACGCGCTGTCGAAGGGCGCGCGCGTGGTCAGCGGCGGAAAACGCCACGCGCTCGGCGGGCGGTTCTTCGAGCCGACCGTGCTGGCCGACGTCACCCCGTCCATGCTGATCGCACGCGAGGAGACATTCGGGCCGGTGGCGCCGCTGTTCCGCTTCAGGACCGAGGAGGAAGCGGTCGCGCTGGCCAACGACACGCCGTTCGGCCTGGCGGCCTATTTCTACGGCCGAGACGTCGGGCGCATCTGGCGCGTCGCCGAGGCGCTCGAATCGGGCATCGTCGGCGTGAACACCGGCATCATCTCCACCGAGGTGGCGCCGTTCGGCGGCGTGAAGGAATCGGGCCTCGGCCGCGAGGGCTCCAAGTACGGCATCGAGGAGTTTCTCGAGGTCAAGTACATCTGCTTCGGCCGGATCTGATCGCGGGCGTGTCCACGATCACGGGCCACAGAGACGCAGAGACACAGAGATCGATCTCAATAGTACGTAGTGCCCGGCTTCAGCCGGGCGAGCAGTACGTAGTGCCCGGCTTCAGCCGGGCGAGCAGTACGTAGTGCCCGGCTTCAGCCGGGCCTGCGAGATGGTCATGACCGAACGCTACGTCCGCGTGTCGACGGTGCAGGGGCAGTTCGCCGAGGCGCAGCTGCGCGCGTTTCTCGAGGCGCACGGCATTCCGACGCAGGTGCGCGGAGAAACGCTGCGAACGACGCACGGCATCGCGATCGACGGGATTGGAGCCGTCGAAATCCTTGTTCCGTCGGATCGCGAGGACGAAGCGCGCGAGCTGCTGTCGGGCGTCGAACGCGGTGAGTTCAGGCTGTCTCCTGGCGAGGAGCCGGACAGGCCGTCGTAACGCTGGCCCGGCGCGATGGAGGATCGAGTGGACCCGGCCTTCGAGATCTCAACAGATCCTGCGCGGCTCGATATCGACCTGATTCACGAGTGGCTGCGCCACTCGTACTGGGCTGAAGGCCGCCGCCGGAGCGTCGTCGAGCGGTCGATCGGGAACTCGCTGTGCTTCGGCGTGTACGTCAACGGCCGGCAGGTGGCGTTCGCCCGCGTCGTGTCGGACCGCGCGGTCTTTGCCTATCTGATGGATGTCTTCGTCGTTCCCGAGTTCCGGGGCCGCGGCATCTCGAAGGCGCTGATGCGAACGATCCTCGACCACCCCGAGCTGCAGCACCTGCGGTCATTTCTGCTTGCCACGCGTGATGCGCACGGCCTCTACGAGCAGTTCGGCTTCCGGGCGCTCGCGGAGCCGGAATGCTGGATGGCCATCCAGGATCCTGGGAGTGACACGCGTGCCATGTGACGTGACAGCGCGAGGCGGACCCCTGCTCCTGGTCAGGATCTGCAGTGCCGTTATCTTGGACGCTGCCCGCATCTGCGTGGGCGTCTTGGGCTGCGGAGGCCGCAGCCAACCTGGTCGCAACGCGCCTGTCTCAACGCGTGCTAGGATTCGCGCATCCAAGCACTTAGCGCGTAGGGCCTCCGGTTTCCATTCCGGGAATACCTGCGAGGGAGGCTCCGCAGGACCGGCTATATCAAGTGGGCGCCTAACAGCATGCAGCTGACGGCGCTGTGCGCCGCAGCTGATGCTGCCTGATCCCGAGACGGCGTTAAGATCTGATTATGCCCAAAGACTTTAAGGACGTTTTCAGGGACGCGACGGAATTGTCAGAGCAAGACCGAGCCACCTTGGCAGGCCTTCTCATTGAGTCGCTCGAGGGTGAGCCTGACCCCGACGTTGAGGCAGCGTGGGCTGCTGAAATCGAACGCCGGGTCGCGGAGCTGGACGCCGGGACCGTGAAAAGCATCCCTTGGGAAGAGGTGCGACAGCGGTTACTTGACCGGCTGAATGCGCGTTAGCTTCCACCCGCGGGCGCGCGATGAAGCCGAGGGAGCGCAAGCGCGGTATGAGGAACGAAGTCTTTTGGCCGCCGCGGGTTTTCTGCACGAACTATCGCAAGCGCTCCGGCGCATCACCGAGGCGCCACTCCGGTATCCGTTGGCTCCGCATGGCACGCGACGCATCATGCTCGAACGATTCCCTTTCAACATCTTCTATCGAGTTGGTCAGGGCGACGCGGTGGTCATAGCCGTTGCCCACCAGAAGCGTCGGCCTGGTTACTGGGCAGGACGGTAACAGGCATGTACGTCGTGCAGGCGATCGGCCGAGGCCTTACCGACAGCGAGTCCGCACAAGACGCCTCGACGCCCACCCGACCTCATAACAATGTTTGCAGTCTGCCGCGGCTGGCGAGACAATGAGCCGGCCGCGGCTCGACCCTGCGGCAGTGCCCCGGCCGTAGCGCTCGGGCGGAGGGCTTCGCGATGAGTGGTACACGTCTCGCTCGTCCTGTCGTGCTCGTGGCCTCCCTGTCCCTCCTCATTTCGAGCGCGGCTGCTCAGCAGGCCGCTGTGCCAGATCCGCTGGTGAAGGAGAACGCCACGGTCAAGGTGGCGGCGCACACGTACGTCATCCCTGACGGCAACGTCCCGCTCGTCCCGAACGTCGGCATCGTCGTCGGCTCACGCGCCACCCTGGTGATCGATCCCGGCCTCGGACGACGCAACGGGGAGGCGGTGCTTCGCGAGGTCGCGACGGTCAGCACGAACTCGGAGATCTTCATCGCGTCGACACACTTTCACGCCGAGCACTCGACCGGCGCGCCGGCGTTTCCCGCCAGTGCGAAATACGTGAGCCCGAAGATTCAGGTGGAGGAGTTCGCGGAAAACGGCGCTGCCCAGATCAGGACGTTCTCGGCTCGTTCGCCGATGACCGCCCAGCTGCTGCAGGGCGCGGCCCTCCGGACGGCCGACATCACGTTCGATCGTGACTACGTGCTCGATCTCGGCGGCGTCCGCGTGCGCATGCTGGTCGTCGGGCCGACGCACACGCGGGGCGATACGGGCTTCTTCGTCGAGGGAGACAACGTCCTGTTCGCCGGCGACGTCGTGATGAACAACTCGTTTCTCGCCGCCACGGGCGTGACCAGCATGAAGGCGTGGCTGGCTGCGTTCGACGCGTTCGAGGCAATGCGGCCGTCGACCATCGTGCCGTCGCACGGCGCGGTCGGCGACGGATCGCTCATCGGCGTCAGCCGCTCGGTCATGCTCGGCGTGCAGACACGGGCGCAGGCGCTCAAGGCCCAGGGGCGTCCGGCCGACGAGGTCGCCATGATGGTGCAGATGGAGTTCGAGGAGGCGCACCCGAACTGGCCGCGCGCCAACGGCCTAGCCGCTGCGGCGCGCGCTGCATATGCGGAAGCACCGTAACAGTGACGGTACGTAGGGCGGGTTCCGCCGGAGGCTCGGTCGCATCGACCGGCGGACCCGCCGTGCATTGCAGGGGGTGAACTGTGAAGATTGTTGCCGCTCTCTTGTTGCTCGGATGGTCGACGTCGGCGGCCGCCCAGACCATCGAGGGCCGCTGGAAGCTCGTGGCGGCAGAAGATCTCCGCGCAGACGGATCGGTTGGACGCTACCCCTGGGGCCGGAATCCCGTCGGATCGATTGTGGTCGAAGGCGGGTGGTGTTACCTGCAGATCATGTCGAGCGACGTCCCATCATTCAAGGCCGACGCGCCGAGGGGCGAACAGATGAAAGGGGCGCTGCTGAGCAGCTATATCGCGTACACCGGACCCTGTACCGTCAACGACGCTGAGGGGAGCGTGACGCTCAAGGTCGAAGGGGCGTGGCGGCCCGATTATGTCGGGACCGACCAGAAGCGATTCTTCCGCTTCGAGAACGGCAAGATGTTCTTCGGCCCGGCACGCAACCCCCGCGCCGGTACCGAAACGCTGACGCGCCGCCTCACGCTCGAGCGGCAATAGTCTTTCGCACGTAGTGCCGGGCTTCAGCCCGGCTCAAGCCGGGCACTACGTCGATATGCGTCAGGCCTCCAGCGCCCGGCCGCTCCGGTCCGGCAGCGTGACGATCAGCACGGCGGCCGCCAGAAAGAAGGCCGACGTCACGCCGAGGGCGAGGCCGATGCCCGAGCCGGGCAGCGTCGCGACGGCTCCGATGGTGTACGGGCCCACTGCGCCCGCCATGCGCCCGATGTTGTACGTCGTTCCCTGCGCCGTCGCCCGAACGGCGGTCGGAAACAGCTCCGCGATGAAGCTCCCGAACATGCTGAAGTAGCCGTGGCCGAAGTAGCCGAGCACCGGCCCGAGCAGCATCAGCGCGGCCGGGCTCCGCGCCATCTGCCCGTAGACGGGCACGAGCACGGCTGCCGCCAGCATGAACAGGATGAAAGTCAGGCGCCGGCCGATGCGGCCGGCGATGAAGCCGAAGGTGAGATAGCCGAAATAGGCGCCGATCTGCACCGGGATGATCCATCCGAGCGACCCGACGACCCCCATGCCCGCGCCGCCCTCGGCCAGCGGGCGCGCCAGGAAGGCGGGCAGCCAGAAGAAGACGCCCCAGTAGGCAAATTGCACGGACGCGGTGAGCAGCGTGAGCCGCAGCGTCTGGCCGAGCAGGCTGCGCCCGAAGATGACGGCGAATGGGTTGCCGGCCGCCGCGGGCGCGTGGGCGCGCCTCACCCAGACGTCGGGCTCCCGAACGCGCCGGCGGATCCACAACGTGAACGCCGCCGGCAGCACGCCGAGCACGAACAGCCATCGCCAGGCATCCGGTCCCGCGCCCGGCGCGCCGAGCACCGCCGCGGCCAGGATCGCCGCCACGATGTAGCCGATCGCCCATCCGGACTGCATGATGCTGACGGCCTTGTCGCGGTGCGCGGGCGGCCATGTCTCGCTCACCAGTACGGCGCCCGACGCCCACTCTCCGCCCATGCCGATGCCGAGCAGCGCGCGCCACAGGAGCAGCTGGAGCACGCTCTGCGACGTCGCGGCGCCGAGGGAGGCCACCGAGAAGAGAAGGATCGTCCCCATCAACGCGCGCGTGCGGCCGATGCGGTCGGCAATGTACCCAAACAGCACGCCGCCAGCGCCCGACATGAGCAGCGTGACCGTTCCCAGCATGCCGGCGGCCGCGTCGTCGAACGCGAAGTACGTTCGCAGCTGGCCGATCGCCATCGCGTACAGCATGAAGTCCATCGCATCGAGCATCCACCCTAACTTCGCGGCGGCGAGGACGCGCCACTGCTCGGCGGTGATCGTGCGATACCACGGCAGCGCGATCGGCATTCGGTCGCGCGGAGGGTAGCACAAGTGCTACACTCCACTTCTTCCAGGGGCAGCACCTCCCGCGCATGGCCGATACCGTCGTCGCAGCCGCCGAACGCACGCTTCCGCACAATCTCGAGGCGGAGCGGTCCGTGCTCGGGGCCGTGCTCGTCCACAACGACGCGTTCAACACGGCCGCGCAGGTGATCGACGCGCGCGACTTCTATCGCGACGCCCATCGCCGCATTTTCGACAAGATGATCGCGCTCAACGAGCGCGGTCAGGCGATCGATTTCGTCACGCTGAAGGAGGAGCTCGCTCGCAGCAGCGAGCTCGACGATGTCGGCGGGCCGGCGTACGTCGCATCGCTGGCCGACGGCGTGCCCCGCGCCACCAACGTCGAGTACTACGCGCGCATCGTCAAGGAAAAGTCGACGCTGCGGAACCTGATCTTCGCCGCCAACAAGATCCTGTCGAACGCGTACGAGGCCGATCAGGAGTCCGATCTCATTCTGGACGACGCCGAAAGCGCCATCTTTGCGGTCGCCGAGGACCGGCTGCGGGGCGGCTTCACGGCGATGAGCGATCTGGTCCGGGACAGCTACCCGAAGATCGAGACGCTGTTCGAGCAGAAACGGCTCGTCACCGGGGTCCCGACCGGCTTCTACGACCTGGACGAGATGACGCGGGGGTTCCAGGCGGGCGACCTGATCATCATTGCGGCGCGGCCGTCGATGGGGAAGACGAGCCTGGCGCTGAACATCGCGCGGCACGTGGCCCTGCAGCCCGACCACGCGGTCGGGGTGTTCAGCCTCGAAATGTCGAAGGAGTCGCTGTTTCTGCGCCTGCTGACCTCCGAAGCGAAGATCGACAGCCACCGCCTGATGACCGGAGCGCTGGGCCAGAAGGACTACGACCGGATCTCGCAGGCGCTCGAGGCGCTCAACGCGATGCGGCTGTTCATCGACGACACGGCCGGTGTCGGCGTCCTGGAGATGCGCGCGAAGGCGCGCCGCCTGCAGGCCGAGCATGGCCTGAACATGCTCGTCGTGGATTACATCCAGCTCATGACCGGCCGCGGCCGCTTTGAGAACCGGACGCTCGAGCTCGGAGCCATTTCCAGGTCGCTGAAGGGGCTGGCCAAGGAGCTGAACGTTCCGATCGTCGTGCTGTCGCAGTTGAGCCGCGCGCCGGAGTCGCGGTCGGACCACCGCCCGCAGCTGTCGGACCTGCGTGAATCGGGGGCGCTCGAACAGGATGCCGACGTCGTGATCCTGATCTACCGTGAGGATGCGTACAACCGCGATCCGGACCCTATTGATGCCGGAACCGCGGAGCTCATTCTCGCCAAACAACGGAACGGGCCGACCGGCGTCGTCCGGCTGGCGTTCCTGCGCGACCAGACCAGATTCGAGAGCCTGGCGCGCCAGGCCTGATGATCCGGAGCACTGTCGCGCGCGTCGATCTCGCGGCGCTGCAGTCCAACTTCCGCGCCATTCGAGAGTTCCTAGGCGGACCTGAAGGTGGGGGGCCCGCGATCATCGCCGTGGTCAAGGCAAACGCCTACGGGCACGGCGCGGAGCGTGTGGCGCAGGCGCTCGAGCAGGCGGGCGCGACGATGCTGGCGTGCGCGGATATCGAGGAAGGCATCGTCCTGCGCCGCAGCGGCGTGACGATGCCAATCCTCGTCTTCGGCGCGCTGAGTGTCAGCGACCTCGACGGCCTGTTCGAATACGCGTTGACGCCGACGATCTCGACGCCGTCGGCGGCGCGCGCGGTGCAGGCCGCCGCGGCGCGCCGCGGGATCGTCTGCGGCTATCACCTGAAGATCGACACGGGCATGAACCGGCTCGGGTTCCGGTTCGACAATCTCGGCCGGATGCTGCCGGCGCTTCTGAACAGCGACCACCTGCGGCTCGAGGCGGCTTACACGCACTTTGCGACGGCTGACATCCCGGAGCATCCGCTCTTCGGCGAGCAGCGGTCGCGGTTTGAAGCGGCCGTGGCGTCCGCGGGCCTGCGCGTACCGTGCCATGCGGCCAACAGCGCGGCGCTGCTGCGCGACGCGCGGATCTGGTACGACGCGGTGCGCCCGGGGCTTCTGCTCTACGGCATTGTCCCTCCGCCGCTGGCATCGACGATTCCGCTGAGGCCCGTGATGTCGCTGACGAGCCGCGTCGTCGCTGTCAAAGGGCTTCGGCCCGGCGAGGCGGTCGGCTACGGCTCCCGCTACGTGGCCGACACGCCGAGGTCCATTGCGGTCGTTCCCGCCGGATACGCTGACGGGCTCGACACGAGGTTGAGCGGCCGGGGGGTCGTGCTCATTCGAGGCCGGCGTGTGCCGATCGTCGGCGCGGTCTCGATGGACATGATGACCGTCGACGTATCGGAGCTCGAAGACGTGCAGCCCGGCGACGAAGTGGTGCTTCTGGGGCGTCAGGGCGACGAGAGCTGGCAGCAGATCGATGCGCGCGAGATGGCGGCGTGGATCGGCACCATCCCGTGGGAGATCGTGTGCCGGCTCGGAACGAGGATCGAGCGACACTATGAGTAAATCCCAAAGCCCAAAGCCCAAATCCCAAAACGCCGCAAAGCAACCGGCCATGCGCCTTGGGTTCTGGTCATTGGGATTTGGGATTTGATTTCGTCATGAAACCCCCCAAGGTCGTGTTCGTCTGCCAGGAGTGCGGCGCGCAGGCGCCGAAATGGATGGGGCGCTGTACCGACTGCGGCGCGTGGAACTCGCTGGTCGAAGAGCGCGTCGGCGATCCGCCGGCTGTGGCGGCGGCGACCAATCGGTACGCGCAGCTCGGCGCCGGCGGCACAGCCAAGCTGTACGCCGACGTTGACATCGCCGATGCCCTGCGGCTGTCGACCGGGATCGGCGAGTTCGATCGGGTGCTGGGGGGCGGCGTCGTGCCCGGCTCGCTCGTGCTGCTCGGCGGCGAGCCGGGCATCGGCAAGTCGACGCTGCTGCTCCAGGCGGCGGCGCATTTTGCGCGCGCCGCCGGGCCGGTGCTCTACGCCTCGGGCGAGGAATCCGAGCATCAGATCAAGAGCCGCGGCGACCGGCTGAATGTCGGCGAAGCGCCGATTTACCTGCTGGCCGAGACGTGCATCGAGCGCATTCTCGAGGAGATCGCGAGACTGAAGCCCGCCCTCGTCATCGTGGATTCGGTCCAGACCGTCTTTTCGATCAAGTTTCAATCGGCGCCCGGAAGCATCGGGCAGGTGCGCGAGGCGGCCACGCAGTTTCTGTTCGCCGCCAAGGGGCAGAACATTCCGACGGTGCTCGTCGGTCATGTCACAAAGGACGGCAGCCTGGCGGGGCCGAAGGTCCTCGAGCACGTCGTCGACACCGTCCTCTCTTTCGAAGGGGAGCGGCACCACGCGCACCGCGTCGTCCGGGCCGTCAAGAACCGCTTTGGCGCTGTCAGCGAGCTCGGCGTGTTCGAGATGACCGGGGTGGGCCTGCGGCCGGTCCCGAACCCGTCGATGCTGTTTCTTTCGGAGCGGGCCTCCGGCACGCCAGGGTCTGCCGTGCTCTGCTGCGTCGAGGGGTCGCGTCCGATCCTCGTGGAAGTGCAGGCGCTCGTCAGCGCCAGCACGTACGGCAACCCGCGGCGCATGGCCATCGGACTCGACCAGAACCGCCTGTCGCTGCTGCTGGCGGTGCTCGAGAAGCGCGCGGGGCTGAACCTGGCCGGCGACGACGTCTACGTGAATATCGCCGGCGGGATGAGCGTGGACGAACCGGCTGCGGATCTGGGCGTGGTGGCGGCGGTGGCGTCCAGCATGCGCAACCGGAGCCTGGCCGGGTCGACCGCGGTGTTCGGAGAAGTGGGCCTGAGCGGAGAAATTCGCGGTGTCCCGCAGGCGGCCCTGCGCGTGCGGGAGGCCGTGCAGATGGGATTTTCCCGCATCGTCATGCCGGCGGCGAACATCGATGTGCGCGAGACGGCCGGCGAGGGCGACTGCGAGCTGGTCGGCGTGCGCAGTGTCGGAGAGGCGCTCGACCATCTCCTTACTTGATTTTCTGCGCCCGCGGTTCTAAGGTTCCATCATTCATAACCCCGGGGGGCATGATGACGGCTTGGTTCCTTCTCGCGCGTGCGGTGTTCGTCGCCGCCGTCGGCTATACGGCCTATCAGCTGGAGCCGGTTGCCACGGGCGGACTGTTTCAGAACGTCGCCTTCGGTGTCGTGCTCGCCATCCTCATCGTCCTGCTGGAGATCCGGCTGAAGACCGCGCCGGTGACCCACATGCTCGGAGCTCTGCTTGGCGGCGCGATCGGCCTCGGCGCGGCCAAGGTGCTCGGCGATGCCATGTACTGGGCCAATCTCGGCGACGGCCGGGTTGTCTTCCTGCACGGCCTCATCCTGCTCGCGCTCCCGTACCTCGGGCTCGTGATGGGCGCCCGCAAGGGCGAGTGGCTGGAACCGGAGAACATCGTCTCGGTGTTCCGGTCCGCGGGGCCGCGCCGCCGCTACAAAGTGCTCGACACCAGCGTCATCATCGACGGACGGATCGCCGACATCTGCGAAACGGGGTTCATTGACGGGACGCTGGTGATCCCGCAGTTCGTGCTCAAGGAACTGCAGCTGGTGGCCGATTCCTCCGATTCCATGAAACGGAACCGCGGGCGCCGCGGCCTCGACATTCTGCAGAAGATTCAGAAGATGTCGGGAGTCGACGTGATGATCTCGGATATCGATTTCCCGGACGTTCGCGAAGTGGATCTGAAGCTCATCGAGCTGGCGCGGACGCTGCAGGGCAAAATCGTGACCAACGACTTCAATCTGAACAAAGTCGCGCAGCTGCGCGGCGTCGATGTGCTCAACATCAACGAGCTGGCCAACGCGCTCAAGCCGGTCGTGCTGCCCGGCGAGCTCATGAAGGTCTTCATCCTCAAGGAAGGGAAGGAGTACAACCAGGGCGTCGCGTACCTCGACGACGGGACGATGGTGGTGGTCGACAATGCCCGGAAGTCGATCGGCAAGACGATCGACGTCGTCGTCACGAGCGTGCTCCAGACCACGGCTGGCAAGATGATCTTCGGCCGCTTCATCGATCCCGCCGCCGCGGGCCAGCAGATCGCCCCGCCAGCCGCCGCAGTGGCCGAAGGCCGCGCGCGCCCGCAGGTTCCGCCTTCGGCCGCGGCAGCGGGCAAGTGACGAACAATGCCGAATGCTCAATGCTCAATGCCGAATGCCTAGACAGTATGAATGCGGTGTTGGGCATTTAGCATTTAGCATGGGGCATTGAGCATTCCTCCTTTTCACTGGTGGCGTACGGTCTTCTTCCTGATTCCCGCCATCACTGTGTACACGATCGTGCTGGGCACGCTGTCGCTGGCCTCGAGCCTGTTCGAGCGGCGCGGGTATTTCGCCCACTGGTGTGCCAGGTCCTGGTCGTGGCTGATCCTGCGGACGACCGGCGTGCATGTCGACGTGAAGGGACTGGAGCGGCTCGTGCCGGGCCGCACGTATGTGTTCGTCTCCAATCACCAGAGCATCTACGACATTCCGATCCTCTTCTGGTCGCTTCCGTTTCAGCTGCGGATCATCGCGAAGGAATCGCTCGGCCGCTTCCCGTTTCTCGGCTGGCACCTGCGCCGCACGGGGCACATGCTGGTGGACCGGTCCCGTCCGGACCGGACGGCGATCTTCTCGTGGGCCTCGGCGCTCACGTCGAAGGGGCTTTCGCTGATCGTCTTCCCGGAGGGGACCCGGAGCCCCGACGGCCGTGTCGGCCGTTTCAAGGGCGGCAGCTTCTATCTCGCGCTCGAGGCGGAGCTGGACGTGGTGCCGCTCTCGGTCATCGGCAGCCGCCATGTGATGCTGAAGGGACGGCTCGCGACATACCCCGGCCGGGTGCGGCTTGTCGTGCACGACCCGATCGAGACGCAAGGCCTGGCCGGAACGGATACGCGGCCCTTTGCGGAGCGCATTCGTCAGATCATCGTGTCGGACGCCGAGTCCGATGTTGACGCCCATGACGTTCACCGTCGCGCCTGAGCTCGAATCGATCGTCCGGCCCGGTGTCCTGTGGCTCGAGAGGGCCACCGTGGCCGACGCGGACTCTCGCCTCGATGCTCCGCTGGCCGCCGCCGAAACGGCTGTCCGGGCACATCCCCCTGAGGACATGGCCGCCGTTCGGACCATGTACAAGCGCGTGGGCATCGATCCGACGAAACGGCGGCCCTCGTCGGAGGCGCTGCTGCGCCGCGTGCGGAAGGGCGAGCCGCTGCCGCGCATCAACTCGATGGTGGACGTGTGCAACTGGTGCTCGCTGGAGTTCCAGTTGCCGTACGGGCTGTACGACGCCGCGCACATCCAGGGAGACGTGGTGTTACGGCTCGGCCGGCCCGGCGAGGCCTATGCCGGGATCCGCAAGGACGATGTGCACGTCGGCGGCCGGATCACGCTGGCCGATGCGGCCGGCCCGTTCGGCAATCCAACGTCCGATTCTGCGCGGACGATGGTCACCACGGCGACGACGCGGGCGCTGGTGGTGGTGTTCGCGCCCGTCGAGCTCGACACGCGCCATCTTGCGCACGTGCTCGACGTGACGGCGCAGCGAATGGGCGCGTTCACCGGCGCCGTCCGCTTGTAGGTACAATCGGCCGCGGTGTCTGTTACCGCCATCATCGCTGCGGGCGGCCGCGGGGCTCGCTTCGGCGGCATGCGTCCCAAGCAGCTCGTCCTGCTGCTGGGGCGTCCCATCCTGCAGTGGAGCGTTGAGGCCTTCGTCAGTCATCCTCAGGTCGGGGATGTCGTGGTTGCGCTTCCGCCCGATCTCGTGGCCGATCCTCCGGACTATCTGCGGGCGGCGCTCAAGCCGATTCGACTTGTCGAAGGCGGCGACCGGCGTCAGGACTCGGTGGTTCGGGCATTCGCGCTCCTCCCGGCACGCTCCGATGTCGTGGTCATCCACGACGCGGCCCGCCCGCTCGTGACCGCCGACGTGATTGATCGGACGATCGCCGCCGCGCGTGCGCACGGCGCGGCGATCGCCGCCATGCCCGCCACCGACACGGTGAAGCGCAGCGGCCCGGACGGACGGGTTGTCGACACGCTCCCGCGCGCCGAGATCTTTCTTGCGCAGACGCCGCAGGCATTTCGCGTCGACGTCCTGCGCGAGGCGCTGGCGCTTGGCGAGAGGACGCCGGATGCGACCGACGAAGCCGCGCTCGTGGAGCGCTCGGGGCGCCCGGTGCGCCTGGTGCAGGGCGATCCGCGGAATCTGAAGATCACGACCGCCGACGATCTTGCGCTGGCCGAACGGCTCCTGGGCGGCCCCCCAGGCCAGATGAACGCATCGGCCCTGCGGATCGGCCATGGATACGACCTGCACCGCCTCGTGGCCGGCCGGCGCCTGGTGCTCGGCGGGGTCGTCATTCCGTTCGACAGGGGGCTTCAAGGGCATTCCGACGCGGACGCCGTGTGCCACGCCGTTACCGACGCGATCCTTGGCGCGGCCGGCGAAGGCGACATCGGCCGGCACTTCCCCGACACCGACCCGTCCTGGAAGGATGCCGACAGCATTGCGCTCTTGCGGCACGCGGCCGGGATCGTCGCGGCGGCGGGGTACGGCGTCGTGAATATCGACGTGACGGTGATCGCTGAACGTCCGAAGATGGCACCCCATGCCGACGCCATGCGGCGTAATCTCGCGCGTGCCATCGGCGTCGATCCATCGCAGATCAGCGTGAAAGGGAAGACGAACGAGGGGGTCGGATCGATCGGCGCGGGTGAATCGATCGCAGTCCACGCGGTGGCGCTGTTAATGGGGTCGGGAGTCATGTTTCGAGGACAGGGCGCCGAAAAATGACTCCCGACCCCATTTCCCGGCCGATATCCCCTCCGAGAGTCCGCTTTGCGCCGAGCCCCACAGGCCAGCTCCATGTCGGCAATGCCCGCACCGCCCTGTTCAACTGGCTGCTGGCGCGCGGCTCCGGCGGCACGTTCGTCCTGCGAATCGAAGACACCGACGCCGAGCGTTCCACCCCGGAATCCGAGCGCGCGATCGTCGAGGATCTCCGCTGGCTGGGACTCGACTGGGACGAGGGCGCCGACAAGGGCGGGGACCGCGGGCCCTATCGCCAGTCGGAACGCACGCACATCTATCGTGCTCACGCCGTCGAGCTCCTGTCGCGTGAGCAGGCGTACCGCTGTTTCTGTCCGGCGGAACAGCTCGAGCTGGACCGCTATGCGGCGCTGCGCGAGGGGCGGCCGCCGAAGTACGTGGGCCGGTGCCGGGACCTTCCTCCGGGCGAGGCCCGCGCGCGTGCCGAAGGCGGCGAGCCGGCCGTCATCCGGTTCCGGGTCCCTGAAACGCGCGACATCGTCTTCCACGATCTCGTCCGCGGCGAGGTTCGATTCAGCACCGACGTGATCGGGGACCCGGTGCTCGTGCGATCCGACGGCAGCCCCGCGTACAACTATGCGGTCGTCATCGACGACGCGCTGATGGCGATCACCCACGTGATTCGCGGGGAAGACCATATCTCGAATACGCCGCGGCAGCTGCTGCTCTATGAGGCGTTCGGGTGGCCGCCACCCGCCTTTGCGCATGTCTCCCTCGTCCTCGGTCCCGACCATGCCGTGTTGTCCAAGCGGCATGGCGCGACGTCGGTGGCCGAGTTTCGCGCGCGTGGTGTCCTGCCGGAAGCGCTCGCCAACTACCTGGCGCTTCTGGGATGGTCGCCGGGAGACGATCAGGAGTTGCTGCCGATCGACGAGCTCGCACGGCGTTTTCGGCTGGAGGATGTGGGCCGAAGCGCGGGTGTCTTCGATCTGGAGAAGCTTGCCTGGGCCAACCGGCATTATCTGAAGGCGGCCGCGCCCGAACGCCTGACGCGTCTGGCGGTGCCATTCCTGCAGCGCGAAGGCTGGATCGCGGAGCCGGGGGCGCCGGTGACGGCTTTTCTCGCAGGAGTCATCCCCGTGGCTGCTGCGTCGGTCGATCGACTCGAGCAGGTCCCGGCTCGGCTGCGATTCCTGTTCGATTATTCGGCGGCGCGCGCGATCGAAGATGCCGGTGTGCGGGCGGAGGCGCAGGCGGCGCGCGGCGTCATCAGCGCCCTCGCCGCAGAGCTTGCCGGCAGCCCGCCGATGATCGATCGCGAGACGTTTCGGGCCGTCGTCGCGCGCGTCCGCGAGCGCACCGGCCAGAAGGGCAAGCTGCTGTTGCACCCGATCCGGCTGGCGCTCACCGGCGAACCAGAGGGGCTCGAGCTGGATGTCGGGGTTCCGGCCATCGAACGGGGCGCCGCGCTCGGCGATGCCGCGGGGCTGCGGCGCATCCCCGGCGCGGCTGAGCGGGCGGCGGCGTTCGACCGGGAGCTGGGGCGGGTGTCCGCATGATCATCTACGGCATCAACCCCGTGCTCGAAGCCCTGCGCGCGGGGCGCGTGCGCGAGGTTCGTGTCGGCGAGCGGCCGGGGGCGCGGCTTCAGGAGATCGTGGACATGGCGGAGGAGCGCCGCGTCCCCATACGGCGCGTCCAGCAGGAGATGCTCGATCGCGACGCGCGGCACGGCGTGCACCAGGGCGTGGTCGCGATGGTTGACGATCCGGCGCACTATTCGCTTCCCGACCTGGTCCGATCGGCCGGGGGGGCTCCGCTGCTGGTCGTCCTCGACGGTGTCGAGGACCCGCAGAACGTCGGCGCCATCCTGCGGACCGTCGATGCCGCGGGCGCCGACGGCCTCGTTGTGCAGAGCCGCCGCAGCGCTGCGCGCGGCGGGGCCGCCGCCAAGGCGTCGGCCGGCGCGATTGCGCACGTGCGTGTCGCGGAGGTCGTGAACATCGCGCGGGCGCTGGAAGAGCTCAAGGGGCTCGGCGTCTGGACCGTCGGCCTGGCCGGGGACGCCGATATGCCGTATGACGCCGTCGACCTCACCGGGCCGATCGCCATCGTCCTGGGTGCCGAAGGGGCGGGACTCCGGCGCATGGTTCGGGAACGCTGCGATTTTCTGGTGGCGATTCCGATGCAGGGGCACGTGGGCAGCGTGAACGTGTCGGTGGCCGCAGGCGTTACACTGTTTGAAGCGGTGCGCCAGCGCCGTCTCAAGGGCCAGCAGCCGGTCAGACGTACGGCAGCCGTACGGTCCGAGGGCTGAAGACGACCGCAAGTACGGCAGGGGCAGCCGGTTACCGGCTCATCCGTGCCCGGTGCAGCTCCTTGCGGCACTGGCACGGGAAGTGCTATCATGCGCTCTTCGTCTGGCTGGCGTAGCTCAGTCCGGTAGAGCAGCTGATTTGTAATCAGCCGGTCGGGGGTTCAAATCCCTCCGCCAGCTCCACCGGGTCGCCTCGCCGTGTCTTGACTGAAACGCCAAATACACGGACTCCAACGAAAAAATTGACCAGATTAGTCGAATTCGTGAATCCGTAGTTCGGACAGGGATTAACGGGGAGGTGGCGGAGCGGTCAATCGCAGCAGACTGTAAATCTGCCGCCCTAGTGGCTACGGAGGTTCGAACCCTCCCCTCCCCACCACACCTCTCAGCCGATGGCATGAGAGGGCTGCTCGGTTTGGGTGGCGGTGTTTGTTTGGGCGGCAAGCCGCGCTCCCCGCGGCGCCGCGACGTGGGCACCGAGGGCAGGTCAGGGTCGGTGGCGGGTTGGAACGTGGCGCGTGGCGGGCTTGCCACGCCGAAGCGCGAAGCGCGTAGGCGGGAGTAACTCAGTGGTAGAGTCACAGCCTTCCAAGCTGTTGGTCGCGGGTTCGATCCCCGTCTCCCGCTCCAGACTTCGCCTCGCCGAAGCGGTTACAGACGGCGAGGCTTCGTCCGGGCAGGCCTGGCGATGCGTCGCGAAGACGGGCTTCGTCCGGGCAGGCCAGCGCATGACGTCTGTCTCGCCGAAGCCGCGAAGCGGCGGAGGCGGATTTTTGATTGAGCCGATGTAGCTCAGTTGGCAGAGCGCGTCCTTGGTAAGGACGAGGTCACCGGTTCAATCCCGGTCATCGGCTCCATTCGACGCAACGACGTACATCGAGAGCGAGCGCGACATTCATGGCGAAGGAAAAATTCGATCGCTCGAAACCGCACGTGAACGTGGGGACGATTGGGCACATCGACCACGGGAAGACGACGCTGACGGCGGCGCTGACGAAGGTGGCGTCGGACAAGGGGTGGGCGAAGTTCGTGCCGTATGACGAGGTGGCGAA
>MEKU01000058.1:0-2853 GCA_001767195.1 Acidobacteria bacterium RIFCSPLOWO2_02_FULL_67_21
TCGACGCTCGGTGCCATCGCCTCGCGCCTCGCCGCGGAGCGCGGCCGCATCGTCGGCCCCGACCCGGAACCGGGCCGCGGCCACTTCTTCCGGTCCGATCACTTCCCGCTGGCCAAGATCGGGATCCCGGCGCTCTCGCTGAGCAACCCCGCGGCGTACACAGGGGACGCCGCCGCGGCCAAGCGGATGCGCGAAGACTACGACAACAACCGGTACCACCAGCCGAGCGACGAGATCCTGCCGTCGTGGGACTACACCGGCGCCGTCAGCGACATGCAGTTTCTGGCGGAGCTTGGATGGCGGATTGCCAGCCTGCGCGAGATGCCCGTGTACCACGAGAGCGAGCAGTTCGCCCGGCCGCGCCTGAACCGCACCCGTTGACCGCCACGCTCGTCACGCTGGCCGACATTCAGGCCGCCGCCGCGCGGATCCGCGATGTCGTCGTCCGCACGCCGCTGACAGATGTGTCTGCCGGCCATGCTGTTGGCGACCGCCTTCAGGCTATTGGCGATCGTAGAGGCGGACCTTCATGTCCGCCTTTCACCATCGCCCTCAAGTGCGAGCACCTCCAGCCGATGGGCGCCTTCAAGCTTCGCGGCGCGTCCAACTTCCTCCTCCAGCTGTCTCGCGCGGAGCGTGCGGCCGGCGTCATCACGTACTCCTCCGGCAACCATGGTCAGGCGGTGGCGCTGGCGGCCCAGCGGCTTGGCGTCCCGGCGGTCGTGGTGATGCCGGAGACCGCTCCGGCCGTCAAAGTCGCGGGGGTGCGCCGCTACGGCGGCGAGGTGCTGTTTGCCGGGACGACGTCGGTCGATCGGCGCACGAGAGCGGAGGTGGAGGCGGCCGCACGCGGCCTGACGATCGTGCCGCCGTTCGATCATCCCTGGATCATTGCCGGCGCCGGCACGTGCGGGCTGGAGATCGTCGAGCAGCGGGAGGCGCTCTCCGCCGTGTACGTGCCGGTCGGCGGCGGTGGGCTGATCTCGGGCATCGCTGCCGCGATCACGCAGACACGCCCGCAGGTTCGCGTGATCGGCGTCGAGCCGATGGGCGCCGCCAAGATGTCGGCGTCGAGGGCCGCCGGCCGTCCGGTCACGCTCGAGCGCTCCTCGAGCATTGCCGACGGGCTGCTTCCTCTCCGGCCGGGCGACCTCACATTCGCCCACGTGCAGGCGTACGTCGACGATCTGGTGACGGTCACGGATGAATCCATCGTCGACGCGATGCGCTGGCTGCACCAGGCGGGCATTATCGCGGAGCCGAGCGGCGCGGCGAGCGTGGCGGCCGTGCTGCAGGCCGGGCCCCCCGATCCGCCTGGTACGGTTGCTGTGATTTCCGGCGGCAACATCTCCGCCGAAGACCACGCCCGCTACCTGGCGTCCTGAAGGATCGTTTTCGCCGCCTGAATCGCCTCGTCCAAGGTGGAGACCTGGCCGTCGAGCTGCCGCTCGTACACCGTCTTGAGCACCTCTCCCACGCGCGGTCCGGGGGTCAGGCCAAGCGCCAGCAGGTGCCGGCCGAGCAGGAGCGGCGGCGGCGGCCGATGCTCGACGCCGAGTGCGCGGGCGCGCTCGAGAAACCAGTCCATGGCGGAGCAGTCGAAATGGCCCGTGCGCCCGAGGCAGTCGGCGCGGGCGAGCCGCGCCAGCAGCTCGAGATCGACCTTCTGCGACAGGCGCCGGAAGGCGCTGTCGCTCACGTGCGCCGCCTTGTGGAACATGCCGGGCTTGAGATGATGCGCCACCAGGCCGACGACCTGCCCGCGGACGTCGAAGCCGTCGATCGAATGAATGTTCAGGCGATCGAGCAGCGACAAGGTCGGCGCGACGCCCGCGTCCTCGTGGTTCATCGACCGGATGCGGCCGTCGATCGCGGCAGTCGTCGCCGGCTTGCCCAGGTCGTGGCAGACCGCGCCGAGCATGATCGTGACGAGCTGCGGCCGCTCCAGGCCGCCGTTCAGCTCCCGCGCCCTGTCGACGACCATGAGCGTATGGGTCCAGACGTCACCTTCGGGATGCCAGTCGGGCTCCTGCCCGCAGCCGACGAGCGGCTTCATCTCGGGGAGGATCGCGTCGACGACGCCAAGCTCCAGCGCCAGCGCGAGCCCGATGGACGGACGGGCGGCGTCGAGCAGCAGCTTTTCGATCTCGCCCCAGACGCGCTCGGCCGGCAAGTCGTCGAGCGGGATACGCCGGCAGATGCCGGCCGTCTCGTCCTCGAGCGTGAGCGCGAACCGCGCCGCAAACTGCACGGCGCGCAGCACCCGGAGGCTGTCGTCGCCGAACGTGCGCGGATCGACGGCGCGCAGCAGCCGCCGCTCGAGATCGGCGCGCCCGTCGAAGGGGTCCTCGTAGACGCCGGTGAGCGGGTCCCAGGCGATCGCGTTCACCGTGAAGTCCCGCCGGCGCGCCGCCTCCTCGATCGGCATGAACGGGTCGCCCACGACCGTGAACGCCTTGTGGCCGCGGCCCGACTTCGACTCGCGGCGGGGCAGCGCCACGTCGATCGCGTCAGCCTCACCCCCTTGCCCCCTTGCCTTCTCGCCCCCTCGCTCCCTTGCCCCCTTCGCCATCACTTTGTAAACCGGGAACGCCTGGCCGACGGCCTCTACCCGCCCGAAGCGCTCCAGCAGCGGGCGCAGGCGATCGGCGGGAATCCCGAACACCTCCAGGTCGATGTCTCTGGACGAGGCGCTGCGGCGTCCCGGCACCTCAGCCTGCGGCTCGGCCAGCAGGCGGTCGCGCACCCATCCGCCGACGATGAGCGCGCGGCCGCCGTCGGCTCGGACGGCGGCGGCGATGGCGCGCGCCAAATCCAGTGACATGTTGCTTCTGATTGTGCTTCGATCACCGG
>MEKU01000058.1:2863-8078 GCA_001767195.1 Acidobacteria bacterium RIFCSPLOWO2_02_FULL_67_21
ACCCGCCCTACAACGATACGTAGGCCGGGTCCTTTCGGACCCGGCTCACTCTATGACAGACGATCCCACACTCGCACTCCTCGAAGACCTCGTCGCGATCGACTCGGTCAATCCCGCGCTCGTCCCTGGCTCACGGGGGGAGGCTGACATCGCCCGGCGGGTCACGGCCGAGTGCATTGCCGCCGGCCTTTCCGTCGAGGTTGTCGAGATCGCGCCCGGCCGCCCCAACGTCGTCGGGGTGCTGGAGGGCCGGACGCCAGGGCCGGCGCTGATGCTCTGCGGTCATCTCGACACCGTCGGGGTCGACGGCATGGACGGGCCGTTTCGTCCGGTCCGTCGTGACGGCCGGCTCTACGGCCGCGGCGCGCAGGACATGAAGGGAGGCCTTGCCGCGATGCTTGGCGCCGCGCGCGTCCTTGCCGGGGAGGGTGGGCTCGAGCGGGGCAGGCTGATCGTGGCTGCCGTTGTGGACGAGGAGCACGCGAGCATCGGCGCCGAAGCGCTCGCGGCGGCGTGGCGGGCCGACGCGGCGGTGATCGCGGAGCCGACCGACATGAACGTCGCGGTGGCGCACAAGGGGTTCGAGTGGATTGAGGTGGAGACCCGCGGCCGCGCCGCGCATGGCAGCCGCCCGGACGAGGGGCGCGACGCCATCATGCGCATGGGGCGGGTGCTTGGCCGGCTCGAAGCGCTCGACCGGCAACTGCAGGCGCGCCCCGGGCATCCGCTGCTCGGCGCGGCGTCGCTGCACGCCTCGCTCGTCTCGGGCGGCCGGGAGTTGAGCAGCTATCCGGATCGCTGCAACCTGCAGATCGAGCGGCGCACGCTCTCGGGCGAGCAGGTCGGCGTCGGCCTCGGGGAGGTGAACCGCATCCTGGCAGAGCTGCGCGGCGAGGATCCGGAGTGTGCCGCGGAGGCGCGCCTGATGTTCGGCCGCGCCGCCTATGAAGTCCCGTCGTCACACGCGCTGCCCGGCATGCTGATTCAGGCGGCGGCCTCCCAGGGGTGTCATGCCGCCCGTGTGGGCGCCAGCTTCTGGACCGACGCGGCGATTCTGGGTGCGGCCGGAATCCCGACGGTGCTGTTCGGGCCGGGCGGCGCCGGCCTGCACAGCACGGAGGAGTACGTGCTGATGAAGGATGTGCGCGTCTGCCGCGACGTGCTCGTCGCGCTCGCGCGGGGCTTTACTGCGTAAAGCCAAGGTGCCTACCCAGCCGGCGGCGTCGATGTCGTCTTGCGCGATGCATTTCCAAATATCTTCGAGGTCTGCGAACGCCTCCGGATGGAAAGCATACCCGCTCATCCGCCCGAGCGTCGGCGATCGCTCTTCTCGCGCAGTCGCCTAAAAGCCTCCTCGCCGTCGATCGGCTTGACGCGACCGCCCTTGAGATCGTCATACCGGCTGTCGAGCGTCTTGCGGACCGCGGTCACCTCTTGCAGATAACCGACGAGAGCATCCTCGACGATGTCTTTCGGTGCACGCCCGCTGCTCGTGGCCAGGTCGTCTAGCTTTTTGGCTGTCTCCGAGGTAACCCGAACTTCCATGCGACCACTGTAGGGCTTTCGATGGGGCACGGCAAGCTCACGGCACCGGTCAAGAATCGACCGTAGACGATGGGAGCCAGTCAGTCAGTCGTTCGAAGTGTTGCATCGAGTTGCCAATGAGGCCTTGCGCGTGTTCAAACGCGCGCGAACGTCGCTAATCCCACAAGAATCTTCGCCGCGGTCGGATGCTGGGCATAGGTCTTTCCCAATCGCGGTGGGATAATCGCCGCCGCCGGTGACCACACTTTTCCAGTGGAATCCTGGAGGGCAACCGATCCCCGCATTTGACTCGGGTCCGCAAAGAATGCGTCACCCGTACTTCGGTCTGCATACAGGTTGAATGATCCATGAGGTTTGTAGACAACGATCGACCCCCGAGCAGGAGCCTCGGGCGCGTAGATCGCGAACCTGCCGGCTTGCTGAAGGGCCAGATCGAACAACGTGTCGTAGTTCAAGTTGATGACTCGATCCCCCGGCACCAAACATCTGGCCGTCGCTTGGCCGGCCAGCAGCGCGTGCATTGAATGCGCCGGACCGAAACCAGGGAACTGGGTGATGCAGGCACCGAAGAGATTCGTGAGGACGCCGTCCCAAGCGAGCGATTCCCATAACTCACCGTCATCGCCGTAGGTCTGCCACACGAATTCAAAAAGCCGTTCAACGTTGTGAGCCGCGGAGTCTACTGCTTCAAGTCGCTGAAAAACTCTCAGCGGGCTGTTCTCCATTTGTTCCGGCGTGAGCTGACGGCTTTCTCCTTCGTGGAGCGGTTGAACAATGGCGTCATCAAACCCGACTCTTTGGGCTGACAAGTACTCAGCGATGACACGCTGCAGGGGAGCGGATTCGAAAAAGAGCCGGCTTGCGAAATTACGGATGACGGGGAGCGGATGCTCTCGATCGACACCGGATTGCAGGCATTCCTCGACCGCCGCGCCCGCTCCGACAACGAGGAGCCTTTGAGCACCGCTAGGGCGACTCGGAGGAGTCCTACCGCCGCAGCACTTCTTGAACAACCGTCCGCGCCCGCAGGGACATGGGGCAACTCGACGGGGATGCGGTGGGCCACTGGGTAAACGGCCAGTCATTACCAGGCGTGGCATAGGGATTCTTAAACCGAGTATCGGGAGGGGCGCCGAAACTTGTTATCGATTTGCTAAGGGTGCCGTTGGGACGCTGAGCAGATCGACACGATTACCGCCGCTCCCGCAGTTCGTCCAGAATGGCTGAAGCCGGTCCGAGACGTCCCGCTTCAACCGATTTCCAGGATGACGACAACGCTTCGTGCAAGGTGCGGCGCTCCTCGTCCGTGAGGTCGTCTCCCTCGTCGTCCGCGACGAGGTCAATGACCGTTCCATCGGGCAGCGTTGTCGGCGCATTTAGGATGAGGTGACCGTTCTCGACGCGGGCGCGGAAAGGGCTCATGCGGCTATAGTACGTCTCAGGAGAGCGTACGCAGGCATCCCGCTTAAAGTTAGGTCTTAGGCGAATCGGTGACTACTACGCGCATTTCGGAGCCGTCACCGAGGCGAATCGAACCTTGGACCGCCTTCGAAACCTCCCCACCTTCCATGGAATAGGACCAAACGTTGCCAAAGACTGCAGGGACGGCCTGCAATTCCACCTCGAAATCAACGCTCAGCTGGCGGATGGATCGTAAGCCGACAGTAGATTTCGCGAGCAACTCCTCGGGCTCGAAATCCCAAGTCAAAGTTCGCGGAACTCGACCCTCGTTAGGTTCCAAGCCGTCGAAAAGCAGGTTCGGAGTGTTACTGGCGATTTGTGCTGAGGACTTCGCTGGCACTGGCACCGTTAATGACACACCGCGCCCTAACGTCTGACGCAAGTCATCGCGCAGAAGGCCATGCTCACGCAGCAGGTCGGAAATCGCGATCTCTGTTCCGTCCGCTCGCCGAAAAATCTTTACATCTGCGTTGGCAGCAAATTCCGCTATCACGGAAGGGTCCAGTTCGGTGAGGACTTCCTGCGTTCGGTCTTCAAAGAGCGACACTCGCATACTCAGGGTCCGACAGACCGCCCGAAACGCGATGATTTCCATTTGACTGGCCCAGACTCGAGCGGCTTCATCATCGATTTCTCGCAGCAGCCGGGTCTGGATTCCATGAAACCTTGCTGCTCGAAGCGCCGGTTCTGAGAACCCGGACGCGGATACGGCCACAGTGCAGGCGGCGCCGATTGCGTCTCTCTTACTCGCCAGTTGTTCGATCCATGTCACGTCTTGTGTGGCGCTGCGGTCGCGACACTCACGGGTAATCAGGATCGGAGTCGAACCCACCCGGTACCGGATTGAACCATCCACCTCGCGCTTCTGTCCGGTACGTAAGTCCTCACAGAAGTCAGGACTCTTCACCGTCGCCCCCTGTGGGCTGAAGTGCCGTTCAATGGTTGCGACCATGCGCTCGAAGTCACGCCAAGCAGAATCGCTCATCAGTTGTCATGATACGCTGCGCTGGCACGGGGAGGTCCTACGCAGCCTTCCGTAGAGCTTCGGTTTGCTTGAGGCAGTAGGCGATCTGGTTCCAACTGGCAGGTGGCCGGGACCCCATGCACTTCAGGCACCTTAGGCACGCTTGGCACTCTGTCGTTTAGGCGACGCGCCGCTCGCCGAGGAGCGGCAGGCGCACAACAGGACGTGCCACGGCGGCGGTGCGCTCGGACCGGGCGGGCGCATTCTCGAGGTCCCACCCCGGCGTTTCGTGCCCGCACGTGGCGCAGACGAGCGAGAGGCGGCCTTCTTCGAAATGGAGCAGCGCGTCGTGGTTGCTGAGGCCGCAGAAGAACTGGCGCACCCGTACGGCAACCCGGCCCATCATCGGTTTCTCCCTTCCCGCCGCCGAGCGTCTCCAGCCGTGTCAGGTTTGACGTCGCTCAGCCGGACGGCAGCGCGGTCGAGTTCAAGAGGAGTGCCACGATACGGCTCAGTCTCGTCTTGCGAATAAACCCAGGAGTATGGCGATCTGGGCGCGGTCGAGTTGGGTCAGTGGGCAGTCTGCTGCCGTACTGCGGTAATGGCTCTGTCACGTATAGCTGAGACCGCGGCTGAGCCGGAACCGGCTCGGCTGAAGCCGAGCACTACGCCAAGCTCAGGCTCGGCTGGAGCCGAGCACTACGTACCCAATCAGCGTTCACGGATGAGCGCGCGAAGCACAAAGCCGAGGTTGGCGGGGCGTTCGCCGAGCCGACGCATGAAGTAGGGAAACCATTCGCGCCCGAACGGCACGTAGACACGCATGCGATAGCCGGCCGCGACGAGGCCAGCCTGCAGATCCCGCCTGATCCCGTACAACATCTGGAACTCATAGCGGTCTGAGGGGATACCGCGCGTCGAGGCATGCGCGCGCACCTGCGCGATTACAGCTTCGTCATGTGTCGCGATCGCCGGGTACGTGCCACGGTCGAGCAGGAGGCCCGCCAGCCGGACGAACGCCGCATCGACCTCCGACTTCTTCCGGTACGCCACCGAGGCCGGCTCCTTGTACGCCCCTTTGACCAGCCGTACGCGCGCGCCCAGCTCGTTCATCCGCCGCACGTCCTGTTCCGTCCGATGGAGGTACGCCTGCAGCGCCACCCCGACGTTGCGGTACTCCTGCTCCCAGAGCGTCTCGAAGATCTCGAGCGTCCGCTCCGTGTAGGGGGAGTTCTCCATGTCGAT
>MEKU01000059.1:0-6980 GCA_001767195.1 Acidobacteria bacterium RIFCSPLOWO2_02_FULL_67_21
GCAGCTCGAACCCTATCCTGGCCTCACCCGAAAAGACCCGAGCCTCATCGCGGGCGTGCTCTACCGCGACTTCGCGAGCCGGCTGGACGACGTCGTCGTCCTTGTCGGTCGAGAACGACGGCAGAACACGCCAGAGCAGGGCGGAGGATTCACATGAACACCCTGCTCCTCACCTTGGACATACGCACGGAGTCGGACGTCGTGTTCGTCCGCCAACGCGCCAGGCAGATTGCCGCGCTGCTCGAGTTCGACGCCCACGACCAGACGCGCATCTCGACCGCGGTCTCCGAGATTGCACGCAATGCATTTCTGTACGCACAGGGAGGACGCGCCCAGTTCTCGATCGCGGGCGGCGCGCCGGAGCATCTCATCATCAGCATAAGCGACCGTGGCCAGGGCATCCCCGATCTGCCAGCCATTCTCGCCGGCAACTACAAGTCCGATCGCGGCATGGGGTTGGGGCTTCTGGGCGCCAAGAAGCTCATGGACACCTTCCGCGTCGACACCGTTCCCGGCCATGGGACCACGGTTGAGCTTGGAAAGGCGCTACCTCTTCAGGCGCCCAAGACCACTCCTCAACTCGTCTTGCGCATCAGTGCCGAGCTCGCCAAGCTCGCTCCGACAAGCCTGATGGAGGAGATACGCCAGCAGAACATCGAGCTCCTCCATGCCCTCGACGAGCTCCGGTCGCGGCAGCTCGAGCTGGACCGGATGTATCGAGAGGTGGCCGCCGCCAACACGCAGCTCGAGGACAAGGCCGATGCCCTCGAGCGCACTGCTGCTTCGGAGCGGGCCGCGCGCGAAGAGGCCGCGCAAGCGAGGTCGGAGTTGGAACAACTCATGGTCCGGCTACGCGAGGCCAACGAGCGCTTGGTCGTCGGTTCGGTTCTCGCACAAACGATGACCGAGGACGCCGAGCAGGCCAGCCATCTCAAGGATGAGTTCCTCGCCACGGTGTCGCACGAGCTCCGAACGCCCTTGAATGCCATCCTGGGATGGGCGCGCATGCTGGGATCGCAGCAACTGTCGGCCGACCGGACACAACACGCCATCGCCGTCATCGAGCGCAACGCCGCGACGCTGGCACACCTCATCGAGGATCTGCTGGATGTGTCTCGCATCGTGGCGGGTACGATGCGTCTGGCCACGCAGCCCGTCGATCTGGCCGCGGTCACCGGGGCGGCGCTCGATGTCGTCCGGCCGCTGGCGGCCGCAAAGGACGTACACCTCGCGTTCGCCCCTGCTCCTGACAATCGACCCGTCAGCGGAGACGCCGGGCGGATCCAGCAGGTCGTCTGGAACCTGCTCGCGAACGCCATCAAGTTCACGCCGGAAGGCGGACGCGTCGACGTCTTCGTCGAACGGTCGAACGGTCACATGGAACTCAGGGTCGTCGATACCGGCCAGGGCATCAGCCCGGACTTTCTGCCGCACGTGTTCGAGCGCTTTCGGCAGGCCGATCCGGCGACGACGCGGCGTTATACCGGCCTGGGGCTCGGGCTGGCCCTCGTTCGGCAGCTCGTCGAGCTGCACGGCGGAACCGTCGAGGCGGCCAGTCCCGGCGTGGGACGCGGCGCCACGTTCACCGTCCGCCTGCCGCTGTTGGCGGCGGCGCACGCCGGCGACGCGGGCGGGATCGCCGAGCGGCGGATCGCGGCGTCGGCGGCCTCGCCCATGCCGCGAGCGCAGCGCCTCGATCGGCTGCGTATCCTGGTCGTCGATGACAGCGCCGACGGGCGCGCGCTGACGTCGCTGCTGCTGACGCAGGCGGGCGCCAGCGTCACAGCGGTCGGGTCCGTCAGGGACGCGCTGCAGGCGCTGGCGGTGGAGCGCCCCGACGTCCTCGTCAGCGACATCGGCCTGCCGGACGAGGACGGGTACGCGCTGATCCGGCACATTCGGCAGCATGAAGCGGAACACGGCGGTTTCCTCCCGGCGGTCGCGCTCACGGGCTACGCACGCGCCGAAGATCGCGCACGTGTCCTCGCGGCAGGCTTCCAGGCGCATGTCACCAAGCCTGTCGAGCCGGTCGAGCTCACGGCGGCGATCGCGGTCGTGACGGATCCTCGGCGGGCCCCGGATCTCTGACAACAGGCATGGCATCGTCACACACGCGGCGTTCGAGAGAGGCCTCGCGTGACGACGCTGGAGAGGCCTCGGCGCAGACCCTCGCGGACGTCGAGCGGTTGATGGGCCAGATGCGAGAAGCGAACGAGCAACTGCTCGTCGCGGCGGTGCACGCGCAGAACCAGTCCGACGAGGCGCACGCGGAAGCCGCCCGTACCAGAGCGGATCTCGAAGACCTGATGAACCGGCTGCAGGACGCCAATCAACGCCTGGCCACGGCCGCCGCGCGCGCTCAGGGGATGGCGGAGGAGGCGGCGGCCCGCCCTCGACCTGCACGATTCCACAGCGCAGCGCCTGGCTGCCCTGGCGATGAACCTCGACGTGGTCGAGGGAGCGCGGAAGACGCTCGACGCGCGCTCACGCCGCGCGCTCGCCGAAAGCCGCTCCCTGGCCGAGCAGTGTTCGCGAGAGGTCCGCACATTCGCGTACCTCCTCCACCCGCCTCGATCGATCTGACAGCGACCGCCGACGCAGTGGCGCTCGACATAGAAGACCAGGGACGCGGGCTTCGTGACCAGGTGCCGCATCAGAACGGTACGCTGCCGCCCGAGACGCTCGGAGTCGGCATTCAGGAAATGCGGGAGCGCATCCGCCAGCTGGGTGGCACATTCGACGTCGCATTCACGGACACCGGGACAACGGTTCGCGTCCGCGTCCCGTTGAACGAGGACGTCGCGTGACGCCGGTCCGCATCCTCATCGCCGATGACCACGAAGTCGTGCGGCAAGGCGTGCGCGCGGTGCTCGAAGCGGTGCTCGAAGCGGAGCCTGAGTGGATCGTGTGCGGCGAAGCGAGCTCGGGGCGCGAAGCGGTGGCCATGGCTGTCGAACTCCGGCCGGAGGTTGTGGTTCTCGACGTCAGCATGCCGGAGTTGAATGGCCTGGAGGCCACGCGCCAGATTCGGGGCGCCGTGCCGGCGAAGATCCTCATCCTGACCGTCCACGAGTCCGATCAGATCGCCACGGAGGTGCTCGACGCCGGCGCGGACGGGTACGTGTTGAAGACGGACGCGGGACGGACGCTGATCGAAGCGATTCGTGCGCTGCTCCAGAATCAGAGATTCTTTACCGAACGCGTCCGCGCGGTGGCGGTCCGCCCCGCGGGGCGGCGCCGTGGTGCCGCCACGCGGGGCGCCGTTCGACTCACGCCCCGCCAGCGTGAAGTCCTGCAACTCCTCGCCGAAGGAAAGTCGAACAAGGAGGTCGGCGCAACGCTCGGGGTGACGACGAAGACCGCGGAGACACATCGGACGCAAATCCTGGCCAAGCTCAAGCTTCACTCCATCAGTGAGCTCGTGCGGTACGCGATCCGCAACCGCATCATCGAACCGTGACCGCTCTGTCGAGAGAGGTCCATACGGAATCTACCGTATAGCCGCGTCAATTCCACTCTGGCTATACTGGTCGTGATGTCGCACAGCGCATTGCTCACACGTATCCGGGGCGAGTATCTGGAAATGCCAGGCTTGCGACTGACACTCGCACAGGCACAGCGGCTCTGCGGCGTGGAGCCGATACTGTGCAGGCGGGTGCTTGACGCGCTCGTGGAAGCGAAGTTCCTGTGCGTCACCACCAGCGGACACTACGCACGCCTCACGACCGGCCGTCATCCGCAGCCCGCGAAGGCCGACCTTGCAGCCGGATTGCGTGCCCTGAAAGCGTCGTAGCCCTCCCCCCCGACCACTGCGGAGCAGGTCAATTGGTGAAGGCCTTGCAGGACATGTGGGCCATGACTGCACGCATATCGTCCGCTCACCGGTACGCCAGGCTGCTCCCCGCGCTGCTCCTGGCGCTCGCCATCGCCGCTCCATCGGCCCAGACGACGATCACGCCGGAAAAGAACAGTTATTCCGTTGCGGACGATGTGAAGCTCGGGCTGGAAGCCGCGGCCGAGGCCAGGAAGCAGCTTCCGATGCTCAACGACAATCAGGTGGACGAGCTCGTCGAGGACGTCGGCGCTCAGCTCGCGGCGGCGATCTCGGGCGAACTCCGTCACGCGGGCTTCCGCTACACCTTCGACGTGGTCAACCAGAAAGAGATTAACGCTTTTGCCCTTCCGGGCGGCCCAATGTTCCTCAATCGCGGAATGATCGAGGCGGCCGGGACTGAGGCCGAGATGGCCGGCGTCATGGCGCACGAGATCGCCCATGTTGCGCTTCGCCACGGCACGGCGCAGGCGACCAAGGGCCAGAAGTTCCAGATTGGCGCGGTGGCGGGTCAGATCCTCGGCGCGATCGTCGGCGGCGCCGCAGGCTCCGTGATCTCGCAGGGCTCCCAGTTCGGCCTCGGCGCCTATTTCCTGAAGTACGGCCGGGAGTACGAGCGGCAGGCCGACCTGATGGGCGCGCAGATCATGGCGCGCGCGGGGTATGACCCGCGCGAGATGGCCAACATGTTCAAGACGATCCAGGCCGAGGGCGGCAGCAGCGGCCCGGAGTGGCTGAGCAGCCACCCGGACCCCGGCAACCGCTACAACGCCATCGTCCAGGAAGCCTCGATGCTGCGCGTCGAGGGCAATGCCAACTCCGGACAGTTCCAGTCGATCAAGTCGCGGCTGGCCGGGATGTCCCCCGCCTATACCGCCGAGCAGATCGCCAAGGGGCAGGCCAAAACTGGCGGCCGAACGGTTGGCACCAGCGGGCGGCGCGTCGTCAACGTCGAGCCGCCCTCGAGCTCATACCGGACGCATCAGCCGTCGGAGTTCGTGCGCGTCAGCGTTCCGGTCAACTGGGACGCCGTGGACGCGAGCGGCGGCGGCGTGACCTACGCCCCCGAGGGCGGCTTCGTCCAGGCGGACAACGGCGGCTCCGCGTTCACGCACGGCGTGCAGGTGGGCGTGGCGCAGGGCGGCGGCGGTGACCTGCAACAGGACACGCAGCAGCTGCTCCAGGGCTTCTCGCGGTCGAATCCGGATCTGCGCGCCGCGGGGACGTCCAGGCGCGAGACCATCGGCGGGCGCCCAGGGATCACGACGCCGCTCAGCAACATCTCGGGGGCGACCGGCGAGCGCGAATACATCACGCTGTCGACGACGCAGCTGCGCGACGGCAGCCTGCTCTACGTCATAGGCGTCGCTCCGCAGTCGGAAGCGAAGACCTACGAGACCACATTCCGGCGCGTCCGGCAGTCGCTGCAGATCGCCGATCGATAGGCGACATCAGAATCCGCACGGAGGCATGGATGGCAGTTCGTAAGGCCGCGCAGAAGGACCAATCGCAAGCAGTCGTGAAACCCGCGGGCACTTCTCCGACGCGCCTCAGCCGGGGACTCGTCGACGCCCCGGGGAAGCGTCATCGCAAACCGGCGCGTCAAGAGCCCATAGACGAACGCATGGGCGAACCGAGAGGCAAACAGATGGGCCAGAAGAGCGTCAAGGCTGGCTGGCGCGGCGGGCGAGGCTGATTATGTCTGTCTCTTTGATCTTGTTCAGGAGCGTCTTGTAAGACACCCCGAGCATCTGCGCCGCCTTGCGCCGGTTCCAGCGGACCTGCCGCAGCGTGTCGAGGATGGCGACGCGCTCGGCGGCCAGCGAGGCTTCGCGCACGACATCCAGGAGCCTGCGGCCGTCCTCCCATCCCGCGGGAATCGGGGAAGACGCCGCCCCGAGTGGTACCGACGGCTGGATTGCGGGGGACGAGGCCGGAGACATCCTCGCGCGCCAGTTCGGTCCGGCACGCCGGGGCGCGGACAGTTCCCGCGCCACCAGCTGCTCGTCCTGCAGAATGACGAGTCGCTTGATCGTGTTCTCGAGCTCCCGGACGTTCCCCGGCCAGTCGTACGTCTGGAACAGCCGCAAGATCTCCGGCGAGAGCACGCGTGCCCGACGGTTGTAGCGCTCGGAGTACTTCGCCATGAAGAAGTCAGTGAGCGGCAGGATCTCATCGGGGCGCTCCCGCAGGGGCGGCACCGTCGTCTCGATCACCTTGAGCCGGTAGTACAGGTCCTCGCGGAACTCCCCGCGCTGCAACAGCTCTTCGAGATTCTGGTTCGTGGCGGCGAGCACCCGCACGTCGATATTGACCGTCGTGTTGCTGCCCAGTTTCGTGAACGCCCCATCCTGCAGGACCTGGAGCAGCTTGGCCTGAAGCCCGGGCCTCAGCTCGGCGATTTCGTCGAGAAGAATCGTGCCGAGATGCGCCTGCTCGAACTTCCCGATACGCGTGACCGCGGCCCCGGTGAACGCGCCCTTTTCATGTCCGAACAACTCGCTCTCGAGCAATTCTGCGGGCAGCGCGGCGCAGTTGACCTTGACGAACGGCTTCCGGCGGCGCGCGGAGCGGTCGTGAATCGCCCGGGCGACAAGCTCCTTGCCGACACCGCTCTCCCCTCGAATGAGCACCGTCACGTCGCTGTCGGAGACCTGCTCGATGATCTGCGCGACCTGCCGCATCGCGGGACTCTCGCCCCACCCGGGGAGGGCGTCATTCGGTCCGTCGTTGAGGCGCCGCCGGAGATCGGTGATGTCACTGACGACACGGTGCCGTTCGATCGCCTGCGTGATGGCGGAGTCCAGCGCGATCTCTCCGAGACCTTCGGGATCGTGCGGCTTGACGACATAGTCGGCCGCGCCCAGATGCACGGCCTCGACGATGACGTTCGCCTGCTCGCGGCCGGAGAGCATGATGACCTGCAGGTCGGGGCGCGCGGTCTTCAGCGCTTTGAGCGTCTGCAGACCGTCCATGCCGGGCATCGCCACATCCAGGAGCACCGTGTCCGGACGCTCACCGTGGCGAATCGCCGCGAGGATCTCGTCGCCGCGTGTGTACACCCGTGCGTCGTAGCCCCGCAGATCCAGAAACGTCTCCAGGTATCCCGCGAAGTCGGCGTCGTCGTCGACGACGGCAACAGATGATC
>MEKU01000059.1:6995-19883 GCA_001767195.1 Acidobacteria bacterium RIFCSPLOWO2_02_FULL_67_21
CGGGATGAGGAAGAATGTCCATCGACGGATCGACAGTCGTGTGCCCTATACAGCCGAGCAACGGCCGTGCCGAGACGAAGACGCCAGAAATGATGGGGAGACTCACACCGAACAGGCGGAATCGAAACGCCGGCTGCGGATGTTTGCGCGCCTATACCGAAATACTTCCCCTGGGGATCACCAGGTCAGGGATACGGGATCCACCGTATGGTGAGATGGCTCCTGCGCGCGAACGCTCAGTCGTGCTTGTCGACCACCACGCGACCCGCAGGATTCAGGTACACGCGATACCTGTTCCCGTCCTTGCACGACGCGAGGAAATCGCTCTCGGCCTGCACCGTGACGGCGACGACCTGGCCGCACGGCAATCCGTGGAGCGCGATCACCGCCGTCAGGTCTTTCTTGAGCTCCTCCTCGTCGTCTGCAAACGACGGCGCGGCGAACAGTACCGCCACGACAAGCGATCGGGCCACCGCCACAGTGAGTGTGTTCATGGGTTCTCCCGTGTTCAGCTCTGGAGGGTTGCGAACGTCGTCGGATCCGCGAGCAGGCCCCAGATCGCCTCGCGCGACGACACGATGGCGGACGCAAGCGTCTGGTCCTCGTCCTGGAGCAGCGACAGCACCTTCATCATCAACAGATCGTACGACCGGCGCAGCTCCATCATGGTGAGCTGTGCCTTGCCCTTGTAGTACTCGCGGAACCGGTCCAGCAGGTCGTCGACCTGGTTCTTGAGCGCGATCTTGGTGAAGAAACCGATCGCCTTGGTGCCTCTGAGCTGCTCTTCCAGCGTCTTCAGGTCGAGCGCTCGGGTCGCGGTGGGCGTTTTCGCCACGGGGGGCGCGGTGCTTGCGGCCGGCGGCGCCCCGGTTCCTGCATCCGGTGCAGGTACCGCGGCAGGTCCGGCTGGCGGAGTCGCGCGCGCCGCTGGCTTGGTCGCCGGCTTCGGTGCCGGGGGTCTTGTGCCCGGTGCAGGTGCGGCGGCAGGTGAGGCTGGCGGTGTCGCCGGCGCTACCAGCTCGGCCGCTGGCTGCGGTGCCGGGGGTGTTTCACCCGGTGCAGGTACCGCGGCAGGTCCGGCTGGCGGCGCCGGCGGCGCTGCCGGCTCGGCCGCAGGCTGCGGCACGTCCGCTTGCGTCACGACGCTCTGGGGCTCCGCGGCCGGAGGGAGAGACGCCGCCCGGGTGCAGCCTGCCGTGAACAGCAAGAACAGCACAACTGCGTACCCGACGCGCATCGGCAGATCCTCCGTCTGACCTAGGTCTTCTTCCTGCGTCTTTCCGGCGACTTCGTCTGCAATACCGTCGCCGTGCAGGCTGTGAGAGGCCGCCGCTTACGCGAGACGGGAAATATCTCTCACGCGGATGCGGAGCAGTCCGGCAGGATCCTCGTATGCAGAGGAGAACGAATCATGACCGTACCATCGCGTGTGTCTGTCGCACTTCTCGGAGTGCTGCTCGTCTCGGGCTGCGCCGCCCGCGTCGTGCGCATCGCCGAACTCAAGGATCAGCCAGCCAAGTACGAGAACAAGTCGGTCACCGTCGACGGCGTGGTGACTCGCAGCTGGGGAATCCCGCTTGTGCCGTTCCAGCTCTACAACGTGGACGACGGGTCGGGCGAGATCACGGTTACGTCGAACACCGGCCGCACCCCCGCGGAGGGAGCGCAGGTGACAGTCAAGGGGCGGCTCAACGAAGTGGCGGTGTTCGGCGGACGATCGATCGGCCTGCACTTGCAGGAGGAGCAGCGAAAGATTCACTGATTCTGGATGGGGTCATGATTCTTTGAGGTCCTGGGCGTGCTGGGCGTCATGGACCGCTTCCTTGACGGCTTCCCTCACCGCCTTCTTGACCACCTTCTTCATCGTGTCCTTGACGTCCTTGTCGTTGAGCACGCCTTCGCCGGCCTTCGCCACGGCTTGTCTCACGGCCCTCTTCACACTCACGGTTAGGGGATCCAGTTCCTTCGTAAAGACCTGAACGGCCTTCTCGACGTCCTTGTCCGAGGCTTCGGGCTTTTTCGATCGGGCCAGCCCTTTCTTTGTCTTTGTGCCGGCCCAGTCGGAGTCAAACGTATCGAGCAGCATTTTCACGGCCTTCCCGTCCTGCACAATCAGGCCGAGCTCGCGGCGCGAGTCCAGTTCCATGCCGCGAAGACTCTGGCTGCCGACGAACGCCTGCCGTCGGTCGCGGACAATCACACGCGTATGCAGCCGGAGGCCAGCGAGCTTTCGCACGTCGAATTGGGCGTGCCTGGTCACAGAGCCGATGACCTTGATGTCGACACCGGCTTTCGCCTGCCCCTCCAGGATGCGAAGCATCTCCTTGTCCGAGATTTTAGGGTCGTAGATCAGCAGCTGTGTCTTTGCCCGTTTCAGGAACGCGGCGAGGACCCTCCGGGCGTTCGCCGGGCTGACGACGAACGTGTCTGTCGTCGGCGCGAACTTCGTCCGGGTGCAGTCGGCCTTGAACAGTCGCGCCGCGTCGCGCACCCAGTTCGCGTGGGTGGTCACGACGCCGAAGCCGCGACTGTGGTCGACGTCCAGATGCGTGAAATTGAACGACAGCACGTACAGGACGCGGCGATCGATCAGGATGTACTTGCCGTGATAGCGGCTCAGATCGTTGGACGTGCGAGCCACAATGATGCCGGCATCCAGGCAGCGGAGCTCGAGCTTGCGCAGGCGTGCTTCGCCACCGCGGTTGGCGAATGCGATTAAGGCGGTCACCTTGACGCCCCTCGCCGCCGCCGCTGTCAGCGCCGTCTCGATGTCCGTGCGATCGAAGCGGAAGACGGCAATCTCGATGCTCTTCTTCGCGCGCCGGATGGCCGAGAGCAACGGCTCCACACCGTCGGCGGGCTCGATGATCAGTTTCATGATTGGGCTCGCTGCGCCGTGGCGGCGATCGCGGCGTCGTCTGGGTTCTGGATTCTATGCATGTCCGCATACACGCCGTTGCGCGCCAACAGTTCCTCGTGAGTGCCTTGTTCGACCAGGGCGAACTCATTGATGACGAAGATGACGTCCGCATGGCGGATCGTGCCGAGATGATGTGCGATGACGACGGATGTTCTCCCCTTCATCAATGCGTCCAGGGCCTTGATGACGGCTTGCTCGGAGGCGGCGTCGAGACCCGCCGTCGGCTCGTCGAGAATCAGGATCGGCGTATCGCGAATGACCGCCCGGGCAATGGCGATGCGCTGGCGTTGACCGCCGGAGAGCGAGATCCCGCGCTCGCCGACCATGGTGTCGTAGCCGTCGGGCATGGCCTCGATGAATGCCGAAGCATCGGCCAGTTCGGCGGCGCGCCTGATTTCTCCTGGCGCGAAGTCGGGTTTGCCGTAGGCAATATTCTCCCAGATCGTCGCGCGGAAGAGCAGCGTGTCCTGCAAGACGAAACTGATCTGATCGCGCAGAGATTTCAGTTGATACCGGCGAATGTCCGTTCCGTCGATTCGGACAATCCCGGACACCGGATCGTAGAAGCGAGGAATCAGGCTCACGATCGTTGTCTTCCCGGTGCCTGAGGGCCCCACAATCGCGGCGATCTGCCCTGCTTCGATCGTGAAGCTCACGTCCTTGAGGATTGGCTTGCCGTTTCCATAACTGAAGCTGACCTCGCTGAATTCGATCTGTCCCTTGAACCTGGGTGCCGGGCGGGCGCCCTGAGCGTCGCGCACGCGGCTTTCCATGTCCAGCACTTCCTGGATGCGCTCGCGGCCCACCATCGCCTTGGATACTGTGTCTGTCATCTTCGAGAGATCGCGCATCGGCTTGTACATCTTGCCCAGATACAACAAGAAGACGATCAGCACGCCGGCGCTGAGCTGCCCGGCCATCGCGAGCCGTGCCCCGTACCAGAGCACCAGGCACGTCCCAAGGGCGACAATCACCTCCACCAGCGGCGCGAGCTTGGCCTTGACGGCTCGGGCCTGCAGTCCCGCTTCCACGTTGGCCAGGCTTTGAGATTCGAAGCGCTCGTCTTCGTAGTCCTCCCGGGCGAATGCCTTGACCACGCGAATGGAGGTAAGCACTTCCTGTACGACGGAGAGCAATATACCCTCTTGTGTTCGAACGGCGCGCGAGGCGCTCTTGATGCGTCGCGTGTAGGAGTACACGACCAGGAAGAGCGCTGGCGAGACCGAGAGCGCGATGAGGGTGAAGCGCCAGTTGAGATAGAACATGACCCCGATCATGCCAACCAGGGTCATCACGTCGACGAGGATGCCGAGAAGCGCGGAGTTGATGAAATCCTGGATGGCTTCGATGTCGCTGGTGACCCGCGTGATCAGGTCGCCGGACCGCGCTTCGTCGTGTTCGGCGAGCGACAGCCGTTGAATGTGGTGGTACAGCGTCCGGCGCAGATCGTGCGCCACCCATTGGCTGACGCTCGTGGTGAGATATTTTTCGAAGTAGGAGCTGACGGCACCGACAATCGCAATGACCGCGACCGCGGCAACGGCGAAGGCCACGATGGCATTCGCGTTCTGGCCGAACAGTCCCGTGACGATGTCGCCAAGCACCGCCGGAAGCTTCTTCGACTGCAGAATGTTATCGACGACAATCTTGATGGGCCACGGCTCGAGAATCACCGTGAGCGTTTCGCCCAGCACGGCCACCAGCGCGACGGTCAGCGCCTTCCAGTGAGGCCGAAGGAGGTCGATGAGTCTCAGGCCGCGATGCGTTGCATGGAGGTCTTCTGGCATGGCCGGTCAGGGCTTCTGCCCGGTGCCGAGGAGTGAGAGGTCTTGCCGGATCGTCGCCGACCGCTTCCGCTCGCCGGCTGTGCCGGCGGGGAGCGAGTCGACATCTCCGTAATACGCCAGCAGGTTCGCTCGGAGGGGCTCCGACACGGTGGTGAACGCATGGTCGGCGAGCCTGCCGAGCAGCTCGTCGTACGTCTCGTCGGCCATCGCATACTCGCCACGCGCCGTCGGCCGCCCTGTATCGCAGTTGGTGTTGACGAGGCGCAGCCGCCCGGCGCTCACCGCGTCGAGCGATTGCCGGAAGCGCTCCCTGGTGGCGGTGAAGCTCGCCAGAAACAGGCGCTCGGCCTCAGGAGTCGGCACCGAAAAGCGCAGAGCGCGAAACGGGCCCACCTTCGGGATCGGCCGGTAGACGAGCGCCAGGAAGCGCGCGAACCCGTGCGGCTTCTCATAGTCGACGAAGCTGTGATACGCCTCCGGCGCATAGGCGGCGGCAGCGACCTGGACGACATCGAACGCGAACTCCACCATGATGTGGCTCACTGAAGAATCGGCTGCCGAACGGATAATACCCAAGATCCTGAATGACGCATCCCCCGTAGGCGTACCCGCGCGCGTCCAGGAGCTGGTCGGCCGTGGCGTCAGGGAAGCGCGCCTGCAGCATCGGCTTCATGGCAGTATCCCACAGCGCGTCGATGTTGGCCTCGTGCGAGAGCACCGAATAGCCCACCGCCCGCGTCGGCACACACAACCCCGCGAGCGCCATGGCTCCGACGAGGACAATCCTCTCGGGTGCCGTGCCCGGGCGGAGCCTCACGACTCGCCCTCGTCATCCGCGGGTTCGTGCGCTCCCCGCCCGATGGCGCCGCTCGCCTGCCGAAACAACGCGGACAATCCATTCATATATTCGATGTCGTGCTGCTGAATGTCATCGTCAGTCACGGTCTCCTCACAGAAAGACGGGCCGCCAACACGCAATGATGGGGCAACTGCTGTGCCTGCGCGAGCACGGCAAATAGTAGGCTCTCTCGATGGCGTCCTGGCCATAACGGGGGGATTCCCACCGGCCGAGGCGGAAAATATCACGCGATCCGGAACCGCATGCACCGTTTCTTCAGGTACACGCGCGACGAACTGCTCGGCGAACCTGTCGACATGCTCGTGCCGGCACGGTTGCGGAACGCTCACCAGGCCCATCGTGCGGCCTATTTCCGCGCCGCGAGCTTACGCTCAATGGGATCGGACGTGGATCTCTATGCCGCGCGTCGGGACGGACAGGAGTTTCCGGTCGAAATCAGTCTCAGTCCGCTCGACAGCAACACGGGCACGCTCGTCATCTGCGTGATTCGCGATGTCACCGTTCAGCGTGCGGCGCAGCGCATGGCCGAGCAGGACAGCCACCTCAAGGACGAGTTCCTCGCGATGGTGTCGCACGAGCTGCGGACGCCCCTGAATGCCGTCCTGGGATGGGCACGGATGCTGGAGTCGACGCAGATGCCGCCACCGCGCGCGGAGCACGCGATCGCGGCCATCGGGCGCAGCGCCTCCGCGCTCGCGCACATGGTTGACGACTTCCTGGATACTTCGCAGATCCTCAAGGGCACCATCCGGCTGGCGCTCGAGCGCGTCGACGTCGTCACCGTCGCGCAGGCGGCGCTGGATGCCGTTCGCCCTCTGGCCGCAGCCAAGAACGTGCGCCTCGCGCTCGATGCGCCTCCCGGCCACCGAACGGTCACCGGAGATGCCGGCCGGCTGCAGCAGGCGATCTGAAACCTCCTCGCGAATGCGATCAAGTTCACACCTGACGGCGGACGCGTCGACGTCGTCGTCGGATCGTCGAACGGCCACATGGAGGTCAGGGTCGTCGACACAGGCCAGGGCATCAGCCCCGACTTCCTGGCGCACGTGTTCGAGCGTTTCCGCCAGGCTGACGATGCAACGACGCAGCGGCACACCGGGCTGGGTCTCGGACTGAGCATCGTCTCTCAGCTCGTGGAGCTGCACGGAGGAACCGTGCACGCGGCCAGCGAGGGCGTCGGATGCGGCGCCACGTTCACCGTTCGCCTGCCGGTGCCTGCCGGCGACGCTCGAGCGAATCGGGCGCCTGCGTCAGGCGCCCTCTTGAATTCTGGCCAGGGACCACATCTATTTGATGGTGCGCGCCTGCGCCGCATCAGCAGGCGCGCATCGCCCCGCGTGTCTAGGTGGAGGTCCGTCGAACGTTCTCGGCCCGCGGACCCTTGGGCCCTTCGCCCGGTTCGAATTCGACGCTGTCCCCCTCCCGCAGATCCTCGAGCCCCTCACCGTACACGGCGCTCTGGTGGAAGAAGTACTCGTTCCCTCCATCGTCCTTGATGAAGCCAAAACCCTTGTCAACCCGTAGCGTGCGTATCTTTCCTGTCATCGTCGCCTCCAGTAACCGAATTCCCGCCGTTCGTTCCTACCAATACCCAATCATCCGCCCCGCCGCGACCGCCGTCAGCCAGCTCGCGAGCGAGACCCCGCCCAGCGCGGCGAGCTGCCGGCCTTCCCCTGGCGTCAGCGCGCGGGTCCGGTGCGCCCTCCACGCGCCCGACCGGCCGAGCAGCCAGACATTGGCCAGCCCGAGCGCAATCGCCGGAAACTTGATCAGCAGGAACGGGTTGCCGACGTACTCGGTCGCGTTGGTCGCGAGCAGCCCTGCCCCCGTGGCCACGGCGAGCCCGAACCCCACCCGGGCCAGCGGCACGGCAGCGCGCGCGAGCGATGCCAGCGGCACATTCCGCCACACGCCGAGCAGCCGCAGGTCGAGGATCAGGATCGACCCGAAGAGCGTCGCCACGCCGAGGATGTGAAAGAGATTGACGACGGCGTAGGCCCAGACGCCGGACCCGCGCATGAGGACGCCGAGCGTGGAGTGCTCGATCCACGCCAGCAGCTCGCGAGGCACAAGGGGGTGTTCAATGCCGATCAGGATAGACCGCGAACGTGCGGTTGTTCCACGTCACGATCTCGGTCTTCATCTCGTAGCGGCCGGCCGTCCGGCTGCGATGCCCTTTCAGGGTCACGGTCGCGCCGACGGGAATGATGCCTTCCTTGAGGCCTGCGCCGGCCGTGCGCGCCGGCGGCCCCAGCGTGATGTCCCAGACCTGCCCGCCGACGTTCACCTTCATCGTGGCATGCGGCCCCGCGAGACTCACCGGCGCCGCCAGTGTCCCCGTGAGCGTGGTCTCCTCATCCGCGTTGCCCGCCCAGCCGTGATGGGCGGCGAGCGGCGCGGCCAGCGCGACGCCGAGCGCCAGGGCGGCAAGGAGTGACTGTCGATATGAACGCAGTACCATAAGGGCCTCCGGCTACTGCAATCTTACGCCGAAACCGTGTATTCTCGGCGGGTGCGGCGGCTCGAAGTGAACTGTTACGGAGGATGAGATGAAGAAGCCTGGGGTTGCGGCGCTGTGCCTGGTGCTCGTCATGGCGTCCCCCGCGTGGGCGCAGCAGCACGAAGAGCACGCGGCCCCGTCGGCCGACCAGATTGGCAGCACGAGCGTCCGGTTCGAGACGTCGTGCGCCGCGGCCGTCCGCGACGACTTCAACGCAGCGGTCGCCATGCTCCATTCCTTCTGGTTCCCCGAGGCGATCAAGACGTTCCAGGGGGTGGCCGGGCGCGACCCGTCGTGCGCCCTGGCCCACTGGGGCACCGCGATGGCGCAGTGGGGCAACCCGTTTGGCGGCCTGAAGAGCGCGGAGATCGTGCAGCGCGGCAAGGCCACCATCGACAAGGCGCTGACCTTGGGCGCCGAAGCCTCGGCGAAGGCGGCCGGCTCGCCCACGCCGCGCGAGCGCGCGCTCATCGAGGCGGCGGCCATCCTGTTCAGCTCGCCGGCCGCCGGCACGCAGCGCGACCGCGTCGTCCGGTACGAGGAGGCGATGCGGCGCCTGGCCGAGCGCAACCCGCGCGATGCGGAAATCCGGATCTTCTACGGGCTGGCGGTGACGCAGACGGCGGTCCCCACCGACAAGACCTACGCCAAGCAGATCCAGGCGGCCGCGATTCTCGAGCCGCTCTTCAAGGCAATGCCGACGCACCCCGGCCTCGCGCACTACATCATTCACGCCTACGACGCGCCGCCGCTGGCTGAGAAGGGCCTGGCGGCCGCGCGCCGCTACGCCTCGATCGCCCCGGCCGTGCCGCACGCGCTGCACATGCCGTCGCACACGTTCACGCGCGTGGGCTCCTGGAAGGAGTCGATCGAGACCAATCGCCGCTCCGCCGAGGCGGCGCGCAAGTCGGGCGGGCCGGGCGAAGAGCTGCACGCGCTCGATTACCAGACCTACGCCTTTCTCCAGATCGGGCAGGACAAGGCGGCCCGGGCCGTCGTCGATCGCGCCGCCTCGCTGCAGAACGCGCCGGGCGCCAACAGCTTTGCGATTGCCGCCATTCCGGCCCGCTACGCGCTCGAGCGCGGCGACTGGGCCGCCGCCGCAGCGCTGCCCGTACTGCCGGCCGCCAACACGCCGTATACCGAGGCGATGACGCACTTCGCGCGCGCCGTCGGCGCCGCACGGAGCGGCACGCCTGAGAACTCCTCGCCCGACATCGCGCGGCTCGGTGAGCTTCGCGACAAGCTGCGGTCGATGCAGGACGCCTACTGGGCCGAACAGGTCGACATCCAGCTGCGGGTCGCGAGCGCCTGGCGGGCGTTCGCATCGGGAAGACGGGAGGACGGGATCGCGCTGCTGCGAGCGGCGGCCGATGTGGAGGACGCCACCGACAAGGCGGCGGTCACGCCCGGGCCCCTGGCGCCGGCGCGTGAGCTGCTCGGCTTCATGCTGCTCGAAGCGGGCCGTCCCAAGGAGGCGCTCGCGGCCTTCGAAGCCACGACCAGGAAGGAGCCGAACCGCTTCCTCGGCACGTACGGCGCCGCCCGCGCCGCCGAGGCGACCGGCGACCGCGGGACGGCCGGACGCTACTACACGCTGCTCCTGGCGATCGCGCGCGACGCCGATAGCGAGCGGCCCGAGCTGATCAGGGCGAAGAGCTTCTCACGCTGAATCGAGGAGAGATCCGATGCGCATCATTGCCGCGTTCGTTGCACTGCTCGTCTCGTGGATGCTGGCGATCTCGCACGCCCAGCAGCCGCGTCAGGCCGTCGACATCGACGCCGACGACATCGGCGGCGTCGTCTCGGGCCCGAACGGGCCGGAGGCGGGCGTCTGGGTGATCGCCGAGACGCGCGATCTCCCCGTCCGCTACATCAAGAGCGTCGTCACCGACGATCAGGGCCGGTACGTCGTGCCCGACCTGCCGAAGGCCAATTACGCCGTCTGGGCGCGCGGCTACGGCCTGGTCGACAGCGACAAGACGACGAGCGCGCCGGGCCGCGTCGTGAACATTGCGGCAAGGCCGGCGCCCAGTCCGGCGGCCGCGGCGCACTACTACCCCGCCATCTACTGGTACTCGATGCTCGACATCCCGGCTCCCGGCGAGTTCGGGGGCGGCGGCGCCATTCCGGCCAACATCCCACGCGACCGCTGGATCTATCAGATGAAGAACGCGGGCTGCGTCGGGTGCCATCAGCTCGGCCAGCAGTCGACGCGCACGATCCCGCCGTCGCTCGGAACGTTCGGCTCCTCGGTGGAAGCCTGGACGCGGCGCGTGCAGTCCGGTCAGGCGGGCCCGAACATGACGCAGCAGCTCTCCATGCTCGGCCCGGTCGCGATCCGCAACTTCGCCGACTGGACCGACCGCATCGCCAGGGGCGAACTCCCGTTCGCGACGCCGCCCCGGCCGCAGGGCGTGGAGCGCAACATCGTCGTGACGCTGCGGGATTGGTACTACGGGAACAAGTACCTTCACGACCTGATCTCGACCGACCGGCGCAATCCGACCGTGAACCCGTACGGGCCGCTCTACGGCGCGCCCGAGTACGCCTCGGACGAGATGCCGATCCTCGATCCGGTGAAGAACACGTGGACCGTGTTCCGGATGCCGGTGCAGGATGAGGGCACCCCGCTGGCGCTCGGCCCGGGTCATGCGGCCGCGCTCGACCCGCTGGCGCCGTCCCCGTACTGGGGGCCCGAACGGATCTGGGACACCAAGGCCAACAACCACAACTCGATGCTCGACCGGCAGGGGCGCGTCTGGATGGCCGCCGGCGTGCGCGGGCCGGACAACCCGGATTTCTGTAAGGCAGGGTCGAACCATCCGTCGGCGCGGCTCTTCCCGATCGACCGCACCTACCGGCAGGCGGCGATGTTCGATCCGAAGACGCAGAAGTACCACTTCATCGACACCTGCTTCGGCACGCACCATCCGCAGTTCGGCTACGACGCCAGCGAGACCGTCTGGTTCAGCGGCGGCGGCCAGGTGGTCGGCTGGGTGAACACGAAGATGTACGACGCCACCGGCGATGCGGCGGGGTCGCAGGGATGGACGGCGCTCGTCCTCGATACCAACGGCAACGGCACGCGCGATGCGTACGTCGAGCCGGACCAGCCGGTGGATCCGGCGAAGGACAAGCGGTTCGGCGGGGCGTTCTATGCCGTGATGCCGAGCCCGGCTGACGGGTCGATCTGGGGGACGTACTTCAACTACCCGGGCGGGGTCATCCGCCTCGCGCCGGGATCGAATCCGCCGGCGACCGCGGTGGCGGAGTTCTTTGCCGTGCCCCTGCCCGGCTTCGGACCTCGCGGAGGCGATATCGACAAGAACGGGGTCGTCTGGGTCTCGCTGGCGAGCGGCCACATGGGGAGCTTCGATCGGCGCAAGTGCAAGGGGCCGCTCAACGGACCGAAAGCCACCGGCGACCACTGCCCCGAGGGCTGGAGCTTCTACAAGTATCCCGGACCGGGCTTCAAAGGGCTCGACGACAACAGCGCGGAATCGAGCTACTACTCCTGGGTCGATCAGCACAACACGCTCGGCCTTGGCGAGAACGTGCCGATTGCGACAGGCAACCTGAACGACGGCTTCATCGCCTACGCGAACGGCCGCATGGTGGTGCTGCGCGTCCCGTATCCGATGGGGTTCTACGCCAAAGGACTCGACGGGCGGATCGATGACCCGCGCGCCGGCTGGAAGGGCCGCGGCCTCTGGGCCGCCAGCGGCGACCGCACGCCGTGGCTCATGGAAGGCGGCAAGGGGACCAAGCCGTTTGCGGCGCACTTCCAGGTGCGGCCGAACCCGCTTAGTCATTGACGAATTTACGGATTTCCGGATTTACGAATTGGGGGCTTGCATGCGAGTCCAATCGAATTCGTAGATTCGTAAATTAACCGGACACTACTGAAATTCGCTATCTCTTTCCCTGTGCGGATCTGTCACAGAGCCCTCGTGGCAGCTGCAGGACTATACTGTCGCCTGTTCTCACGGTCTCGTTCCCTTGAGGAGAGGTTTCGATGTTTCGACGAATCGTTGCGTTTGCGGCGGTCGCGTGCCTGGCTGCAGCGCCCGCAATCCACGCTCAGGGGAAGGGCGCGGAAAAGAAAGAGGACAAAGAGGAGCGCGGCATCAAGCATCGCGTGGACGCGCTGGAAGACACCGTCCAGACCCTGCAGGCGGCGCTCGAGGGCGTCGACCTGTCCGGGGTCGCCGCGCTGCAGGCCGCGGTCGACGCGCTGCAGGCGGCTGTTGCGGCGCTTCAGACCGGTCTCGACGACACGCAGCAGTCCGTCGTCGATCTGCAGGCCACCGTTGGCGATCTGCAGGAGGCCGTCGACAACATCGGCGGCGCCGGGCCGAAGGTCATCTGGTCCGGGGGCTGCACCAGTACGGGCTCCGCTGTGCCGGTTGGCCAGTACGCCAGGTACTGCGCCGATGCCGCCGATCCGTTCAGCAACGCGTCGCCCTCGCACCTGCTCGTGAACGCCGATGGGACCTTTACCGTTCAGACCGCCGGGCTGTATCGGATCAACTTCTGGGGCGTCACCGATGGCGTCACCGGCTCGGTGAAGGTGGAAGTCAACGGCAGCCAGCTGCAGCACGGACTGCACACGGGATTCTTTCCAGCCACACGCGACCAGTTCGCCGACGTGACGTGGCAGTTCGCGGTCGGCGACACCTTTGCCGTGTACGTCTACAACGCGTCCGGTGCGGCGTATATGCCATGGGCTGCCGCCGACGCACAGAGCCGGCTGCAGGTCGCGTATCTCGGCGAGTAAGGTCCGGCTGAAGCCGGACACGACGTACAGTACCTTCGGGCG
>MEKU01000059.1:19901-37860 GCA_001767195.1 Acidobacteria bacterium RIFCSPLOWO2_02_FULL_67_21
GTAGTGCCGGGCTTCAGCCCGGCCTCGCTCGCGTCAACGCCGGCGCCACGCCCGCCTCATGGGCGGCGTGGCGACCAGTAGTCCGTCGTGTGGGCCGCGACCCGGTCGCGCCGTTCGAACACCTTCACCAGCACGACGCCGGCGGCAAAGCCGCCCAGATGCGCCCAGAACGCGACGCCGCCGGTCTGCTCGGAGGCGATGCTCATGACCCCGCCGGCAACCTGCAGGAAGGCCCAGTAGATGAGCATCACCCACGCCGGCAGCGCCATCGAATGCAGGAAGAAGCCGAGCGGGACCATCGTGCGCACGCGCACGCGAGGGAACAGCACGAGATAGGCGCCCATGACGCCGCTGATCGCGCCCGAGGCGCCGACCATCGGGACGGCGGACGCCGGGTCCGCCCACACCTGCGCGACCGCCGCGGCCAGGCCGCTCAGCAGGTAGAACGCCACGAAGCGCGGCCGCGTCATCGAGTCCTCGATGTTGTTGCCGAAGAGCCAGAGAAACCACATGTTGCCGAGCAGGTGCATCCACGACCCGTGCAGGAACATCGACGTGATCACGTGCGAGACCTGGCGGCTCGGGTCGGTGAGACAGACGAGCCCTTCGCCCATCGGGAATTGGGTGCCGGGCGCCGCCGAGAGCGTGAGCTCGCCGGGAATGAGCCCGAGCTCGCAGACCGACTCCGCGAGCATCGCGGTGGTCCCGGCGCCCTGCACGAGCAGCCAGGCGAGGGAGCTCGCGCCGATGAGCGCCAGGGTGACGATCGGCGTGCGCTGGGTCTGGTTGTCGTCGTGATACGGAAACACGGCACCTCCGGCGCTTCGATCATCTCATGGCCGTTTCCGAAAATGGCCCAGATCTGCACAGGTGGGGTGCGGTTTCGCCTTGCAACTCACCCTTGAGTGCGGCCGGGCGTGCCGGTATGCTCTGTGGCTTCAGGTCCACGATCAGAAGTCAAAGGCCGAAAGTTAAGGGTGACCGATCATGCTTGATGCGCTGAAGAATCTGACGGGGGGCGGCAAGGCCCAGAAGAAGGACGCGGACGAGATCCAGGCCCTGATTGCCGCGGCGAAGGAAGAGCGCAGTGCGCTCAACACGATGCTGACGCAGATCACGATGCGCAGTTCGCGTCTCACCCAGATCGGCAAGTCGCTGGGCGAAATCGACGAGAAGACCGCCGCCACGGCCGGACGGATCGCCGAGGTCGACACGCGGGTCGGCGGCCTCGAGACCCGCCTCCGCACGTTTGCCGACGTCGACGGCCGCATCCAGACGCTGCTCGACGCCGCCAAAGCGGCGCAGCAGTCGGCCGAGAAGCTGATCGCGCCCGAGAGCGAGGTGCAGAAGCACCGGCAGTCGATCCAGCAGCTCTCCTCGCAGGCGCTGGCCGCGCAGGCGGCCGTCGAGGCGCTCAAGCGCGAGCAGACGGCGCTCGAAGACTTCCGCAAGCAGGTGCGGCAGACGCAGACCGAGATCCAGGACACGCTGAAGCAGGCGTCGGGCGTCCGCAGCGAGCTCGATCAGGTGCGCAGCACCGCCGGCCAGCTGGCGCAGGACTACGCCAAGTTGAAGGACACGTCCCGCGAAGCCCGCGAGGACTCGACCGCCGCGGCCGCCACCGTGAAGGACCTCGAGCACAAGCTCGGGCCGCTCATGCAGCTCCAGGAGCTGAGCAAGACGACCGAAGAGAAGCTGGCGGGCCTCAACGCGCTCGCCGAGCACGTGGCGCAGAAGGCCAAGGCGCTCGAGGGCCAGAAGCACACGGTCGAGCGCGCCGTTCTCGAGGCCAACCGCCTCAACGAGATGGTCTGGAGCATGGACGTCCAGATCAACAAGCTCAACGAGTCGCTCAAGGAGGCGCACAAGAGCGAGGAGACGGTCGGGCGGATCGAAGCGCTCGTCCAGCAGACCAACGTCACCGTCGAGGCGATCACCAAGGCGCGCGACGATCTCGCCCGCCAGTCGGTGCGCTTCGAAAAGGACGGCCGCACGCTCATGGACGGCCTGCGCGCCTCGCTCGACCGCGTCGCCCTGGAGAAGAAGGAGGTCGACGCGCTGGAGGCGCGGCTGCGCAGCCTGCAGTGCACCGCGGCGGAGGCCGAGACGCGCATGGACGCGCTGACGGCCAAGGAGCGCAGCCTCTCCCAGCTCCATCAGAAGGTCGACTCGCTCACCAAGGACTTCGACGGGCTCTCGACCCATGCCGACGAGCTCACCCGGAAGCAGGCGAGCCTCGATACGCTGCACGAGCGGCTCAATCAGGTCGAAGAGCTCGCCAAGCGGACCGCCCTGCAGCACGACGTGCTGCAGCGGGGCCGGCAGGACCTCGAGACGCTCCGCCAGGAGATCCACGACTTCCACAAGGCGTACGCCGACATGAGCCGGCTGCGCGACACGCTCGCGGCCGACCGGGCCGCGCTCGACGCGTTCAGCGAGCGGATGACCGGCTTCATGGCCCGCACGCCCCAGCTCGACGCGACGCTCAATGCCATCAACGGCAAGCTCGGGCTCGTGGACGACGGCATGAAGCAGACCTCGCAGCTCGGCGAACTCACCGCGCAGCTCGACACGCAGATCACGCAGGTGTCCTCGCGCGTGCAGTTCGTCGAGCGGCTCGAGTCGCGCGTCGACGCGCTGCGCACGCTGGCGGTCGACGTCGACGGGAAGCTGGCCGAGCAGATCGCCCGCCGCAGCGAGCTCGAGGGCGTCAAGAGCCAGTGCGACGCCGTCCTCGCCCAGACGCTCGACGCGCAGCAGAAGATTGACGCGGTGGCCACCCGGCAGAAGAAGCTCCTGCCGATGGGCGACCGGCTCAGGACGCTCGAGGATCAGGTCGGGCAGATCCACGCCCGCGTGAGCGAGGTGAAGCGGGACGAAGCGGCCATCCTGGAGCAGGAGGCGCGCCTCACCGAGGCGTCCGAGATGGGGCGATCGCTGGTCGCCGAGGCTGTCGAGCGGATGAAGCAGGTCGAGGCGCTCGGTGACGAGCTGGCGCGCGCGACCGCCATCAAGGAAGACCTCGTCGGCGAGCTGACGCGCGTGCAGACGCGACAGCGCGACGTCGCGGCGCAGGCGGCCGCCACCGAAGACCAGCTCAAGCGCACCGAGACGCTCGCCCGGCAGCTCGAGCAGCGCCGCGCGCAGATCGCCTTCTCCGAAAAGAAGGTCGCGGGCGTCGAAGGCAAGGTGGCCGAGCTGCTCGACAAGGCCGCCGGCCTGGACGCCACCATCAAGGGGATCATCGAGCGGCAGACGGTCGTCGCGGCCGTCAAGGCGCAGGTCGACAACGTCCACGAGGTGGGCGCCCGGAGCAAGGCCGACCTGCAGTTCGTCAGCGGCCACCGCGACGAGCTCGCCACCGTCCGGCAGCAGATCGAGGCGATGCTGGCGACGGCCGTTCAGACCGAGGAGAAGCTGGCCGCGATCGAAGCGCGCCGGCAGATGGTCGAGGACGTCCAGTCGCGCACGAGCCTCATCTCGAACCTCCTCGAGGACGTCAGCGTGAACCTCGAGACGCTCAACGAGCAGAAGTCGGTCATCGACCACCTCACCGAGCAGCTGGCCCGCATCGACTTCACCATGCAGGAGGTGCAGAACACGCTGCAGACGCTCCGGCAGGAGCGCGAGCTCGCCGAGCGGCTCGAGCAGAGCATCAAGAAGCTCCGCATGCGCACGGCGAAGGCGGAGCTGCCGCGCAAGTCGGCCACCGCGTAGCTGGTACCGACGTAGTGCCCGGCTCTCCAGAAACGTAGTGCCCGGCTCTCCAGAAACGTAGTGCCCGGCTTTCCAGAAACGTAGTGCCCGGCTTTCCAGAAACGTAGTGCCCGGCTTTAGCCGGGCTGAAGCCCGGCACTACGTACGACATGACATGCACCGTTCTCTCGCGCGCGCCGCGGCCCTGCTCGCGATGCTGGCGGCCGGCGCCATCGGCATGACGGGCGCCGCGCAGTCGCCGCACGCGTTCGGCACCCCCACGCCGGACGAGCCGAATCCGGCCGCGGCCATCCGCGCCGTGCCCGGCTCGCGCGCCCAGGGCTGGCTGGCGCAGGGCCGCTCCGAAGTCCTCGCCCGCCACGGCATGGTCGCCACCAGCGACCCGCTGGCCGCCCAGGCCGGCCTCGACATCCTGCAGCGCGGCGGCAATGCCATCGACGCCGCCGTCGCGGCGGGCGCCGTCCTCGACGTCACGTCCCAGAACGACACCGGCATCGGCGGCGACCTCTTCGCGCTCGTCTGGTCCGCACGCGACAAGAAGCTGTACGGCCTCGCGTCGGCCGGCTGGGCGCCCTCCGCCTGGACCCCCGGGTACTTCACCGAACGGCTCGGCGCCTCATCGGTCCCTCCCAGCGGCGTCAATGCGACGACGGTGCCGGGCGCGGTGGCCGGATATGACGCGCTGCTCACCCGCTTCGGCACCGTGACCTTCAGGGAGGCGTTCGAGCGTGCCGCGCGCGTGGCCGAGGAAGGGTGGGCGATCGCCGAGCGCCGCCACGCGGATCTGGCCGACAGCGTCGGCGTGCTGCGCGGCGACCCGGACTCGAGCCAGACGTTCCTGACCGCCGGCCAGGCGCCGCCGCTCTACGGCATCATCCGCAATCCCCGGCTGGCCGCCGCCTTCCGCCTCATGCAGCAGCAGGGGCGCGATGCGTTCTATCGCGGCGACATCGCCGCAGCCATCGTCGAGAAGATCCGCGCGAACGGCGGCGCGATGACCCGGGAGGATCTCGCTGAATTCCAGCCGGAATGGGTCGAGCCGATCTCGACCAGCTACCACGGCCACGATGTCTATCAACTGCCGCCGCCCGGCCAGGGCTTTGCCGTCCTGGAGATGCTCAACATCCTCGAGACCTGCGTGCCGAAGCTGGGCCTGAGCCTCGCGGACCTCGGACCGGCCGATCCGATGTACTGGCACCTGCTCGTTGAGGCCAAGAAGCTCGCCTACGCCGACCTGTACACGCACAACGCCGATCCGCGGTTCACGCCGGTGCCGCTCGACCGTCTGCTCACGAAGTCGTATGCCGCGACGCTCTGCGGCCGGATCGATCCGCGCGCGGCCTCGGCGCCCGGGGTTCGTGGCGGGGCCGGCGGAGGGACGATCCACCTGGCGGCCGCCGATCGCTGGGGCAATATGGTGTCGCTGATTCACAGCGTATACGGCGTGTACGGCAGCGGAACGACGGTCGGGCGCTACGGCTTCGTGCTGCAGAACCGCGGGGCCGGCTTCTCGCTCGACCCCCGCAGCCCCAACGTCGTGGCGCCCCGCAAGCGGCCGTTCCACACCATCATCGCGGGCTTCGTGATGAAGGCCGGCCGGCCGCTGATGGCGTTCGGCAACATGGGCGGCAGCGTCCAGCCGGAGACGCACGTCCAGCACATGATCAACCTGATCGATCTCGGCATGAACGTGCAGATGACGACCGATGCGGCGCGCTTCACCCACAGTCAGGCGGCCAACGTGCTGCTGCTCGAAGCGAACCTGTTCGGGCTGGTCGGCCAGGCGCTCCGCGCCAAGGGGCATGCCGTCCAGCCGGTCGATGGCTCGGCCGTCGGCGGCTATCAGGGGATCCTGTTCACGCGCGACCCGAGCCTCCCCGAGCCCACCTTCGATCGCCGCAGCATCACGGAGGACCTGCCGGTGAACGGCGTCTACCGCGCCGGCTCCGACCACCGCAAGGACGGCCAGGCCGTCGGGTGGTAGGGTCTACGGCACCGCCTTCGCCTGCTCCTCCAGCCCGGCCTTGAACATCGCCTCCTGGATGTCGGTCTCGAGGTCGCAGTTCTCGGCATCGACAAAGGGATTGGCTCCGCCGCTCTGCAGCCGCGCGTGCTTGGCGTGCATGTTGTACTGGGCGGGATGATCGCCGAGCGGCACGTCGCATGGCAGCTCCCGGACCACCTTCAGGGTGCGGTTGAACTCCGCCTCCACCGCCGGCGAGATCTTGCCCGGGGCGCGAAGGCTGCAGTGGAACACGACGTTATAGCCACGGCCGCCCTCCTGCACACGCGTCGTCCAGGTGGTGCAGCCGCGCGTGTGGCCGGCGGTGAGGTGCGCGACAAGCGTCGTGCCGCCGAGCGAGACGGTATCGCCGTCGCGCAGCACGCGGTCGACCGGGTGGTCCTTGCCGCCCGGCTTGATGTTCTGCACCGCCGGCACGTCTTCGGCCATGACCATCACCTGGGCGCCGGTCCTCTGCTTGACGAGCGCATCCCCTTCCTGGTGGTCGCCGTGCGCGTGCGTGGCGAGCACGATCCTGATGTCCGGAAACTTGAACCCGAGGTCGCTCACCGACTTTTCAAGGACCGGCACGTTTCGTTCGTACGTCGTGTTGATCAGGATGTGCCCCTGGGGCGTCGTGACCAGGAACGCGCTGAGCGTCCGCGTCCCGACGTAATAGATGTTTCCGATGACCTTGTGCGGCGGAAACTGCGATGTCTGGTCGGCGTCCGTGCCCATGTTGCGCGCCAGAATCGAACGGGGCGTATACGTCTGGCCGCGGACGGTGACGGCCGGCCGGTCCGGCGGCGGCTGGCCCTGCGCGCGCGCCATCATCGAGGAACCGGCAACGGCCACGCCGCCCAGGCACGCGATCACTGCGAGTCCATGCGTCTTGTTCACGGCAACCTCCCGAGACCGGCCTTCGGGCCGATGTGACGGCCGGATCCTAACACGCGGGGCCTCTTCAGATTGTCCGAGGCTGCCCTATCTGGTAGAACTGTGGCTATGAGCTTCTGTGATCACTGCCAGGGACAGCGTTTCGATCGGGCGCAGGTGCTGCGTGCGCTCCGCGCCGCCCGGAAGCGGCTGAAGGCATCGCCCGAGTCGTGCAGCGCCGACCAGACGATCGCGCTGGCCATCGAAGCGGTCCGCACGCTCGAAATTCCCCATCTCGAGACCCTGGACGATATCGTCACGGGAGAGGTCATTCACTGAGAAAAGCGTTGTAAAGTATGCCTCGTCCAGGAGGCATCCCGACATGACGACGCTGCTCGCCGCCGTTCTGCTGCTCCCGCTCGCCCAGGCTGCATCTCCATCGGCGCCCGGTGACCCCCAGGCCGGCAAAGCGCTGTGGGAAGGCCCGGCCACCCAGTGCCGCAACTGTCACGGCACGAATGGCGAGGGGGCCTTCGGGCCCGATCTCGCCGGCCGCCGGCTGACCGTGGCGCAGTTCCGCCAGGCCGTGCGCAAGCCGTGGGGCATCATGCCGGCGTACGTGGACTCGCAGATCAGCGATCGCGAGATTGCCGACCTGGTCACGTATTTCGAGAGTCTTCCGAGCGTCGCGCAGCCCGGAAAGTGGCGGTTCGAGGTCCCGGCCGGTGCGCCGCACGGCCAGCAGGTCGCGCTCGCCGCTGTCGGCTGCTCGCAGTGCCACGGGCCGACGCTGAACGGTCCGCGCCAGAACATGGGGGCGGTCGACGCCGACTTCGCCTGGCTGCGCAGCATGGTGTACGGCCACACGACGACGATGCCGATGCACTGGAAGCTGCTCGGGGAAACGCCCGCCGTCCGCGTGCGGATGGGCAACTACTCGCCGGAGCGGCTGCCCGAGTCGCTGCTGCAGGAGATCTTCACCTTCGCCCGCGACCTCGGGTTCCGTCCGCTGATGCAGGGGCGCCTGAGCGCGGGCGTGCCCGCCGCCGACGGCGTGACCTACACGCTCGACGTCCAGAACATCGGCCTTCGCGACAAGGGGCTGGCCGCCGAAGAGATCACCATTGCCGTCGCCCTCCCGGCCGGCGCGAAGGTGGTGAGCACGACCGGCGCCGGGTACCAGGGCGAGCGGACGGATGCCGAGCTCAAGGCCACGACGGCGGTGTGGCAGGCGCGGCGCATCGGACCGAAGGACAAGCAGACCTACACGATTACGCTGTCGAAGGCGGGCACGGCGGCCGACAACGTCCGCGGCGCGATCCGCTGGGCGAAACCGGCGGTGAAGACAGGACCCATGGACAGCGCCAACATCGCGCCGGCGCCCATCGCCACAGGCACGCGGTAAGTACGTAGGCGGCCTCGCGGGTTCCGTATGTAGGCGAGTGGCGGGTCTGCCGGTCGATGCGAACGCATCTCCGGCAGCACCCGCCCTACAAAAGAGGAACCCGCCCCACAAGGGAGCTCTAGTCCTTCGACGTGTCGCGGCGGAACTGCACGCGCGCGATCTTGCCGGCGCCGGTGTACGGCACCCACACGGTCGGGACCGGGGTGGTGTTATCCACGCCCAGGTGGCGGGAGTTGGTGCCCCGGGTCGGCAGCTGATACAGGATGATCCGTCCGCTGTTCGGATTGAGCATCCCGAGCACGTCGGCCGCCGAGTTGCTGAACCACACCTGGTGGTTCTTGTCGGGCATCGGCTTGTAGGGCTGCGCCCAGCGGAGCTCGGGGATCGCGTGAATCTTCACGAACTTCTTCGTGCGCGCGTCGATCTGGGCGATGCCGCCGGCCCAGTAGAGCCCCGAGTAGACGTAGTCGCCCGTCAGGTCCCCCACCATGCGGCGCGGCCCGAGCTGGCCCGGCGCCGCATTGTGATCCCACGACCCGACTTCCTTGTAGATCTTGATGTCTTCCGGTCGCAGGTCAGCCGACTTCAGTGGAGACGGCAGCCGGATTTCCGTGACGTCGCCGGTCCGCCCGTCCACGACGGACAGCGCGTCCAGCCCCATCTGCGACACCCAGGCGTTGTCGAACCGATCCACGCCCAAATCGTACGGGCGGGTGTCGGAGGTGAGCGTCTTGAACTCGGTGACACGGCCGGAGGCCGGGTCGAGCCTGGCCCAGCCGGTGCCCAGCGAGCCCCAGACGATCCCCTTGCTGTCGACCTGCGTGCCATGGGACAGCGCGTTGCTCACGCCCATGTACGTCTTGATCTCGTTGGTCTTGACGTTGAGGCTCGCGAACCCGCGCCCGGCGCCGTACCAGATCAGGTTCCGCGCCGGATCCTCGCTCATGGCATTCATGCCGAAATACACATTGCCGTCGGTGCCGATGGCGATATCGTGCGCGCCGCGCTCGAGGTGTTCGTCACGCGTGCCCCAGCTCCAGTCGGAGCCGCTGCGGTACTCGTTGCGGGGCTCAATGGCCGCGTCCTGCACGATGGTCTTGCCATCGCGGTTCGCCAGAGACGCCACCTTGGCGGTGCGCGGATCCAACCGGCCTACGCCGGGCGGCCGGTTGAACGGCAGGTCGTACTCGGTGACGACGATCTGCGTTTCGATGCCCTTCGGACGCGCGAACGGCTTCGGCTGCAGCTTCACCGCCGTCGGACCCGCAACCGTGGTCAGGTACGTGATCAGGTCCTTCCGGTAGAAGCGCATCAGCTTGGTGTGGATGCCGATCGGATCCCCGTTGGCGTCGAGCTCGCCTGCCGGGAACGGCATCCCGGCCACGCCGTGACCCTCCGGGTCGCCGGCCGAGTTCTCGGGCACGCTGCCGTGCGGCGCGATCTTCTCCATGTAATCGAGGACCGTGTTCCAGCTCGCCTCGTCAAACTTCTTCTCGAGCCAGTTGGCCGGCAGATGGCAGTTGCTGCAGTTGTTCAGCACCACCATCTTCATGCGGCGATCGAAGCTCGTGTCGTCCGGCAGGCTCAGCATCCACTCGGCCGACGAGAGCGAGCGCGGAACGATCGGCGTCGACTTCAGCGTGAAGTTCTGCTGCGCCGGGCTGCCGGCGGTGACCGCCGCCTGGGCCACCGGGCGGTCGAACCCCATGGCCTGCGCCCACATCTGGTAGCGGCCCGAGTCGAGCTTCGGGAACGCGTACGCGCCGTTCTGATTCGTATAGACCGTCGTCGTCACCGACGACCCGTCGGCCCTTGCCGACACGGCCACGCCTTCCAGTGGCTTGCCGTCGGAACCCCTCACCGTGCCGGTGAGCTCGTTGCTCGGAGCGGCGCTGTCGGAAACGGCCGGCAGCGTTGCCGAGAACGCAACCGCTGCGATGGCGAGAGCCAGGAACAACACACGTGATCGAGACATCAGTCTCCTCCTCATTGTGGGAGTGCCTCAGCGAATCCGCAGGTACGCGATCAAATCGTTCATGTCCGCTTCGTTCAGGGTGTAGCGGAAGCTCGGCATCCGGTCCGGAATCCCGGCCTGAACGAGCTGCCGCACGGCCTGCTCGTTGATATTCGGCTTCTGAAACAGGCCCACCAGTTCGGTGAAAGCGATGTTCAGCTCCCGCTTCTGCGGCGTCGAGATGTGGCACAGGTGGCAGTTCTTGTGGAAAATGGCGTCGCCCCGCTTCTGCTCTTCCGTCTGCAGCTTCCCGACCGTCACGCCAAGCGCTGACGCCATCCCTCCGCCCTGGGCGAACAGGCCGACAGGCACCAGGGACAGGACTCCAACCAGCAGCAGCCGCGACACATGATGAACACCCATTGAATGGCCTCCAGCGTTCGGTACGGAATGGAAGGGTCGCAGAATCCGGGCATTACGTCAAATGGACGCCACGCACGCGGCCCCTATCGCCGGCGCGGCGGCCGGCGACCGCTGCCCGGGTGTCGCCCCCCCGCCCCGCCGTGTCCGCTCGTCCCGCGGCGGCCGCCGGCGCGCTGCCGGCGCATCGCCGCCAGACGCTCGCCCCGCGGCACCTCGAGCTGAGGCCCCGCCGCCCGGTAATCGAAGTCGGGGAGCGTCACGCGCGGCAGCGTCCGGCCGATGGCGCGCTCGATGGCCTTCAGATCCGACTCCTCTTCGGACGCCACGAACGTGAACGCCTCCCCCGTCAACTCCGCGCGCCCCGTGCGGCCTACCCGGTGGATGTAGTCGTCGGGCGCCATCGGCACGTCGAAGTTCACCACATGGCTGAGCGCCTCGACGTCGATGCCGCGCGACGCGATGTCGGTGGCCACGAGCACCGGGTACGTGCCGTCCTTGAAGCCCGCGAGCGCCTCGGTCCGCTGGCGCTGCGACCGGTTGCCGTGGATGCGTGCGGCCTCAATACGATGCCGCACCAGGTGTTCGGTCAGCCGGTTGGCCCGATGCTTGGTGCGCGTGAACACCAGCGCCTGCTGCAGGATGCCGCGCTGCAGGAGCTCGACGAGGAGCGCGGCCTTGAGCGGCTGCGGCACCGGATAGACCGCCTGCGTGATCCCGACCGCGGGTGCGGACCGGCGCTGCAGGTTGACCGTCACGGGATGCTTCAGCAGGTCCGCCGCGAGCGCGCCGATCGGCGCCGGCATCGTCGCGCTGAAGAAGAGCGTCTGGCGGTGCGCGGGAATGTGGCGAAGGATGCGCTTGATGTCGGGGAGGAACCCCATGTCGAGCATCCGGTCGGCCTCGTCCAGCACGAGGTACTCGAGCCCACCCATCTTTGCGTACGGCCGTGTGGCATGGTCGAGCAGCCGGCCCGGCGTCGCCACGATCACATCAACGCCGGCCCGGAACGCATGCTCCTGGGGCCCCATGCCGACCCCGCCGTAGACGGCGGCGCCGGTCAGCGGCGTGTGGACCGCCAGCGCGTTGAGGTCCTCGAGGATCTGGGCCGCGAGCTCACGCGTCGGCGTCAGCACGAGCGCGCGGGTCGTGCGGCGGGGCCTGGCCATGAGGCGATGCAGGATCGGCAGCAGGAACGCCGCGGTCTTGCCGCTGCCCGTCTGCGCGCAGGCCAGCAGATCGCGGCCGTCCATCGCCGCGGGAATCGTTTCTGCCTGAACGGGCGTCGGCCGGGTGAATCCCAGCTCGCGGATACCCTTCAAAAGGTCGGGATGGAGGTGAAACTCGCTAAACGGCATCATGCATCATCCTGTGATTATCGCGCAGGGCGGGCCCGCTCAGATGGATCGACGCGCGGCGCCGAGGCCGGCCGCCCGTCCCGTGGCCCACGCCCAGAGGAAGTTGTAGCCCCCGATCGGGCCGAAGGCGTCCAGCATTTCGCCGCACAGGAAGAGGCCTTTGCATCGGCGGCTCTCCAGGGTTCCCGGGTGAACCTCCCCGAGGCTGACCCCGCCGCCCGTGACCTCGGCCTTTCGATACCCCTCGTCGCCGGTCCACGGCAGCTCGGCGCGCGTCAGCGCGTCCACGAGACGGAGGCGTTGGTCGCGCGTGAGGTTCGAGAGCGTCCGGCTGCGATCGATCCCGGCGCGCTCGAGGAGCGCTCGGGCCAGCCGGTCCGGGACCTGCCGCCCCACCACGGCCGCCACCGTCCGCGCGCCGCCCGGACGCAACGCGGCATCCCAGGCCCTCGCGTCCCACGGCGTCCAGCACACCTCGATCCGCGCCGGCGTCGCCGAGCCTCTGGAGCGCACGGCGACGTGCGACACGTCGAGCACGGCCGGCCCGCTGTAGCCGCGGTGCGTGAAGAGAAAGCCGCCGGCCGCCCGCGCGCGCATGGGGCCGGCCTGCGCGGTGATCGCCACCGGCAGCGACACGCCGGCCAGATCGCCAAACGGCGCGGGATCGGCGACGAGCGGCGTCAGTGCCGGATAGGTGTCGTGCACCGTATGTCCGAGCCGCCCGGCCATGCGGAGGCCGTCGCCGTCGCTGCCGGTCTTCGGCACGGACAGGCCTCCCGTCGCCAGGATGACGGCCCCGGCATGCAGCGGATCCTGCCCCGCGATCTCAATCCGCCAGCCGCCGGCATCCGGCGCCACGTCTGTGACCCGCGCATGGGCCCGCAGCGCCACGCCGCGCCGCCGGGCGAGCCCGAACAGCCGCTCCCGGACGTCGGCGGCGCGCTGCGACACGGGAAACCGCTTGGCCGACTCGACCTCCTCGACAAGGGGAATGCCGGCCTCGTGCTCGAAGAACGCGACCTGCTCCTGCAGAGGCCACGAGCGGACGATCTTCCGGAGCAGATGGCGCGGCGACCCGGTGACGAACCGCGACTCGTCCGCGCGCACGGGCAGGATGTTGCAGCGGCCACCGCCGCTGATCAGGATCTTGCGGCCGCCGTCGGCCGTCCGCTCGAGGAGCAGTGTGTCGGCCCCCGCCGATGCAGCCCAGATCGCCGCCATCGCGCCGGCCGCGCCCGCGCCGATGACGACCACGTTCACCCCTTTTTTCTCTTCCAGAGCGACGGGAGGACGAGGACGGCGGCGGCCGCCAGCAGCAGCGACGCCGTCAGGGGGCGCGTCACGAAAATGGAGACGTCGCCCTCGCTGATCGCCATCGCCCGGCGGAAGTGCTGCTCCGAGAGCGGCCCGAGGATCAGGCCGAGGACCGCCGGGACGAGCGGAAAATCGTGAACGCGCATCAGGCACCCGATCGCGCCGACGCCGTACAGCAGGCCGAGGTCGAGCAGCGAGCGGTTCAGCGTGTAGGCGCCGAGCGACGCGAGCACGAGCACGCCGCCGAAGAGCAGCGGCCGCGGCACGAGCATCACACGGGCCCACACCCCGGCCAGCGGCAGATTGAGCACGAGCAGCATCACGTTGCCGATGAAGAGGCTCGCAATCAGCGTCCAGACGAGGTCCGGCTGCGACGTGAAGAGCAGCGGCCCGGGCTGCAGCCCGTATTGCTGGAACGCCGCCAGCATGATCGCCGCGGTCGCCGACGAGGGCAGGCCGAGCGTCAGCAGCGGCACCAGCACGCCCGCCGCCGCGGCGTTGTTGGCCGCCTCGGGCCCCGCCACGCCCTCGATCGCGCCGCGGCCAAACCGCTCGGGCGTGTCGCTGAGGCGCTTCTCGGTCAGATAGGACAGAAAGGTCGGGATCACCGTACCGCCGCAGGGCAGCACGCCGAGCGGAAACCCGATCGCCGTGCCCCGCAGCCAGGGCTTCCACGAGCGCCGCCACTCCTCGCGGCTCATCCCGGTGAAGTCGTGCAGCATGATCGCCTCGAGCGGCTCGCGCCCGTACCGCCAGGCCTGATAGATCGTCTCCCCCACCGCGAAGAGGCCGATCACCAGAATCACCACATCGATCCCGTCGAGCAGCTGCGGGATGCCGAACGAAAAGCGGGCGACCCCGGTCAGCGGGTCGATGCCGATCAGGCCGAGCGCCAGACCCAGGAACAGGCTGAAGAGCCCGCGGGCCAGCGAGTCGCCCAGGAGCGCCGACACGGTGGTGAACGCCACGATCGTGAGCGCGAAGTACTCGGCGGAGCCGAAGCGCAGCGCCACCGACGCCAGCATCGGCGCGAAGAACGCCAGCGCCGTCGTCGCCAGCGTGCCGGCCACGAACGATCCCACCGCGGCCGTGGTGAGCGCCGCCGCCCCGCGCCCCTGGCGGGCCATCATGTAGCCGTCGATCGCGGTGGCGATCGAGCCGGTCTCGCCCGGCGTGTTGAGCAGGATGCTGGTGGTCGACCCGCCGTACATCGCCCCGTAATAGATGCCGCCGAACGCGATGAACGCGCTCAGCGGATCGAGGCTGAAGGTCACCGGCAGCAGCACCGCGATCGTCAGCGCGGGGCCGATGCCCGGCAGCACGCCGACCGCCGTGCCGAGCGTGACCCCGGCCAGCGCCCAGGCGAGGTGCGCGGGGGTGATCGCGCTCGCAAAGCCGCCACCGAGCGCGCTGAGGATGTCGAACAGGCCCATTCAGAACGCCAGCACGCCGGCCGGGAGCGGGAGGTCGAGCACGCGGCCGAACAGCAGGTACGCCGCCACCGAGACCGCGACCGCAAACAGCGCGTCCCGAACCGGGCGGCGCTCATCGAACGCGCGCGCCACGAGCCAGAAGAGCACGGCGGAGGCAATGATGAAGCCGAGCCGCTCGGCGAAGAGCACGTCGAGGAACCCGCCGGCCGCAATCAGACCGACCGACCGCCAGCCGCGCACGGCAGTCTGCGACGGGATGACCGGGCGCCGACGGATCGCGGGAACGACAGCGGCCAGGCCGAGCAGGACGAGCCCTCCCAGCACGAAGAGCGGGTAGAGACCGGGAGCGGCGCTCGACTCCTTGGCCGTCGTCCCGAGCTGCTGCAGAATTCGCTGCACGCGCGCGTGCTCGGTATCGGCGAACCGCTCGAACTCGGCGCCCGCAAGGTACCGATCCAGCCAGCGATAGCGTGTCAGCGCGTCGCGCCACGCCTCGGACCGCACCATGGCCTCCACCACGCCCTCGAGATACCGGCGTTCGGCGGCGTCGATCCCCGGAGGCGCCACGACGGAGCGCCAGTTCTCGAACTCGAGGTCGATCCCCTGCTCGCGGAGCGTGGGAACGTCCAGCCCGGGCAGCCGCTCGGCGCTCGAGATGGCCAGCGGCCGTATCGTGCCGGCGTCAATCTGGGGAGCAAACTCGGCCAGCCCGTTGATCCCGACCGAGACCTGGCCGCCCAGGATGGCCGAGAGCGACTCGCCGCCGCCCGAGAAGGCGATGTAGTTGACGCGCCGCGGAGCCACGCCGACGGCGTCCGCAATCAGGCCGGCCAGGATCTGGTCGCTGCCGCCGGCCGACCCGCCGCCCCAGGAGATCGCCTCCGGCCGCTGCGTGAACGCGCGAATCAGATCGTCGAGCGACCGGATCGGCGACGCGGCCGGCACGGCCAGGACCTCGTACTCGCCGGTCAGCCGCGCGATGGACGTGACCTCACGGAGGGTGATCGGCGACCGCTGGGTCACGATGGCGCCGAGCATGATGAGGCCCGACACCATCAGCGTATCGCCGCTGCCCTGCTCGGAGCCGACGAAGCGCGCCAGGCCGATGAGCCCGGCCGCGCCCGGGATGTTCTCCACCGATACGGTGCGCGCGATCCCCGCCTGCTGCAGGGCGTGCTGCATCACCCGCGCGGTCTGATCCCAGCCGCCGCCGGGCGCGGCGGGCGCCACAAGCCGGAGGTGTTCAGGAGGATTCTGCGCGGCGGCCGGCGAGGCGGCGGTCAGGACGGCCAGAGTTGCCGCCAAGCCGCACGACCGGAGACGAATACCCATCGCATAAGGGTATCCCGGCGGGTCCGCCGGTCGATGCGATCGAGTCTCCGGCGGCGCCTGCCCTGCGTACTTCGCCTACGCGACGCAGCGCCGGTCGACGATCTGCGCGCGCTTCTGCTTGAACGCCTCCACCCACTCGTCGATCGCCGGGAACCCCGAACGGCCGCGTGTGGGCGCGCGCGGCCGCAGGGTGATCCGGGCCGCGTCGAACATGTCCGCAATCTGCCGATCGGACAACTGCACGAGCAGGCCAGCCAGGAACTGCCTGCCGGCCTCGCCGATCACCGGGTCCTTCAGGGTGCCGGTCCACGATCCCGACAGGTTGCCGACGCAGCCCTTCGCGTCCTTCCAGATCGGGAGCCGGCTCCATTCGGCCAGGTTGACGCTGGCGCCCGACTGCTGATTGGTGGCATTGGCCCGGCCGAACGTCATGCCCAGGTCGTTGATCATCATCAGCGGAACCGCGCACCGCCCGTCTTCGCCGGTCACATCGTCGAGACAGACCAGCCGCTGCTGCTGCGGCTTGCTGTCGCTGTGCTGCTGCAGCACCGCCATCAGCGTGAACGCGTCGCGATGCGCCTGTGGCGCGCCCCCGGCCGCTTCATCGATGCGGTCCAGCTCCTCCCATGACCACTTCCCGAGCAGCTCCTCTCCGGCAATCTTCCGTTCGACGGCTGCCGGATCGACGATTCGGTCCCCGTTGCTTCGGACGATCCCTCCAATCCGGCCCGGACACCCGCGGCAGATGACCCGCACGGAGTACATGCGGTCGGCGCCGAAGCCGAGCGCCCACAACAGGCGCGAGGCGACCACCTCGCCGTAGACCTCCCCGTTGGCGCCGCCGTACTTCACTTTGAGCTCGTCGCCGTCCGGCAGCCGGCACGTGAATTTCGGCGACGCGCCGCTCAACTCTTTCTCGAAGTATTCGCAGGCGACCGTGGCGCCCGGCTCGAACGAGCCCGGCCCAGACGGGCCGACGCGCAGGTCCATCGACGGAATGGCTGTGGGGATCCAGACCTGCGCCCGCGCAATCAGCGACTCGGGAGACTCGCGCGGGCGCGCGCGCTCCTGTGCGGGCGTTGCATGGCTGGCCATCAGCGCCAGGGCCAGGATGAGCGCCGGTCTAGAAAAATACTTTAGTCGCAATGCCCGACCTTCCTTCCTATCGAATCATGCAATGGGTCTTCCAGTCGGCCTCCGCAGCCCTCGAGCTTTCGCGCGCTACCGCCCGCGCTCAGGCGTCGACCGGAGCGCGCCGTCGACGGCGCCCAGCAGATAGGCGGCGTCGCTTTCGACCGGCACCCAGTCGGCGGCCCCACAGAGACACGCCGTCACGCCGGCGCGCTCGTCTTCGGTGATCACGACGGTGGGCGGCAGGCGGCGGGCCCGCTGCTCCTGGAGCCAGTGAAAGGAGGGCACATCGCTCAGTACCATCGCCGCACGGCTGAGCTCGCCGGTGTCGGGACACGCCGCAATCGCGCAGACGTCGTATCCCGCGGCCCGCAGCACCTCCTCATGCCGGTCGCGCGCGTCGAGATTCGCTTCGATCAGGAGCACCGGCGTCGCGGGAGGCGACGGAATTGCCGCTTGAGCAGCCATAGGAGCGTACGCAGCATGGCGCGTGCCTGTTTGACGTCAACAAATACGGTCCAGGGAACACTTCGCGCGTACAATGCCCTCATGCCTTATCCAGAAATGCTCGTCGCGCCGATGCGCCAGGACCTGGTCCGGGGCGGGGTGGAAGAGCTTCGGACCGCGGCCGATGTCGACGCGGCCGTCAGCCACACCTCCGGCACGCTCATGATCGTGGTGAATTCCGTCTGCGGCTGCGCCGCCGGCAAGGCGCGCCCGGGCGTTCTGCATTCGCTCGAGCACCCGCTGCGTCCCGATCGCGTCGTGACGGTCTTCGCCGGCGCCGACATCGAGGCCACCGATCGGGCGCGGGGCTACTTCACCGGGTATCCTCCTTCGTCGCCGTCGATCGGCCTGCTGAAGGACGGCAAGCTCGTGTTCATGCTGGAACGGCGGCAGATCGAGAACCGCGATGCGGATCAGATTGCCGCGATCCTGACGAGCGCCTACGACGAGTTCTGCCAGCCCGCTCCAACGAGCGTCTAGTCGCACGTGAGTCGCACGTAGTGCCGGGCT
>MEKU01000059.1:37885-42097 GCA_001767195.1 Acidobacteria bacterium RIFCSPLOWO2_02_FULL_67_21
GGCCCGCCGCTACGACGAAACAAGAGGTGCGTCAGAACCGGAACAGGCGCGTCACCTTGATGGCGACGCCCCGGTTCATGAGCCCCCGGGGCGGGCCCTCGAGCGTGTTGCGCCCTTCGCTGAACACGACAAAGAGGTCGCTGCCGGGCGTGTACTCCCATCGAAACCGGATGTTGGTCGCGAAGGAGCTGGTGCTCGAGTTGTACTGCACGAGCGCCGCGGCAAACGTGCGCGACGTGAACGTGTAGACGCCGCGGGCCCCGAGCAGGGTGGCCGTGAAGCGGCCTTCCGGCAGATCCACCCAACTGAACGACACGCGCGGCTCGAACGCCATCTGCGGCGTGACCTCGGCCCGGCCGTTGTAGCCCGCCTCCGACCGATCGCCGCTGTAGAAGCTGCCGCGCGCGAGGTTGAACGACCCGGTGAGCCGCCGTTGAGGCCCGAGCCGGTACGAGGCGCGTACGTCCTGGAATTCGTAGGCTCCGACCGGCAGGACGACGCCCCTCGCGATGGTGAACGGACTGGCCAGGAACTCGTACGACGAGAGGTACGTGACGGTGGCGGTGTCGCTGTTCTCGAAGTTCACGCGCGCCTCCGCGCGCCCCTCGCGGGTCTCGAGCCGGCCGTCGTTGTCGGTGAACCGCTCGAGGCTCCCCTCGAAGTGCAGCTGGCGCACCAGCTCCGATGCCGGCCGCGGGCTGAACCGCCCCAGCACCATGTTGCGGCGGAAGTCTTCGCGCCGCAGGAAGCCGATCTCCGGATTGAACGCCTCACCGACCGTCAGGTGCTCGAGCTGCGCGCCGTACGTGTCGGCCTCGTAGCCGAAATACGCCTGATAGCTGTCGCGGCCGCCTCGAAGCCGGGGCGTCTCGGTCCGCGCGTAATAGCCCGCCAGCGCGATGTTCTCGTAGAACCTGAACGACCCGTCCAGGCCGAACGCCTGATTCGAGCCGGGCCCCGCGAGCGACCGCGACCGGTTCGTCGCGATCAGGCCGACGCTGCTGCGGCGCAGGATGTCGCGCTTCACCCGCACGACGGAAAATGTCGTAGCCTCCGCGCCGGCCAGCGGCGCCTCGTCCGTACCGATCGTGAGCGCTCCAACGGTGTACGGGCCCGCCTTCCCTGTCATCCGGCCGCCGGCCACGATCGGCACCGCCTGGCCGCCGCTCAGGCCGATCGCGCGGCTGAAGAACAGGATCGGGGTGTCGGAGGGCCCGAACTCCGGCACGCGCCCGAAGCTGAAGATCCCGGCGCCCTCCAGGAAGAAGTCCCGCTTCTCCGGGAACCGCAGGTTGAAACGCGTCAGATTGATCTGCTCATCGTCGGCCTCGACCTGGGCGAAGTCGGTGTTGTAGGTGAAGTCGGCGATCAGGCTGCGCGTGAGCCCGTACTTCACGTCGAAGCCGACGTCGCCGGCCAGATCGTTCGAGACCGGCGGCCGCACATCGCGGTTGGTTGTCACCGATGACAGCCCGTACGGCTTCAGCTCGAGATTGAGCGACGCGGCCGGCGGCTCCACGCCGACGAGCGTCCCCGCCGTGGAGAGCACGGCAATGCCGCTCTGCCCGTACGACCGCGGCACCGGGCTCAGGTACGTGATCTCGTTCTTCGAGCGGTCGTTCCGGCGCACGTTGAACCCCCAGATCTGCGTCCGGCCGGCCACGTACCGGAGCGACTTGAACGGAATGAAGATCTCCGTCATCCACCCCTCGGCGAACCGCCGGCTCCTGACGTCCCAGAGCGTGTTCCAGCTGTCGTCGATGACGCGCTCGCTGGGGATGAGCGCGTCGCGCAGCGCCCCGAGCGCGTTGGTCTGAAAGAAGAACCCGGTGCGCCGATCGGAGAACGTATCGAGGGCGATGGCGATGTTGTCGCCCTGGTAGATATTGGCGCCGTCGCGCCGCATCTCGTTCGCGACGATGGTCTGCGGGTCGTCATCCCAGCAGCGGACGGCCACGTACAGCCCGTTCGCATCGAAGAACACCCACGCTTCCGTCCGGTCGCTGCCAGGCGCGCCGAGGTCCGGCTCCACCTGCACGAACTCGTCCATGGCGGGCACGCGCTGGTAGACCTCTTCGTCGAACCTGCCGTCGAGGACGAGCGGCTCCTCGAGGCGCGTGGCCCGGATGGTCACCCGGCCTTCCGCGTCCCGCGACAGCACGGCAGGTGCGCCGGCCTGGTCCGCGCCGGCCGCGGCGGCAATGAGGACGAACATGAGCACGAGTGCACACTGGCGCCCTGGATCCGACCACGAAGGCATGCTCCGGATACGTTTCAATGAAGTGGACCGCTTACTGCTACTCTAAATCCCCGGGGAGGCCGCCAGCCATGCAGAACCGCAGACTCGGGAAGAGCCATTTGGAAGTGTCAGCCCTCGGGTTCGGCTGCATGGGACTGAGTTTCGGCTACGGCCCACCCGTCGATCGGCAGGCAGGGATCGCGCTGATCAGGAGCGCCGTCGAACGGGGCGTGACCTTCTTTGACACCGCCGAAGCCTACGGCCCGTTCACGAATGAGGAGCTGGTCGGCGAGGCGCTCGCTCCGTTCCGCGATCGGGTCGTCATCGCCACGAAGTTCGGCCTCACGTTCGAGCCGAACGGTCAGCGCGGCCTGGACAGCCGGCCGGCGCATATCAAGGAGGCCGCCAACGCCTCCCTCACGCGGCTCAACATCGATGCGATCGACCTGTTCTATCAGCACCGCGTGGACCCGAACGTGCCGATCGAAGACGTCGCGGGTGCGGTGAAGGATCTGGTTCAGGAAGGCAAGGTGCGGCACTTCGGCCTTTCTGAAGCAAGCGCGCAGACCATCCGTCGCGCGCATGCCGTCCAGCCCGTCACGGCGGTCCAGAGCGAATACTCGCTCTGGTGGAGAAACCCCGAAGCGGAGCTGCTGCCGGCGCTCGAGGAGCTCGGCATCGGCTTCGTTCCCTTCAGCCCCCTGGGCAAAGGCTTCCTCACCGGGAAGATTGACGAGAAGACCACGTTCGACAGTTCAGACTTCCGGAACATCGTCCCGCGCTTCACGCCGGAGAACCGCAAGGCCAATCTGGCATTTGTCGGCTGGCTGACCGGGTTCGCAGAGCAGAAGAAGGCAACCCCCGCACAGGTCGCGCTCGCGTGGCTCCTGGCGCAGAAGCCATGGATCGTCCCCATCCCCGGCACCACGAAGCAGCCTCGCCTCGAGGAGAACATCGGCGCCGCGCGCATTGAACTGACCTCCGGCGATCTGCGCGAGATCGATCGCGCGGCCGCCCGGATCACGGTGCACGGGGCCCGGTACCCCGAACAGCTGGAGCGAATGACCGGCCGCTGACCTGATACCTCTCGCTTCGAGGCTCCTGGGGTACACTACCGCTCGCATTGGAGGATTTCATGAAAGCACGGTCGGCCGCTCGACGGTTAGCCGGACTTGGCGTCGTCGCTCTGATGGTCACGGGATCGGTATCCGCCGAGGAAGTGCGGGTCATGATCTCCGCCGGCTTTTATCAGGTCTACGCGGCGCTGGGGCCCACGTTCGAGCGCACCACGGGCCACCGCCTGATCGCGACGCGCGGGCCGTCGATGGGCGACTCGCCCGAGGCGATTCCCAACCGTCTCGCACGAGGCGAAACGGCGGACGTGGTCATCATGGACGGCGGAGGCGCCGACGAGCTCGTCAAGCGGGGCCTGGTCCGCCCCGGCAGCAAGATGGAGCTCGCAAAATCGCAGGTCGGGATGGTCGTGCGTGCCGGCGCCGCCAAGCCGGACATCAGCACCGTCGAGGCGTTCACACGGACCTTGCTCGCCGCCAAGTCCATCGGCCACTCCGACAGCGCGAGCGGCGTCTATTTCAGGACGACGCTCTTCCCCAAGCTCGGCATCGCCGACCAGGTGGCGCGGAAGACGCGCGCCGTCCGCGGCCCCCCATCGGGTGAGCCGGTGGCCGCGGTGGTCGCGCGCGGCGAGGTGGAAATTGGATTTCAGCAGGTCAGCGAGCTGCTGCACGTCCCGGGGGTGACCTTCGTCGGACCGATTCCGGCCGAGCTCCAGCCTGGACATGCATTCGCCGGGGCGATCACCACGGCCTCGCGGCAGCCCGACGCGGCGCGTGCGCTCCTGCGCCTGCTCGCCTCGAGCGCGGCGGATCCGATCCTCAAAGAAAACGGCCTGACGCCGCCGCAGGGACGGTAGCGTAATTCTTATCTCGTCGTAGCGGCGGGCCGCACCGTAC
>MEKU01000060.1:0-1508 GCA_001767195.1 Acidobacteria bacterium RIFCSPLOWO2_02_FULL_67_21
GTCCGCGTCCACCTCGCTCAGCTCGTCGACCTCCGCCCGGGCGTCCAGAGCCCCCAGCGGGGCGGCCTCGACGAGCGGGAGATCGAATCCCAGGAGCAGGCGCGTGCCCGCGGGGAGCTCGCCCAGCTGGCGAGCCACGACCTCGGCGGTCTCGCGGATCACCTCGCGTCCGCAGCTCCGGCAGCACGTCCGCCCGATGCGCGCGAACAGCAGCCGCATGTAGTCGTGGATCTCGGTGGTCGTGCCGACTGTCGAGCGCGGATTCCTGATGCTGTTCTTCTGCCGAATGGCGATGGCCGGCGAGATGCCGTCGATGCGATCGACGTCCGGCTTCTCCATCCGCTCCAGAAACTGCCGCGCGTAGGCCGAGAGCGACTCGACGTACCGCCGCTGACCCTCCGCGTAGATCGTGTCGAAGGCGAGCGAGGACTTCCCCGATCCGCTGACACCCGTCACGATGATGAGCTTGCCGGTGGGCAGCCTCAGATCGATGTTCTTGAGGTTGTGCGTCCGCGCGCCGCGAACGACGAGATCGGCGGCAGCCTTGCGTGGAGCGGTGTCGGGCATCCTCGGTTACGGGTTTCCCGTCTGCTATTTGCTGAGGGTCGGATCCAGCAATCCTAGCCCAGCGTCCGCAGCCGAGGCAATCGGCTTATCCGCTCGTGCCCGGTCCAGCTTGGCGAGGATGTCGGCCAATCTCGCCGAGTCGTCGCCCGACAGCGCCTCGAACAGGTGACGTTCCGCGTCGCCCTGCACCCGCGATCCTTTCTCGTAGGCGCGGCGACCGGCCTCGGTGAGCACCGCGAGCCGCGAGCGGCGATCGTTCGGATCCGGCGCCCGCTCTACCAGGCCGTCGGTTTCCAGACGATCGACCAGCTGGGTGACGTTCGACTTCACGCACGCGAGGCGCTCGGCCAGCTGCCCTAGCGGGAGTGAATCGCCCGCGTCGACCAGCCGACTGAGCGCCGCGAGCTTTGGAATCGAGAGCCCGACGGCCGCCAGCTTCGACTCGACGAAACCCTCGGCCGAGCCGGCGGCGTGCAGCAGCGCGAACAGCCCCCCGACGTGCGTCCCCATATAGTTCAGATATGTATCATACGCGCCACCACGCTCAAGGCGCAACAGAGGTGGGGAGCTCCACGTATCATGAGCAGCGCACCATGAAGATCTTCCGGGGTTCCGACACCGAGTCGCGGCCTGCCGACGCGCGCTCGTTCCTCGGCTCCGCGCGGACGAAGCTGCTCGCATCGGACACCGAGGGCGCTGCGGTCAACGTCTACCGCGTCGAGTTCGCGCCGGGCGCTCGCACGAACTGGCACACCCACTCGGGGCCGCAGTGGCTGCTCGTCGTCGAGGGCTCTATTCGCGTGCAGCGCTGGGGCGAGAAAGCGCACGACGTCGAGGCGGGCGGCGCGGTCGCGATCCCGCCGGGCGAGAAGCACTGGCATGGCGCGGTGCCTGGCGCGACCGGCACCCACCTGGCCGTCAACGTGGCGGTCGCCACCGAG
>MEKU01000060.1:1548-1805 GCA_001767195.1 Acidobacteria bacterium RIFCSPLOWO2_02_FULL_67_21
GCTGAGCCTGATCATTCCGGGGGTCGGCCAGTTCTACAATGGCGACTTCTGGCGCGGCGTGATCTGGCTGATCGTCACGCCCGGACTCTGGATTGGATCGGGCGGCCTGCTCGGTTGGATCTGCCACGTCGTCTCGGCCATCACCGCATATAAACGCGCCGAGCGGAAGAACCTGCTGTTGTGAGTCTGGTAGAATGCTGGTTTCCGCGTCCCACCGCCTGGCCGGCGTAGCTCAGTTGGTAGAGCAGCTGATTCGT
>MEKU01000060.1:1825-3824 GCA_001767195.1 Acidobacteria bacterium RIFCSPLOWO2_02_FULL_67_21
GAGTCTGACCGCCGGCTCCATTTTTCCTAACAAACGCCGAGATTCTAAGCGTCAAGGACGCTCGGCGTCCGCCGTGGGCAGCATCTGGGCAGCATGCGAACAGCGACTTGATCCGCGACCGCGATCAGGCGGACGTAATTGGGCTGAACGAAGTCGCCTGGATCATCAGGGCTCGCTCGACACCTCCTGAGTTACGGTGTGATCGTTTGGGCGATGTGCAACGGTCTATTGAACCGTTCACGGCTACGTCGAAGTCAACGCTGCGTCGCGAGTCTCTCAGTGCGTCTTCGATGCGAAGCTGATGATGACAAGCGCTCCGACGATCGCGATGCCAGCGCCGATGAGATCGGTCAGGGTTGGACGTTGGCCCTCGGCCAGCCACAACCACGTGAGCGACGCCGCGATATAGATTCCGCCGTATGCCGCGTACGCCCTGCCGGCAAACGCTGAATCGACGCGGGTCAAGACGACAGCGAACGCGATCAGGCTGACGATGCCCAACACCGCGACGAAGGGAGAGACACCGCGCCGGAGCCACAGCCAGAACGCGAAACAGCCCGCGATCTCAAATACTGCTGCGAGCGCAAAGAGGCCAAGATTCCTCACGCGTCGAACAGCGCCGATATGAACTCGCGGGTTCCTGGAGGACCTGTCAGTTCCAACGAGATCGGTCCACCGTCGGGTTCGACCGTGATGCTGAAACGGAGGAAGCGACAACATTGCCGCTCTGCCTCAATCGCCCGGGCAACGGTCGCGAGTGTGTCGTCGGTCGGTGTGAACTCTAGACGGTGACCCTGTGGAAGCTCCTCATGGCTCTGCGCACGTTTCAGGAGGTCCGAAAGAAGCCCCTCCCGTCGGGCCTTGAGAGCGTCTGGCGTCAGCGAACAAGCGATGGGCAGATCGGGCATCATCCAGTTCTACTGTACCAGCGTTAGCCTCACCTTCAAGCGTCCCAGAGAGGTGGCGTGGTGCTCGGGAGCCAACGCCGAGAGGGCAAGGTTCGGCACCAGGATCAGGCTGACGACGACCCGGCCGAGAGCTATGCCACGATGCAGTGATGATCCACCGGAACAACCCGACGTCAGACGAGCGGGCTCGTCGTTCGGGCACCAACAGCGGGCCTCGCTGGCCGCGCTCTCGGTGAGAGTTGCACCAACCAGCCTAGCGAAGTCGCGACCACTCCTCGATCTTGATTCGTCCTACCGGCCGCGTCCCGCCCTTTCCGTCTGAACCAACGACAACTACCTCACCATCTGCCACTGCGCCCCATTCCGGAAACGCGCGCGTAATGTTCGGCATGTGCGTCACGATAATCGTGTTCGTGCCTTTCGGAAGGCGCATCGCTCGTTCGCGCAGCCAGGCACCCTGCGCGTCGTTTACGCTCTGCATGCTCTGCCCACCGTCACCGAGCTCCGCGTAGGCGCGCGGATTCGCGAACTTCGCCAGCCGAACCGTTTCCAATGCTCGGTACGTGGGACTGGTCAACACCTCACCAACCGGGATCTTCAGATCGCGCAGTGCGTTGCCCATCGCCGTCGACCCGCTGCGCCCGGCTTCGTCCAACTGCCGCTCCAGCTTCACGTTGTCGGCGTTCGCAGTCTGCTTGTCCGGAGCCTCCCGTGGTGAGCTCGCGTGCCGCATAACCAGCACGTAGCCGCCTTGCCGTAATGACTGGGCAAGCGCGTCGCCGGACGCCGCCTGCCCACGGACCACACTCGTCGATAGCAGGGCCACAGTGCCGGCCAGGCCAAGCGTCGCTACGACCCCGACAGAACCATTCATAAGGCGCTCCATTCGATGCGTCCAAGGGTTGTTCAAATCACTGCCGTTTTTGTGCAAGCCCAGACTCGTGTTCCGCCTCCTGCCGTCAGAACAAGAACTGAAAGGAGGCAGATTGCGCCGAAACCGCAAGGCCCACGATGGCGACACGTGAGTGTTCTAGCGCAATCCGCCGGAGGGTGTGCGCCCTCAGAGGGACGGCAGTCGCGCGTCGACCGCC
>MEKU01000060.1:3850-11622 GCA_001767195.1 Acidobacteria bacterium RIFCSPLOWO2_02_FULL_67_21
ACACCGCAGCAGCCGCACCCGTCGCGCCGCAAGGAGCCGTCTCAGCACCGCCTGGCTCCCGAAGACGGTTACGTCGCGGGTTCGAACAACTCAATCGCGTTGCCATCGGGTTCTTCGAGTTGGATTTGCTTACCTCCAGGACCGGTTTCAATGCTATTTCGAAATCGTGCACCCGCAGCCGCCAGGGCGGTCACTTGCGCAGGCAGATCGTGAACCCTGAGAACGAGCCGATTCCACCCACCGGGCTCCCGCTGATGACCATCCGGCATCGGGCGCGCGCCGGAACTCCCGGGGTACTGACTGTGTCCGCGCCCGTTCGGCCGATACGACCACCACCGCGTCATTGGCGGGAGGGTGGAAACACCTGATTAGGATATGGGTTCATTGCCGGCCGCTGAACGAGGTTGAAGCCGAAATTCGTCGCCTGATGGCAATCGTTACACGCCTTGGTGAGTGCGTCATACGCCTGACCGAAGGCTTGCGGGTCTTTCTTTTCGACCACCGCATTCACCTCCGAAAGCGGCACGGTCACCATCCGCGGAATCGCGTCTTTCGGTGCCACCGGAGATCCCTCGTGCGTCGGGTGAAACTTAACCACATCATCGAAGCCTTCTTGAAGCTCTTTGATCTCGTACGCGGCGAGTTCCCAATTGCCAGCTTCACCGGCAAGCCACAGCTTGGTGTGCCGCATCTGCTGGAGCGTCATGATTTCGCCAAGGCCGGGCACGTACGCTTCGCCAGTTACTTCCGCGGCGGGTGGTGCCGGCTGACGACACCCAGAAACGACGACCAATAACACGAATCCCACCATCAGATACGCGCGGGCGTGGATCCAGTCACCGATTGGGCGTAGTCTCATATCCGTTGTCTCCTTCCGAACCGAAACGGTCACACCTGGTGCACGGTGACCGGATCCGTCTTGGACACGAACAGCTTCTTCGCGGCGTTACCTCGATTGATGCTGATCTCGAGTCTTCCGGTGCTGCCGACGATGGCCAGGACACCGCCAGCTGCGACCTCACCGTAGTGGTCACTGATGCGATCAATAGCGGTGCTGCCGACCATGATGCGCGGGCGGGACGGGAGCTGTGAAGCATCAATGTTGGTCACGAGATTGCCAAAACGATCGATGTGCACGATCTCGCCGACAACGCTACCGTCCGACTCACGGCTGGCCGTCGCGTGCGGAAGGCCTGTCCATTCAGACAGTACGGGTCCCAATTCGTTCAGGCCCACGCCTCCGACCAAGGCGGCGGCAGCCGGAGCGTAGATGAGGCGCGAATGAAAAGTGTGACGCCGCGGTTCGAGCAAGAACCGAGGGTCTTGTACCGTGACCAACGCGCTAGGCGGGTGTTCATCAAAGAGAGGCGCGGCCACGCCGTTGTCCGGCGTCACGACGTACTGACCTCCGACTTCCGCTGCGATGATTCGCTTATTGGGGGCGACGCTCGGGTCTGTCAACACAAGATGCACGGTGCCCGCCGGAAAGTATGGATATGCCGAGATGAGCAGATACGCCGTGGCGTGGAGACTTCCGAACTCGGCCGCATGGACAAGATCAACGACTCGCGCATCCGGCGCACGGGTCAGGAGGACTCCTTTCACGATGCCGACGAAGGCGTCCGTCGTGCCAAGATCTGTCAGGAGTGTGATCAATTGTGCCATTGAGTCAAGCCTCCGTTTTGTGCCACGCTCATGCGGCTTGCATGGCCACGAGCCGCCCGGCTCTGAAAGAGTTCCCCAAACATCTCCTTCACCTGTGCCTTCGCGGCGGCGAGGGCCCGACGCCCTTCCGGCGTCGTGCGGTACATCTTGCGCGTGTGGTTGCCCTTGCGGTGCTCGGTTGCACGCAGGTAGCCCTTCGCTTCCAGCGCGTGGAGGATGGGGTACAGCGTGCCGGCGCTCAAGCGGTAGCCGTGCTGCGCCAACTCCTCCATCACACCAAGGCCGAAGATCGAACGCTTGTCGGCGTGATGAAGAATATGCAGCCGGATGAACCCTGAGTAGAGATCGCGGTCATCCATGTTTAGCTTTTGGCGGCGGTCGTCGTAATTTTGGCGCCCTCCCGAATCTCGTCGTTGCCCCGCACAATCACCACATCGCCTTCGCGCAGATTCCCAAACACCTCGACGACCTTCCCAGTCACTTCGCCACGCCTGACATCGACCCACTCCGCAACGCCGTTTCGGACCCGCACGACGAACTGACGCTCCGACGTGCGAACGACGGCTGTCGTCGGGACGACGAGGGTGGCCTGTGCGCGTGAAATGGGCCACTGCACTTCCGCGAACATGCCAGGGGCCAGCGTGAGCTTTGGATTCAGGACATCGAGCTCGACCTGCATGCTTCGCGTCTTCATGTCGAGCGAATGCGCGAGTCTGGCGATCACGCCCTGAAAGGTCTGGTCCGGAAACGCCGTGACACGGAAGTCAACTCGACCGCCGTTCATGATGGTGCCCACGTACGTCTCGGGGACCGGCACCGTCAGGCGGAGTCTCGACACCTGCTCGAGCCGGAGCATGGCTTCGCCCGAAGGCGCGACGAGGCTTCCCGGATGCACGTTCCGTTGGGTGATCACGCCGTCAAAGGGCGCCGTCAGACCCAAGTACGCCTCCAGTTCGGATACGGCTTTGACGTTGGATTCGGCAGCCATCCCGCTGTTCATGAGCGCGTCCACTTGTGCCCGGGTGGCCTCGAATGTGCGCTCGGCAATGTCGACATCGTTGCCGGCGACCACGCCAGGCGTGGCGCTCGCGCTCTTCAGGCGATCGTATGTGCTCTGGGCCGACACCATCTTGGCCTGGGCCTCGGCCTGCTGCGCGCGGACGGCTTGCAGCTTCGCCTCCGCCTCAGCGCGTTGCGCCCGAAGTTCGGGGGCGGACAACCTGGCGAGCGTCTGGCCTCGCTTGACCCACGTTCCCCGATCGACGGCGATGGACTCGACAAATCCCGATACTTTGGCGCGGATGTCGACGCCTTGATATGCCGTCAAATCGCCAGGAATGACGACGGTCTTGCTCAGCGCCTGCGCGACGACTTTCGTCGTCTCGAGCGCCGTGCCGGTGCCCTGTGCGGCCACATGTCCGAGCCGCACGCAGAGCATGGCCACGACGATGATGACGAACGGTGAACGCTTCATGCTTGCTCTCCTGAATGGTGGCGGCTCATGACGTCATCGGGGTCGAGCGAGGGAGACGCGGCGCCGGCGCGACCTTGCACCAGCGCAAAGAGCGCGGGGAGCACCAGGAGCGTCGCCACGGTGGACGCCGCGAGGCCGCCAATCACCGCCCGGCCGAGCGGCGCCAGTTGTTCGGCACCCATCGCGGTAGGAATCATGCCGGCAATCATCGCGAAGGTCGTCATGAGAATGGGCCGCAGGCGGCTCGTGGCGCCACGAATGGCCGCCGGGCCGGCCGCCGCGCCTTCCTGCCGATACTGCTCGGCGAAGGTGGCAAGCAGAATCGCGTTCGCGACGGCCACGCCAATCGCCATGATCGCGCCCATGAACGACTGAACGTTCAACGTGCTGCCCGTCACGAACAGGCTGAGCGCGACGCCCGCGATGACGGCGGGGATCGTGCCGACGACGATCAGCGCGACCTTCAGCGACTGGAAGTACGCCGCCAGGAGCAGGAAGATCGCCACAATCGCCAGCGCCAGACCCGATCGGAGACCGTCCAGGGTCTGCTGCATCGGCGCGACCTGGCCGCGCACGCTGACCGTCACCCCGGTGGGCGGATCACCCGTCCTAGCGATCGCGGCGAAGACCTCGTTCGATGCCGAACCGAGATCCTCGCCCGAGACGTTCGCGGTCAGCGTAATCATCCGTTGCTGGTTGTAGCGGTTGTACTCACCGATCGCGGTCTGCTGCGAGACGGTCGCGACATCGCTGAGCAGCGGGCGCGGCGCACCGTTCTGCATCACGGGTACGTTCAACACATCATCGACCGACGCCATCGTGTGCTGCGGGATTTCGACCTGCACCTGGTAGGCGATGCCGGTGTTCGGATCCGCCCAGTAATTCGGCGTCACGAACCGACTCGACGAAGTCGCGGCCACGAGCGACCGGCCGATATTTTCGACGGTCACACCCAACTGTCCCGCTCGCTCGCGGTCGATCTGCACCTGCAAGACGGGGTAGTCGAGTGCCTGCCCAAACTGGAGGTCCCGCAGGGAGGCGACTTTCGCCATTTCGGCCTTCAACTTGTCCGCGTACTGCCGGCTCACCGTCAGGTTCGCCCCGGTCACCGCCACTTCGATCGGGGTGGGCGAGCCGAAGCTCATGACCTGGTTGACGAGATCGGCGGCTTCGAATGAGACGAGGGTTCCCGGCGCAATCTCGCCGATCTTGCGACGCAGCAGCTCCTGGAGCTCCGCGGTTGACACCTTGCGCTCCGGCTTCATCGAGATGAGCAGCACGGCTTCGTGTGGACCGCTCGTCCAGAGATGGATCAGGTTCACTGGATAGCTCGAAGGCTGCGACCCGACGAACCCGAGACTGGCCACCACATTGTCCGGACCGACGTCTTGGGCAATCGAGTCGAGCACCTTGAGCGCCATCGCTTCCGTGCGTTCGACACGCGTCCCGGTTGGCGCGCGCAGGCGGACTTGGATCTGACCGGAGTCGGCACTCGGGAAGATCTCTGTGCCCAATGCACCGCCGACGACGTAGACGACGGCGCCTGAAATGACGAGGTAGACAGCCAACACGACCCACCGCAGCCGCACGAATGTGCTCACTAGACCGCCGTACCCGTTTCTGACTCGGTCAAAAAAGCCGCCCTCACGGGATCCGTGATGCTCGCCACCAATCCATGTGTAGAGAATCGGGACGAATGTCAGTGCGAGTACGTACGAGGCGGCCATCGCGAACCCCACCGACAGCGCCAGCGGAACAAACAGCGCTCGCCCTACCCCCACCATGAGGAACGACGGCGCGAACACCGCCAGGATGCAGAGCATGGCGAGCATCATCGGCACGGCCACTTCCGAGACCGCGTCGACCACGGCGCGGGCGCGCGTCTTGCCGCGCGACAGGTGGGTGTGGATGTTCTCGATCGCGACGGTGGATTCGTCCACGAGAATTCCGATGGCCAGCGTCAAGCCGCCGAGCGTCATGATGTTGATCGTCTGGCCTGCTCCCCACAGCGCCACGACCGCCGCCAGCAGCGCGAGCGGAATCGTGAGGATCACGATGATGGAGCTCCGCAAGTGCCCCAGGAAGAGCAGCACCATGACACCGGTGAGCAACGCGCCGAGCGTGCCTTCGGTGACCAGCGAGCGAATCGCGTTCGTCACATACCCTGACTGGTCGAACGCGAAATTCACATCGATGTCGTCGGGAATGGCGGCCCGCATACGCGGCAACCCGGCGGTAACGGTCTGGACCACGGATAGGGTGGACGCGTCTGCGCGTTTCGTGACCGGAATATAGACGCTGCGTTTGCCGTTGATGAGCGCATAGCTCGTGAGGATGTCCGAGCTGTCTTCGACGTACCCGACGTCACGCAGGAACACGGTCGCACCGGCGCCGACGCGAACGGGGATCCCCAGCAGTTCCTGAACGTTCCGGACCACCGTATTGGCCGGCACCATCTCCGTGAAGTCGCCGATGCGGACATTGCCCGACGGCGTCACGACATTGCCCCGCGAGAGCGCCTGGACCACTTCTTCGCCGGACATGCGGTACGCGCGCAGGCGATCCGGATCCACGCGCACGACCACCGTGCGCTGATTACCGCCAAACGGCGGCGGGGCCGATACGCCGGGCAAGGTGCCGAACATCGGACGGATTCTGTTGAGCGCGAGATCCTGAATTTCACCGAGCGCCCGCGTCTCGCTCGAGAACACAAGATAGCCCACCGGCACGCTACCACCATCGAAACGCGTGACGAACGGCGGCACCGTGCCGGGCGGCATGAAGGCCCTGCTGCGGTTCACGTACCCGACCGTTTCCGCCATCGCCTGGCTCATGTCCGTGCCTTCGTGGAAGAAGAGCTTCAGGAGCGTCGCGCCCTGAATCGACTTCGACTCGACGTGCTCGATGCCGGTGATGTAGAGGAAGTGGTACTCGTAGTAATTGGCGATGTAGCCTTCCATCTGCGCGGGATCCATGCCGCCGTACGGCTGCGCCACGTAGATCACCGGCGTCCCGAGGTCCGGGAAGATGTCGATCTTCATTCGCTGGACCGCCAGCAGCGATGTCAGCGCGACACCAAGGATGACGATGAGGATCGTGATGGGCCGCTGCATTGCCGCGCGTATCAGCCACATGGTTCTGACCTCTATGAAACAGTGCTACGGGCCGTGTCGTGGCGGCCCGACCCGCTATCTGAGCAATTCCGATACGTCGCCCTTGGCTGCCGCATCGGCCACCAGCGCGCGCCACACGCCCAAACGGGCAACAGCGTCACCGACTTCCGACTGCAAGAGCAGGCGTTGTGAGTCGGCGACCTCGATAATCGTGGCCAGCCCTGCGTCGTACCTGGCGCGCGACTGCTGCTCCAGCACCCGCGCCGATGCCAACTGGATCGGCGTGTTCTCAGCGACTCGACGCGCCCCGTCCATCTCGGCGCTGGCCTGCGCCGTCTGCGCGGACAGCTCTTGCACAACACGATCGTAGCTAGCGGTCTCTGCGCGCTCGTTGAAGGCCTCGATTCGTTTCCGCTCGCGCAACGGGAACCAGTCGAAGATCGGAAAGGTCGCCGTGACACCTGCGGCCCAGTTCGGCGTTCCGAAGTTCAGACCTTCCGTGCCTCCCAGCAGCGCACCAGTCGCCGTCGCCCCTGTCCCTCGCAGCGAATACGCCGTCTGGAAACTGATGCGCGGAACATACGCCCGCCCGAGCACCTGCTGAATCGCGCGACTCGACTCCACGTTGGCCATCTGCGTCTCAGCCAATGGATGTGTGGCCACAGCCGGCGCCGCGGGTGGCGGGGGCGGCGGCATCTCCAAGAGCGGGGCCCCGGCGATCTGGACATCGGACGGCGCCACCCCCAACCATTGCGCCAGGTTCGCACGACCGATCTGCTCCGCCTGTTCCGACTGGATCAATTGGATGCGCGCCAGCGCGAGCTCGGCTTGGGCACGGGAATCATCGGCGCCTGGTCTGAGCTGGTTCTTGACCAGCACCGCGACCGAGTTGGCGAAGACCTCCTGGCGCTCGACATTCGCACGAGCCGCGCGAACGGTCTCCTGGGCCGCCGCCAGCCGCACGAACGCGTCCGCCGTTCTCACTCCGACATCAAGTCGCGTGAACTCTGCGCCAGCGTTCGCGCGGGTCACCAATGTTCTCGCCAGGTCGACCGACGCACCGCGCAGGCCGAAGTCGAACGCCTCCCACGAGAGCAACACCCCGCCAGCGCTCCCCCAGATGCTTGAGGCTGACGTGTCATCCGAGACCGGTCCTGAAATCGCCGGGACCAACGTACCCGGCAAGAGCAGGCCGGCGACGTTGTTGCGCGTCGCGCGGTTGATCTGGAACGAAGAATCCAGCCGCGGCAAGTACAGGGTACGGGCGAGGTCGACGCCGGACTCCTGAGAGGAGACGCGGGCCATCGAGGCGCGGATCGCGGGGTAGTTGTCTATGGCGTACTGAATCGCCTGCTGAAATGTGACCGGGAAGGATGGACGCGCCGGCTGTGCAGCGACCGGCCGCACGAACGCGAACATGACACATAAGAGGATGGGGCCCAGCGCGATCGCTCGACAGCGGTCAAAGGCTGCCCGATGCCGTCCTTCACGGATGTCTCTGTTCGCCAATCGCATCTCCT
>MEKU01000061.1:0-10760 GCA_001767195.1 Acidobacteria bacterium RIFCSPLOWO2_02_FULL_67_21
GAGCTCGACATCGAGCTCGGACGGCTGCGTCAGAACCTGTCCGCGTTAGTGGCGCCGGTGCCGTCATCGGAGATCCCGTGACGATATCTCCTCCTGACCACCCCGTCCGGCTGCTGCTCGTCGACGACGACGTGCGATTCGGCGAGTACGTGCGGGTGCTGCTGCGGCGCGCCCAGGCCGCCTACGAGCTCGACGTCGTCCATGATGTCCGCGGCGCGATGCGTGAGCTGGCGCGGAACTTTTATGACGTGTGCCTGCTCGACTATCGCCTTGGCGACGAGGACGGCCTCGACGTCGTGCGCCAGGCACAGGCGCGCGACATCCACACGCCGGTCATCCTGCTGACGGGCGAGCAGGACGAATCGCTGGAGCTGACGGCGATCGGTCAGGGCGCCGCGGATTATCTCAACAAGTCCGAGCTCGACCCGCACCGGCTCGAACGGGCGCTGCTGCGCGCCATCGCGCGGCACCAGCTCGAGACCGCCCTGCACGATCGGGAGCAGCGTCTGGTGGAAGCCGAGGCCTTTGCGCACGTCATGGTCGCGCACATCACGCTGGAAGGCACGTGGCTGAAGATGCCGCGCCGGCTCTGTGAGCTGCTCGGCTACAGCGAGGAGGAGCTCCGGGCGCTCCGGCTGGCCGACGTGACGCACCCCGGCGATCGGCTGCAACACGCGAAGCTGCGGCAGCAGCTGCGCGATGGAGTCGTCCGGTCGATTGAGTTCGAAAAGCGTTACATCCGGAAAGACGGACAGCTCGTCTGGGTCTACCAGAATGTGTCGCTCGTCACGGGCAAGGATCAGAAGCCTCTCTATTTTCTCGCGTACCTGCGCGACATCAGCGATCAGAAGCGTGCGGAAGAGGAGCAGCGCCAGCTCGAAGAACAGCTCCGCCAGGCACACAAGATGGAAGCGGTCGGCCAGCTCGCCGGAGGCGTCGCGCACGATTTCAACAACCTGCTGACCGCCATCCTCGGCTACACGGGGCTCCTGCAGGACGAGTTGGCCGGCATGCCCGACGCGGCGCGCGACCTCGAGGAGGTGCACAAGGCGGCGAAGAGCGCGTCCGCGCTCACGGCGCAACTGCTCGCGTTCAGCCGAAAGCAGATGCTCAAAGCGGAAGTGTTGTCTCTTAACGAGGTCATCGAAGGGATGCACAACCTGCTGTCGCGGGTCCTGGGGGAGGACATCACGCTGGTGACCCGGCTCGGCGGCGACGTCCCAAGGGTCGAAGCGGACCCCGTCCAGCTGCAGCAAGTGCTCCTCAACCTCGCCGCCAACGCGAGGGACGCCATGCCGCGAGGCGGAAGATTGGTCGTCGAAACATCCGGTCACCTCGCAGAGGCCGCAGGGGCTGGCGGACCGTCGGTGCCGCCGGGTGGGTCCGCCGTGATCAGCGTCTCGGACAACGGCTCCGGCATGGATCGGGAAACACAGATGCGGGTCTTCGAGCCGTTCTTCACCACGAAAGGGCAGGGCAAGGGAACCGGGCTTGGGCTCGCGACGGTCTACGGGATCGTGAAGCAGACAGGCGGCGACATCATGTGTGAAACGGCGCCTGGGGAGGGAACGACGTTCACGATCGTGCTTCCGGCGACGGGCAAGGTCCTAGCGGCGGCAGGGGCTCCTGCGTGCCACGCGAGCAGAGGAACCGGAACGATTCTCGTCGTGGAGGACCGCCCCGACGTGCGGCAGGTGACCCGCCGCATTCTCGAATCGCGGGGGTACCACGTGCTCGATACCGCGGATCCGGACATCGCGCTGCGGACCGCCGAAGACAAGCAGATCGATCTGCTGCTGACCGATGTGGTCATGCCCGAGATGACCGGTCCGGAGCTGGCGCGGCGCATCCGATCGCGGATGCCCGGGTTGCCGATCCTCTTCATGTCGGGATTTACGGGCCATTCCGCGCTGAAGGAGATGGACGGCGCCCCGTTCATCCGCAAGCCGTTCTCCCCGGACACGCTCGCGCAGAAGATCCAGGAAGTGATGGAGCGATCCTGCACCCCGCCCCCCGAGATTGGCGTGGCGTGAGTGATTGATGGCAGCCATGCAGATCGCAGCCGCCGGCCCGGGTCGCCACGACCTGACACTGGTCGTCGTCGACGACGATCCGGCGGTGCTCGACGTCGTCGGCCGATTTGCGGCGCGTGCCGGCTTTCAGCCGGTCGCGTGCGCAGGAGGGATGGAAGGGCTGTCGTATTTTGCGCGGCGTCGCGCCGACGTCGCCGTTGTCGACCTGCGGATGCCCGACGTAGACGGCATCGAAGTGGCGCGGGCCATTCGAGCGGCCGACGAGGCGTGTCCGATCATCCTGATCAGCGGCGCGGCGACCATCGACAGTGCGATCGAGGCGGGCAAGCTCGGCGTCCGCGATTACCTGACCAAGCCGCTCGACTTTGCGCGCTTCGAGGCGCTGCTGGCGTCGATCCGAGGACAGGCGGCCGGACGCCACGATGAATCGCTGGCGTCCATGGAGCGCCGCCGCATCGAGGAGGTCCTGCATCGAACGGACGGCAACAAGGCGGCGGCGGCCAAGATCCTTGGGCTCAGCCGGCGCGCGCTCTACCGCCGCTTGGAGCGATACGGCATCAAAGCGAATTGAGCCTAACTTAGCGCGTCCACCGCGTCTGCACGAATATCGCCCGTTCGAATTGGCTGCGATGTGGCGCCGGGTTGAATTCGGGGTGGCCCCGGTCGAACAGATTCTGCCCCACGACCGAAAGCTCCAACGACGGGTGCAGGCGCCACCCGTATGTCGAGCCCCGAGACCTTCGGCAGCTTCGGGTCGAGCAAGACGAGGCGTGGCGGTTTCTGGAATGTGCGCCCGGCGTGCAGCCCGCGGCAGAAGATAAAGTCGAGCGCTTCCTCGCCGTCACGGGCCACCGCGATCTCCTTGGCCAGCTTCTCGCGGCGCAACGCGAGCACCGCCAGCTCCACGTCGTCAACGTTGTCTTCCACGAGCAGAATCTCGACGTGCTCATCCGGCATGGACGGTCCTTTCTCGAGAGGGTGTGATGGCTGGAGTGATTCCAAGCGTGAAGGAGAAGCAGGCGCCCCTTCTTCTCGGTCGATCCGACCTCGATCACAGCCTGGGGCCTGGGACGCGTGTCCTTGACGGCGTTCGACAGCAGGTTGGTGAACACTACTTCCATCAGGGCCGGATCGCACTCCACAAACGGCAACGGTTCAAGTCTCCAATTGATGTCCCGGTCCTCCGCGTCGCGGCGCTGCGCCGCGACCACTGGATGTCTCTGTCAGATAACCGGTCGCCGCGCAGCAGCCCCCACCGCCTTGCTCGTCTGTTCGTGGAGACCGTGCGGATTCCGCACAGCTGTCGCGATTAGCTGTCCGTCGAGTCGCAAAGAGTCGCGTGGAGTGCAGCGAACATCACGTCCGCACATGTGCGTACATGTGCGTCGACGACCGGTGCGTGGGTCGAATAGGCGAAGCGCTCAAGATTTGTACGCTTGCAGACGACATAGTTGGGTGTATGAGTGACTCAAAGGGCGGCTCGGCCGATGCGAGCTGCCTGCCTTACCGGCATCGATCTGTGGGGTGCCGCCGCTGACTCACGAACACGGCGGCACGGGGGGACCTCTCATGCGCAAACCACTTCGGCTCTTGCTCGTGGAAGATTCTGAAGACGACGCACAGTTGCTGCTGAGGCAACTGGATCGTCAGGGCATCGAGGTCGAGTCAGTACGCGTCGACACCGCTGACGCGATGGAGGACGCGCTCCGCCAGCGCGGGTGGGACGTGGTGATCTCGGACTATTCCATGCCCGCGTTCGGTGCGATTGCCGCGCGCGACGTCCTGCGACGGACCGGCATCGATATTCCGTTCATCCTCGTGTCCGAAACGATCGACGAGGAGATGGCCGTCAGCGCGTTGAAGGCCGGGGCCGACGACTTCGTGACCAAGGCGCAGCTGAGCCGGCTCATCCCGGCGATCGAGCGCGGGATGCGGGACGCCGACGAGCGGCGAAAGCTCCGCGCCACCGAGCAGGCCCTGGTGGAGACGCGGGAGCGGATGCGCTTTGCCCTGGAGGCCGCCGGCGTCGGTACCTGGGAGTGGGACGTCGTCGCGGACAAGGTGGTGTGGTCGGACGTGCTCGAAGGTCTGCACAGTATGAGCCCCGGGAGTTTCGGCGGCACATTCGACGCGTTCATCGCATCGATCCACCCCGACGATCGGCAGCGGATCGCGGGGACGCGCGAGCGGTTCTTTCGATCGCCGACCGATTCCCGCCTCCAGTATCGCGTGCTGTGCCCTGACGGCTCGATCCATTGGATTGCCAGCATCGGCCGGGCGTTTCTGGATTCGACAGGCAAGCCGGTCCGCGCCGCCGGGATCGGCATCGACGTCACCGAGCAGAAGAAGCTCGAAGCCCAATTCCAGCAGGCCCAGAAGATGGAATCGATAGGCAATCTCGCCGGCGGAATCGCCCATGACTTCAACAACCTGCTGACGGTGATTGCCGGCTGCGGTCAGCTCCTGGAGGAGCGCCCCGCGCTCGACCCCGAGGTCGTACGGGATCTCCAGGAGATTCGGCAAGCCGTCGATCGAGGCGCCGGCCTGACGCGGCAGCTCCTCGCCTTCAGCCGCAAGCAGCTTCTGACGCCTCAGGTCGTCAATCTGAGTGACGTCGTGGCCAATCTTGGAACGATGCTGCGCCGATTGATCGAGGAGAACGTGAACCTGGAGTTCCGCCTGTCGTCCGATCTCGAGCGCGTGAGTGTCGATCCAGGCCAGATCGAGCAGGTGCTGATGAACCTGGCCGTCAACGCCAGGGATGCGATGCTGGAGGGGGGTACCTTGGCGATCGAGACGACCAACGTGACCGTCGACGAGAGCTACATGGCGACCCACATCGGCATCCGGCCGGGGTCTTACGTGATGCTGTCGGTTGGCGATACGGGGATGGGGATGCCTCCTCACGTGCAGGCGAGGGTCTTCGAACCGTTCTTCACGACGAAATCCGAAGGGCAGGGCACCGGGCTTGGTCTGGCCACCGTGTACGGCATCGTGAACCAAAGCGGCGGCTATATCTTTCTGTACAGCGAACCCGGAATGGGCACCACGTTCAAGCTGTACTTCCCGGCTGTCTCGGGCGCGTCCGCCGTCGAACCGGTGAAGCCGAAAGCTGCCCCCGACGAACTGACTGGTGCCGAAACGATTCTCGTGGTCGAGGACGATGCCCGGCTGCGTGTGCTCGAGGAGCGGATCCTCAAGCGATACGGCTACCAGGTCCTGGTGGCGTCCTCGGCCGCCGACGCCATCCGCGTCTTCACCGAACGTCACGACCCAATCGACGTGGTGCTGACCGACGTCATCATGCCTGGCGGCAGCGGGCGCACCCTCGGCGACTGGGTCGCGGAGCACCGGCCGGACACGCACGTCGTGTACATGTCCGGGTATACCGACAATGCGATCGCCTCTCACGGAGTGCTCGAAGCCGGTACGCGCTTTCTCCAGAAGCCGTTTTCGCCGGAGGCGCTCGCCCGCACGATACGGGAGGCGCTGTCGTGAATGCCGCGGCCCGGAAGGGCTCGACACAGGACCTCACGCTGCTCGTCGTGGACGACGACCCGCAGGTCGTGCGGCTCATCCGGCGATTCGGCGAAAACGCCGGGTTCGGCGTGAGTTCGTACGACGGCGGCCAGAAGGCGCTCGATCGGCTTGCGCGCGACCGCGTCGACGTGGCCGTCGTCGATCTGCAGATGCCACAAGTGGGCGGGCTCGAGGTGCTCCGTGCGATTCGGCAGGCCGATCCCGACTGTCAGACGATTCTGATGAGCGGCGCCGCCACCATCGACAGCGCCATCGAGGCGGCGAAACTCGGCGCGATCGATTACCTGACCAAGCCGTTCGACTTCGACCGGTTGAAGGCGCTCCTCGCCACCGTCAAGGACGAAGCCGCCCGCCGCAGGCGGCTGCTCGTCGCCGAACGCGAAGTCGCCAAGGAGCTGGAATTTTGCGGGATGATCGGGCGAAGCTCCGTGATGCAGGAGCTGTTCGGCCTGATCCGGCGGCTGGCGCCGCACGTCCGCACCGTGCTCGTCCTGGGCGAGACGGGGGTCGGCAAGGAGCTCGTCGCGCGAGCGCTGTACGAGTCGGGTCCGCGGCGTCACAAGCGCTTCGTCCCGATCAACTGCTCGGCGATTGCCGAGTCGCTCGTTGAAAGCGAGCTGTTCGGGCACATGCGGGGCGCATTTACGGGCGCGACCGACACCAAGCCTGGGATGTTCGAGGTCGCCGACGGCGGCACGTTGTTTCTCGATGAAGTGGGCGAGCTCCCATTGGCCATGCAGGCCAAGTTGCTCCGGGCGCTCGAATCCGGCGAGGTGCAGCGCGTCGGGGCGGTCGAGCCGCGCCACGTGGACGTGCACGTCATTGCGGCCACGAACCAGAGCCTTCGCGCCAAGGTCGACGCAGGCCGTTTTCGCGCCGATCTGTACTACCGGCTCAACGTCGTCGAAATCGCGATTCCGCCGTTGCGGGAGCGTCGCGAGGACATTCCATACCTCACCGCCGCCTTCGTCCGGGAGGCGAGCCGGCGGCTCGGGAAACGCCTCATCGGGCCGACCCCGGCGGCGGAACGGTGGCTGGCCGACGCGCGCTGGGAGGGCAATATCCGGGAGCTGCGGAACGTGATCGAACGTGCCTGCATTCTGGCCGACGGCGAGTTCATCACCGAGCGGGAGCTGACCGGCTCGATTGCGCGGCCGGTGTCGCGGGATGCCCCGTCGCCGCATGCGCCGTCGGTACCGGGTGCGGACGATGCTTCGCTGTCCACGCTGGAGCGCGAGCGGATTCAAGAGGTCCTCGAGCAAACCGGCGGGAACAAGCTGAGCGCCGCCCGGATTCTGGGTCTGAGCCGCCGGGCGCTGTACCGGCGGCTGGAGCGCTACGGACTCGACGCAACGCCAAAACCCCGCTAGGCCGGCCAGAACCGGTTTCATAACCGACCGAGGGCACGAATTTCGTACGTAGCGCCGGGCTTCAGCCCGGCTAAAGCCGGGCACGACGTCGGTTATGAAACCGGCTCTCGTCTAGGCCACGTTGGCCGGCTTCCCGCACTGTGCGGTCCCCACCCGGCGCCCGTGCGCCTTCGCACACCGCACACGGCCCGCCTCCGGGTTTCGTTCCATGTTTTCGCGGGGGCAAGTGGCCCGAATCCTGCTCCGTCTCTTGGCAACGCACACGGTGCGCACAAGGGAGGAAGCCAGTGAGCAGTGTACTGATTGTCGAAGACCAGGCGCCGATCGCCCGGCTGCTGCAGACATGGGCCGAGGCCGAAGGGATGGCCGCGACTGTCGCGGCAAGCGCCGAGCAAGGGTTGCTCCTGGCTGCGGAGCGGGCGCCAGCCGTGGCGCTCTGTGACATCCGCCTCCCCGGGGGCCGGGACGGCTTCTGGCTGGTCGAGCAACTGCGTGTGCTCCGCCCTGAGACCGCCGTCGTGATGACGACCGGTCTCAACGACTTCGATACTGCGGTGACCGGTCTTCGCATGGGGGTGACCGACTATATCGTCAAGCCGTACACGCGGGAGCAAATCAAAGAGGGGTTGAAGCGCGCCCTGACCGAACACGAGCTGCGCAGGGCGGCGCTGCCGGCCCCGGATGCCCCGGAGGCGGGCGAGCTGGCCAGTCGTGTCAAGGCGGCGCTCGTGGCAGTGCTTCGTGCGCAAGAAGGTCCCGCCGTGTCCCACGCCCAGCGTGTCTCGGATCTGTCCGTGCGGCTGGCCACGGCGCTCGGCCTCAGTCCCGCCGACGTGTCGCGTGTTGAGCACACGGCGCTTCTGTGTGATGTAGAGCGGCTCGATATCCACACACTCGGACGGAAGGCGCTGCACCTCGGGGAGGCGAGCGCGATCGCCGTGGCCGTCCAGGAGCGCTTCAACGGCAGCGGGTTTCCGCTGGGCCTTCGGGGCGAGGCGATTCCGCTCGGCGCCCGCATCGTGGGCGTTGCGGATGCGTTCGAAGAGCTGGTGATGGGCGCCGGGCCGAGGTTCGACCCTGCCGACGCGGTCGTTGCGCTTTGCCAGGGGCGCGCCGACCAGTTCGATCCGGCTGTTCTCGAGGCGCTCAGGCAGGTCCAGCAGACGTTCCAGTCGACTGCTGCGTAGCGCTGGCGGCGGGTTCGCCGGTCGATGCGATCGAGTCTCCAGCGGCACCCGCCCCACGTACGGCTTCTGAATGAAATTCACACCCGAGTGCGGCGAGGTGCTGCTGAGCAGCGGGCGATCCATGAATACTCGAGATCCATCAGGCCGGACGATCGCACTCACGAGCGACCGGCCGCTCCCGGCCGCGACCATCCGGCCGAAGGCCTCGACAGCGACCTGCTCGTGACGATTTTCAAGGCGATCGCGAATTACTTCGGCGGTCGGTCCGCCTGAAGGCGGATGTGGTGCTCGGTTCTGCGTGGGCTCGCAGGCGCGTGAGGATGTGCGATCGCTCGGCCATGTCCAGCTCGTCTCCGTAGAGACGATCGAAGAGCAGCACGCGCAGGTCGGCCTCCGTCGCGCCTGGGTGGGTGGAACGAAGGTTCGAGAGCGCGAGGGCTTTGGCGAGGTCGAACATCTCGCTCATCATCCGGACGCGTTCGCTCCCAGAGCGCTGCCGCATCAGCTCGTCGAAGCGTGCCTGGACGTCCGGGGGGGTATCGGTCAACCGCGCACGTCTCGCAGAAGATTCGGTGACGGTGAGGCTCCAGCTTCGACAGGATTAAATCCTCCGGCGAGACCATCCACAGCAGGTGGCCGCCGATTTCGACGCGGCGGCGCCTGCCGAACTCCTCGATCCGGTACGGGTCGTCCTTCCGCACGATGAAGTCCACCTTCGCCACAGCCTCGACATGGATCAAGTTGAACAGGGACCGCCGGGCGATTGCGCCGCGGATCGCATCCACATCACAGGTGAACTCCGGAGCAAACGCCCCGGCTAGGCGTTCGGCATCAGCCGGCCGCACCTCGACGACGAGGTCGATGTCGCGGGTCATGCGTGGCCGGGCATAGTAGCCGGCGGCAATGGAGCCGGTGATCATGTAGGGGATGCCGGCCGCGTCGAGCCGCTCGGCCACGAGCTTCAGGATGGACAACTGGTCGGTCATGGCCTCCTGACTCCTGCACCGGCATTCCTTGTCTGCATCCGGCGCCTAACATTCGCCGACCAGTATGTTACGGCAGCACTCGCCGGGGAGGCACCTGGGTTTTGTGGTGATTGGGTGCGGTTTACAGTACGTCGTGTCCGGCTTCGCCGGACCAGAGGCGGGTCAGCGAAGCTGGCGAAGGGTGCGGGCGTTCTTGCTGGCGACCATGGCCGCGATGCCGTTGGACGCCACCATGACGGCGATCGCCGCCGCTTTGTGATTGTTCTTCCACAGGCGCTCGGCGGCGAGGATGGTGCCGGCGGTGGCGCCGGCCTTCAGGGCCCAGAACGCGCCCGGGTTGCCGACCACGCCCTGCATCAGCGGGTTCGCCTCGCGCGCACCGCCGGCCAGTGCCTGCCGCGTCGAGTAGACGTCGTAGACCTGCAGGGCGGCGTAGCTCACATACAGCGCCGGCAGGAGCGCCGGCCGGGAGAGGGCGCGCTCCACGCGCGCTGGGACGACGGCCGCCGGTGTCGCGGCACCGTCGGCGGAGGCGTCGGCGGCGCTGGCGGGGAGCGCAGGGATGCTCAGCGCGGCGAGAGCGACGGCGGCGACGGCGATCGTGCGAATGCTCATTGCGGCCTCTCGTAAGTGCCTCGGCGCGATATGCGCCGGATACCGCCTCTAAGAGCGAACCTGGTGCCAAGAGTGCCGTGTGCCGTAAGTGGTTGACGTGGAAGCTGTTAGCTGTTGACCTGTGCGCTGGGGGCGGTGTGCGATGGGCGGTCGTGGTGTGCGCGGACGGAAGCGCGCACAGGGTGATGGTCAGATGGGGAGCCGACGATATTCAGCGCGCGAGGGGAAGATGACAGACCGATCCAAAGTCCTGATTGTCGACGACGAGCCGCCGATACGGGCGATCCTGGCGCGCTGGCTCACGAAGTGGGGATACAGCGTGAAGGATGTCGGCAGTGCGGTGGGGGCGCTCGAGGCGATGGCGGCCGAGCCGATGGACATCGTGGTGTGCGACATCGGTATGCCCGAGCACGATGGTCTCTGGCTCGCCGAGCAGATCCACGCGCGGTGGCCCGAGGCGGCGATCATCATGGGGACCGGCCGCGACGATTCGCCGACCGTGCTGACAAGCCGCAAGCTTGGCGCGGCGGCGTACGTAACCAAACCGTTCGATCCCCATCTGTTGCGCCAGGCGGTGGACCACGCCTCGGGACGGTTGAAGTTTCGTCCCTCAGCGGAGCTGTAGCCCGGATCAATCGCCGGGATCGGCGTCCACCACGACGGCGACCGCGCGGTCGTCCCTCCGGCCGGCTTCGCGCACGAGCAGCGCGATCGACACGAGCAGCACCATCAGCGACGACAGTTCCAGCGACGCGCGCACGCCGATGAAGGCGCCGAGCACGCCGACACTCACCCCGGCGCCAGCGCGCAGCCCCAGCATCGCCGTATTGAACAGGCCGACCATCGCTCCACGCACGCGTGCGGGCGCGAGCACCTGAACCACCGTCTGCGCCACCGATGTGAAGGCGATGCTGAACGCGCCTCCGACAACCAGCAGCGCCACGGCCGCCGGATAGCTGTGCACCGCCGGAAACAGGCCCATGGAGACGGCCCAGAGCGCGGCGCAGACGAGCGCCGTGCGCGGCGTCG
>MEKU01000061.1:10777-27676 GCA_001767195.1 Acidobacteria bacterium RIFCSPLOWO2_02_FULL_67_21
ATACTGCGCATACTCGGGCATCTGGGCCTGAAACGCATTGCCCACGAAGAACGACGATGCGCCGGCCAGCACGATCATCGTCATGATTCGCGGCTCGCTCCGGGCGGCCGCCAGCGCGTTCCACACATCGTTCGCCATGAACGGGCGCGCCCGGCCGGAAGCCTCGCGGGCGCTGTGACCGGTATACGGCGCCCGGACGAGAAACACACTGAACGGGATGTAGATCAGCGCGTTGGTCAGCAGCCCCCAGGCGGGGCCGAGCAGCAGCATCAGCCCGCCTCCAATCGCCGGGCCGAGAAGGATTGAGAGATACCGGCTGCTGGCGAAGAGCCGGATGGCGCTCGGCAGACGATCGAGCGGGACCATGTCATGGACCATGAGCTGCTGCGCCGGTGCGGCGAGTACGCCGGCCGCTCCGTGAATGAGCAGGATCGCGACCGCGTGCCACATCTCCAGTGTGCCCGTGAGAAAGAGCGCGCCCCATGCGGCAGACGCCACGATGTACAAGGCCTGCGAGAGCTGAATCAGCTTCCGGCAGTCGTAGCGGTCGGCCAGGGCGCCCGCGTGCAGCGAGAACAGGAGAAACGGGACCCAGTGGCTGATGACGGCAAAGCCCGCCAGCGCAGGCGAGTGGAATGCCTGGAACATCACCCAGTAGCTGATGACGTGCTCGATGTTGTCGGCGACCATCGAGAGCAGGCTGAACGCGAAGTACGTGCGGTAGGCGGGGACGTGCAGGGCGGCGAAAGGACGCGAGGGCACCGCCTTCACGCTATCACGCCGGCCTCGGCGTGAAGGCGGGCATGCGCGACTACCTGATCAAGCCGTTCACGCGGGAACGGTTCCTGGAGGCGCTCGCCCGCAGCGTCGCCGAGCACGAGGCGCGCGCGTCCGCGGCGCCGCATGCCGACCGCCTGTCGAGGCTCGCCGTCCGGATGGCTGTGGCGCTGACGCTCCCGCTGGCGCAGGAGCGGTTCGACGGCACCGGCTTTCCGCTCGGTCTCCACGGCTCCGACATCCCGCTCGGTGCCCGCATCATTGCCGTGGCCGACGCGTACGACAGCCTGTCGGCCACCGGCGCCGGTATGCTGACCCCGTCCGAGGCCTTCGGCATCCTGATCGGGCAGCAGGCAGGAAGGTTCGACCCGGCTGTGCTGGAGGCGCTCCGGGAGGCTGAGCGCGGCTTGCAGTCGACGGCCGCCTAGAATGAGAGTGTGGACTTCGATCTGACCGGCGTGCAGGCCGCCTGGCGCGAGAAGGGCGCCGCGCTTGGCCGGGATGTCGCCCCGGATCCTGCCGCCGCGTCGGTCGTGCAGGGCGCCGCACGCGCGGGTCTCCTCGATCCAGCCGTCGATCTGCTCGCGCTCGTCGTGGCCGTCGAGGCGCTCGCACAGCACTCGCCGGCGGCCGCCGTCACGCTGGCGCTCCACGCCGGGACGTCGCTCGGCCTGGCCCGCCTTCGCGAAGGCTCCGGCGAGGCAGGCCTCGCGCGGTTCGCGCCGCTCTTCCGCGGCGAAGCCGTGGCCGCGGTCGGGCTCTCGTCCGACGACATCCCGCGTGAGGCCGAGGGCCGGCTCTCCGGCCGCGCCTCGTGGGCCGCGCCCCTCACCGATCGCGGCATCGTGGTCGTCTCGCCGAAAGGAGATGCGGGCCGCACTGCCTATGCCGTTGCCCTGGAGATGCCGGGTGTCGGTGTCGAACGGATCGCCACGGCCGCGCTGCCGGGACTCGTGTGCGGGCACGTGACATTTGCAGGCGTGAGAGGCGAGCCGATCGGCGCCACGGTCCCGATCATGATCCGCATCCGGATCCTGATGGCCGCCGCGGGTCTGGGGATGGGGAAGCGCGCGCTGCGCGAGGCGCTTGCCACGGCCAAGGCGGCGCACGCGGCCGCCGCGGGAGAACAGACGGTTCAGGGGCTGCTGGCCGACGCCGCCACCGAGCTCGACGCCGCCATGCTCATGACCTGGAAGGCGGCGGCCGCCGATCCACTCTCGCTGTCGGACGCCTCGCTGGCGAAGCTGATGGCCACCGCGGCCGCCCAGCGTGCCGTCGAGCGCGCCACCCAGGTGGTCGGCGTCGACAGCTTTCAGCGCGGGCACATCATCGAGCGCCTCGCTCAGGACGTGCGGGCGCTGGAGCTGTTTGCAGGACGGACGGAGGCGCTGCGCGCGGCGGTGGCGGAGGAGATTCTGCCCCGGCGGGCCTGAAGGCCCGCCGCTACGATCTCCTGCCGAGCAGGATGGCGGCAAAGCCCGGGACGTACGCCGCCGTCCATGCGGCGAAGTGGAGCAGATAGTCCCACCCGGCCGGATCGAACGGCATCCAGATACCCGAGATCGAATAGAAGGCGAGACCGGAGGCCGTGGCCGCCGCGGCGCCGCGCGCCAGGACCGTGCCGCTGACGGCAACGCCCCGGAGACGCGCGTACCAGCCGGCCAGCGCCATCCAGACGCCACACCAGGCAAGGAACATCGCGGAGTACCCGGCCAGCGGCGACGCTGCGTAGAAGAGCGCGGCGGCGGCACCGCCAATGACGAGGCCGCCGAGCGCGCCCGGCGCCGGCCGGCCCGCGAGCATGCCGAGCACGAGGCCGACGGCGCAGAAAAGAAGCGCGCCGTGGACGAGCCCGTACACGGCTCTATGTTCCGGGATCCATATCGCCCAAATGAAGTCGGCGAGCGTACTCACCGCGGCAATGGCTACGGACGCGGCGATTGCCTGGGCCAGGCCTTTCATGTGTCACCTAATCCGGCAGCGCCTCCTGTTTCGGCTCCGGCAGCCAGCGGCTGGCGACGACGCCAATGAGATATGCCGTCGTGCCGACGACGGCCGACGCGTACGCGAGCCGCACGGGGAGCGTGTCGCCAGGCATCGAGCTGACGAGCGAGACGGTGACCAGCGCCCCCATCGTCCCGATCATCCGGCCGCCGACGTTGGCGGCAAAGCTCTCGCCCGTGCCCCGCAGATGCGTGGGGTAGACGCGCGGCAGATAGTTGCCCCAGAAGCTGAACTGCGCAATGGTCGCCATGCCCACCAGGAAGATGCCCCATTGCGCCAGCGAAAGGCCGACCGACGGCACCAGGAAGTACACCAGCGGCACGAGGACCAGGCCCGGGATCTGAAAGACCCACAGCAGCCGGCGGCGGCTGATGATGATGGCGGCCAGATAGGCGAGCAGCAGCCGCCCGGCCAGTCCGCCCAACTCCTGGAACGACTGCACGCCGCTGATCGTCTGCTCCTGTGCCGTTCGCTCGAGCTGCCGCACTTCCTCGAGGCCCGGCACGATCCGCGGCATCTGCTGGATCGCGCCGAAGGCGGCCGCATAGGCGCACGCCATCATGACCGTGGTCACAATGGTCGTCCGGCGGAACTCGGGCGTGAAGAGCGCCGCAAAGCTCGGCCGCTTGAGCGTACCGGCCGCCTTCTTGGCGCGCCAGGTCGGCGACTCGGGCAGGAAGGGACGGATGAGCATCAGCGGGATCGCCGGGATCACGCCTGAGATCAGCGTATATCGCCACGCTTCGTGCGTTCCGCGCACCATCGGCAGCGCCTCCGCGTTGGTCACGATCAGGTAATACGCGCCCGTGACCATCAGGCCGCCAATCGAACCAAACGCCTGCGTGTAGCCGACGATGTGCTCACGCTGCCTGACGTTCGGAAAGAGCTCCGACAGCCACGCCACCGCGGCCACGAACTCGACGCATACCCCGACAAAGGTGCAGCAGCGCCAGAAGAGGAGCCATTCGACGGTGCTGGCGTAGCCGGCCGCCATCGCCGAAAAGCCGTACAGCAGGATGCTCCAGACGAGCACGCGCCGGCGGCCCAGCAGATCGGTGAGATACCCGCCGAGCAGGCCGAAGATGCCACCCGCCACCGCCGGCACGTACTGCATCGTCCCGACCCAGGCGTTCACTTCGAGGCTGTTCGGCGGCACGCCGAGCAGGTCGGCGAGGGCGGGCCGGACGATGAGCGGCAGCATCAGCAGCTCGTACGAGTCGAACGCGAACCCGACGGAGGCGATGACGCAGATCAACCACTGCACGGGCGTGAGCGGCGCGGCCGCCGAGTGTGTGTGAACGGTCGTCATGAGGCCCTCGAAGGATATGAACGAGCGACTATACTACCGAGGATAGTCGGCAGGTAGTAGTAGTGCCCGGCTTCAGCCGGGCTGAAGCCGGCACGATGGGCCGGGCTGAAGCCCGGCACTACGTACGAAGCCCGTGGTAGATACGTATGCAGGTTCAGACAGACACATCGTCCGCATCGGCGGCGCGGGCGGCGGAGGCGCGCGCCGCGCTCGATGCGTGGGTTCGCGAGATCGTCGACTGGCATTTCGATCCGGCATCCGGATCCCCGTTCTGGCTCGAGCGCGCCGGCACGCTCGGGTGGGACCCGCGAAGCGAGATCGGGACGTTCGACGACCTCCGGCGGTTCGGCCCCTTCGAGGACGAGTGGCTGCGCGGCGGGCCCGTGCAGCGGTGGGTGCCGCGCGGCCTGGCCGGCAAGCCCGTGTACGTGTTCGAGACCGGCGGCACGACCGGCATCCCCAAGACGCGCATCAACATCGACGACTTCCGGATCGACTACGAGCTCTTCAGCGCCACGCTTCCCGGCGAGCACTTTCCGCAAGGCGCCAACTGGCTCATGCTCGGCCCGTCGGGCCCGCGCCGGCTGCGCCTCGCGGTGGAGCACCTGACGCAGCACCGCGGCGGCATCTGTTTCTGCGTCGACCTCGATCCCCGGTGGGTGATCAAGCTGATTCAGAAGGGATGGACCGATCACCTCCAGGCCTACAAGGACCACGTGATCGATCAGGCGGTCACCGTGCTGTCCGCGAACCACGACATCCGCTGCATGTTCACGACGCCCAAGCTGCTCGAGGCACTCGCGCTGCGCCTGGAGTCCATGGGCACGACGATCCGCAAGGCGGGCATCACGGGCATCTTTTCCGGCGGCACCGAGTTCACGCCGCAGTGGAACCGCTTCGCGCACGAAGAGCTGCTCGACGGCGCCTATATGACCCCGACGTACGGCAATACGCTCATGGGGCTCGCCGCCAGCGCACCGAGCGGCCCGCACAACGACTACACGATCGCCTACTACGCGCCGCAGCCGCGCGCGGTCATCGAGGTGGTGGATTTCGACACCCCGGAGCGCCTGGTGCCGTACGGCGACACCGGCCGCGTGCGGCTGACGACGCTCACCAGAGAGTTCTTCATGCCGGGGTTCCTGGAGCGCGACGAAGGGGAGCGCGAGCCGCCGTACGAGCGGTACCCGTGGGACGGCGTCAGCGGCGTGCGGCCGTATCGGGAATTCGCGGCGTCGACCACGGTGGGCGTGTACTGATGCGGCGTCATACCCTTCCAACGGGCCACAGAGTCACAGAGGCACAGAGAATATTCATGGCTCTGTGTCTCAGTGTCTCTGTGGCGTGTGGGAGGTAATCCATGATTCACCTGCCAGTGCTGCGCTGGGGTGAGCCGTATACAAGCCTCGAGGTGGACGAGGTCGTCCACTTCGCCACCGGCGAGCCGATTGCCCGCGTGAGCCGCGCGAACGGCGGCCTGATCCAGCGCGACATGCGCAAGGCGGCGCGCGCGCGCGAGGCCCTGCGCGCCTTCTCCATCGAGGACCTGATCGCGCGCGTCGGCCGCGCCGGCGAGCACTACATGACCGCCACGCTGCCGATGGGCGACGGGGCGCAGTCGCCCGACGAGTTCGTGCACGCCCAGTCGGCCAGCACCGGCCTTCCGGAGCGGATGTGCCGCGCGAACATGAAGAAGAACGCCTTCGTGCTCTCCGAGATGGGCGCGGTCTTGACGTCGCTGACGCGCGGCCTGGCCTTCGACGTGTTGAGCACCGGTCAGGGCGTCGAGCGCGAGGTGCCGATCAGCTACCAGGCGCAGAGCCCCGTGCTGGGCCTGGTGCTCCCATCCAACTCGCCGGGCGTGCACACGCTGTGGCTGCCGATCGTCCCGCTGCAGATCGGGCTCGTGCTCAAGCCGGGGCCGCAGGAGCCCTGGACGCCGTACCGGATGGCCGCCGCGTTCTTCGAAGCCGGGATTCCGCGCGAGGCGATCGCCATCTATCCGGGGCAGGCCGACGTCGGCGCGGCGGTGCTCGACAGCTGCGCGCGCAGCCTGATCTTCGGCGGCACGACGACGGTGGACCGCTACCGCGGGACTCCGCGCGTGCAGGCGCACGGCCCCGGGTTCACGAAGATTCTCATCGGCGACGACCAGGTCGATCGATGGGAGCGCCATCTCGACATGATGGTCGAGAGCGTGTTCGTGAACAGCGGCCGCAGCTGCATCAATTGCTCCGGGATCTGGGCGAGCCGCCACACGCGGGAGATTGCCGACGCGCTGGCCGAGCGCCTGGCGGCCGTGCGGCCGCTGCCGCCCGAACATCCAGACGCCAGTCTGGCCGCCTTTACAGTACCCGGGGTGGCGGAGGCGATCTCCCGGGCGATCGACGCGGGCGCGCAGGCGCCGGGCGTCGAGGACGTCACGGCCAGGCACAGGCCCGGCGGGCGGCTCGTCAAAGAGGGCGCCGCCGACTATCTGCTCCCGACCGTCCTGCATGCCTCGTCGCCCGAGGCGGCGGTCGCGAAGCAGGAGTACATGTTCCCGTTCGTCACGGTCGTCGAGTGCCCGCAGGCGCGGATGCTCGAGGCGATCGGCCCGACGCTCGTCTGCACGGCCCTCACCCGCCACGACGCCTTCAGGCGCCAGCTGCTCGACGCCGTGCACATCGACCGGCTCAACCTGGGCCCGGTGCCGACCACCCGGCTGAACTGGCTGCAGCCGCACGAAGGGAACATCGTCGAATTCCTGTTCCGCGCGAGGGCCTTTCAATCCGCCCCGCTATGACACGGGCCACAGAGGCACAGAGACACAGAGCTGGACATTCTAGAGGCAAACAACTCTGTGCCTCTGTGTCTCTGTGGCTCGTTGCGGTATGAGAATCCTGCAGATCACCGCCGGTGCCGCGGGCATGTACTGCGGCAGCTGCACGCGCGACAACGCGCTGGCGCGCGAGCTGCTGGCGCGCGGGCACGAGGTGACGCTGGTGCCGGTGTACACCCCGACGCGGCCCGACGAGCCGAACGTGAGCCGCAGCCGCGTGCTCTTTGGCGGCATCAGCGTCTACCTGCAGCAGAAGGCGCCGCTGTTCCGCCGGACGCCGCGCCTCCTGGACCGGCTGTGGGACGCACCGGGCGTGCTCCGCGCCGTTGCCGGCCGGGCCATCTCCACCGACGCGCGCCTGCTGGGCGACCTGACCGTGTCGATGCTCAACGGCGAGCGCGGGCCGCTGCACAAGGAGTTCGAGAAGCTCGTCGACTGGGTCCGCGCCGAGCCGCTGCCCGAGATCATCGACCTGCCGAACTCGCTGCTGATTGCGCTGGCCGCGCCGCTGAAGCGGGCGTTCGGGCGGCCGGTCTGCTGCACGCTGCAGGGCGAGGAGCTCTTTCTGGACACGCTCGTCTCTCCCTATCGCGAGCAGGCCCTCGCGCTCATCCGCGCGCAGGTGCCGGGCGTCGACCGCTTCGTCGCGGTCAGCGACTACTGCGCGGCCTTCATGTCGTCGCTGCTCGGCATCCCTGCCTCGAAGATGTCGGTCGTCCCGCTCGGCATCAGTATGGACGGCTACGACCGCCCGAAGCCCGAAGCCCGAAGCCCGAAGCCGTTCTCCATCGGCTACTTCGCGCGCGTCGCGCCCGAGAAGGGGCTGCACGTCCTCGCCGACGCGTATGCCCGGCTGCGGCGCCGCACGGGGCGAGTGCCGATGCGCCTGCGAGCCGCCGGGTATCTCGCCCGGGCGCACCAGTCGTACCTGGACGACGTGCGGCGGTTTCTCGAGCGGCATCATGTCGCAGCGGAATTCTCGTACGAAGGGGAGCTCGACCGCGCCGGCAAGCTCGCCTTTCTGCGCCGGCTCGACGTGCTGTCCGTGCCGGCCACCTACGACGAGCCAAAGGGGCTGTTCCTTCTCGAGGCCATGGCGAGCGGTGTGCCGGTCGTGCAGCCCCGGCGTGGCGGCTTCACGGAGATCGTCGAGCGGACCGGCGGCGGTCTGCTGGTGGAACGGGACGACCCGGAGGCGCTTGCCGGGGGCCTGTACGCTCTCCACAGCACGCCCGAGGACCGTGAGGCGATGGCGGATCGCGCGGTTCAGGGCGTCCTGGCCCGCTACACGGTTGCTCACTCTGCCGCTCGGCTGATCGAGGTCTATACGTCGGTCCTCAACGGCGCCCCCGGGGCGGGCGCATCCGTCGCCTGACCGTGCTGCAGGTCGAGAACGTCAGCAAGCAGTACGACACGCCGCGCGGGCCGCTGACCGTGCTGTCGGATGTGTCGTTCTCGATGGCGCCCGGCGAGGCCGCCGCGATCACCGGGCCGTCGGGCAGCGGCAAGAGCTCGCTGCTGTACATCCTTGGCGCGCTCGAGCCGCCCTCGTCTGGAGTCGTCACGCTCGGCGGACGCAATCCGTTCACGCTGTCGCCGGCCGGCGTCGCGGCGTTTCGCAACTCGGAGATCGGGTTTGTCTTCCAGGACCATTGCCTGCTGCCCCAGTGCTCGGTGCTGGAGAACGTGCTCGTGCCCACTCTGGTGGCCGCCGGCGCCGCTGGCGACGATCTCGGCCGCGCGCGCGTGCTCGTCGAGCAGGTCGGGCTGGCCGATCGGATCGATCACCGCCCCGGCGAGCTCTCAGGAGGGGAGAAGCAGCGGGTCGCCATCGCCCGGGCGCTCATCCGCGCGCCCCGCCTCGTCCTGTGCGACGAGCCGACCGGCAACCTCGATCAGGAGTCGGCGTCGATGGTCGCCTCGCTGCTGCTCGACCTTCATCGGCGGCAGCAGAACATCCTGATTGTGGTGACGCACAGCGAGCGGCTCGCCGCGCAGTTTCCGATCCGCTTCGAGATTGTAGACAGACGGCTCACGAGACGTAGCGGCGGGCCTTCAGGCCCGCCGGTGCCGGGCACCAGTATCGTACGTAGTGCCGGGCTTCAGTATCGTACGTAGTGCCGGGCTTCAGCCCGGCTAAAGCCGGGCACTACGTCGGCTCAAGAAGGCTCCAGAGATGCTGCTGACCGAGATGCTGGGGATCGAGCTGGCGATCATCCAGGCGCCGATGGCGGGCGTGCAGGGGAGCGCGCTGGCCGCCGAGGCTCGGGGGCACGGCGATTTTTCACCGCTCTGGTGCGGGCAGGATGCAAGTGGATGCCGGGAAGTTCCGGCGGGGGTGCTTACGCGGGAGTTGTGCGCGCCGGCCCGGGGTCCCCGCCGCGCACGCCTGCGCGGTAGGGTTGGAGCACTCGCCGCACTTCGGCGATGAGCGCATCGGGCGCGCAGGGTTTCGGGACGAACCAGTCGCAGCCGGCCAGCGTCGCCCGCTGCAGCTCGCCCGAGCCGTCGTGGGCGGTGAGCGCGACGACCGGGATGTGCGCGGTGCGCACGTCCGCCTTGAGCCGCCTGGTGGCTTCCCAGCCGTCGACCACCGGAAGGCCGAGATCCATGAGCACGACGTCGGGCTGGCTCGATGACGTGCGGTCGATCGCTTCCGCCCCGTCGCCCGCCTCAATCACGTCAAACCCCGACATCGTCAGCTGCTCGGCATACAGCGTTCGAAGATCCTGATGGTCCTCGACAATCAGGACGAGCGGCCGTCGCGTCTGCAGCTCTGCCATGGCGTTCATCTTCGTCATTATCACACGCGATCGCGAGGCGCCTCTGGCCTCGATGCTGAGGCCTTGAGGCCTGAGCCCTGGGCCCTGGGCCCTGATATATTCCGCTCCTGATGAGCTTCTGGCTTCCTGCACTGCTGCTGCTCTTTGTCGGATCCGGATGCGCCGCACTGATCTATGAGGTCGTCTGGTTTCAACTTCTCCAGCTGTCGGTCGGCTCATCTGCGGTCTCGCTCGGCATTCTGCTCGGCACCTTCATGGGCGGCATGTGCCTCGGGAGCCTGCTGCTGCCACGGCTCGTTGCGGTCCGCCGGCATCCGCTTCGCGTCTACGCGGCGCTCGAACTGGGGATCGGGGCGCTCGGACTGATCGTGCTGAACGTGGTGCCGCTTGTCGGCGGCGTGTACACCACGATCGCGGGCACCGGCCGCGCCAGCCTGTTCCTGCGCGCGCTGGTGGCCGGCGTCTGCCTGCTGCCGCCCACGGTCCTCATGGGCGCTACGCTGCCCGCGATTGCCAGGCTGGTGCGCGCCACGCCGGCCGGCGTCGCTTGGCTCGGCTATTTTTACGGGGGCAACCTCGCAGGCGCCGTGGCCGGCTCCGTGCTCGCCGGCTTCTATCTGCTGCGCGTGTTCGACATGCCGACCGCAACCTATGCGGCCGTGGCGATCAACGTGGTCGTGGCGCTCCTCGCGCTCGCGATTGCACGAGTGGCGCCGTACGCTCCCATGTCCGTCGAGGCGAAGGCTCCTCCCGCCGGCATCGAGTCGCGCCTCGTCTATGTCGCCATCGCGCTGTCGGGGCTCACCGCGCTCGGGGCGGAAGTCGTCTGGACGCGAATCCTGTCGCTGCAGTTCGGGGCGACCACGTATACGTTCTCGCTGATTCTGGCGGTCTTCCTGGTGGGCCTGGGCCTCGGGAGCACGGTCGGCGCCGACATCGCGCGGCGCGTCGCCCGGCCACGCGTGGCGCTCGGCTGGTGCCAGCTCCTGCTGTGCGCCACCATCGCGTGGGCGGCCTACACGATGGGCGAGTCGATGCCGTACTGGCCCATCAACCCATCGATCTCCACCCACCCCTCGTACACCTTTCAGCTCGATCTGATGCGCGCCATCTGGGTGCTGCTGCCGTCGACGCTGCTGTGGGGGGCGAGCTTCCCGCTGGCCCTTGGCGCCGTCGCGCGTGACGCCGACGATGCGGGGCGCCTGGTGGGAGGCGTGTATGCCGCCAACACGGTCGGAGCGATCGTGGGAGCGCTGGTGACCGGCCTCGTGCTGGTGGGCACCGTCGGCAGCCAGGTGACGCAGCAGTCTCTCATCGGCATTGCGGCGATGTCGGGGCTGCTCGTGCTCGTCGGCGTATCAGCACCGTCGAGCAGCGCGGGCGCGCTGCGGGGCCCGGCCGTGGCCCTTCTCGTGCTCTTGGTCTGCATTGCCGCGATCGGTCTGGTGCGCGTGGTCCCCCCGCTGCCGGGCCTGCTGGTGGCCCACGGCCGCTACGCGGCCACGTGGGTCGGCATCAACCAGATCGAGTACGTCGGTGAAGGCATCACGGCGGCCGTCGCCGTCTCGCGTACGCCGAACGGGATCGTGAACTATCACAACGCGGGCAAGATCCAGGCGTCGAGCGAGCCGCAGGACATGCGGCTCCAGCGGATGCTCGGGCACATCACGACGCTCGTGCCGGCTCATCCCTCGCGGGTGCTCGTCATCGGCTGCGGCGCCGGGGTCACGGCCGGCGCGGTGTCGATCGATCCGCGCGTACAGCAGGAGACGATCGCCGAAATCGAGCCGCTCGTGCCGCAGGTCGTCTCCACCTACTTCTCCGCGCACAACTTCGACGTCGTCCGCAATCCGAAGGTCACGATCCACCTGGATGATGCGCGGCACTATCTGCTGACGACCCGGGAGAAGTTCGACGCGATTACCTCGGACCCGCTCGACCCGTGGGTGAAGGGGGCGGCGACGCTCTACACGCGGGAGTTCTTTCAGATCGTGAAGGATCATCTCAACCCGGGCGGCGTCGTGACGCTCTTCGTGCAGCTCTATGAGAGCAACGACGCGGCGGTCAAGAGCGAGATTGCCACCTTCCTGGAGGCGTTTCCGAACGGGGCGGTCTTCGCCAACACGGTGAACAACCAGGGGTACGACCTGGTGCTGTTCGGGCAGCTGGGCGATCGGCCCATCGATGTCGACGCCGTGCAGGCGAGGCTGTCGTCGCCCGAGGGCGAGGCCATCCGCACGTCGCTCTCGGAGATCGGGATTCCGTCGGCCGTGGATCTGTTCGGCACCTACGCCGGCAGCCGCGGCGACATGACTGCGTGGCTGGTCGACGCGACCATCAACACCGACCGCAACCTGCGGCTCCAGTACCTGGCCGGGCTCGGCGCCAACCTCTATCAGAGCGCGGCGATCTATCAGCGCATGATCCGGGACTCACGATATCCGGAGCACCTGTTCACCGGGTCGGAACAGACGCTGCGCGCGCTGCGGGCGCAGATTGCCCGGACGCTCAGCGCGTCGCGGGGAGAGAGTTAATCGTGGTTCAGACAACGGTCCCGGCCGGGATGACGCCGCCCTTCGGGACGACGATGATCCCGCCGCGGATGACGTAGCCGTCGCCGTCGGCGTGCTCGACGCCCCGCTCGTTGACCAGCCGTACGCCGTCGCCGATCCGCGCGTTCTTGTCCACGATGACGCGGTCGAGCACGGCCTCGCGTCCGATCCCGAGCTTCGGAACCCCGGGGGGAGGGTCGCCGTCCTCATAGAAGTCGGCGCCGAGCAGGACCGCCCGGCCGATCCGGCTGCCCGCCCGGATGTGGCTGCGCAGCCCGATGATCGTGTCGTCGATCTGCGCCCGATCGACGAAGCAGCCGTCCACGATGATGGAGTTGCGGACCGTGCAGTCGGTGAGGCGCGAGCCGGGCAGGTGCCGCAAGTGCGTGTAGATGGGATACGTCGGGTCCCAGAAGCGGAACGCGGCCGCCGGCCGCCCGAGCATGACGTTGGCGTCGTAGAAGGACTCGATCGTCCCGACGTCGGCCCAGTAGCCGCGATAGAGGTAGGGACGGACACGATAGCGGCCGAGCGCCGCCGGAATGAGCTCGCGTCCGAAGTCGTGGCCGGCCTCCTGCTCGAGCAGATCCAGCATGACAGCCCGCGAGAAGACATAGACGCCCATCGATGCCATGAACGGCTGGTCGTCGCTGTGGCTCGCGAAGGTGGCGCCGGCAGGAATACTGCGGCCAATCTGCCCCAACCGCTCGAGCGACGGCTTCTCCTCGAACGCCACGATCTGCCCGGCGGGATCGAAGCGGAAGATGCCCATCTGCGTCGCCGCGCCGGGATCGACCGGCTGGGCGGCAATCGTCACGTCGGCGCCGGCGTGCTTGTGCGCCTGGATCAGCTCCGAGTAGTCCATCCGGTACAGGTGATCGCCGGCGAGGATCAGGTAGTAGTCGGCGTCGTGCTGCGTGATGTGGCGCATCGACTGCCGGACGGCGTCCGCCGTCCCCTGGTACCAGTGCGGGCTGTCGGGAGTCTGCTCGGCTGCCAGGATCTCGACGAAGCCGCCGGAGAATCGATCGAGCTGGTACGTGTGGCCGATGTGCCGGTTGAGCGACGCCGAGTTGAACTGGGTGAGCACGAAGATGCGCCGGATCTCGGCATGGAGGCAGCGGCTGACCGGGACGTCGATCAGCCGGTACTTGCCGCCGATCGGCACCGCCGGCTTCGATCGCGTGGCGGTCAGCGGGAAGAGGCGCGAGCCCTGGCCGCCGCCGAGCACGACGGCCAGCGTGTCGTGCATCACGCGTCGATCCTAGCGCAGTACGCCGGCGGGTCCGCCGGTCGATGCGATCGAGTCTCCGGCGGCACCCGCCCCACATTCGTACGTGGGCCGGGTTCTGCGGCGAGGCAGACACTATCGAGCTGCAGACCCGGCGGTGAGCGGTCGGTAGAGCTCGAGCTGACCGGCGGTATCGACGAGCTTCAGGCCGAACGCCTCGAGCACGAAGCCACGCAGGATGTCGGGCGTGCGCGCCCGGTCGACCACGACGAACCCGACCTGCGCGCGCGTGACGAAGGAGGGCGCGTCCTCGAGCAGCCACTGCCGCCGCGACGGGTCCAGCGGACGACCCTCGCTCAGCCAGATCAGCGCGTCGACCATGGGATCGCGGCGGACGTCGGAGAGACGACGCCGCGAGACGCGCGAGAGGTAGCCGCCGATCAGCCGCTTCTGGTGGGCGGTCTGGAAGAACTGGGATCGGGCCGTGAAGTTGCCGACGCTCCGCGTGCCGTCGCGCACCCCGATCGGCAGCTCCAGCACCCGCACATCGTCGGCCGCGGCGGCGACGTGCCGGTAAATGCCGGGCACGACGGCGGAGTAGAGGGGCCTCGGCGCCGGGAAGAGCTCCAGTGCGAGCAGCAGCCCCGCGGCGGCCACGAACGCCCGCCGACGCTGCGGCCACCGGTCTCCGATCCAGTGCAGCGCCCCGGCAAAGAGGACCGCGAGCGCCAGCATCAGCACGACCGAGAACCGGGAGGGCGTTCGCGCGAGCCCGATGACGGGGACATACCGAAGCAGCGCCCACGGGCCGGGCACGTGCGTATTGATCCCGGCCACGTGGATGAACGGCCCTGCCGCCAGCACGCCGAAGACCGCCGCCATGCCGGCCCAGAAGCGGGGGACGCGCCAGCCGGTGCGCCATGCCAGCACGATCGCGACGAGCGCCACATAGGTGAGCGACGCGACGCTCTCGAAATACGCATCGGGGCGCGGCGTGAGCCATTCGCGGATCGCGGCCGGCGCCAGCGGGTGATTCGGATTCGGCAGCAGCAGCGAGAGAAGGTCGACGCCCGGCGGGCTGCTGCGCCAGAACGTGCGGTCCTGATCCCAGCGTCCCTGCGCGACGCGGATGCCGACGGCGTACAGCACCGGTGAGAGCAGCGCCGCCGCGATCACGGTGGCAACGGTGACGAGCCGGACCGCCTGCACCGCCGCTCCACGATCGACCGGCAGCACGTGCGCCCGGTACGGCCAGGCCAGACGCGCGCAGGCCAGCAGCGTGAGCGCCAGCATGGGCGTGTAGAGGCTCCGCATGCTGGCCACGCGGCCGAGAATCGTGAATTGCCACCCGCCGCTCATCACCATCGAGAGCACGAGCCCGCCCACGCAGAACAGGAGCACGTCGAGCGTCCACGGGATCGCGCGCGTCCGATGCTCGCGCGGCACGCGCTCAATGCGCAGGATGCGCGCGAGCATGAACAGGCCGGCGAGCAGGACACAGTAGACCGCGTAGTACACGTCGGTGCTGGCGGCCCACCAGCAGGTGGCGCCGAGCGCCAGCGCGTCGCGCAGCCGCTGCCGCTCGGCCGCCCGCAGCAGGAGGAGCAGGAAGACGGCCAGCGGCGCGGCCGCGACCAGGCTGAAGTGCGCGCCGCCGCGCGTGACGAGGATGGGACTCCAGGCAAACAGCAGCCCCGCCAGCCACGACTCCACGGTGGCTCCGGTGACGTGCCGCGCCAGCAGGAACACCGCATACCCCGTGAGCATCGTCATCAGGAGGTAGACGAGATTGAACGTGGCGACCACCCCCAGCCAGCCGACGAAGGGCAGCGCCACCAGGTCCTGGAACGCGGTGTAGTTGTGCAGGCTCAGATTCGCGCGGCCGCTCAGCGAAAAGATCTTGTCGGTGAAATAGGGCGAGCTGAGATGCTCCAGCAGCTCGTGCTGGAACACCCACTGGTTCCACACGTACACGCCGGCATCGCCCGCCGGCGAGCCGGTCAGGTGCGTGCCGAAATGCGCCGCCAGCGGCCAGGTGAAGACGACCGCGACGAGCGCATAGCCAAGGACGGCGCAGATGTGCCGCCGGTAATGCGGATGCATGAATGCTGGGAGAGCGTATGAGCCGAGTGGCGAAGCGAGCCTAAACGAGGGGGGTGAATCGAGTCAAATCCCAAAAACCTCCACAAGCCACAGAGGCACAGAGACACAGAGTTGGGCACTAATTTGTCTCTGTGACTCTGTGGCTCTGTGGCCCGTGTAGGTCCCCAATCTTCCTGAGTGCCCGGAGCAGCGCGTCACGGTCAAGCGTGTCGATCGGCAGGGCCAGCAGGCGCTCGATCCGGCGCTGCAGCAGGTCGGCCGTCTGCTCGAACGCGCCGCGCTGATCGGCAGGCGATCCCCGGCGTGCGGCCGGGTCCGGCAGGCCCCAGTGGGCTGCGGCCGGCCGGCCGGGCCACACCGGGCACGTCTCGGCCGCCGCCGCATCACAGACGGTAACGACGATATCGATGGCGGGCGCCCTGGGGGCGGCAAACTCGTCCCAGCTCTTGCTGCGGAGCCCGTCCACCGGGATGCCGCGCTCGCGCAGCAGCTCGAGCGCGAGGGCGTGTACGGCGCCGCTGGGGTGGCTGCCCGCACTGAACGCCTTGAACCGGCCCCGCGCGGCGGGTGCGGCATTCAATATCGCTTCTGCGAGGATTGAGCGGGCCGAGTTGCCGGTGCAGAGGAAGAGGACCGTCACATAGTGATGGTAGTCAAATCCCGAATCCCGAATCCCAAACCCCAAACGGAACGCGCATTGGGATTTGGGACTTGGTCATTGGGATTTGACGTTACGCCTGGTGTTACAGGGCGCCGAGGTTCCAGGGACCCCAGATGGCAAAGGTCATGCCTTCGCTCCCGGGCAGCGGGGGCGTCCCTGTACCGGAACGGGTCCTGGGCAGCGTGAGGCCCGGTAGTACGTAGTGCCCGGCTTTAGCCGGGCTGAAGCCCGGCACTACGTACGAAACACTACGTACGAAACACTACGTACGAAATCGGTGTCTCTATCGCATGATTCCCGCGAAGAACAGCACGAGCTCGAAGATCGGTATGAGCACGATCATCAGCTCGAGCAGCTCGCCGCGCGCGCTTTTCAACTACTTCGGCGACCGGATCTCGGACGTTGGCGCCAATCAAGCGCCCGATATCCTCGAGGAGGGGCGCGGCTCGTTCGACCTCGTGCTGGCGCAGCGCATCCGAAGCCTCGGGGTCCGGCTGACGTTCGAGAACCTGACCGACAGCGAGTACCTGTTCACGCAGGTGGGCGCGGACGACCCGCAGCGACTCTTCAAGCTCGGCCGGACGATTGCGCTGTCGTTCAGCTTCAACGCGTTCTAGTGGGAAGTTCAGTATTTCGTAGCGGCGGGCCTTCAGGCCCG
>MEKU01000061.1:27728-40144 GCA_001767195.1 Acidobacteria bacterium RIFCSPLOWO2_02_FULL_67_21
CGGGCTGAAGCCCGGCCTCTACGTGGAAAAAGAACAAAGGAGCATCATGTCATCGACGCGTTTCGCGCTCGGGCTGGCCATGGCGGCGGCCGTGAGCGTGTTGCCTACCGCCACACTGCGATCCGACCAGGCGCCACCGGTCAGCGTGCCCGGCATCGACAAGCCGGTCGTCGTCGTCACCGGCAGCATTCGCGGAACCGAGAGCTGGGTCAGCGCCAATTACTACGTGCTGCGTGGCGCGGTGTTCGTGGAGGACGGCGCCACGCTCAACATCGCCGCGGGTACCAGAATCGTCGGCGAGTCGGGCAGCGTTGGAACGCTCGTGGTTCTGCAGGGCGGGCGGCTCAATGCCATCGGCACCGCCCAGCAGCCGAATGACGGGTTCTTCGAGACGATGACGTTCATCGGCGCGGTGCCCCCGGCCCCCGAGGCCAACTGGATGGACGGGTGGACGTCCTTCCCCCAGAACTAAGAGGAGTGAAATCCCAAAACCCAAATCCCAAATCCCAAGGAGCGTCGACACCGGCGCATGACCGAACGAGGCGCTCCAGTCTTCTTGGGCTTTGGGGTTTGGGATTTGGGATTTATCTCGCGGCGGCTCTGATCGGCTGCCGGCCCTCTGGCCCGCTCCTCAGCCAGACGTACCCGTCGCCGCACGCGACCGCCGCAGCGGTCCTACAGGCGCTCGAGCAGCGCGACATCGCGACGCTGCGCAGCCTGGCGCTCAGCGAGCAGGAGTTTCGCGAGCACGTCTGGCCGGAGCTGCCCGCCGCCCGTCCCGAGCGCAACCTGCCATTTTCGTACGGCTGGGGCGACCTCCATCAGAAGAGCGAGGCGGCGCTGGCGCAGACGCTCGTGCGGCACGGCGGCCGCCGCTACCAGCTGGTGTCGGTGCGCTTTGACGGCGATGCCACCAGCTATCCGAGCTACCGCGTGCATCGGGAGACCGTCCTGCAGGTGAGAGACGAGCGGGGAGAGGTCGCAGACGTGCGGCTGTTCGGGGCGAGCCTGGAGAAGGACGGCGTCTGGAAGGTGTTCAGTTACGTCGTCGACCAGTAGAGGCGGGCCTTCAGGCCCGCCTACCTTTCCCACAGCAGGCAGCAGCAGGTCACGCCGCCTTCCGCTTTCGCGAGCTCGTCGACCTCCACGGTGCGCACGCGAATGCCGGCCCGTTCGAGCCGGGCGCGCGTTTTCGGAAATGCCGCCGGATAGATCGCGGTCTCACCAACCAGCAGCGCGTTTCCGGCCTGCGGCTCGTCCGGATCGACCTCGATCGTCGTCAGCGCTAAGAACGTCCCATCCGGCACCCACTCGGGATTGACGAGCAGCGTGCTGCCTGACACGGCTGTGGCGGCGGACTTCAAGTGCAGGCATTTCTCAACGGGCACCTTCCGGACGGCATACCCCAGCGGCTGCAGGATGCGCCGCAGCTGCGCGATTGCCGCCGCGTTGGTCCGCGACGACTCGCCGACAAAGACGGACCGGCCGATGACGAGGACGTCGCCGCCGTCGAGCGTGGCCGGCGCGAGCAGATCGCGCAGCGGCACGCCGTAGCGGGCCAGCGCGTCGGCCACACCGGGCGTTTCGGCGCGGCGGGCGTCGGCGCCCGGCCGGGTCATGATCGCGCCGTCACCGAGGACGACCGCTGTGTCCTCAATGAACACCGCATCGGGCATGTCGGGCCCGCTGTCGATCCGGCGCACGGTGCCCCCGAGCTCCACGAGCGCCCATTCGTACGCGGCATGCTGCGCGCGGGCGCGATCGAGGTCGATCGGCCGCCGCGGCTGATGGCTGAGCTGACACCGCTCGAAGGCGGGGCTGATCTCGCGGGTGAGGGCAAAGAGCATTACGTTCCTCATTGGCCCGGCTGAAGCCGGGCACTACGTACACGGCGGGGGAGTACGTACGTAGTGCCTGGCGTCAGCCAGGCTGTGCCGGCAACGTCACCGTGAATGTGGCGCCGCCCCCGGAACGGTTGTCCGCCGTCGCGTGCCCGCCGTGCAGCTCCACCAGATGCCGCACGATGGCCAGCCCCAGGCCCGTGCCGCCGGGGCGCGCGCGCGAACGGTCGACACGGTAGAAGCGCTCAAAGACCCGGCGCAGATCCGCCGGCGGGATGCCCGGCCCCGAGTCGCACACGACGATCTCGACCGCGCCGTCGATCCGCCGCGCCTCCAGGGCGACCTCGGAGCCGTCGGGCGAGTAGTTCACCGCGTTCTCCACCAGGTTGCGGACCACGTCGTGGAGCTTGGCCGGATCCGCCTGGATCGTGCGGGCGTCGGGCGCCACCTGCATCGTGACCCGCTGGCGCTTGGCGCCGGCGGTCGCCGACACGTCAGCGGCCACCGCCTCGAACAGCTGCCGCAGGTCGCACGGAGCGATGTCGAGCGGCTCCTGGTTCGCGTCGAGCCGCGCCAGGCGCAGGAGGTCGGAGACGAGCCGCTCCATGCGCGCGCTGTGACGCGCCACGATCTCGGTGAAGCGCCGCGTCTGCTCGGGGTCGGCGCGCTCGTCCAGGAGCGCCTCCACCGCTCCTCGAATCGCGGTCAGGGGCGTCCGCAGCTCGTGCGACACGTTGGCGACGAAATCGCGGCGGACCTGATCCGCGTGCCGCAGGTCCGTGATGTCGTGGAGCACGAGCACCGCGCCGCCGGGCCCGCCGACCGGAGCCGCTCGCGCAATGAACAGGCGCGCCGCGTTGCGCCCGAGCGCCAGCTCGCGGGCGCCGACCTCCTCGCCGCGAAGCGCCGCCGTGAGTTGGACCGAGATATCTGGATGCCGGATGACCTCGAGGTACAGATGTCCGATGGCCGAGGCATCGACATGGAGCATGCCCTGGGCGGCCCGGTTCACCAACCGAACGCGCCCCTGCCGATCGAGCACCAGCACGCCTTCGACCATGCCGGAGAGGATCGCCTCCATCCGCGCCTCGTCCCGCGTCTTCTCGTCGAGCCGCCGGCCGAGGTCCTGCACCGAGTCGTCCAGGACGCGCGCGACGGTCCCGAGCTCGTCGCTGCCGTAGTCGTACGCCGGCCGGTCGAGATTGCCCTCGCGGTACCGCCGCGCCACGGCCGCAATCGTCTTGACGCGTCGGCTGAGCAGCGCCGACGCCAGCCAGGCGAGCCCGATCGCGACCGGCGCCGCCAGCGCGAACGCCAGCAGCGCATCGCGGCCGACGCGCCGCACTTGCTCTGCCACTGCGGTGAGCGGAAGCGCGACCCGGACGTAGGCGACCTCGGGATGATCGGCGCGGCGCGCGACGTACAGCAGATCGGCATCGACGGTCGTGCTGTAGCGCTGGACGACCGCGATGCCGCCGGTGCGCGCCTGCTGCACCTCGGGACGGTCCCGATGATTCTCGAGCGCCTCGAGCGCCTCGTCGTCGGCCGTGGAATCGCCGACGACGCGGCCGTCGGCCTGGATCAGCGTCACTCGCGCGTCGAGCAGCTCGCCGAGGCGATCCGCCTCTTCGTCCAGACGACCGGCGGTCAGCGCACTCTTCGACAGCAGCTCGGCGATGAGCGTCGTCTGGTTGCGGAGGCGCTGCTCGATGACCGCTCGCTCCTGGCTCCGCAGCTCCCACGCGACGATCATCGTCGCGAGCGCGAGCGCCGCGGCGGCCGCCGCCAGCGACGCGGCGAACATCTTCGTCCGGAAGCTGTACGTCACCTCACTCGTCCACGAGCCTGTATCCGAACTGTTTGACCGTCACCAGGCCGTCAACGAGCGGCGGCAGCTTCTGCCGAAGCCGCCGGATATGCACGTCGACGGTGCGCGTGCCGCCGGTGTACTGGTAGCCCCACACGTCGGTCAGCAGCCGGTCGCGCGAGACGACGCGCCCGCGATGCTCGAGCAGGTACTGGAGCAGCACGAACTCCTTGGCCGTGAGCGCGACCGGGCGGCCCTCATCGGTCACGGTATGGCGGGCGAGATCGACGGCGATCGTGCCGAACCGGAGCACCGCGTCGCTGCCGGCGGTGCGGCGCGTCCGCCGGAGGACCGCCCGGATCCGCGCGACGAGCTCGCTCGGGCTGAACGGCTTGGCCACGTAGTCGTCCGCGCCGGTCTCGAGGCCGCGGATGCGGTCGCTCTCCTCGGCCCGGGCGGTCAGCATGATGATCGGAATCGCCGCGGTCTCGCGGTCGGCGCGCAGCAGCCGGCAGACCTCGAGGCCGTCGAGGCCTGGCAGCATCAGGTCGAGGACGATGGCGTCGACCGGATGCGTCCGCGCGTAGGCGAGCGCCTCATCGCCGCCGGCGGCGACGTGCGGCGTCCAGCCTGACTTCTTCAGAAAATGCGAGAGGAGCTCGGCGATGTCGCGGTCGTCTTCAGCAACCAGAATGTGCATCCGGCCGCCGCAATTATCACACGTTCACTGGACGCCGAAGAGGGCGAGCAGGCGATAGGTGAGCGCGGCGATGGCGGCGGAGGCAGGGATCGTGAAGATCCAGGCCCATACGATTCGCCCCGCGACGCCCCAGCGCACGGCGGACATCCGTCTCACGGCGCCGACGCCGACGATGGCGCCCGTGATCGTATGGGTGGTGCTGACGGGAATGCCGAGCGAGCTGGCGGTGAAGAGCGTGATGGCGCCCGCCGTTTCGGCCGCAAACCCGCCGAACGGCTGCAGCTTCGTGATCTTCGCCCCCATGGTGTGGACGATGCGCCAGCCGCCCGACAGGGTGCCGAGCGCGATGGCGATATGCGCGCTGATGATCACCCAGAACGGGATCGTGAAGACCTGCAGGTATCCTCCCGCGAGCAACACGCCGGCAATAATGCCCATCGTCTTCTGCGCGTCGTTGGTGCCATGGCCGAGGCTGTACAACGCGGCGGAGACGAGCTGCAGCCGGCGAAACCAGGAGTCGACGCGCCGGGGTGAGAAGTCGCGGAACATCCAGAGTGTGATAACCGAGAGGACCAGTGCGAGCGACATTCCGAGCAGCGGCGCCAGCACGATGAAGATCAGCGTCTTGGTCCACCCTGACGCGACGAGCGACGTCCAGCCGGCTTTCGCAATCGCCGCGCCCGCATAGCCGCCGACGAGCGCGTGCGATGAGCTGGTGGGGAGCCCGACCCACCACGTGATCAGATCCCAGACGATCGCGCCCATTAGTCCGCCAAAGATCACGGCGGACGTGACGATGCCGAGGTCGATCATGCCGGAGCCGACCGTCGTGGCAACGGCGGTGCCGAAGCCGAAAGCGGCGAGAAAATTGAAGGCAGCCGCCCAGAGGACGGCCTGCCCGGGCGTGAGCACGCGTGTGGACACCACCGTGGCAATGGAGTTGGCCGCGTCGTGGAAGCCGTTGATGAAATCGAAGATGAGAGCGACAGCGATCAGCGCAATGACTGCGAGCAGCGTCGAGTCCATGCGCTAGCCGTTTTTCAGCACGACGCCTTCGAGCAGGTTGGCGACATCCTCGCAGCGGTCGGTCCCCGCCTCGAGAAAGTCGTAGATCTCCTTCCACTTGATGACGGCGATCGGGTCGCGCTCCTGATCGAAGAGCCCGACGATGGCGTCCTGGTGGACCCGGTCGGCCTCGTGCTCCAGCTGGCTGATGCGGGCGGCGATCTCGAGGACGCCCTCGCGCCGCTCCAGCGCGCGGAACGCCTTCTCGATGAGGTCGACCGCATCGCACACGATGTCGGCCAGCCGCCGCGCGCCGGACCGCACGCTCTGGATCTTGTAGAGACGAATCACAGCCGCCACGGCGTCAATTGCGTCCATCACGTCGTCCAGGGAGCTGGCGAGCGCGTGGATGTCCTCACGGTCGAGCGGGGTCACGAACGTCTTGTTGAGCTGGACGACGATGTCGTGGGTGATCTTGTCGCAGGCGTGCTCGACTTCCTTGATGTCGTCGGCCTTTGACATGTCGGGCTCGGCCGACGCCAGCATGTCCTTCAACAGGTGCGCGCCCTTGCGGAGCTCGGCGGCCAGGCCGGCGAAGTCCTCGAAGAACCGTCCTTTACGCGGGATCAGATTGAACAGGGCCATTTCACCTCGGCAAATCGGGGGATCGTAGCAGATCGCGCTCAGCTTTCTGAAAACGGTTGAGCTCTTGGGAGGACAGCCGCCGAGACCACACCGACCGTTCATACGTGCAAGATGCGCTGAATGCGGCGTTTATACGGCCCCGCTCGTACGGCACGACCCTTGGACCACTCGCTCGTGAGGAGACCGAACCATGAGACCTATGATGGCCGCAACGATGGGAGCGCTGATTTCCGGCGTGGCGATGTACGCCGTCGGCACGCGCGCCCAGAGCAATCCGTTTGCCGAGCTTCCGGCGCTGGTTCAGACGGTGGACGGCCGGTACATCCAGATTCCGGACGCGAAGGCTGTGGGCTTTGTCCCCGGTTATGCCACGGCGCTGCAGCCGGCCGCCGCGCCTGTCCTCGTGCAACAGGCACCGCTGCCGCAGCGGACGGTCTATCGCACGGCGCAGCCCGTCCAGGAGCGCGTCGGGGTTGAGCGCGCCGCCGAGCCCCGCCGGTCGTGGGCCAAGACGGCGCTCGTGATTGGCGGCTCGACCGGCGCGGGCGCCGGTGTGGGCGGCCTGGTGGGCGGCAAGAAGGGGGCGCTGGTCGGCGCAGCTATCGGCGGCGGCGCAGCTTCGATATACGAGGCCACTCGCCGGCGCTAGGACGGATCGAGCCAGTGTCCCGGGCGGGGGTTGCCACATCCCCGCCCTTTTTTTCATCTACGAATTGACGGATTGACGGATTGACGGATTGCGGTCCGCCGTTCGTCAGTTCGTCCCCTGACGCAACGCGTTCGCTTGCGCGATGACGAATGCCCTGATCGCCTCCGCCTCCTCCGCGTCGACCACGGGCGCGAACGACGCCATTCCGTTGGCTTTCAGCGCGCCGCCCAGGACGACGGCGGCCCATGTCTGGCTCGACTGGAGCGCCGCGCTGTAGCGGAGGTCCGGAAGAATGCCGTAGTTGGCCGCGCCGTCGGGGCCGTGGCATCTCCCACAGTAGGTCCGATACTCGGCCTCGCCGCGCGCGACGACCTCGCGAGCGGCGGCGGCCGGCGGTGGTGCGAGCGTTCGCGCCGGCCGGGGGGCCTGCGCCGGGAGCTGTGCGGTCCCTCCGAGCTTGTAGACGAGCAGGCGCGACACGTTCGGTAATGAGTTCCCCTTGGCGTTCGTCCGTGCGCCCGACATGGCCCACGACCCGCCCGTGCCGACCGCAACCGCGACATACTGCTCGCCGGCGAGCGCGTAAGACATCGGAGCGGCGATCACCCCGGTCTGCGTCGGGGCCGACCAGAGGCGTGCGCCCGTGTTCGCGTTGAGCGCCATGAATTCGCCGGTGCCGGTGCCCTGAAACACAAGCCCGCCCGCCGTGGACAGCACGCCGCCGTTGGCGGCCCCCTCGCGATCCACCCGCCATACCTCACGCTGCTGGACAGGGTCCCACGCGACGAGGCGGCCGCTGACGGTCGCCAGCGTCGCCTCGGAAGCCGCGCGCGCGGCCGCGTCGGCCGCCGTGCCGACCCGCCGGATCCCGAGGTTCGTCGTCAGCGGCGACGGCGCGAAGGCGGCGTCGTGCGCGAATGTGTAGTTCCCCCTGTGCACCGGGATGTAGACCAGGCCTGTCTGCGGGCTGAAGGACATCGGGTGCCAGGTGTGCGCGCCGTTCGGGCTCTGCAGCGAAAGAAACGGCTGTCCGGTGCGGTAGAAGCGGGCGTTCGGGGTTTCCACCGGACGGCCCGTCTTCATGTCGACGTGCGTGGCCCAGCTGATCTCGGTGAACGTCTTGGCGGAAATGAGCTGGCCGGTCTTCGCATCGAGCACGTAGAAGAAGCCGTTCTTCGGCGCCTGCATCACCACGCGGCGCGTCGCCCCGCCGAGCTGCAGGTCGGCCACGATGATGTGCTGGGTTGCCGTGTGGTCCCATGTCTCTCCCGGCGAGGTCTGGTAATGCCAGACGTACGAGCCGTCGTCCGGATCGAGCGCGACGATCGAGGCGAGGAACAGGTTGTCGCCTTTGCCTTCGCTGCGGAGCAGATGGTTCCAGGGCGATCCGTTGCCGACGCCGACGTAGAGCAGGTCGAGCTCGTGGTCGTAGGCCATCGAGTCCCAGACCGTGCCGCCGCCGCCAAGCGTCCACCACTGGCCGCTCCACGTTGAGGCGGCCATCTTCATGGCCGGGTTCTCGAAACCGTCGGCCGGGTTGCCGGGCACGGTGTAGAAGCGCCACGCGAGCTCTCCGGTCGCCGCATCGTAGGCCGACACGTACCCGCGCACGCCGAACTCCGCACCGCCGTTGCCAATGAGGACCTTGCCTTTGACCACGCGCGGGGCACCCGTGATGGTGTACGGCTTGGTTCGGTCGATTGTGTTGACGTCCCAGATCTCGCGGCCCGTCGCGGCATCGAGCGCGATGAGCCGGCCGTCGAACGAACCGACGAAGACCGTGCCTTCCCACACCGCCACGCCCCGGTTGACGACGTCGCAGCAGGCGTTGACGGCCCACTCCCCGGGCACCTCGGGGTCGTAGGTCCAGAGCAGCGCGCCCGTGGCGGCGCTGTAGGCCCGCACCTTGCTCCACGCCGTGGTCACGTACAGGACGCCATCGACGACGATCGGCGTCGATTCCTGGCCGCGCCGCGTCTCCAGGTCGGCGAACCAGGCCAGGCCAAGATTCGTGACGGTGCCGGTGTTGATCTGGTCGAGCGGGCTGAAGCGCTGCTCGCCGTAGGTGCGCCCGTGCGCCATCCATTGACCGGGCTCGCTGTCCGCGGCGACGAGCCGCGCTGCAGTCACCGACGCCGGGGCCGATGCCGACGCGTTCTCCGTCGCCGGTGCGCTCGTTGCGCGGCAGCCGACGGCCGCCAGGGAGGCCAGAACCAGTCCGACGAACATGCGCGGGACCATGACCGTATCCCCCTTGTTGTGCCGGACGGCGGCTGCCACCGGCAATTCAGCCTGTGTATGGGAAGTGCGCGGCCCGATTATGTGGCGCCGGTGTGGGGGGTGGCAACAGCGGGTTGTACGTAGTGCCGGGCTTCAGCCCGGCCTGATGCGCCGCACTGCCGGCCGTCCGGCCCCGGCTTCGCGCCTCCGCGAGCGCTTCGGCGGCGCGGAGCCGGCCGACGCAGGTCGGCGTGCCCGCGCAGCGAGTGAGGCCTGGAAGAGAAGATTCGGGCCGGGCTGAAGCCCGGCACTACGTACGCTCAGGCTCGGCTGAAGCCGAGCACTACGTACGAAGGTCCGGCTGAAGCCGAACACTACGTACTACGTGCGGATGGTGTCAGAAAGAAGGTCCGAGCTTCAGAAAGATCTGCCACCCTTCGCCGCCGCCGGTGCCGAAGTCCAGCCGCGCGAAGGTCTGCTTGTCGGTGTGCACGCGGAAGCCGAACCCGTAGCCTGTCTTCCAGCCGCGCAGGTCGATGTCGCGCCAGTTCGCGTTGACCTCGCCGGCGTCCACGAAGGTGACGACGCTCACGTAGTCGTGGAACGTCCACTTGTATTCGGCGCCCGTCCAGACCGCGTTTTCGTCTTTGAAGCGGAACTCACGGTAGCTGCGGATCGTGTCGACGCCGCCGACGTACCCGAGGAAGTAGAAGGGCACTCGCTCGCCGGTCTCGTTGTTGACGTAGGTCGTGCCCAGGCGGCCCGAGAGCACGTGCCGGCGATTTGCGGTCAGCGGCAGGTGCTGCAGCGCCAGCGCGTCGAACCGCTTGTGGTCGAACTGCTGGAGCGTGCGGTCGTCCCAGAAGCCGAACGAGGCCCGATAGAAGCCGCCACGGCCCGGGTTCCCGCGCAGATCCCGGTAATCGACCTCCCCGTACATCGTCGTGTGCAGAAAGTTCGGCTGCGCGACGAGGCCAGGCGCGTCGGCGTCGGTGAAGAGCTCCTCGATGGAGGGGTAGTTCGGGTCGGTGCCCCGTCCGATGTCCGGCCGCATGTACCCCACCGCCGTGCCCACACGCATCCACGGCGACGCCTGCAGGACGCCGCGCAGCGCGATGTCGCTGCTGTCGAAGTCGTAGCTCGTGCGGGCATCCTCAGCCGACGCGAAGCCCATGCCGAAGAAGTCTTCCTGCGAAAAGTCCTCGTAGCGGACGTCGGTCCAGAGCTCGAACCGGTCGCCGAGGGCCTGCAGCCATCGGACGTTCGCGTCGGCCGCCTTGTAGCCCTTGATGGAGATGCCCGCGGAGAGATCGACGAAGAGACGATCGTCGACGATGTGGAAGCGGTAGCCGGGGCCGATCGCGAAGCCGCTGCCGCGCGTCATGCCGCCGAGCCGCGGGTACCAGCCGTCGACGTCGCCGCTCAATCGCTCGGCGATCTGCGTGTCTTCGGCCCACCGCTTCGCCTTCTCCACGAAACCGCGTTCACCGGATTCCTGCGGTGGGACCTCGACATTCAGCTCTCGAGGCTTCTCGGTTTCCGGGTCTTGCTGAGCGTATGCGGCAGAGGCAAGCAACAGGGCCGCACCGGCCAACACCGCGGCGGCTCCTCGATTCAGACGCATTCTAGAGCTCTCTGACCCCTCCAGGCTTGAGCAGGAACCATGCCGCAACAAGGCTCAGCAATACACCGTTGACGACCAGCACCGTGGGCGCCGACGTGACGGTCGCCGCGTAGCCGCCGACCAGGCTGCCGAGCGGCATGCCGCCGCGGAACGCCACCATGTAGATGCTCACGACGCGCCCGCGCAACTCGTTGGGGACGATGATCTGGACGAGCGAGGCAATCATGGCGAAGACCATGACCATGCACGCGCCGGCGCCGAAGAGCAGGACGCCGTTGATCCAGATCAGCCGCGTCACCGAAAAGAGCACGATGAAGCCGCCGAACAGTACCTGGAGCGTGAGGAAGGTGCGGCCCATGTGCCTGAACTTGCCCAGCCAGGCGACGACGAGCGCTCCCGTCACCGCGCCGGCACCCGCGCACGCCATCAGGCGCGTGTACTCGGCGACGCCGCCGCCGAAGACGTTCTGCGCGAAGAGCGGCAGGAAGGTCAGCAGCGGCGTCCCGAGCGACGTGGTCGCAAACGCGAGAAACGTCAATCCCATGAGCGCGGGCTGGCGCTTCACGTACGAGAGGCCGCCGCGCAGCTCGGCCGCCATGCGGGTTCCTCCGGCCGAGGGGATGTGACGGATGTGCAGCAACAGGAGCGCGGCGATGACGGCGAGAAACGACAGCCCGTTCAGCCCGAAGCAGGCGGCTATGCCGAACGCGGTCAGCGCGGCGCCGGCGATGAGCGGCCCGATGACGCGCGCCAGGTTGAACTGGATGGAGTTCAGCGCGATCGCGTTCGGCAGGTGCGTCTTGTCGATGAGCAGCGGAATCAGCGACTGGTGCGCCGGGCCGCCGAACGCCTGCGCGATCCCGGTGACGACCGACAGCGTGAGCACGTGCCAGATGCGGACCAGGTCGAAGTAGACGAGCGCCGCCAGCGAGAAGGCGGCCGCCATCTGCACGTACTGCGACACGAGGAGCATCTGGCGGCGATCGCGGCGGTCGGCGATCACACCGCCGATGAGCGTGAAGACCAGGATGGGCGCTTCGCCGAGAAACGCGTCGAGGCCGAGATAGAACGCGGAGGCCGAACCGGTCATCGTGAGCACCAGCCAGCTCTGCGCCACCTTCTGCATCCAGGTGCCGATGCTCGACGTGAACGCGCCGATCCAGAGCACGCGGAAGTCGCGGTAGTGGAGCGCTGCGGCCAGGCGCCGGAACACGGTGAGCGGGGGGGCGGCCCCGGCGACGTCGGCGGTTTCGGCGGGGACGGGTGGGATAGCCACGAACCGGGACTGATCTTATCCCTTGCTCTTGCGCCGTAGTTTCGCTATATTTTCGCCTGAAGAGACGAAGATATGACGAATCAAGCGCGAGCCGTCGCCGAAGCCGCGCTTCGCACCCGCAAGCTCGATCGAACGCTGACGACGGCAATGCCGGAAGCGGGGCGAGTGGATGCGGCCGCCACCGGCATTGCCGCGCTCGACAGCCGGATCGGCGGCGGCCTGCCGCGCGGGCAGCTCTCCGAACTCGTCGGCCCGCACTCGTCCGGGCGGACGGCGGTGCTGCTGCAGGTACTGTCCGCCGCCACCCGGCGTGGCGAAATCGCGGCGCTGGTGGATACCTTCGATCGCCTCGACGTGTCGTCTGCGGCATCGGCGGGCGTGGCGCTCGATCGTCTCCTGTGGATCCGTGGTCAGGCGATCAGCGGAGCCCTGCTGGATCGCACCGTCGAGCGCGCGCTCAAGGCGCTCAATCTCGTGCTGCAGGCGGGCGGGTTCGGGGTGGTGGCGATCGATCTGGCGGACGCGCCGCCGGCCGCCGTGCGCCGCATTCCGTTTACGACCTGGCTGCGGCTGCAGCGGGTGATTGAGGGGAGCGACATCGTGTGCGTGCTCGCGGCCGGACAGCCGCTGGCGCGCAGCGCCGGCGGCC
>MEKU01000061.1:40171-59526 GCA_001767195.1 Acidobacteria bacterium RIFCSPLOWO2_02_FULL_67_21
CCTGACGCTGTCGCTCGCGGGCGGCTCACAGTGGACACCCGGGACGAGGCTCCTGACCGGCCTCGACATCATCGCGCGCCTCGTATCGTCTCGGCGGCAGGTTACCGGTGAGATCACCGTCGCAGCTCTTTCCCCCGAACACGAACCACTGAGGCGCCGAGGCACCGAGAATGACATTCACGATGTCTCGGTGTCTCGGTGTCTCGGTGGTGTGTAGACGGAGTGTTCGATGTTTGCGGCGCTTTGCGTGGAGGATCGTTCGTCGATCGAGGCGCTGGTCGCGATCGCCAGAGATTTCACGCCGCGCTGGGAGCGCCGTGGGCCGTCTGCGGTGGCGCTCGACCTGGCCGGGCTCGAACGGCTGTTCGGGCATCCGCGCGCGATTGCCGACGAGCTCCGGCGCGCGGCCGGCGAGCAGGGAGTGCGGGCATCGGTCGCGATGGCGGGCACCTGCACCGCCGCGCATCTGCTGGCTATTTGTAGGCAGAGGGCAGTAGGCAGTAGGCGGCACGAACACCCGGTCGTCATCGCGCCCGGTGGAGAAGCGTCGGCGCTGGCGCCGCTGCCGATCGATCTGCTGGCGGTCCTGCCCCCGCGCCTCCTCGCCCCTTTGCCCCCTTGCCCCCGCGCCCCCTTGCCCCCTCCCATTTCGACCTTCCATCGGTGGGGCCTCCGGACGCTGGGCGCGCTGGCGGCGCTGCCGGCCGATGCCGTGGCCGCCCGTCTGGGGGCCGAGGGCGTCCGGTGGCAGCGGTTGGCGCGCGGCGAGGATCTGCGTCCGCTCACGCCCGAGGCGCCGGAAGAGCGGTTCGAGCAGGCGATCGACCTCGACTGGCCGATCGAAGGGCTCGAGCCGCTCTCGTTCGTGCTGGGCCGGCTGCTGGAGCCGCTGGCCGCGCATCTCGAGCGGCGCGGGCGCGGCGCCGCGGCCGTGCGGCTGCAGCTGCAGCTGGTGACCCGCACCGTGCACGAGCGATCGCTGCAGCTGCCCGCGCCGATGCGCGACGTGCGGGCGCTGCGCACGCTGCTGCTGCTCGACCTCGAATCGCATCCGCCCGGGGCCGGCATCGACCGCGTGGTGGTGGCGGTCGATCCCACGCCGGCGCGCGTGCTGCAGTTCTCGCTGCTGACGCGCCCGCTTCCGTCGCCCGAGCGGCTGTCGATGCTGATGGCGCGGCTGTCGGCCTTGATGGGCGAGGGGCGCTGCGGCTCGCCGGCGGTGGTGGATACCTGGCAGCCGGGCGCGTTCGCGGTGCGGCCGTTCGCGCCGCGCGATCACGAGCCACAGAGTCACAGAGACACAGAGAAGACTCTCAATAGGCTCTGTGACTCTGTGTCTCTGTGGCCCGTGGCAGGAAAAGAGGCCGCGGATCTGCCCGCAGTCGCGCTTCGGCGCTTCCGCGTCCCGATCCCGGCGCGGGTGCGCGTCGAGGGCGATCGGCCGGTGTCGGTCACCACGTACCGGCGCGAGCTGCCGGGCGGGAGCGTGCGGCAGTGCGCCGGCCCGTGGCGCACGTCTGGCGCGTGGTGGCTCGGCGACTCACGCGCTCAACTCCCAACGCCCAACTCCACAACACCCAATTTGGAAGTTGGTGTTTTGGGAGTTGGGAGTTCGTCCTGGGACCGCGACGAATGGGACGTGGCGCTCGGCGACGGCAGCACGTGCCGTCTGGTCCGCGATCGCGCCGCGGGCGCGTGGTGTGTGGAGGGGATCTACGACTGACTACATCGAGCTCCACTGCGCGTCGGCGTTCAGCTTTCTGCAGGGCGCCTCGCTTCCCGAGACGCTCGTCGAGCGCGCCGCCGCGCTCGGCTATCCCGCCCTGGCGCTCGTCGACGCCGACGGCGTGTACGGCGCGCCGCGGTTTCACAAGGCGGCCCGGCAGGCGGGCCTGAAGGCGATCGTCGGCGCGGAGCTCACGATTGATAGTAGGCAGCCGGCAGTAGGCAGTAGGCAGCAAGAACTCCTGCGGCACCAAGCATCACTGCCTACTGCCCACCGCCTACTGCCTACTGCCACATGGTCCCTTCCCGTCCTCGTCGAATCCCAGGCCGGCTACCGGAATCTCTGCCGGCTGATCACGCGCATGAAGATGCGCGCAGAGAAGGGCAGCGGCGCCCTGACGCTCGACGAGCTGGAGGGATCGACCGCGGGCCTCGTGGCGCTCGGCGGCCGGCCGCTGCTCGACGCGCGCGGCCACGGCGTCGGCGGCCTGCTCGACCGGCTGGTCGGCCTGTTCGGCCGCCGCAATGTGTACGTCGAGCTGCAGCGCCACCTGCTGCGCGACGACGAGGCCGGCGCGGCGGCGCTCGAGTCGCTGGCGCGCGCCTACCGCGTGCCGGTGATCGCCACCAACGGCGTCCGGTTTGCCGCGCCGGCGGACCGGCCGCTCTTCGACGTGCTGACCTGCGTCCGCCACCACACGACGCTCGACGAGGCGGGGCGCCGGCTGGCGCGCAACGCCGAGCGGTATCTCAAATCGCCCGAGGCGATGGCGCAGCTGTTCGCGGATCGGCCCGAGGCGATCGCGGCCACCGGGGCGCTGGCCGCGCGGCTCGAATACACGATGGCGGACCTGGGATACCGGTTTCCGTCGTACCCGGTGCCGGCCGGCGAGACCGAGATGTCGTTCCTCCGCCACATCACCGAGGCGGGGGCGCGCGACCGGTACCGGCCGTTTCACGACAAGGCGCGCGCCCAGATCGCGCGCGAGCTCGATCTGATCGAGAAGCTGGATCTCGCCGGCTACTTTCTGATCGTCTGGGACATCGTGAACTACGCGCGCCAGCAGCACATCCTCGTGCAGGGCCGGGGGTCGGCCGCCAACAGCGCCGTCTGCTACAGCCTGGGGATCACCGCCGTCGATCCGATCGCGATGGACCTGCTCTTCGAGCGCTTTCTGTCCGAGGAGCGGGGCGAGTGGCCCGACATCGACCTCGACCTGCCGAGCGGCGACCGCCGCGAGCGCGTCATTCAGCACGTCTACGAGAAGTACGGGCGGCTGGGCGCGGCGATGACCGCCAACGTGATCACCTACCGCAGCCGCAGCGCCGCGCGCGAGATCGGCAAGGCGCTCTCGCTGGCCGACGAGGACATCGACCGGCTGGCGAAGGTGATGAATCATTTCGAGTTCACGGACCCGAATGAGACGCTCGGGCGCAACCTCGCGTCGGTCGGGCTCTCGCTCGACCTGCCGCGGATGCGCACGTGGGCCGATCTCTGGTGCCGCATCCAGGATCTGCCGCGGCATCTCGGGCAGCATTCGGGCGGCATGGTGATCTGCCAGGGCGAGCTCGACGCGGTCGTCCCCCTCGAGCCCGCCTCGATGCCGGGCCGCGTCGTGGTCCAGTGGGACAAAGACGACTGCGCCGACATGGGCATCGTCAAGGTGGACCTGCTCGGGCTCGGGATGATGGCGGTGCTGCAGGATGCGATTGCATTGGTGAACACGGCAGGGGGCGAGGGGGCAAGGGGGCAAGGGGTCAGTGGGCAGCGAGCAACGGGCAACGGTTCTTCTGTCCCCTCGCCCCCTTGCCCCCTTGCCTCCTTCGATCTCGCGCATCTCCCCCCGGACGACCCCGCCGTTTACGACCTGCTGCAGACGGCCGACACGATCGGCGTGTTTCAGGTGGAGTCGCGCGCGCAGATGGCGACGCTGCCGCGGCTGAAGCCGGCGTGCTTCTACGACCTGGTCGTGCAGGTGGCCATCATCCGCCCCGGCCCCATTGTCGGCGACATGGTGCATCCGTATCTGAACCGCCGCGCGGGACGCGAGCCGGTCGTGCCGCTGCACCCGTCGCTCGAGCCGGTGCTGGCGCGCACGCTCGGCGTGCCGCTCTTTCAGGAACAGCTGCTGCGGATGGCGATGGTGGCGGCCGGGTTCACGGGCGGGCAGGCCGAGGAGCTCCGCCGCGCGATGGGCTTCAAGCGCTCCGAGAAGCGGATGCAGCAGGTCGAGGTGCAGCTGCGCGCGGGGATGGCGAAGAAGGGGATGACGGGCGATACGGCCGAGCGGATCGTCGCGTCCATCACCTCGTTTGCGCTGTACGGCTTTCCCGAGTCGCATGCCGCCAGCTTTGCGCTGCTCGCGTATGCGAGCGCGTACCTCAAGGTTCATTACCCGGCGGCCTTCTATGCCGCGCTGCTGAACAACCAGCCGATGGGGTTCTACCATCCGGCCTCGCTCGTCAAGGACGCGCAGCGGCGGGGCGTGCGCTTCCACTCGATCGACGTGCAGCAGTCCGCCTGGCACTGCCGCATCGAGGAGGACGGCGCGATCCGGCTCGGGCTGATGTACGTGAACGGCCTGCGCAAGGAGATCGGCCAGGCGATCGCCGCCTTCGGGAGAACGTCTCAACCGTACGTAGCGCCGGGCTTTAGCCCGGCCGAGAACCGGACCGAGCGCCGGACCGAGTGCCCGAAATGCGGCACTGATGACGAGTCGATGATCGAGGTCGTGCGGGACGGGACCTATTTCTGCAACACCTGTGCGCACGAGTGGGCCGTGCCGGCGCCGCCGGCCGGCCGGTTTGCGTCGATCGAAGATCTCGTCCGGCGCACGGGCCTGCGCCGCGACGAGCTCATGACGCTGGCCGACATCGGCGCGCTCAACGCGTTTACCCACGCGCGCCGCAGCGCGCTGTGGCAGGTGGAGCGGGTGGTGCGCCCGGCGGGGGAGTTGTACGAGGAGGACGACAAATGGGGTCGGGAGTCATTTTCAGGTGACACTCCGGAAAATGACTCCCGGCCCCATTTTTCGTCCCCCTTGCCGGTGATGGATGCGCACGAGCGGCTGCAGGCCGACTACGCCGGCACGGGGCTGACGATCGGGCCGCACCCGATGGCGCTGCGCCGGGGCGAGATGGCGCTGCGCGGCGTGGTGCGCGCGTGCGATCTGCCGCAGGCGCGTGACGGACGACGGGTGCGGGTAGCCGGGATGGTGATCACGCGCCAGCGCCCGGGCACCGCCAAGGGCTTCGTCTTTCTCACCCTCGAGGACGAGACCGGCATTTCCAACATCATCGTACGCCCCGATCTGTTCGATCGCGAGCGGATGACGGTGATCCGCCAGCCGTTTCTGCTGGTCGAAGGGGTCCTGCAGCACCAGGACGGCGTCCTGTCCGTCAAGGCCGAGCGGCTGCACCCGATCCAGGGCGGCGCCTCGGTCGACGCCCACGATTTCTACTGACCTTCACCAATCGTCGTGTCCGGCTTCAGCCGGACCCCGACGAGTTTGGGCGTAGAGGCGGACTTCAGGTCCGCCGCGATGTCGCGGAGCACGGTATGTCGCTCCGCAAAACCGATCTGTCTGCGGGATACTCAGCATCCGCCGCCGTACCGCCTGGCGTAATCCAGCTTCGCGATGCCCACGGTTTTGCTCCGGACATACCGTGCTCCGCGACATGAGCCCGTCGCCGGCCTCGTATTCAGGCCGAATCGAGCAGATGTTCGATATGTCGTCTAAGTCAGTTCCATCCTTATTCGTTGTGAAACCCCAAGCCCAGCCGAGAAGAAGTCGTTTGTCGGGCAGGAGCTGCGCATCCCATACGCGAACATCGAGGACTTGGAGTATGGGCAGAAAGCCGGCAGACGTATCGGCGCGGCTATTGGTTACACGGTATTGCTTGGGCCGCTTGGCTTGCTCACGCTCTTCTCGAAGAAGCGCAACCACTACCTGACCATCGGCTATAAGGATGAGAACGGTAAGGAACAAGCCGCCGTGATCGAGTTGGGAAAGGACATCGTTCGGGCGACTCTTCCCATCGTTAAGGCGAGATCGGGAAAGGAGATCGTCTATCAGGACGAGGAGGCTCGAAAGTCTTCAGGCACATAACTGCGGACGACCAGTGTCGGAGGGAAGGTGGGTTTTGTTCGCCTTCCCTCTTTCATAGCCTGATCTTGGTTAGTGCCACTTCACTGAGGAGGTAGCCGAATGATTCGCGTGCCCCTCGTTGCACTGCTCCTTGCATTATCCACAACGTCGGGTAGCGCCACCACTTATTCCGCCGTCACCTTCAACGAACTTGTCGCCCGCGCGGACATCATTTTCGTGGGCGAGGTCGTGGATGTGCGGCCGGTCCCGGTGACGGTGCGTGAGGGCGCCATTATCAAGACCCGAGTCATCTTCCGCGTCTTCGACGCAATCTACGGCACGAGTAGCACTCTTGAAGTGTTCGACTTCTTGGGCGGCGAATACGGTGGGGTGGGCATGGCCGTGGCCGAGATGCCGACATTCACGGTTGGCGATCGTCGCGTCATCTTTGCTCGACGTGGACAAAGCATCAACCCTATCGTGGGATTCACACAAGGCCTCCTGCGCATTATTCGCGATGAGTCGAGCGTCGATCGCGTGTTCGCCTTGGATGGAGTGCCCATCAGGAATACCGACCAGATCGGCCAGTCACGCTCACTGCCGTCAACGTCTGCGGTTCCGATGCGGTTGAGCGATCTCCGGAGCAGGATCAGCGACCGTTTGGCGGCGATGCGCAGGAGATGAGGACGAGCGTCGCCGCCACGTTCGCTGTAGGCATCGGGCTGTGGCTTGCAGACATCGGCGAGGGCTATTGGAGAAATGGTCCTCGCTGGCCGTCCGGCTCTATTGTGATGCACCTCCAGCTCGGTTCTACGAGCGGGTCATTCATTGACGGAACTGGAACCTGGAACAGCAAGGCGGAGAATGCGTTGTCAATTTGGAATACCAACATTGGTCGCGTGTCCTTTCAGGTTGTGCGTGATTCGTCTTCAGGTATCAGTTATTCCAACGGAATCAACAATGTCTTCTGGGATGACAATATATACGGCGATTCCTTTGGCTCTGACACTCTAGCGATAACTCTTTACCGATACCGGGTGTCTGATAGCACGCTCACTGAGGCCGATGTCGTCTTTAACTTGACGAAGGAATGGAACTCCTATCGCGGAAATGTGAGGTCAGGTCTGAACGACATTCGGCGTGTTGCGCTGCATGAGTTCGGTCACGTCCTCGGCCTCGGTCATCCTGACGAGCACGGCCAGTCGGTCAGCGCGTTGATGAATAGCCGCATTAGTAATCTCGATAGTCTCCAAACAGACGATATAGATGGTGCTCGCGCAATGTATGGCTCGTCGGCGCCCCCGGCCAATCGTTCACCATCAGTGACGGCCAGTTGCAGTCCCTGCACGGTTGAATCTGGCATCAGTTCCAGCCTGCGCGCGACGGCAACCGATCCTGATGGGGACTCTCTGACGTATCAGTGGAGCGCTGCTCAGGGCTCGTTCTCAAGCTCAACATCGGAGAGCACGACCTGGAATGCTCCGCTCCAGCCAGCGACTGTGCTTGCCACGGTCACGGTTCGCGACAGCCGCGGTGCGAGTGCGAGCGCAACTGTAACGCTCACTGTTGTCTTCCGCGACAGGCTAAGGGTCAGCGCTCGACTTCTGCCAGGGCAAGCACTCGTCTCGCCGAGTGCGCAATACCGCCTCGTGTATCAGACCGACGGCAATCTGGTGCTTTACGACGACGTGGCAAGGCGCGACCTCTGGTCCACGAACACCGCCCTCACGAGCGCAGGTTTTCTGACGGTCCAGCCTGACGGCAATCTCGTTCTCTACAACGCTCAGTCACGCGACATGTGGTCGTCAGGAACATCGGGCGACGCGAACGCGTACTTGGTGGTGCAAAACGATGGCAACGTCGTCTTGTATCGCGCGAATGGGCAGCCGTTGTGGGATCGGATTAGCCGGCCAGGAGGTGCCCCAGGTCTGGGGCTCATGGCGCCGTAGACACCGGCATGGGTCTCGTGCCTCTCTTCGATAAACCAGACATCAGCGGATACTCCTGCTTCCATTCCTGGTGTTACCCGGAGCGTCCGATGCACTCTACTGCTCCAAGGGATTCGGGGGGCTCATCGTGTGACGGATGGTACTCGAGCGAAGGCGGACCTGAAGGTCCGCCTCTACGACAGTAGGCGTCATTGGGGACCCACTGCGGTGCGGGGCCGGGCATGTCCGGAGCAAAACCGTGGGCACCGCGAAGCTGGATTACATCAGGCGTTACGGCGGCGGATGCTGAGGATGTTGCAGATAAGCCGGTTTTGCGGAGCGACATGCCCGGCCCCGCAACGCTCAGGAGCTCGACGCGGGCAAGGATGCGGCAGAATTGACGCTGCCTCGTGCTCCCGCACCTCCTCCTTCTCGGCGTCGTCATCATCTGGGGCTGCACCTTCATTGCGACGAAGATCCTCGTGGCGGAGCTGCACCCGGTCGAGATCGTGGCGGCGCGGCTGGCGATCGGGATTCCGGTGCTCGGCGGGCTGCTGCTGGCCAAGCGTGTCCCCCTGCGGTTCACCCGCGCAGATCTCACGGCGCTCCTTGTCGGCGGCACGATCTTCGCCGTCCATTTCGTAATCCAGGCGGCCGGCCTCGTCACGACCACCGCCACGAACACCGGCTGGATCATCGCAGTGACGCCGCTCGTGCTGGCGGTGCTGTCGTTCGTCCTGCTCGGCGAGCGCATCGGCGGGGGCGGCATTGCCGGCATCGCGATCGCGACGGCCGGGATCGCGCTGCTCGTGTCGCGCGGGCGCATCGCCGATCTGAGCTGGCTGCGGAGCACCGGCGACTGGCTGATTCTGCTGTCGACGCTCACCTGGTCGCTCTACACGGTGTCCACGCGCAATCTGGTGCGGCGCCGCGATCCGCTCGCCGTGACGCTTGGCATCCTGACCGTGGCCGCCGCGTGCGTGGCGGTCGTCATGGTGCTCTCCGGGGATCTCGGCCGCATCCGCCCGCTGTCGCTCCGGGCGACGGCGGCGCTGCTGTACCTGGCCATACCGGGCATGGCGATCGGTCAGTGGCTGTGGCAGGAGGGCGTGGCGCGGCTTGGCGCGGCTCGCGCGGGCCTCTACCTCTATATCGAGCCGCTCTCCACAGTGGCGGCCGCCGTGCCGCTGCTCGGGGAGCCGTTCGGGCCGGTGGTGATCGTCGGCGGCGGACTGGTGCTGGCGGGTGTATATGTAGGGCAGCGCGGGCGCGACGGACGGAGGGAGCCGATCGAATGAGACGAATGGTGTTGCGTGTGGCGGCCGCGGCAGTCCTGGCGGCGATCCCGGCGCCCGCCGCGGCGCAGGCCGAGCTTCGGGTGTTCGTCGGCGGCGCCATGACGGGCCCCGTGCGCGAAGCGGGCGACGCCTTCGCGCGCGCGTCCGGCACCCGCGTGGTCTATGTGAGCGATACGACGGGTGCGCTGCAGAAGCGCCTGGCCTCGGGCGAGCGGGCCGACGTGGTGATCGTCACCGCGCCGGCCATGGAGACGCTTCAGAAGGAGAACCGGATTACGGCCGGCTCGCGCGTCGATCTCGCCCGCGCGCTGATCGGGGTCGGCGTCCGCGCGGGCGCTCCCTCCCCGGATCTGTCGACGCCCGAGACGTTCCGGGCGGCGCTCCTGAAGGCGCGTACCGTCGCGTACGTCAACCCCTCCGCGGGGGGCACCTCGGGCACGTACTTCGAGGGGCTGCTGCAGCGCATGGGGATCGCGGACGCGATGAAGCCGAAGATCGTCTACCGCACGCAGGGCTCCGAGGTGGCCGAGGCGGTGGCGACCGGCGCGGCGGAGATCGGGATCACGTTCACCAGCGAGCTCCGGCCACATCCCGGTGTGAAGGTGGCCGGCACGCTGCCGTCCGAGATCCAGCTGCCGACGATCTATACCGCGGCCATCGTGGCCGGCAGCGCCAACGCCGAGGCGGCACGCGCACTGCTGCGGGCGCTGGCCGGTGCCGACGGGCGTGCGGCGGTGAAGAAGGCGGGCCTCGAGCCGATCGAGGCCCGCCGCTGACAGGCCATGACCGCACGCTCACGGCGGCCGACCGCGGGCGTTGTCGCGAGGGCCACGGGCCTGAGCGTGCTGGCGCTTGCCGTGGCGGTGGGCTTTGCGGATCTGAAAGGGTGGCTCGGATATTCCGATCGGCGTGCCTTTGTCGAGTGGGCCATCCAGAGCGACGCTCCGCTCCCGGCCGGCAGCGCCGCCGGCCGCGCCTTCATGACCCGGTTTCCGCCCTCGCTTGCCGACCGGCGCCTGGTGACGCACGTCACGACGTGGAAGACGAGCTTCGCAGACGGCCCGGTCCTCGATGCCTCGTTCAACTACATGCGTCGTGACGAGTCCCGCACCGACTACGTGGCGACGCTCCCGCAGGTTCGCGAATGGGCCGCCGAGTCCAGATACGGATGGCTGCCGTGGGCGCTGACCGTGATCGGATTCATTCCCTTGCTGGGCGAGGCGGTGTTCGCGGCGTGATCGGCGCGCCGCGCCGTCGCTCTGCGACCGGCGGTTCGACGGCGAGTGCTGCCGTCCTGACGTGACCCTCGACGCCTTCGAAGCCTCCCTCGCCAATGCCGCGCCGCCCGGTCAACTGGTTCTTCGCCGGCGCGGCCGCTATCATGGTTCCACCGTGTCAGCGCCCCTGCGCCTCGCCTTTCTCGGCTGCGGCTTCATCACGCGCGTGCACAGCCGGCAGCTCCGCGCGCTGCGCGGCCAGGTGGTGTGCAGCTATGCGAGCCGCGACGCCGCCCGCGCCGAAGCGTGCCGCCGGCGGCATGGGGGCGCGGCTTCGTATGCGAGCTACGCCGCCGCCATCTCTGACCCGAGCGTCGACGCGGTGATCGTCGCGGTGCCGCCCCGGTTCCATCTCGACCTGACGCTCCAGGCGCTCGACGCGGGCAAGCACGTGCTGGTCGAGAAGCCGGCCTATCCGCGCCTCGCCGACTACCAGGCCGTGCTCGCCGCGCGCAACAGGACCGGACGCATCGTCTGCGTCGGCGAGAACGACCACTACAAGCCGCTCGCCATCTGCCTCCGGCGCCTGCTGCACGAGCGCGCGATCGGCGACCTCGTTTTCGCCCACTTCACGACGATCGTCAGGCGGCTGAAGTCGGCCGACGACTGGCGCAACGACGAGACGATGGCCGGGGGAGACGCGTTTTTCGAGGAAGGGGTCCACTGGCTGCACATCGCCGGCAGTCTCGGGCCGAAGATCCTCACGGCGCACGGCTACCGGCCGCCGCTCTCGCGCGACGGCCCCGACCGCCGCAGCAAGAGCATGATGGTGGCGTTCCGGTACGACAATCAGGCGGTCGGCTCGCTGTACTACTCGCGGGAGATCCCCTCGCTGCTGCGCGGGATCCGGCTCTCGAAGCTGTACGGCCGCGGCGGCATCATCACCTTCGAGTCGAACGGCCTGTTCGTGCTCGTGCGGGGGAACGGCCGCCCCCGCCTGCTGTTCCCGGGCTTCCGCGACATCCGGGGCTACAGGGCGATGTACCGGGACTTTCTCCATGCCATCCGGACCGGCGCGGCCCCCGAGATGAGCCTTGAGCGCGCGATGGAAGACCAGCGGCTCATGGATCAGATCTACGCCAGCGTCGAGCAGGGCGGCGCCATGGCCGCCGCCGCCCGCTGAGCGCCCCGCCATGCGCAGCGAGCGGTTCGACATCGTCATTATCGGAAGCGGCGCCGGCGGCGGCACGATGGCGCACGCCCTGGCGGACTCGTCGGCGCGGATCCTGCTGCTCGAGCGGGGCGAGTTCGTGCCGCAGGAGGACGCCAACTGGGATCCGGAGGCGGTCTGGAGGCACCTGCGCTACCGGGTCCGCGAGCGGTGGCTCGATCGCCGCGGCCGCGAGTTCCAGCCGTACACGCACTACTGCGTCGGCGGGAACACGAAGTTCTGGGGCAGCGTCCTCTACCGGCTTCGCCGGGAGGATTTTGAAGCGATCGAGCATGTGGACGGCACGTCGCCGGCGTGGCCGATCGACTACGAGACGCTCGAGCCGTACTACGAGCGCGCCGAGCGCCTCTATCACGTGCGCGGAGAGCACGGGGTCGATCCCACGGAGCCGCCGAGGGGCCCGTACCCGTACGCGCCGGTGCCGCACGAGCCGGCCATGGCGGCAATCGTCCAGCAGTTGCGGGAGCTCGGGCTTCGCCCGTCGCCGCTGCCGCTCGGCCTGCTCAATCCAGGGGATCACAACGGCTGCATCCTCTGCAACACCTGCAACTCGTTTCCCTGTAAGGTGCGCGCCAAGAGCGACGCCGAAACCTGCTGCGTCGGGCACGCGGCCGGGCGCCCGACGGTGACGCTCTGGACCGGCGCGTATGCCAGGCGTCTTCTGACGGATCCGACCGGCCGCAGGGTCGAGGCGGTCGAGGTCGAGCGGAACGGGAGTACGGTGCGGGTGGAAGCGCCGCTCGTGATCGTCTCGTGCGGAGCGGTCAACTCGGCCGCGCTGCTCCTCCGGTCGGCGAATGCCAAACATCCCGGCGGCCTCGCCAATTCGTCGGGCCTCGTGGGCCGCCGGTACATGGCGCACCTCGCCACCATGATGCAGGGGTTCCATCCGTTCCGGCGCAACGCCACCGTGTTTCAGAAGACGGTGGCGCTCAACGACTTCTACCTGCGGGGCCCCGGCGGCTATCCGCTCGGCCAGATCCAGTCGCAGGGACGGACGCACGGCGTGATGGCGCAGACGGTGGCGCCCTGGATCCCGCTCTGGGCGTACGATGCGTGGGTGTCGCGCGGGGTCGACTGGCTCGTGATGTCCGAGGACCTGCCGAAGGACGACAATCGCGTCACGGTGGGGGCCGACGGCCGCATCCGGCTGCACTACGAGCCGAACAACCTGCGGACGCACCGCCGGCTCGTCCGCGAGATGAAGAGCATTCTGCGCCGGCTCGGCTTCTGGGTGGTCGTGGCGCACTCGCACCGGGAGCGCAACACCACCCATCAGTGCGGCACCCTCTGCTTCGGCGTCGATCCGAGGTCGTCCGTGCTCGATCCGTTCTGCCGCACGCACGACGTCGAGAACCTCTTCGTGGTCGACGCCTCGTTCTTTCCCTCGTCTGCGGCGGTCAACCCGGGCCTGACGATTGTGGCGCAGGCGCTCCGGGTGGCCGACCACATCAAGCAGACCCACCTCGACTGATGGAGCTGTCGTGAGAGCGCGATCGTTCAGCCACTGCGGGATCACCGTGTCCGATTTCAACCGGGCGGTGCGGTTCTACTGGGAGGTCTTCGGCTGCCCGCTCGTCGGCGTGGCCGACACGCCGCCGGACCGCGTGCGGACCTTCTTTGGTGTCGATCCGCCTCCGCCGCAGGCGGCTACGGCGGGACAAGGGGCAGAGCCGCGCTGCAAGATCGGATGGATACGCGTCCCGGGCGGCGCGGTCCTCGAGATCTTCGAGTTTCAGCCGCAGCTGCCGCCCGACCGCATCCCGTGGAACAAGGTCGGCCTCACTCACATGTCCTTCAACGTCCGGAACACGCAGCGGTGGTACGACTACCTGCAGCGGAAGGGCGTCGAGTGCGTGAGCCGGCCGGAGCGCTCGCCGCGCGGCCACTGGTTCTTCTTCGTCCGCGATTTCGACGGCAACCTGATCGAGATGATGGATCTCGGCTACATGCACCACGTGCTGCAGTGGCTCGGGCCGCTCGGCGGATGGCTGTTCCGGCGGGGGATGTACCGGAAGTACTATCAGCCGACTACGTAGCGGAGCCGGCGGCTCATTCTCAGCGCGGCCTCCGATTCGCGCCGCTCATAGTCGGCCTGGTCTGAGAATGAGCCGCCGGCTCCTGTGAAGCGGTGCGGGGTGCACTCTGAGAGGCGCGACTTGAGGAGCCGTGACGGTACTCGAAAAAATCGCTCTGCAGCGTGAAGGCCGCGCAGGTCACGGACCTGCGCGGGTCGCATGATGCCAGGCGGAAGAGCGATTCGTCCACGGCTCCGAACGGAGCGCCGGCTCAGAGTGCGCGCCGCACCGATTACACCCAATGCGCATCGGAATTGATCTCGGCGGCACGAAGATCGAGGCGGTGGCGCTCGACGGCAGCGCGGAGCTGAGCCGCGTCCGGATCGAGACGCCGCACGGCGACTACGGCGCGACGCTCGACGCGGTGGTCGAGATGGTGCGGCAGCTCGAGGCCTGGTGTGGCGGGCGCGGCACGGTCGGCGTCGGCATCCCGGGCACCGTGTCGTCCGACTCCGGCCTCGTCAAGAACGCCAACTCCGTCTGGCTCATCGGCCGCCCGCTGAAGGCCGACCTCGAGCAGCGGCTCGACCGCGAGATCCGCCTCGCCAACGACGCCAACTGCTTCGCGATCTCCGAGGCGACCGACGGCGCGGGTGCCGGCGCAGACGTCGTATTCGGCGCGATTGTCGGTACTGGCACCGGCGCCGGGATCGTCGTGCGCGGCCGGCTGCTCACGGGACCGAACGGGATCGCGGGCGAGTGGGGGCACAACTCGATGCCGTGGCCCGAGGATGAGGAGCATCCCGGGCCGCCGTGCTACTGCGGACGGCAGGGGTGCATCGAGACGTTTCTCTCCGGCCCCGGCCTGCAGGCCGATTACCACCGCCGCGCCGGGCGATCCCTCAGCCCGCCGGCCATCCTCGAGGCGGCAGAGGCAGGGGAGCGCGACGCGAGCGAGGCGCTCGACCGGTACGAGGATCGGATGGCGCGGAGCCTGGCGTCGATCATCAACGTGCTCGACCCCGATGTCATCGTGCTCGGGGGCGGCCTGTCGAACATCGCACGGCTCTACACGAACGTCCCGGTGCGATGGGGCCGCCATGTCTTTGCCGCCGCCGAGGGGCGCGAACCGGTCCGCACCACGCTCGTGCCGGCTCGCCATGGCGATGCCAGCGGGGTCCGCGGCGCCGCCGGGCTGTGGCCTGATTAGCTGGTAGCCGGTAGCCGGTAGCCTTGACCAACTACATATATTCAAATATATCTATGTATAAGTGGCCCCCACCGAGCTCCAGGCCCTCAAGGCGGACCTGTTCCGCGCCCTGGCCCATCCCGTCCGCATCCGGGTGCTCGAGCTGCTGGCCGTGCGGGCGCACACCGTGCAGGAGCTGCAGGACGCGCTCGGGCTCGATCAGGCGGCGGTGTCGCAGCACCTGGCGGCGTTGCGCGCCCGCCTGCTCGTCAGCGCCAGCAGGAAGGGGACGCTGTCGTACTACACGCTTCGCAGCCCGCTCGTCGCCCAACTGCTGCGCGTCTCGCGCGAATTCCTCAGCGATCGCCTTGCCGAGAGCCAGTCCATGCTCCGGGCGCTGCGGCGGGAAAAGCGGCGCTGACCCGTGCGGCTCTTCAGCAAGATTGCGCGCACCGGGATCGTCACCGAGGCCCTGCCGGATCAGCCGGAGAACCCCATCACGCTGGCGCGGCAGATCGACGAGCGCGCCCGCGCGCTGCTCGGCCGCGCGGTGGCCATCCGGGAGGTCGACGCCGGCTCCTGCAACGGCTGCGAAGTGGAGATTGCGGGCCTGCCGGGCCCGGTCTACGACATGGAGCGGTTCGGGCTGCACTTCGTGGCCTCTCCGCGCCACGCCGACCTGCTGCTCGTCACCGGCCCCGTGACGCGGAACATGGCGGTCCCGCTGCGCAAGACGTATGAGGCGACCCCCGACCCGAAGCTGGTCGTGGCCGTCGGCGACTGCGCGCGCACCTGCGGCGTGTTTGCCGGCTCCTACGCGGTTGCCGGCCCCGTGGACACGATCGTGCCGGTGGACGTGTACGTCGACGGCTGTCCGCCGTCGCCTGCCGACATCCTGCGGGGGATTCTGACCGCGCTCGGGCGCCTCGATCCGTCTAGAGAGGGCCGGTGACCATCCCTGACACGCTGCTCCTGATCTTCGGGGCGCTGGCCGCCGGCGCCATCGCCGCGCTGGTGGCGCCCTCCGGCGCGTGGGCGCGACGCGTCTCGCTCGCGTCCGCCTTCCTTGCCTGCGCCGCTGCGCTGGCGCTCGGCATCCAGGCGGTCCAGAGCGGCGCGGTCTGGATCTGGCATTCCGACGCGGTGCTGTCGCCGCTCGGCGGCATCACGCTGCGGCTGGACCCGCTCGGCGCGTTCTTTCTCGTCATCGTCGCGGTGGCCGGCCTGCCCGCGTCCCTGTACGGCGTCGGCTACCTCCGTCATCTGGACGCGCGTCCGCGCGGCCGCGCCGTGCACGCGCTGATGAACGCGTTTCTGGCCGGGATGTACGCCGTGCCCCTGGCCGACAACGTCGCGATGTTCCTGTTTGCCTGGGAGGTGATGGCGCTCGCCTCGTATCTCCTGGTCGTGAGCGACCCGGAGGACGAGACCGCTGCGGCCGCCGGCGTCTGGTACGCGGTGATGACGCACGGCGGGTTTCTCGCGCTGCTCGCCGCATTTCTGCTGCTCGCGCCAGACCAGCGGCTCGAGTTCGACGCGATGCGTGCCACGGCCGGTGGTCTGTCACCGGCCGCCACGATGGCCGTCGTGCTGCTGTCGGTCGCCGCGTTCGGATCGAAGGCCGGGCTGGTGCCGCTGCACGTCTGGCTGCCGCGGGCGCACCCGGCGGCGCCAAGCCACGTCTCGGCCCTGATGTCGGCGGCCATGGTCAAGCTCGGGGTGTACGGCGTGGTGCGGCTGCTGTTCGACATCATGCCGCCGCTGCCGCTCGGCTGGGGCGCGCTGCTGCTGGGGCTCGGCGTCCTCACCGCGCTGACCGGCGTGCTCTATTCGGTGGCCGAAACCCATCTGAAGCGCATCCTCGCGTACAGCACGATCGAGAACGTCGGCTTCATCTTCGTGGCGCTCGGGTTTGCGCTGCTGATGCGCGGCTACGGACACGGGGCCCTTGCAGCCATGGGGCTGATGGTCGCGCTCCTCCATACGCTCAACCATGCCGTCTTCAAGACACTGCTGTTTCTGGCGGCCGGCGCGGTCGTGCACGCCACGCACGCCTCGTCGCTCGAGGCGCTTGGGGGGCTGATCAAGCGGATGCCGCACACAGCCGTCCTGTGCCTGGTCGGCATCCTCGCCTTGGCGGCGGTCCCGCCGTTCAACGGCTTCACGTCGGAGTGGCTGACGTTCCAGCTGCTGATTGCCGGCGCGCGCTACACGGCGCCGTCGCTGGCGATCATGCTGCCGCTGGCGCTGGCGGCGGTCGCCCTCGTGGCCGGGCTCGCGGCGCTCTCGGCGGTGCGGCTGTTCGGCATCGGGTTTCTGGCGCTGCCCAGGACCGAGGGTGCGCGCGAGGCGCGTGAGGCGCCGCTGTCGATGCGGGCGGCCATGGCGCTGCCCGCGGCGGCCTGCGTGGCGCTCGGCCTGATGCCCACGGTGGCGCTCACGCGTCTGGCCGCGGTGACGAGCGATCTCGGGCTGCCGATGGGGCAGCTCGACACCGGCACGTCACTGGTCCTGCCGCTGGTCGGCAGCCGGCTGGCCCCGCTGGCGATCGCGGCTCTCCTGGGCGGCGCCGGGCTCGGGGCGGCCTTCATCTCGCGCGGGCGGCGGACTCGCGTGCGCATCGACTCGGCCTGGAACTGCGGCCGGATCATTCAGTCGCCGCGAACCGAGTACACCGCTGCCGCGTTTGCCGAGCCGCTCAAGCGCGTGTTCACCGGCTTCTACCGTCCCATGCACGAGGTGACCGTCGACGTGCATCCGGCATCGCCGTACTTTGTGCGCGCGATGACGCTGCGCGCCGACGTCGTGCCATGGATGGAGCAGGCGCTCTACGGGCCCGTGGTGCGGGGCGCCCGCCTGGCCACAGACCTCGTGAGCCGGATCCACACCGGGTCGATCCACTGGTACCTGACGCTGCTTCCGATCGCGCTCTTCGCCCTGCTCCTGCTCGCACGGTGGATACGGTGATGGCGGCGCTGCTCCTGGCGGCGGCGGAGCTGGTCCTGCTGATGGCGCTCGCCCCCGGCGTCGTCGGATACACCCGGTGGGTCAAGGCGCGCCTGCAGGGACGGCGGGGAGCGGGCGTGCTCCAGCCGTACCGCGAGCTGCGGAAGACGTTCGGCAAGAGCATGGTGATCGCCGACAGCGCCTCGTGGATCTTCCACCTGGCCCCCTGGGTCGTGACCGCCTCGACGGTGGCCGCGGCGGCGCTCGTGCCGGTCGTCTCGGTTCACCAGCCGGCGGATCAGCTGGGCGATCTCTTCGCGCTCATGGCCCTGCTGATCCTCGGGACGGTCTTCCTGGCGCTTGGCGGCCTCGACCCCGGCACCGCTTTCGGGGGGATGGGATCGAGCCGCGAGATGACCGTCGCGGCCCTCACCGAGCCCACCCTGGCGATCGCCGTGCTCGCGCTGGCGCTCACGTCAGGCTCGACGAGCCTGGGCGCGATTGCCGGAACGGTGCTCGCCAACCCGGCCAACGCCATCGGGCCCGGGCACGCGCTCGCCTTCGCGGCGTTTCTCATCGCGATGCTCGCCGAGACGGGCCGGCTGCCGATCGACAACCCGGCCACGCACCTCGAGCTGACGATGATTCATGAGGCGATGATCCTGGAGTATTCGGGTCCCTACCTGGCGCTCCTCGAATGGGCCGCCGCGACGAAGCTGACGCTGCTGCTGGTGCTGGCCGCCAACATGTTCGCGCCGTGGGGAATTGCGACGGCCATCGAGCCGGGCGCCGTCGCGCGGTCCGTGGGGGTCATCCTCGCCAAGCTCCTCGTTCTGGCTACGCTCCTCGCCGTGCTGGAGACGCGGGTGGCGAAGCTCCGGCTGTTCCGCGTGCCCGAGCTGCTGGCCGTCTCGTTCACGCTCGCACTGCTTGCCGCCACGTCCTCGTTCTTCAGCCGGTGACGGGATGGATCTAATCTTCTCGCGGCTCACGATGACCGGCGCCAGCGCGATGCTGCTGGTGGCCCTCGCCATGATGTGGCGGCGCCACGTGCCCGCCTACATTTCGGCGTTCCGGCTCCAGTCGGCCGCGCTCGCCTTCGTGGGCGCGGTCGTCGCCTGGTTCGGCGACGTGCCGGAGCTGTTTCTGGTGGCCGCGCTCATCCTGGCGTTGAAGGGCTGGATCGTGCCGAGGATTCTCACGAGGATGGAAGCGCGGCGGCCTGACGCGCGGGCGCTGCAGCCGCTCGTGAACACGGAGATGTCCCTGCTGATCTCCGGCGCGCTCGCGGTTGCCGCCTACGAGCTGTCACGGCCGGTGGCCGAAGTCGTGAACCTGCCGACGCGCGGTGGCCTGCCGCTTGCGCTGGCGCTCATCATGGTCAGCCTGTTCGTCGTGGTCAGCCGCCGCCAGGCGATCGCGCAGATCGTCGGCTTTCTGATGCTCGAGAACGGGATCGCGCTGCTCGCGCTCCTGGGCGCCTACGGCGTCCCGCTCGTCGTCGAGCTCGGGGTGTTTCTCGACGTGCTGCTCGGCGTGCTGGTGATGCAGGCGCTCGTGCCCCGCATGGAATCCACGGTCGCCCGGTAATGTCAGCCGCCGGCATCGACGCCATCCTGATTGCGGCGCTGCTCGCCCCGCCGCTGGCATCGGCGGTCGTGGCGGCGGCCGCGCGCCGGCGGCCGGCGGCCGGCGCCTGGTTCAACGCGGCCGCC
>MEKU01000061.1:59537-62214 GCA_001767195.1 Acidobacteria bacterium RIFCSPLOWO2_02_FULL_67_21
GCTGTGGCGGCTCGACGCGCTTTCGGCGCTGCTGGCGCTCCTCGTCAGCGTCGTGGCGACGCTTGCCGCGTGGCTCGGGCCGGGGCTCGAGCGAGGCGGACCCGGCGCGGAGACGACCGCCTTTCGGGTGTACGCGAATCTGTTCGCGTGCATGATGCTGCTGGCCGTCAGCACCGGCAACCTGGGCGTCATGTGGGTCGCCATTGAAGCGACCACGGTGACGTCCGCCCTGTTGATTCCGGTGCGGCGGACGCCAGCCGCCATCGATGCCTCGTGGAAGTACCTGCTCATCGGCTCGGTCGGCATCGCGCTCGCCTTCGCCGGAACGGTGCTGGCGTTTGTCGACTACGCGAGCAGCGGCGGCGAGCTCGAGCTGGCGCTGCAGTGGACGACGCTGCGGGCGGCGGCGCCGGCGCTCCACCCCGAGGTGGTGCAGCTTGCGTTCGTGTTCCTGCTCGTCGGGTTCGGCACCAAGGCGGGCCTGGCCCCGATGCATACCTGGCTGCCCGACGCGCATTCGGAAGCGCCCGCGCCGCTCTCCGCGATGATGTCGGGCGTGCTGCTGGCCGTCGCGCTCTACGCTGTCGCGCGCTGGAAGGTGATCGTCGACGTGGCGATCGGCTCGGCCTTTACCGACACGATGCTGGTCGTCGTCGGCGCGGCCACCGTCGCGGTCGGGGCGGCGAGCCTCCTGTCGCAGACGCAGTACAAGCGTGTGCTCGCGTTCTCGAGCATCGAGCACATGGGGCTTGCGTGCATGGCGCTCGGGCTCGGGCCGCTCGGCGCGTTTGCGGCGCTGCTGCACCTGGTGGGCCACGGCCTGGCCAAGAGCGTCGCATTCCTCCTGTCCGGACGCATCTACCAGCGGTATGGGTCGGCGGACATCGGCGCCGTGTCGGGCCTGATCAGCGCGGCGCCGGGCACTGCGATCCTCTTCGCGGCTGCCGTCCTCGCCCTGGCAGGGCTGCCGCCGTTCGGCCTCTTTCTCTCGGAGATTCTGATCCTGCAGGCCGCCTGGGCGGCCGGACACGTCTGGCTGACCGTCCTGGTGCTCGTACTGATGCTGCTGGCGTTTGCCGCGCTCACGACACAGCTGCAGCGGATGCTGCTCGGGCGCGCGCCGGCCGAAAGAGGCGCCGGCGAGAGCCCTCGGGCGCCGTTGACCGTGCTGGCCGTGCCGATGGTGCTGCTGGCGTCGATCGGCGTCGTCATGCCGGCCCCGCTGTACGACCTGCTGACGCGTGCCGCGGAGGTGCTTCGCCCATGAAGACGGTCGAGATGCTGAAACGCGCGGTCGCCGGTCTTGGAGAGGTATCGCTCGGGACGGAGCGCACGCACGGCGTGTGGCGGATGGTCGCGCCACCGGCCGCGCTTCCCGAGCTGATGCAGACCCTGCTGGGACGCGGCGGCGGAACGCTGCTGCTGGCCGCGGGGGAGGATCGTCCCGGCGACGCCGCGATGTTCGCGCATTACCTGGTGGCGCTCGATATTGAAGACGGCGGCGGATCGGGGCGGCGATGGGAGCTGGTGCATGTCGCCGCGCGCCTGTCGCGCGAATCACCGGCCGTGCCGACGCTGGCAAGCATCTCGTTTCCGGCGTCCAGATTCGAGCGCGAGATGCGCGACCTGCTCGGGATCGAGCCGTCCGGCCATCCCGACCCGCGCCCGCTCGTGAGGCATGGGTTCTGGCCCGAGACGTTTCACCCGCTTCGTGCCGACGCGGTCGCGCCCGTGTTCGAGGACGACGGCCGGCCGTTTCCCTTCACGGCCGTCGAGGGAGAGGGCGTCTACGAAATCCCTGTCGGGCCGGTGCATGCGGGGGTGATCGAGCCCGGTCACTTCCGATTCAACGTGGTGGGCGAGACCATCCTCAAGATGCGCGCCCGGCTGTACTTCACGCACAAGGGCACGGAGCGTCTCTTCCACGGGCGGCTGCCGCACGAGGCGCTGCCGCTTGCCGAACGGGTCTCGGGCGACACGGCCGTCGGCCATGCGGTTGCGTTCTGCCAGGCGATCGAGGCGCTCGCAGGCGTGGAGATTCCCGAGGCCGCCGCGGTGCTGCGCACCGTGCTGCTCGAGCTGGAGCGCCTGTACAACCACATCACGGATGCCGGCGCGATCATCGGCGACACCGGCTTTCCGGTCGGTCAGGCGCACTGCCTGCGGCTGCGCGAACAGCTGCTCCGGCTGAACCGGCAGATCACCGGCCATCGGCTGCTCCGGGGCGTCATCGTGCCGGGGGGCATCGACCGCATGACCGGCCCGGATGCGGCGCTCGTCCGCGCGGTCGGCGAGGTGGTGGCCGATTTCGAAGAGGTGCTTCAGATCTGCCGCGACAATACGATGGTGGCCGATCGGCTCGAAGCGACCGGACTGCTGCCGGCGGAGGTCGCGCGCGATTTCGGGGTCGTGGGATACGTGGCACGCGCCTGTGGAATTGCCCGCGATGTCAGGGCCGACCTTCCGTGTGCCGCGTACGAATGGATCAGGGTGCAGCCGGTCGTGGAGCAGGCCGGCGACGTGCAGGCCCGCCTGGCCGTGCGCGTTCGCGAAGCCCGTCAGGCGGTGGCGGTCATTTCACAGGCGCTGTCGCGCGCGATCGGTCCGGATCGGCGCGTGGCGATCGGCACGCTGCCGGCGTTTACGCCGGCCTTCGGCGTTGTCGAGGCCTGGCGGG
>MEKU01000062.1 GCA_001767195.1 Acidobacteria bacterium RIFCSPLOWO2_02_FULL_67_21
GAAACGGCGGACGTGGTCATCATGGACGGCGGAGGGGCCGACGAGCTCGTCACGCGAGGACTCGTGCGCCCCGGCAGCAAGATTGAGCTCGCCAAGTCCCAGGTCGGGATGGTCGTCCGCGCGGGCGCCGCAAAGCCGGACATCAGCACGGTAGACGCCTTCAAGCGGACGCTGCTCGCCGCGAAGTCCATCGGCCACTCCGACAGCGCGAGCGGCGTCTATTTCAGGACCACGCTCTTTCCCAAGCTCGGCATCGCCGACCAGGTTGCAGGGAAGACTCGCGCCGTGCGCGGCCCGCCGTCGGGCGAGCCGGTAGCCGCCGTGGTGGCGCGCGGTGAGGTGGAAATTGGATTTCAGCAGGTCAGCGAGCTGCTGCACGTGCCGGGGGTGACGTTCGTCGGGCCGATTCCCTCCGAGCTGCAGCCCGGACACGCGTTCGCTGGCGCCATCACCACGAACTCGCGGCAGCCCGACGCGGCGCGTGCGCTCCTCCGTCTGCTTGCCTCGAGCGCGGCGGATCCGATCCTCAAAGAACACGGACTGACGCCGCCCACACGATAGGGCACAGGGCTCAGGGCTCAGGGCCCAGCGGCCTCAGGCCTTCTGAGGCCTGGGCCCTGGGCCCTGTGCCCTGCTTTATTCGAGCGTCTCGAGCTTGATGATCGAGGCGTTCTGGTTGTTCCCCACCCAGAACACCGGCTTGGCGCCGCGCTCGTCCACGAACACCCGCCGGATGTTCGACGTCCGCGGCAGCAGGTATTCGCTGAACTCCCCCGTACGGGGGTCGAGCCGCAGCACGCGATCGGTCGACATCGAGCCGGTCCACGCAAAGCCCAGCTTGTCGAGCACCACGTCGTAAGGCGCACTCCACGGCGTGGGCGCCGGCCATTCCTGGAACTTCTCGGTCTTGGTGTCGAACATCCCCACCAGGTTGGCGCGGTACCCGGCCCACCACAGCCGGCCCTGGGCGTCCATCTGTCCGCGGCGCGGCGACGACGCCCTCGTCGGCGCCTGGAACAGCTTCATGTCGCCCGTCTTGGCGTCGATGCGGCCGATGTGCTCGTGTTGAAAATCGGTGAAGTACAGATTGTTGTTCGAGTCCGGAATGATGTCGTAGATGTTGTGATTTTCGCCGTCCTTCGGGTCGCCAAACGGCTTGAACGTCTCCGACTTCCCCGTCGCCAGGTCGATGCGGTGGACGACGGCAAACCCGTTGTTCTGCGTCCACAGCTTGCCGTCCACATGGCTGAACTGGGGGGCCGGCATGTTGATCTGCGCCTGGTCCCGGTTGAATTCCTTGGGGATCTCGAAGATTTCGAACGTCTCCGTCTTCGGGTCGAGCCTGGCGACACCCGCCTGGTACATCATGCCGAAGTAGAGCCTGCCCTCTCGGTCGAACTGCAGGCCGAGCTCCCCGGTCGGGAAGCCGGGTTTGCGCGTGGGCACCTCCAACTCGGTGACCCTGCCGGTCTTCGGGTCCATCCTGCCGACCGCCTGCTCCCCGAAATTCGAGTACCAGACCGTGCCGGCGCTGTCGAGGACGACGTCGTGCGGCTGAATCGTCCGCCGCGGCATGTCGTACTCGGTGATGATGACGCGCGTGTTCGTGCCCTTCGGCCGTGGCAGCGTCTTGAGCTCGTAACTCCACTTGCCCGCGCTGAGGTTCACACGAGCCAGGTACTCGCCCTGCCGCTTCCAGCCTTCCTCCCGCGCCGGGCCGGACGGCTCGTAGAGACGCTCCGCCTTTCGGAACTGGACCTTCAGCGGAGAGCTCTGGTTCACGTAGCTGGCCATGCGCGCCAACACCTTCGGAAACTCCGCCGCCGTGTGCCTGCTGCGCGCGACCAGCTCCAGCGTGTGGCAGGTGATGCAGTTGAGCAGCACGCGCTTCTCCTGATCGGTGCCCGGCATGCTCATCATCCACTCGGCGTTGCTGAGCTGCGTGGAGAGGTCACGCACGCGGGTCAGCGCGAGGTCGGCGTTCGAGGGCGCGCCGCCGCTGAGGCGGACCGACGCGGGAGCGCCGAGCTCGTACCCGATCGCCCGCATGGTGATCGTGTACTGCCCCGGCTCCATCCTGTCGGCCGGAAAGCGATACTGTCCGGACGCGTCGGTGGCCACCGTGGTCGTGATCGTCGACCCGGCCTTCTTCGCACTGACGAGCACCCCTTCCATGGCCCCCTCATCCGTGGAGGTGACCTGGCCGGTCAAGGCGACCCCGGCAGGTGTCTGGCTGCGAAGCGATGCGGACTGGACCAGGAACGAGAGCGTGACCACGCCTGCGGCGGTCATCGAGATGAGACTTCTGTGACGCATTCGCTGTTGCCTCCCGGCGGAAAATGAATGCACGAACGGCTATTTCAGAGTCTGCAGATAGGCGATCACGTCTGCAACATCGGTCGCGTTGGCAAGGCCGGAAAACGGCATCCGGTTGCCTTTGACCTTTCCCTGCGGATCGGTGAGATATTCGCGCAGGCTCCGCTCGTCCCAGGTCAGATTCGACCGCTTCATCGGGGCGGAATAGCGGAAATTGTCGAGCGCCGCCGACTTGCGCCCCACAACACCCTTCAGGCTCGGTCCGAGCGCATCGTCCTTTTCCGTGTGACAGGCCTGGCACGCCGCGTACAAGGTCTTGCCGCGATTGGCATCGGCGGCAAACACGGGCGACGCGACCAGCATGACGGCGCCAAGCAGGGCGCTCGAATACAACCGACGCATAAGTTCCCCCTGATCCCGTTACGCCTGCACCAGCGGTCCTGGGCGTTTCACATAGTCCTTTAGGATCTTGTCCGCCGCCCAGTACGCCAGCGCGCCCACCGTCCCGGTCGGATTGTAGCCGGGCTGCTGCGGAAAGGTCGACGCGCCCATGATGAACAGATTGCTCGCATCCCACGCCTGCAGGTAGCGGTTGATCACGCTGTTTCCAGGACTCGTCCCCATCATCGTGCCGCCCGTGTTGTGCGTGGACTGATAGGGGACGATGGTGAAGTTGCGGGGCCGCGGCCGCATCTCATAGGTGGTCGGGTTCATCGCCTTGATGATGGCGTCCACCTTGGTCAGGAGGTATCGCGACATGGCGTGGTCGTTGTCGGTGCCGTTGTAGGTTAACCGCAGCAGCGGCCGCCCCAGCGAATCCTTGTAGGTCGGATCGATGTCGAGGTAATTCGCCCGATTGGCATAGACCGACCCCTGCGTGTTGAATTCGATCGCGCGGTAGTACCAGCGCACGGTCTCCTTCTTCCACTGCGAGCCCCAGGCCGGTGTGCCCGGCGGCACGTCCCGGCCTCCGATGGGCGGCGCGGCGCCGCTTCCGCCGACGATGTAGCCGCCCCCGAAGAAGCCCAGTCCCGAATGGTCGAAATTCTCGCCGTTGAAGTCGTCAATCACCATACGGTCGCCCGGCGCGCCGATGAAGGGGTTGAGATTCCTGTTCTCGAAGAAGGCGGTCGCCGGCGCTTCGAACTGGTAGCAGTAATTCTTCCCCACGAGCCCTCGGCCCGTGCGCGGGTCGTAGGGTTGGCCGATGCCCGACGTGAGCAGCATGTGCGTGTTGCCGAAGACATAGGCCGAGAGCACTACGATGTTCGCCGGCTGCTCGTACTCCTCGCCGGTCTTCATGTCGGTGTAGAGCACGCCGGTGACCTTCTTCGCCTGCCGGTCGTAGATCAGCTTCGACACGAAGGCGTGCGTCCGCAGCTCGAACCTCGGATCGCCGCGCAACACCGGCATGATGTGGGACGGCGCCGATGCCTTCGCGTTCGCCTCGCAGGTATTGCGTCCGCAGAAGCCGCAATATTCGCACCGCCCGAGCTGGACGCCGTAGATGTTCGTATAGGGCGTGCTGGACGCGCCGAATGGCGAGGGGAAGGGATGGAAGCCGAGACTCCTGCTGGCCTCCGCCATCAGCACCGCGCCGGCCGATGACTTGAGCGGCGGGGTTGGATATTCATCGCTGCGCGGCCCCTCGAAGACATTGCCCCCGTCGATCTTCCGGCCTTTCAGGTTGCCGGCCTTGCCCGCCGCGCCGCACATCTTGTCGAACCTGTCGTAATAGGGCTCGAGCTCGTCGTAGGTGACGGGCCAGTCCTCAATCGTCATATCCGGCGGAATGGCGCTGGCGCCGTAGCGTTCCCTAATCACACTGCGGATGCGGAAATCGGTCGGCAGATAGCGCCAGTGCATCCCGCCCCAATGGTTCAACGTGCCGCCGACGCCTTCGCCGGGCAGGAACGCGCTCCAGCGGCGGATCGGCAGCGCGGTCTGTCCGGAACTGTTGCGGAACGCGATCGTGTCGACCGAATTGTCCTGCATCAGCTCGATGCGCTGGACGTATCTGAGCTCGTCGCGAATCCGCGGCAGGATGGATTCCTCATGCGGCCTCCGGTCCGGCCCGCGTTCGAGGCCGACGACCCTGAGGCCCGCCATGGTGAATTCCTTGGCCATCATGGCGCCGGTCATGCCCATGCCGATCATGACGGCGTCGACCTCTTTCAGCTTCGTGGCCATCGCGTCCGTCCTCTCACGAAAAGTCCGCAATCGATTGCGGCTCGTCGACGACGTAGGGCTTGTCGCGGTACTGGTCGACCTTGTCGGCATACGTCGCGGGGAGACCCGGGAAGCCGAGCATGCGCCACGACACCTTGTTGCGGTTGCCGCCATGGATCGGATCGGCGAAGAACCCTTCCATCGTGATCTGAAGCAGACGCTGGAAGAACAGCCGAGAGTCGAATGAGCTGAATTCGGCCTTGCCAGCCTCCCAGGCCGTCAGCGCCTCGGCGCGCTGCGCGGGGCCGAGCGCGTCGTAGGGCTTGCCGTAGGTCTTCCGCGACCATTCGTTCGCAGCCTGGATGCCGGCCACGAAGAACTGGTGCGGGGTCAACGGAAGCTGGTAGCCCTGCTCGGGCGTCCCTTTCACGAACGGCCCCGCCCGGTACGTCTTGGCGCCGCCGCCCCAGGCGCTGGCAAGCTGGCGGTCGATGAAGGTGACGCACCCGCAATCGGTGCCCGAAGGCGACAGCTCATCGGCGGGAATGATGGTGTCGACCGAGGCCGAGAAGAACGCCTCTTCTTCCGGCGTCAGCACGAGCGGCGGCTGTATCGCGGCCGACGCATTTGCCTCAGTGGAGGTCGGAGTACCGGTCGTGGGGCTGCAGCCGGCAAGGCCGGTCGCCATCGCGGCCCCGGTTGCCCCGGCTGTCCCTGCGGCTTTGAGGAAATCTCGTCGTGGAAGTTTGCTGACCTCAGCCATGGTATGCCCTCGGCGATAGGAAGGATGGCGGATGATCCACCTGTTGGCGCCCGGGTGTCAACGACAGGCGGGCCGTCTACCGGCCCGCCTCCGCCCAGTCGACCGCAAGCTGGCCGAGCTTCTGCTCGTTCTTCAGCCGGATGTTCGTGTCCTCGGTCAACGTCGGACGGCTCGCCACCTCCCCCTTCTCCTTGAGCTCGCGCATCAAGGCGTCGGCAAGGCCTGCCGCCGGCGCAGAGACGAGGTTCGCGTAGACGTTGACTTTGAGCTGCGTGCCGCGATCGCGGAGCGGCACGTTGATGCCGACGATCGGGATCGGCACCTCGCGTCCGATCCGATCGACCTCGCCGGCTGTCAGGCCGGTGAAGTTGTTCATGAAGAGGTCGGCGCCGACCTTCGCATACGCCTTCCCGCGCGCGATGATCTTGTCGACCTCGGTCTCCAGCGTGCGCGCGACGATCGCGAAGTTGGGATCCGTGCGGGCGTCGAGGGCGGCTCGAATGCGCACCGACATCCGCTCCACCGATTCGAGACCCATCGGGTCGCCCGGAAAGATGCGCTTGCGCTCTTCAGGGTGGAGCTTGGGATTGAGGAGATCCTCGATGTGCAGCGCGGCGAAGCCCGCCTTCTCGTACTGCTGCACCGTCCGGTACACGTTCAGCGCCGTCTCGCCCCCCCGATCCGCGTCAACGATCGTGGGAATCGACACCTCGCGGGCGATCCGGCCGCCGATGTCGATCATCTCCACATTCGAGATCACGCCCCAGTCGGGCAGACCCAGGTACGTGCCGGACATCATGTTGCCGCCGATATAGATCGCGTCGAAGCCGTGGGCCTCGGCGAGCTTCGCCGCGATCACGGTGTAGCCTTCCGGCGCGTGCAGCAGTCCGGGACGCGTCAGCAGGGCGCGCAGCTTCTGCGTCTTCGTCAGATTGGCTGCGGTGGCCGGCGCCGGCTGCCCCGCCGCCTGCGCGGGCGCTCCCTCGGCGCTCCCGGCAATCCCGGCGGTCAGCGCGCTGCCGGCCAGCGTTCCCGTGTGTTGTATGAACTCCCGACGCGATGCGCGGCGCGGTCGTATCATCGACATCTCCTGGGCGCAACGTTAGCACGGAGCATGAACCGTCGTTAACCGGGCTTCACAGCGAGCGCGCGCCGTGTCACGACGACAATCGACGACCAGACGATCGTCCGGAGGAACATCGCAACGAAGCTGTCGACGGCCACGGCCTCGCCGGTGACCTGCCATGCCACCAGCGCCGTCAGCACGCCGCCGTGGAGGGCGGCCAGCGTCCCTGCGAGCCTGACCGCCCATCGCCGCGCGCGCCACAGGCCCAGGCCCGCGACCACGCCAACGATGCCGGCGGCCACGTTGTATCTCACGAGCCACGGCAGGACGACGTAGTCGGGCCGATCGATGCCGGCCAGCACGCGGCCGCCCGCGATGACGGAGAGCGCGCCAAACAGCAGGCCGGCGGCGGCCGCCGCCCGGACGGCACCGGTCTTCATTGTCCTAGCGAGGCGCGTCGATGCCCTTCGCCTTCAACACGGGCGCGGCCTTCGGTCCCGTGAGAAAGTCGATCACCGCGCTCGCTCCTGCGGCCTGCGTCGACTTCGCACTCGTCGCCGCGGCAAAGCGAATGTCGAACTGGTACTCCCCTGGAAACGGCCCCAGAATCTCCGCGCCGTGAGTGGGCACAATTTCGCTGAACAGCGTCAACACCATCGCCGCCTTGCCCGCTGCGACGCTCTCGGTGGCCGGTCCCGATCCGTCCGCGAGGATGATCTTCGGCTTGACCTCGGTCGCAATGCCCAGCCGCTCGAACGTCTGCTCGATGTGTCCCCGGCTCGCACCATCCCGCGGGTACGTGATTGACGGCGCCGCCCTGAGCGCCTGCCGGAATCCGGCCACCGTCCCGATATCTGGCCTGGCGTCGCCCGCGCGGATACCCACGCCAAGTTCGGAGCGGCCGATCGCCTTCTGGGGCGTCTTCAGCAGCCCCCTCTTGAGCAGGTCGTCAATGGCTTCGACCGTGATGATCGTCAGGTCGAACGCCTCGCCCGACTCGATGCGCTGCTTCAAGGCTGCGGTGGAACTGAACTGGACCGCAAGCCGGCGCCCGATCTCCGTTTCGCACTGGCGTTGGAGCGCCTCCATGGTGCCCTTCAGGCCGTTGGAGACCAGCAGCCGAAGAGGATCGCCCTGCGCCACGGCCGGTGGCGCCGCGACAGCCAGGAGGATCGCTGCGGCGGCCGCGGCCGCCACGGTTCGAGCGAATAGCGGTTTCATGAGGTGAGTATAGCGAACCTCAGTGGCGACCGTTTCTTCGCCGGCGGGCCATTCCGGGCCACCGCGGCCCTCACGAGCGCCTCGAACGCGCCCGCGTCGACCTTCTCCCCTTCGTGGATGTCGATTGCTCTTCGCGTATTGCCCTCCAAGCTGGAATTGAAGAGGCGCGATGGGTCTGGGATCCTGGCGCGCCAACCCCCCAGGTCGCGGATCCGCTGGTCGATGAGCCGGGACGCGGCCATCGCCAGGAGTTCGAGCCGACGGCGCCCCCGCTCTTCCCAGAGCGACAGCGCTTCCTCGATCGCGTCTTCAGCGCGACTGAATCGGCCGCTTTCGATCGCCTTCTGAACGAAGGCCCGCTGGTCCGGAGCCAGCTCGACGTCCATTGCGATGCAATCAGCGAAGCGACACGTTCGAATTCTTCTCGGATCGCGTTCGGCGCTTTGGGGCGATTGAAGCGCCACCGCTCTTCGGCGACGCGAACTTGCGCCTTCGCAAGCTCATTGATCCGGATGTGAAGCGGCCGACTCACTCGCGGCTACGGAGCTCCGCGAGAAGGGACCATCGAGGGAGTATCGGACGCGGAGGCCGATGCGTATTTCGCGACCCGGCCTCGCGACTTTCAGATCGGGGCATGGGCCTCGACGCAGAGCGCGCCCCTCGAGTCGCGAGCGTCGCTCTAACAACGCGTCGACGAGGCGCGGGGCCGGTTCGAGGGCCGCGTCGTGCCACGACCGTCGTTCTGGTCGGGCTTCGGAGTCGTCCCGCTGTCGATCGAATTCTGGACGCGCGACCCTTCGCGACTGCACGAACGCGAACGATACCAACGCTGCGGCGACCAGTGGAGCCGCGGGTTGTTGTGCCCGTGACGCGCGGCACTGGAGATCGAATCGGCTGTTCACCGCGCTGAGATCCGGCGACGAGTCCCCAGCGGCCGACCCAGGTCGATGTCCATGAGAGCCATCGTCATGCGCTCACCAGCCTGCCTCATCAACGCCTGGCAAGAACGCGAAAGGCGTACGGGTTCAGGTCGATCTGCACCTCCGTGAATCCCGCCTGTCCGAGACGTTCCGGCAGCGTACGAGGATCGACGGGCACCATCGTATCGAACAGATGTAGAAGGCGAAGGGAACGGCTGTAGACGCTGTCCACGCTAACGAAGATGCCACCCGGGCGCAATACGCGCGCGACTTCACGGAAGAACAGATCCTGGAGGGCTGCCGAAGGCACGTGATGGAGCATCATCAGGCTGATCGCCCCGTCGAATGTCGTATCCGGAAGCGACATTGCTGTCGCGTCTTCGCACAGGACCGTGACGCCCCGACCCGCTATCCGACGCGACAGCGCATCCGCGAATCGCGGGTCGATCTCAACACACGTCAGGTGCCCGACGCGATCGCACAGCAGATCGGTCGTCACGCCAGGACCGGGACCGACTTCGAGGACGTTCGCGCCAAGGTCCACTCCGTTGAGAATCCAGGGCAAGAGGCGGCTAGTCAGGCAGATGCAGGCGCTCTGAATACCAACGCGCGGACCCGCCGGCGTCAGACCGACCGGATCATCGTCAACAGCATCTTGAACCGCGTGCGGGCATGGACCGCGTGCGGCTGGTTGGCTGGCATCAGCACCATCTCTCCCGCCGGCACCCTGAGGGGCGCGCCGGCAATGGTGATCTCCGCTTCCCCTTCCAAGACGTGCGCCACCACATCGAACGGCGCCGTGTGCTCGCTCAATGCCTGGCCTTCGTCGAACGCGAACAGCGTAACGGTTCCGCCCGCACGCTTGAGGAGCGTTCGGCTGACCACCGCTCCCTCCTGGTACGCGGCCAACCCCAACGGTAGGACCGGTGCGGCGGGGGGCATTTCAGATTGGGTCGCCATGATTTCCTCTCAAGGCCATCGAACGGCCCGTATTCAACAGGAACACCAGCAGGGCGACCGCGTTCAGTAAGCCTCCCCAGACCCGCCAGCGTCCCAGACTGTCGACCAGATCGCCGACGACCCGCAAGATCAACGAGACGTGCAGGGCGCCGACGTGCAAATAGAACGCCGGGCGATACTCGAGCGGGAGGCCGAGAACAGCGGAAAAAATGACCGGCGCGTGAGCGAACACCATCGAGATCACGAACCCGAGGAACACGGCGTGGAGCATCGCGTCGTACAGCAGGCCCGGCATCGCGACGCCGGTGAAGGCGGCGATGGCGCCGCCCACGCCCAGCCACACGTAGCCGCCGAGCAGGCAGACGGCCATGAACCGCGTGACGCCGCGCTGGTGGACCGCTCGCCGCGCGACGTCGTGACGCGCCAGCCACCAGGTCAGCGCGAGGAGTCCCACGCCCAGTGCGCGGACGCCCGGCTCCGGCCACCACGTTGCCGCAACGACGCCGCCCAGGACCGTCACCATCGCCACGATGAACGCGGAGCGGACGGCACGCGTCGGCCGCAACACTCGATTCAGTTCGAGCCGCTCGCCGGCAATCGTCAGCACCAGGAACGCCAGCCACCAGAACACGACGCGACACATCGGCGCGCCGCCGAGCCACTGCACGTTCCCGGCCGTCCAGGCCAGCGCGCCCGTCGCCATCGTCGCAATGAAAAGCGATGCGCGCCGGCGCCACACGACGACGAAGATCGCGACCATGACGAAGCTGCCACCCGTGATCAGCATCGGCCCGAATGCGCCGAGAGGACCGAGATCCAGCATGAGCGCGCCCGCCGCCACGAGCACCGGCGCGGCATATCCCCACCGAGAGCCGAGGGCGACCGCCCGCTCGAGGCTGTTGAGTGTGCCGAGAAACCCGCAGACCATCAGCGGCCCGTGCGCGATCAACTGGCCCGGCCACGGCAGCGACAGGTTCCACCCGAGCCGCACCAGCCCGAGCCACATCCCGCATGCGATCGACAGGAGCCCGACGAACAACATCGGTACCCGCTGCGCCGCCAGAGGCATCAGCGGTCGCCCTCGCCGAGCCGCCGCCTGGCCTCATCCGACATCATGTCGGGATTCCACGGGGGATCCCACTCGTTGGCGATGTCCACTTCCGCGACGTCCGGGCACTGCTCGCGGATCGCCTCCCTGACGAGTTCCTTCAGGTAATCCGTTAGCGGGCACGCAGGGCTCGTCATCGTCATCGCGATGCGGGCGCGCGCGCCCTCCACCTCGGTGCGATACACGAGCCCGAGATCGACGATGTTCACGCCGATCTCGGGATCAACGACGTGGCGCAGCGCCTCTCGGACATCCGTGTCGGTCGCCACGTACATCCATCATCCTTCACGATCGCCGCCGCGTGCTATGTTTCGAGCATGGACCCTCTCGCAGGCTCGTCATGGAGCGCTCCCGACACCGTGGCGGGATTCGCGCAGTCGGCGCCGAACGCCGTCCTCATGAAATTCGCCGAAGAGGAGCTGCGGCGCTCCGCGAGAGCGCGCGTGCTCGACCTCGGCTGCGGCGCGGGGCGCAACGCCGTCCCGCTTGCCCGCCTCGGTGGGATAGTCGTCGGCACCGATCTGTCGTGGCCCATGCTCTGCGCCGCCGCGAGGCGCGCTCGGGAGGATCGACTCGACGACCGCTTGCACCTCGTCCTCGCGCCGATGGAGGCCATTCCCGCCAGGGACTGCAGCTTCGACCTGGTGATCGCACACGGCATCTGGAACCTCGCGCGTTCCGGCGCGCAGTTCCGGCGGGCGCTCGACGAAGCCGCCCGCGTAGCCAAGCCGGGGGCAGGCCTGTTCGTGTTCACCTTCTCGCGGAACACGTTCTCGCCGCAGACAGAACCCGTGGTGGGCGAACCCTTCGTGTTCACCCAGTTCTCCGGCGAGCCGCAGTGCTTTCTCACCGAGGCCCAGCTCGTCGCCGAGTTAGGTCGTGTCGGCTTCGCGCCGGATCGCCGCGTTCCTTTCCGCGAGTACAACCGACCTCAGCTGGGGGGACTCTCCAGCGGGACGGCGCCGGTGATCTACGAAGCGGCCTTCCGCTATGAGGGCTGACCCTTCCGTACTCCGAGCGTGCGTTCCCGCAAGTGGATCTCGCGCGCACGCACCGGATATGCCGGTAGCCGCATCTGCCGCCCCGACTACTCCCTGTCCTCTATTTCGGTGTGGCACACGTCGCGCTTGCGCTCGCCTTTGGCGCGGTCGCGGTGGATCCGCGTGGCGTCTCGGGTTTCTTCTATCATTCGCGCATGCTCGGCATCGTCCACTTGGTGACGCTCGGCTGGATCACCGCGTCCATCCTCGGCTCGCTCTACGTCATCGGGCCGATCGCCTTGCGCCTTCTGGATCCCGGCGACGTGGCTCGATTACACCGCATTTGCTTTCGTCCTCGTTGGCATCGTCGGCATGGTGGCGCACTTCTGGATTCAAGACTACGCGGGCATGGCATGGTCGGCTGGCACCGTCGGCACAGGCATCATGGCGGTCGGGTTCCACGTGGTTCGTCGACTCGGGACCGCCACGCTTCCGCGGGCCGTCAGCGCGCACATCGTGCTGGCATTCGTGAATGTCTTCGGCGCAGCGGCGATGGGCGTGCTCATCGGGTTCGACAAGGTCTATCACTTTCTACCGGGATACGTGCTCGCGAACGTCGTCGCTCACGCGCACTTGGCCGCGATCGGCTGGGCCTCAATGATGGTCGTCGGTGTCGCGTATCGGCTCCTGCCCATGGTCCTGCCGGCCGCGATGCCCAAAGGGCGGCGCCTCTGGATCAGCGCCGTGCTTCTTCAGACAGGCGTCTCGGGACTCTTTGTGACCCTATTGCTCCAGGGTCCGCTGGCGTGGCTGTTCGCACTGGTGGTGATCGCCGGGTTTGCGGCGTTCGTATCACAGGTTGCCTGGATGCTGCGCCGGCCTCGCCTTCGATGCCGTACCGTTCGTGAGCGCTGCCGCATGGTCTTTATTCATCGCCACCCTCGTCAACGCGGTGAATGTGATCCAGATCGTGCGCTACGCGTTTCTGACGCCGTCTTCGACGCCACTCTGAACAGAACGCGACCGGCGATGCTCATGCGGACGATCGCGCTGCTGCCGACGGCGTCAGTCAGACGATGCGACATGCATCGCGTCGGTCGGTGCTTGTCGTGTTCACGGCCGCCACTACGGGGTCGTCTTTGTCGCCCGGTAACGGCCGGGTACCGCCCGTAGCGATATCGCAAGGCGATTCCACGCATTGATGGTCGAAGCAAGGTAGGTCAGATCGACGATCTCCTGCTCGCTGAAATGCTTCTTCGCCTCTTCGTACACACTGTCAGGCACGTGCGTCTGCGCGACGAGCGTGACCGCTTCGATCCATGCGAGCGCCGCCCGCTCACGGTCGTCGTAAAAGGGCGTCTCGCGCCACGCATCCAGTGCGTAGAGCCGCTGCTCGGTCTCACCCGCCGCGCGGGCGTCGATCGAGTGCATGTCGATGCAGTACGCGCAGCCGTTGATCTGCGACGCGCGTAGCTTCAGTACGTGGACAAACTTGTGTTCCAGGCCGCACGCGGCGATGTATTTCTCCATCGCCAAGAGCGCTTGCAGGGGTTCCGGGTTGGATTTTCGATAGTCGATGCGGGATTCCATCTTGTTGTCTCCTCTACTGTCGTTCCACGGACGAACACGGACGCAGGTGCCTGAAGCCGTTCAGAGGGTGTGCCCGGCACATGAGAGCGCAATGCTGAGATCGCGAACGCACGGCCGAGGTCGAGCATGTAAGGAGGTGGGGACCCCAACGTCGGCGCGCCAACGTATCGCACATCCTCTCGTCGATCATGCGCTCGCAGATGATTCCGTCTCTCTTGCGCCAGGATACGTGACGTGGAGGACGTAGGCGTCGCCTTCGATGGTGAAATAAAAACGCCAGGACCGATTGACCCTGGCTTGCCACAAGCCCGTGGACTCGTCGTATTTCTTGGCGTGCAGCGACGGATGCTGAAGGTTGGCCGCGAGGAACCGCTCTTGTTTGTCGAACGCGTGCTGCACGTCCCTCGGGGCCGCTGAGTAATCCTTCTCAAACTTGGCGGTGTGAATGAGCCGCATCTACTTGCGGCTCGCCTTCCTCGCTCGACGCGCGCCCGCAGCCTTATGAAGCGACGCCGTCGCTTCGTCCACGGTGTCGAATGGCCCGGAGTAGCGGCCGCGCTTGAAATCCTCCATGCTTTCTTCAAACGCCGCGTGCACCCGTCTGTCGACGAGCGTCATCGGGGTCATCACAACCTTGCCCTGCTGTTCCTCGACCTCGAGGTAGTCGCCCGGCTTGAGACCGAGACGGTCATGCAACTGTTTCGGGATGACGACTTGGCGGCTCACGCCCAATTTGACGGTGGTCGGTGCTTTGTCGGCTTGTGCTTTCATATATTTGTATTTTACAACTGCGGCGGGCATCGGTCAATTGGATGCTCAATCGCCGCGTGCGCACCTCCGCCACAGATCGAGCAACCCGGATTCGGCCGCATCATCCGTGCTGAATCCCAGGCACCATCCGTCAGATTGATCGTCCGATACGTCCATTCCCTCGACCGTCCCATCAGGCAGGTGTCGACGCCATACACCGCCAGGCTTCCGACGACCTGGAGGATGTCGGCCATAGCCGGCGTTCCAGGGCATGGATACCGTTCATCGTCGACGGCGTCCGGGAAGAGGCATCCCAAGCAGGGTCCGTCCGCGCCTTGCACGAACACGTAGCCGTGGTCGGCCTGGGCGCTGACGGCCATGAACACGACCGGAATGCCGTGTTCCCGAAAGTACCGGCTGGCGAGCATCCGGGTCGGATTGTTGTCCACGCCGCAGACGGCCACGTCGCCGCGGAGGTCGACCCCGCGGCCGATCGCCTCCTGCAGCCGCATCGCGTGGCCAGTCAGGCGCGTGGCATGGATGCATTCTCGCCGCAGATGGCGCACCATCTGGATCGCTTTGAGCTTGCCGATGTCGCTGGCGTAGAAGCGCTGGCGGTTCAGGTTGCTGGCTTCCACCTCGTCATCGTCCAAGATGGTCAGCGCCCCGATGCCCTTGCGGCAGAGCGTCGGCGCCACGTGGCTGATCAGCCCGCCGGCGCCGATGCAGACCACGTGGCGATCTGAGAACACCTCCTGGTCGAAGCCGGCTATCCGCTGGTGACGATCACTTGCTCCCGGAATCGTTCGGCCTGTCAAGCGAACCGAGTGCCGTGAGCCGGTACATGTGTTGGCCAAGATCTTCGACTCCTGCGCCGTGGACGTGCAGCTCACACTCGCCCTCGAGGCGGAAGAACCGCACGAACCCGTCGCGACTGAAAATGGCAGCGACCGTGGGATAGCCGGCTTGTTCAAGCCGGCGCTGAAACTGTTCGTCGGTGCCGGACGGCCCGGTGGAGGCCACGCCTCGCCCCGGATGGCTGTGAAAATGCGCCAGCAGCCGGTGGCCAAACTGCTCCAGCTTGATGAGCAGCCTGTGCGTGGAGCCGACCTGGCCTTCCACGCCCATCATGGTGCGGCGTTGATGCGCGAACTCGAGCTTCTGATCGAGCACCATGACGCCGTCGACCTCAGCCCCGGTGACAAAGAAGAACTGTTCGTGATGGTCAGCCGTCAGCTGCTGGAAACATTCGTGCAGAAACAGGCTGCTGACCGCGAAGCACGCCTTCTCCCTCGAGCCCATGCTGCCGATCGTGGCCTGGACTTGGTCCAAGGTAACCCCTTGTCCCCGCGCGGCTGAAAACACGTCCAATGCGACGATTGCCGCAGCGAGGGGGGCGGATCACTCAGGTAGAACCGGAGGTCGTTCCACCCCCGGTCGTCGACAATGCCGACGAGCACGAGGAGATCCGCATTGACATCGAAACCCGGCCGCTGCCACTCTTCCCAGGCGTCTTGAACGAACTCGTCGCTGAAGCCGGCCGCCGTGAGCTCACGGCCGCTCTTGATCGAGATGGCACCACGCGTCGCAGTGTCGCCGCCGCCGAGAAGCACCAGCAGGTTGTCGAGGATGTACCGTAGAACGTGTGCCTGCAAGCTGAGGACACTACGTTTCGGCACATCGACCGGCTCGTGAAGTCCAGCGCGCTTCGTCTGTCGATGCGCGTCTCAAGCAAAGAATCCAGGCGTTGAAGATGTCGGTCCGAGCCTACCGTCGACCTTTCGTTCAGGAGTTCCGCCGAGATCTCCGCCTGGGATGTTGCGGGGATTCTTCGATCGAGCTCCAATCCGAACATCACCGAACGGACCACATCTACAAAATCATCTACAGTCACTCTGCGTGGCTATCTTCGAACGCCCGCACACTATTGAAAACGTTGGCGCACCCGGAAGGATTCGAACCTTCGACCCCCGGCTTAGAAGACAGGTCCAGCGGGCTGTTGAACGGTGTGGATCTCGACGGAGCCGTGAAGCTTCTTGTTGCAGCGTTTGCAGCTGCGTCGTTGAAGCCTGTGGAATCGCGTGGATGCGGGGTGCAACCACCAGCGACAGTCTTGCTACAGTCGCGTTCCAATCGCGAAGGAACTCCAGGCATCATCACCGCCGCCGATTGGGCCACGTTGGTTCCCGATCACTGGCGATTATCACGTGGCGCGCGACTTCCGAACGCGCGCAGAATGACCGGCCAGATGGTTCGAGGAATCGTCCGAGCGGCTTTGCTGTTGATGTCGTTCCAGATGTCCCTGGCCGCTCACGCATTGGTCACGACGATCGCAGATCGTTCGGGCCGGATGGTTGGCGCCGCGGCGATCTGTTCAGCAGGCGCCAGTAGACCGCCGCATTCACGATCAGCGCGAGGCTTCCTAGCAGCATCTGCGAGCTCCGCGTGAGGCTAACGGGGTAGAGCAACGGCAGCACGTAGTGCTCGATGAAGTCTCCCTCGTAGCCAGCCGATCCACCGCGCTGCCGCAGGTGGTTCTCGATGGGGGTCAACGGGCAGACCCAACCGCCGAACTCGATCGTGATGCCCCAGATAACCGCGGGCACGTGCGCCCACGCCGTCCGTGGCCAGCGGAGCACGAGCAGGCCTCCCAGCGTCACGTAGACGACAAACGCCGCATGCACGGCGACGAGGACGTCGGCTGCCAGGCGGAGCACGCTAGGAGACACCGAATCGTGCTTCCAGTGTCGTGCTCTCCACGAGCCGTGTCAGACGTTGCCAGTGGGAGCCGGCCCAGTAGATGCGATGGCATCGTGGGCACTCGTGAAAGCGCTGGTAGTACTCGCGCGTTCGCGGCTCGAGTCGTGACTCGACCGACGCCTTGGGCACTTCGCGGAGCTCGGCATTGCAGCGGAGACACCGGCTGAAGGGTGCCCGCATTGGGCCAAAGCGGTGCAGAACCTCGACGAGTTGCTGGCGCGGCATCGTTGCCCGTATCCAGTACCCGCGCGATACGCCCCGTAGCTTCAGCAGACCGCGATCGCGTGTCAACACGATGCGCCCCTCGCGCGCGGCCAGCGCGGCGATGTCGTCGTCGCTCGCATCCGCCAGGTACGTCGCATCCAGACCGACCAGGCGCATGTACCTGGCCAGTCTGCCCAGATGGCCGTCGAGCACGAAGTGGAGCGCTCCGAGCGGCGGCCGAACGAGCGTCACGCCGGCAATGTCGACGGACTCGAAGCGCGGAAACACGGCGATGCGATTCCCGTCCTGGACGGCATAGTCGAAAGCGACCGGCTCTCCGTTGACGAGGATCAGATCTATCTCCGGATGTGGGATGCCGAGCCCCTCGACGAGATCCTTCACCGATTCGCGGCCTTCGAAGGCATGCGCGAAGGCGGCCTGCCGGCGGGCTGGCGGCAGGAAGTCGTTGAGCGGGCCGTACACCCTGACGGTGACCTGCTTCATGGAATGGCGGGATCGATAAGCCATCTTCGTACGGGGCCCCGATCGTCCCCGCCTCGGTGCCCGTGGACCGGAGCGGAGCGAGCGTCCCGCCAGCCATCACGTGAGCGGCTGAAGAAGACGCACAATCGCCCCGATCATCTCGTCTCCGGCGAGCAGCTCCTGGTCGTTGTGATCAGCGCCGGGAAGCACGAGGAGCGTCTTGGGAGCCACCGCGGCATCGTAGAGGCGGCGGCTATCGTCGAACGGCACGATTCGATCGTGCCCGCCGGCGATGACGAGCAGCGGCGCCCGGACTTGCTGAATCCGATCGATCGCGGCGAACCGATCCCGGAGCAGAAGCCCCACCGGCAGAAAGGGATAGTGATGCCGCCCCAGGTCGGCCATGGACGTGAACGGTGACCGGAGGACAAGCGCGGCTGGCGGGTGCTCGACGGCCAGGGCGACCGCGACAGCCGTTCCGAGCGACTCACCGAAGTACACGAGGCGCGAGCGATCGACGTCGGGGCGGCTGGCCAGATACGCGCAGGCAGCGCGGGCGTCCGCGGCGAGCCCGCTCTCCGACGGAGCCCCGGGATTCCCACCATAGCCCCGGTAATCGACGAGCAGCACCTGGAATCCGTGTCGACGGAGTGCCGCCGCCAGAGGACCCCGGTGCGCCCGATTGCCGGCGTTTCCGTTGAAGACCAGAACGGTGACGCGCGGCGGTGGCCCGGACGCCCCGAAGAACCAGCCGCTCAGCCTGAGCCCGTCGCTCGTCTCGAAGGTCACCGGTTCGACTCCGGCCAGACCGATGTCGCCGGGCGCCGGCACCCCACTCGCGGGGAAGTAGATGAACCGGCGCTGCATGGTCCAGATGAGTGCCAGCACGGCGGCAGCGGTGACGACACCATACAGGGCCGCGATGATCAGCGGGCGGTTCATCTCAATGGCCCCGCGCGTCGGCTGTTCCGGGCTCCTGCGTCAACCGGCGGGCTTGCCCGTCATCGGGACAAACCGCACGGGAAGAGTGCCGAGTACCTGCACGCCGGTGGTGGTGCGGCGCAAGGCGCGCAGTTCCTGGCTCAGCGTACCGACCGGAATCACCATCACGCCGCCGATCTTCAGCTGTTCCACCAACGCGGTCGGGACCTCGTCAGGCGCCGCCGTCACCATGATGCGGTCGTACGGCGCATGCTCCGCCCAGCCGAGATACCCGTTGCCGGTACGCACGTCGATGTTCCGATAGCCGAGCCCCGACAGTGTCTGGCGTGCCCGTTCTGCCAGAGGCGGAACGATCTCGATCGTGTACACCTCCTTCGAGAGCGTGCCGAGCACCGCCGCCTGATAGCCGGATCCGGTGCCAATCTCGAGCACGCGATGGTCGGGGTGCACGTCCAGCGCCTGTGTCATGAACGCGACAATGTAGGGTTGAGAGATGGTTTGCTCGTAGCCGATTGGCAGGGGAGAGTCGCGGTACGCCTCGGCCCGCTGGCCTTCAGGAACGAACAGGTGGCGCGGCACGGTGAGCATCGCGCCGAGCACGCGCTCGCTGCGGATATCGCGCGCTTTCAGTTGCGTCTCGACCATGCGCCGGCGCTCGGCCTGCCAGTCGTGCGAGTCGCGCTGAGCCAAGGCTCCACGGCCCGCCCCGGCCAGAGCGGCGACGACGAGTAGCGCGCAGAGTGAACGGGCCACTGCCACCCTCATGACATTATGACGCTCAGTCCAGGAGCGTCGGTACTGCGGAATTGTAGCCAACTCGCCACGCGAGTTGGCGCGCCCGGAAGGACTCGTCCACGTTCCCGGCGAGCGTGAGCGAGCCGGGACGTGGCTGAAGACTTCGAACCTTTCCTTCGACTCGCTCCGCTCGCTCAGGGCAGGCGACCCCCGGCTTAGAAGATGGACGAAAGGAGACAACCGGGGGCAGCGTGAAGCCGCTGCCCTGATTTTTAGGGTCTACGCGGATTTGAGTGGGCCTCGGAAGGCGCGTCGGGGCAGCGGGGGCAGAAACGCGGTGATGATCTTGAGCTTCAGGTACT
>MEKU01000063.1 GCA_001767195.1 Acidobacteria bacterium RIFCSPLOWO2_02_FULL_67_21
AAGAAATGGGAGTCGAATGGGGCGACGTCCTACCACCTGGTCGTCCAGGTGAGGGCTCCCCGGGCGTCCGCCGTCGTGTACGACCTCCAGATCGCCGACGGAGAGGTCGTCAAGCTTGCCCGCAACGGGCAGGCCGTGCGCCCCGAGGAAGCGCGCGCCTACGACTACTCGATGGCGGCCCTGTTCAAGCTGCTCCGGGAAGACGCCCGCCTGACGACCGTCAAACAGACACCCGAAGAGGCCCACCCGGCCGATCTCAGGGTGCGCTTCGACGACGCGACAGGGCGGCTCGACGTCTACCGGCGGGTGGTCGGCACGACGCGCCGCCGCGTGCTCTACATCCAGGTCCTCGAGTACGAGCCTCGGGCAGGCGCCGAGCTGGAGCGGTCGGTCCGCTAGGCCCGGTCCTCTCCGGGGCTTCCGCGCGATCTACAGCCTCTGCGCGTTCGATGGCGCTACAGCTATTTTCATTTGGTCGTAGAGGCCGGGCTTCAGCCCGGCCTCGGCGGATCTCGCACCCCACCGCGCAGGCCCGCCGCTACGATGAAACGAAGACAGCGCTGGAGGTCAGAAGTCAGAGGCCGTAGCGGTAGGCGAGCGCCACGGCTTCGAGACGGCTGTGAACGTCGAGTTTGCCGAAGATGCTGTGGATGTGATTCTGAACGGTGGCGCGGCTGATGCGCAGGCGGTCCGTAATGGTTTCGGTCGCCGCGCCTTCTTTCATCAGCCTCAGGATCTGGAGCTCCCGAGCCGTGAGCCGTTCCGATGACGGCCGTTCAAGCCGCGCCGGCGCCGCCACGGCCTTCTCTCGCAGGATGCTCTCAATCTCGTGGGACGACGACACGTCGCGGAACAGGAGGATCCATGCGGCGGGGGCGTCTGCCGCCTCCCCGAGCACCACGCTGCTGACGTCCAGCCAGACGGGATCGCCGGCACGTCGTCTGGTCATCAGCGCGAAGTGGTGGACCGGTTCGCACCGCCTGGCATGGGTCCGGACCGTGCAGTGCTCGCAGCAGCGCAGGTTGCCCGCTGAATCCCGTCCCTCCATGACCTCGTGGCACTGTCTGCCTACGACTTGGTCGACCCGATGGCCGAGGATTCTTTCGGCAGCCGCATTCCACCCGACAATCACACCGTTGCGGTCGACTGCCGACGCGCCATCGGCGGTTCCGGCGAGCAGCGCGTCAAGACCTACGGCGCGGTCGGTGGGGCTCATGATTCCTGACTCCGGCCTCCCAGCCACTGACGCACGATCTCCCCGACCCACGATACGGACCGCCTCGTAGTCGGCAAGGACGGCGGGACCACGCCTTCGGGCTGCGGAGCGGCAGGACCGGCTGCCGCGCGTCTCCGGCCTGCGGCCTTCCGGAAGTGCGACGTCTCGGCCGTGAGCGTCGGCTGGGTGTCGGAGCCGGCATGGAGTGCCATGGCCCGCTCGAACAGGGCTTCTTCGGTCAGGTCAAGACGCGGGTCGAGGACGCAGCAATCCATCGGACACACCCTGGCACACTGCGGTTTGTTGAAGAAGCCGACGCACTCGGTGCAGGAGTCCCGGTCGATCACGTATATCGCCTCGCCTCTGCGAATGCCATGGTTCGGGCACGCGCGCACGCAGGCGTCGCAAAGGATGCAGCCGTCGGTTATCAGGAACGGCATGGACTCATCTCCTTCGTATGGGCTATCACCTAGACTCATCCGACTATGTGATCCACACGGTAGATGGCTCTGAGCAGCTCCGTCAATGAGCTGGACCCCCCAAAAAAATGATGCGTTTGCATCATTGACGTTTGTGATTGACACCCGTAAGGTTTGCCGACGCGGGCAAGCGCCTAGGAGTAGTAGTAGTAGTGCTCTAGGTGCCGTCTTCTAGGGTTGCGTGTTCGTCCTCAGCGTGGACTAGTGGGAAATGGAGGCGAAAATGGCTGCGGTCAACAACGGGCGTTCGGACGAAAGAAAGAGGACCTTCGCACAGGTGCTGCTGGACAAGAAGAGCTGGTGGGCGCATTTCGCGATCGTCTCCGCGATAAGCGTCGTCGGACTGGTCTTCCTGGGCACTTGGACCTACACGGGCGCGCCGCCGGTGGCCAGCTTCGTGTCCCCCAGCGGGGACACGGTGATCCCGGAGAGCGTGATCGTGCGGGGGAAAGAGGTGTTCCATCTCAAGGGGCTCATGTCGTGGGGATCGTTCTGGGGCGACGGAGCGGACCGCGGTCCGGACTTCACGGCCGAAGCGTTGCACCGGACGGTCGTTTCGATGCGGGCGTTCTATGACAACGAGTTGAAGGCCGGCCAGGGCACGGTCACCCGGGCCGAACTGGATGGGATCGGGCCGCGAGTCCAGCGGGAGCTCCGCGAGAACGGCTGGAACGAGGGCGCCAACCATATCGTCATCAACGACGCCCAGATCTACGCGTACGAGCAGCTCGTCGATCACTACACGCGGATGTTCACCGACCCCGCCTATCCGGAAAGATTCTCGGCATTCGTGACCGACTTCATCACGGACCGGGACGACCTCCGGGCGTTGGCGGCGTATTTCTTCTGGGGAGGGTGGGCGTCAGCGGCGAATCGGCCGGGCGAAACCTACAGCTACACGCATAACTGGCCCTACGATCCGGAGGCCGGCAACCTCCCGACGATGCCGACGCTGCTCTGGAGCTTCCTGTCGATTCTCGCGCTGTTCGCCGGGACCATGCTGGTCCTCTACGTCTACGGCCAGATGAAGGAGCTGCCGGGCGATCCGTTCAACGGAGCGAGCGGCGGCACGCTGACCACGATCGAGCTGGAGAAAGGGTACGACTTCGTTCGTCCCACCCAGCGGTCCACGTACAAGTTCTTTGCCTTTGCGATCATTCTGTTCCTCGTTCAGGTGCTCGCGGGCATTCTGAGCGCCGAGGATTTCGTCGGGGGCGGGCCGGCCCGCGGAATAGTGAGCGTGCTGGGGATCCCGCTGACCTTCAGCATCACGAAAGCCTGGCACTCGATCGTGCAGATCTACTGGTTCTTCATGTGCTGGGTCGGCTACACGATCTTCTTCCTGCCCAGGCTGTCGCGGGTCCCGAGGGGGCAGCAGTTGCTGATCAATCTGCTCTTCACGCTGTGCGTGATCGTGGGGGCGGGCGCGCTGTTCGGGATCTATTTCGGACAGATGGGCTACATGAGCGACGGGATCAGCTACTGGTTCGGGAATCAGGGCTGGGAGTTCCTCGAACTCGGTCGATTCTGGCACGTGCTCATGCTGGTCTCGTTCGTCCTCTGGATCGCGATCATCTTCCGCGGCGTCAGGCCATGGATCACGAGGCAGAACCTCTGGTCCGTTCCCGCCTGGCTGTTCTACGGCAGCGGCATCATGGTCCTGTTCCTGTTCTTCGGACTCGGCGCGACCTCGACCGGGAATTTCGCCATCGACGACTACTGGCGCTGGATGACCGTGCACATGTGGGTCGAGGTCACCTTCGAGGTGTTCACGACCTGCATTGTCGGGTACATGCTCGTGCAGATGGGCCTGATCAACCGGGCGGTGGCCGAGCGCGTCATCTTCCTGGCCGTGATGATGTTCCTGGTCACCGCGACGGTGGGGATCTCCCACAACTTCTACTGGATCGGGAAGCCGACGGGGATCATCGCGCTCGGCAGCGTCTTCTCCACGCTGCAGGTGCTGCCGCTCCTCCTGATTACCCTGGATGCGTGGCGGATGCGCAACGAGAAGGTCCGGGCCGGTGAACACCTGGCGGAAGGGCGGCAGAAGTTCGTGATGGAAGGTGTCTGGCTGTTCATCCTCGCCGTCAACTTCTGGAACATCGTCGGCGCGGGGGTGCTCGGCTCGCTCATCAACCTGCCGATCATCAACTACTTCGAGCATTCGACGTACCTGACGGGCAATCATGCGCACGCCGCCATGTTCGGCGTAAAGGGCAACGTGGCGCTGGGGGGCATGCTCTTCTGCTGCCAGCACCTGTTCCCGCGAGCCGCCTGGAACGAGAAGCTGATTCGAAGGAGCTTCTGGTCGCTGCAGTTCGGACTGGCCCTGATGATGGCGCTCGACCTGTTCCCGGTCGGGATATATCAGCTCATGGCGGTCTTCACGCACGGGTACTGGTACGCCAGGACCAACGACTTCGTGACAGGGGACGTGTGGGTCACCTTGACGTGGTTCCGCGCGGTCGGCGGGACCTTGTTCCTGTTCGGTGGCGTGCTGCCACTCGTCTGGTTCATTCTGTCGAGGGGACGCCAGCTGGTCCGGGAAGTCGAACTCGACGAAGGCGAATGGACGATCTACGATAAGGAATGGGCGTCCCACGAAGAGGAACTGGCTCGTGTTTCCAAGGGAGTGAAGTAGGAAGGAAGCTCTCACCCCATCCTGACGCCTCCCGGTACGCCCCCGGCGTGCCGGGGGGCGGCTTCCCGCCTCCCTGATGTCCCGACCTGTAGGGAGTGCCCTGATGCATCTGTTCCAGTCGATTGAGTCACACGCTCCATTTACGCCGTCAATCGCACTATGCGAGTCTAAGGGGGGCGGTGTAGCCCCTGTGATGGCAGTCGCCCGCGTGCGCTTCGCACGTCCATAGGGGGTGTCGCATGAGTTCGAACCGGAAGATCATCCTGCTCCTCGTCGCGGTCGTGCTGGCGCCTGTGCTGGTGTTCCAGATCATGCGAGGCTCCATCAGCCAGGGTCCGGAGATGCACTTCACCCGGTTCATGCAGGAAGTGGAGCAGGGCCAGGTGCGCGAGGTGACCATCGCCGATTCGTACGTCACCGGTCGTCTCGTGAACGGCGAGCGCTTCCGGACGTATATCCCCATGGCGTATCCCGAGCTGATGACCACGCTCCGGAGACAGAACGTGGTCGTCCGTGGCGAGTCGGGACGGCCGAGTGCGTGGGTGACCGCCCTGGTCGGGATGCTGCCGTTCCTGCTGATCATCGGCGTATGGATCTACTTCATGCGCCAGATGCAGGGCGGCGGCAGCCGTGCCATGTCGTTCGGCAAGAGCCGCGCGCGCCTGCTGATGCCCACGCAGAAGAAGGTGATGTTCAAGGACGCGGCCGGCGTCGAGGAGGCGAAGGAGGAGCTCAAGGAGATCATCGAATTCCTGCGTGAGCCGCAGAAGTTTCAGAAGCTGGGCGGCAAGATTCCCAAAGGGGTGCTCCTGGTGGGGCCGCCCGGCACCGGCAAGACGCTGCTGGCGCGGGCGGTCGCCGGCGAGGCCAACGTCCCGTTCTTCTCGATCAGCGGTTCGGATTTCGTGGAGATGTTCGTGGGCGTCGGGGCGTCGCGCGTCCGGGACCTGTTCGAGCAGGCCAAGAAGAACCGCCCGTGCATCGTCTTCATGGACGAGATCGACGCGGTCGGGCGTCATCGCGGCGCGGGCCTCGGCGGCGGGCACGACGAGCGGGAGCAGACGCTGAATCAGCTCCTGGTGGAGATGGACGGCTTCGAGGGGCACGACGGCGTCATCCTGATGGCGGCGACCAACCGTCCCGACGTGCTGGACCCGGCGTTGCTGCGTCCTGGGCGGTTCGATCGCCGGGTCGTCGTGCCGCGTCCGGACGTCCGTGGGCGCGAGGACATCCTCGCGATTCACGTGCAGAAGGTCCCGCTGGCCGAGGACCTCGACATCGGCATCGTCGCCCGCGGCACCCCGGGCTTCTCAGGAGCCGATCTGGCGAACCTCGTCAACGAAGCGGCGCTCAATGCCGCGCGCCTGAACCAGAAGGCCGTCGGCAAGGACGACTTCGACGCCGCCCGGGACAAGGTGCTGATGGGGGCGGAGCGCAAGTCGATGATCATCAGCGAGGATCAGAAGCGCGTGACGGCGTACCACGAAGCGGGGCACGCGCTGGTGGCGGCCGTGCTCCCGGGCGCCGATCCGCTGCACAAGGTCACCATCATCCCGCGCGGGCTCGCCCTCGGCGTCACCCAGCAGATGCCGATGGACGACCGGCACACCTACGCGCGGGTGTATCTGGAAGGGCAGCTCGCCATCCTGATGGGCGGACGGCTCGCCGAAGAGTTGTTCCTGGACACCATGACGAGCGGCGCCGGCAACGACATCGAACAGGCGACCGAACTGGCACGCCGGATGGTGTGCAAGCTCGGCATGTCGCGGCTCGGGCCGTTGACGTTCGGCAGCCAGGAGGAGTTGATTTTTCTGGGGCGCGAGATCAGCCAGCACCGCGACTACAGCGAAGCCACGGCCCAGGCCATCGACCAGGAGGTTCAGCGGTTGGTCGGCCAGGGGTACGAGCGGGCCAAGCAGATGCTCACGGACCACCGCCCGGCGCTCGTCCGCATCGCCGACGCGCTCCTCAAGCTCGAGACGCTCGATGGAGCTGACATCAAGCGGCTGATCGAAGGCCAGCCGCTGGAGGCCCGCCGTCCACGCAGCGCCGGGCCGCCGCCGGCACCGTCGGCCGCCCCGCAGTCGGCTGACAACGTCGTCGTGCCGGCAGCGCCGCTGCACGAAAAGCCGGCACCCGCATAGGCCAGCGATGATGGAGTGGTTCCAGCCGCTCTGGAGGGAAGTGAAGGGTCTGCTCGTGCCGTTCGGCCTGGCCATCGTCATCGGGCTCTACGGGTTGACGGCTCCCCATCCGCCGTTCGCGATTGCGGGCGCGTGGGCGCTCATCGTGACGGTGGCCGTGGCGGTGATCCGAAGTCTTGCTCAGAAGGGAAGCGACTGACAGGGGGCGCTGATGAAGGTCGACATGTGGGCTTTGGTCGTGGTGATCGTGGGTGTGGCCGTCTACATCTCGGTTCCTGTCGCCTTGGCGGTGATCTACGTCTCGCGCGCCCGCGCGACGCTGCGTCACGGAATTCCACGGACCAGCGGTTCATCCTGGGTGGGCTTTGCTTCGGTCGGGATGGCGCCTTCCAGTGGACGGAAGCCGTCGGAGGACGACAACGCGCTCGGATGAGAGTGGGTGTGCCGCGATCGCCCGCCACGTGCTTCTGGGCCGAGCACCCATCCTGGGAGGTATGGGTCGAGCCCCTCTCGTGGCCGCAGGGGTCGGGCCGGTGGTGCTGTCTACGGCGCAGTCCTCAGAGCAACGTGACGGAAGCCGACTGCAGGGACTGTCCGTACTGGACGCCCCGCGGTGAGGCTCCGACAAAATGAGGAGAGACGTATTGGGCTCGGCATATGCCCATCCCGAAGTTCTCGTCGAGACCGACTGGGTCGCCGCCCATCTCGACGACCCGGGCGTCCGCCTGGTCGAAGTGGACGTTGACACGGCGCAGTACGACAAGGGCCACGTCCCGCGCGCGATCGGCTTCAACTGGGAGCGTCAACTCAACGATCAGGTCTGTCGCGACATCATCAGCCAGCGCGATCTCGAGGCCCTGCTGTCGGCACACGGCGTCGGAAATCAGCACACGCTCGTGTGCTACGGCGACAACAACAACTGGTTCGCGGCCTTCGCCTTCTGGATCATGAAAGTCTACGGGCATGCCGATGTGCGTCTCATGAACGGCGGGCGGAAGAAGTGGGTCTTCGTGGAAGGCCGTGCGCTGACGACCGACAGAGTGACCAATCCCCCGACGAGCTACGTGGCGAAGCCAGCCGACCAGTCGCTGCGCGCCTACCGCGACCAGGTGCTCGAGGCGTGCACCGACGCGAGGCACGTGATCGTCGACGTCCGCTCCCCGGAAGAGTTTACTGGTGAGATCCTGGCGCCGCCCGGTCTCGTCGAGACAGCCCAGCGGGGCGGTCACATTCCTGGCGCCAGGAACATCCCGTGGGAAGAAGCGGTGCAGGAGGACGGAACGTTCAAGCTGGCCGACGACCTCCGGCGGGCGTACGCGGGCAAAGGGATCACCCGTGGTCGAAAAGTCGTCACCTACTGCCGGATTGGCGAGCGGAGCGCGCACACCTGGTTCGTGCTGAAGTACTTGCTCGGCTTCCCACACGTGTCCAACTACGACGGTTCCTGGACGGAATGGGGCTCGGTCGTTAGGGCGCCCATCGATAGAGGCATGGAGTCCCGGCCAGAGTAAAACCACCCACGCGTACTAATTCATTTGCCTCGCAAAATGTAGACGTCCGTATACACGTCCACTAGGTAGCGCGCACCGTCGCTCGGGTGCGCCGGTTCATACGCTCGCTTCGTCCTGATCATCTTGCCAACGCACACACTGAGCCGCCCGCCGTGGGCGTACGTCAATCCTCGCTCATCTGTTCGGCGAGGTACTGCCCATAGCCGACCTCCTCCACGAGACGAAGCTGCGCCTCGAACCAGTTGACGTGCGCCTCCTCGTCCTCGAGTAGCCGCGTGAACAAAGCCCGCGAGGCATCGTCGCCGGCCTCGCGTGCGACCCTGATGGCGCTGTTGTAGCTGGCGACGGCCCCGGTCTCCAGCGCGAGGTCGTTTTGGAATTGAGCGCGAACCTCTTGGCCAACCGTGATCTCGACCGGCCGCATCGAAGGCGTCCCATCGAGGAACAGGATGCGCTCAATCAGTGCCTTGGCGTGCTTCATCTCATCGATGGCCTGCTTCCTGCCGCGTGCGCTCAGACGGCGATACCCCCAGTGCTCGCACATGCCGCTGTGGATCATGTACTGGTTGATCGCGGTGAGTTCTCCGCTGAGGGCGTCATTGAGCTGCGCTACCACGTCCTTGTTGCCCTTCATGTTCAGCCTCCTGGGCCCCGCCCGAGACTCTCGAGGCCCGTTCCCGTGTGCATGGGCGGACGATACACGGAGCCATGGCGCCCGCCGTATGACCGTGATCATAAGCCGGTCGCGGGCCGTTGGCAGGGTTTCACGCCTTTATCACGGCTGCGCCACTGGACTGACACAACCGTGCCGCCCAACGCGTGATACTGTCCGCCGCACGGAGCAGCAGGAGGGAAGGATGTATGACGGGGCGATGCATTGAGCGCCGGGGACTCCTAAAGCTAATCCTCGTGGTACTGACCGCAATCGCCGTGTCCGGCGCTGGCCCGCCGGCGCTCGTGGGCCCGCGGCAGGATCTGGACCGGCGCGTGCGGGCGTTCCTGGACGCGAACAGCGGGCGGTGGAGGGATTTGAACGTCCCGGTCGTGGACGGCCAGACGCTCCACGACATCATCATCAAGAACCGCTACACGCGGGCGCTCGAGATTGGCACCTCAACCGGCCACTCGGGCGTCTGGATCGCATGGGCACTCGCCAAGACGGGCGGCACGCTCGTCACGATTGAGATCGACGAACGGCGGCACCGGCAGGCCGTGGCGAATTTCGAGGCGGCGGGGCTCTCGTCGTTCGTGGATGCCCGCCTGGGCGATGCGCACGTGCTTGTGCCGGCGCTTGCGGGGCCGTTCGACTTCGTGTTCAGCGACGCCGACAAGGATTGGTACAGGAATTACCTGACGGCGGTGCTGCCGAAACTCGAGGTGGGCGGCTGCTATGTGACTCACAACGTGCCGGCCAGAGGCGTCCAGAGAGGCGGCCGTGACGAGTACGTCGACTACCTGCTCGGCCTGCCCAACCTTGAAACCACGATTGACACCAGAGGCGCCGGGATGAGCATCAGCTACAAGCGCTCACGTTGACATTCGACGTAGTCCTTCGTCCACACCGTCGCCGGCTATGGCGAGGACGGTGTCGGATACGCGCACGGTCGGGGATGAGACGGTCTTGAACGTGGCGTAGAGCGGCAGCGCGGTGAAGACGGCGCCGCCGATGATGTTTCCGATGGTGGCCGGGAGCTGGTTCCAGAACAGCCACACGGGGACGGAGACCGGCGCCCCCAGCATCATGCCGGCCGGAATCGCGAACATGTTGACGATGGCGTGCTCGTAGCCGAGCGCGAAGAACGTCATGATCGGCAGCCACATGGCGACGATCTTGCCGATCGTGGAGCGGGACACCATCGACAGCATCGTCCCGATCGTCACCATCCAGTTGCACAGGACGCCGCTGACAATGACGACGGCCCAGCCCGGAGCGCCGATCTTCATGTACTCCAGGGTCTTGTTCTGCGCGACCAGCTGCGCCTGTTCCGCCAGGCGTCCGCCGTCGGCCGTCCCGAACTTGGTGAGCACCAGCGCAAACAGCAGGGCGTAGAAGAGGGCGCCCGCGAGGTTGCCGAGATAGACCCATCCCCAGTTGCGCAGCAGTTCGCTCATTCGCACCCGGCCGGCGGCCAGGCTCAGCGGGAGCAGGCAGAAGTTGCCGGTGGCCATCTCGAACCCGAGCAGCACCAGCATCACGAAGCCGACGGGGAAGACAATCGCCCCTGCGACCGGAGGCAGCCCCTGCGTCATGACGAGCCAAGCCAGCGAGGTGGCGTAACTGAGGAGCGCTCCGCACAGGAAGCTTCGCAGCAGCAGGTCCCGTACGGGCAGGCCGGCCTTCTTCTCCCCGAGCTGAATGGCTTCCTCTACCAGTTCTGCAGGTTTCACGTAGTCCATGTGCTCACCCTCGGCGCGGGCCGCGCCGAAACAGCCCGAACGTCACCGCCATGGCGACGAGGGTCGGCACTCCCAGAATCAGCAGTCCCCAGTCCATATACAGACGTCCGGATACCGGGTCGAACGAGAAGCAACGCCATGCGGTCTGATTCGGCACGGTGTAGAAGGGGATGAACTCGCCCCGCAGCTCCCGTGCCATGATTCGGAATCGCTCGACGAAACCGGAGCCACCGAGCAGCGCCCGGGCCACCCGGCCCTCGTGGACCGCCGCCAGAAGCGCACCGTGGTCGTACTGTCCGGTGGCCGGGTCCAGGCGGTACCAGAAGTCGAGGGCCCCCGTTACGCGCGCGAGCGCCTCCGGCTCGGCGACGGCGAAGAGCCAGTCCGGGTCCCCGGCGAGCCCGAGCGCGTCGGCCTGGCTTCGCATGTCCGCAGCGGTGTCCTCCTCATCGAAGCTCAAGGCCAGAATGCGATAGTCGCGGCCCGATCCGCCGTCGTCGCGGACGGCATCGCGAACCCATCCCAGGAACGGGGAGCAGATGCCGTGGCAGTTCCGATAGAAGAACGTCACCAGGAGGGGCTTGTCCTGCCACAGCGAGGACATGCTGACAGTCCGGCCGTCGGCGAGCTGGAGCGGAACGTCGGGCACGCTGCGATTGAGCAGCCGGCTCTCGGTTGGGCTCACCGCACCAGGGGGCTCCGCGCCGACGCCGGCAGGGGCGACAAGGACGGCCAGCAGGCAGGCCGCGCTCACCGGGACCGATTTACTGATCCACACGGCTCACAGCCGATGTGCCGATCGCCGCGTTCGGCGTGCTCGGCCGTAAAGATCCAGCCACCGCGGACTTCCCGACCCACGCCTCCGCGCCTCCGGTCGCCCCTTTTCGCCAGCTTCCCACCACTTCGATGAGGCAGAGGACGGTGGTGAGCAGGAAGACCGACGCAAACACGGCGGCCCAGAGGGCGTAGGTGGCGCCGTGGGCGAGCTCGATCGGATACACCGAGTACCGTCGCGGAACCGAGTAGGCGCCGCCCACATAGAACATCGCGAGGAAGCCGCAGGCGCTGGCCACCAGCAGGGTGACGAGCACGGTGTGGTAGCCGGTGCGCTCCGCGCGGCCCTGCGCCTGCAGCCGGCCGCAGTGATAGAAGTGGCCAACAATTATCCCGAAGCCCGCGAGCATGTAGGTATGGAAGTGCGCGGGCACCCAGAGCGTGTTGTGGAGCCTGACGTTGGCCACGATGGTCGAGTCGATCACCGCGCCGATGCCGCCGATGGCCCATCCCATCAGCCCCAGGAAAAACAGCACCGACGCGAGCGTCCACCGCATCGGCGCGTGATAGACGAGCAGCAGCGCGCCGAAGATGGTGACGACGGCCGCGGGGAGCGAGGCGGCATATGAGGCAATCTGGCCGATGTACTGGACCGTCGCGGGCTGCACGAAGTCCATGTACAGGTGATGGAAGTAGGCCAGCAGCACGATGAGCAGCACCGAGTTCCACGAGATGGCGACGATCTTGTTCGCCTTCCAGGGCCGGCCCGCGTAGTCGGGCAGCGCGTCGTACACGACCGCGATCGCCAGGTACATCGCCAGGTTCACCAGCGTGTGGCCGAACAGGAACGTCAGGTTCTTCATCAGGAGCGCGTCGCTCGGCCTGCCCGTCAGCAGCTCGAGATAGAACAGCACCAGCACGACCACGGCCGCGACGAGCGCCACCACGTTGACGATCATGCTGACGGTGACGATGATGACGGCCGGCGGCACCGCCGGCTCGGTCTCGCCGCGGAGATAGTGCCAGCCGAGCGCGTGGGACAGCGAGTACTTCACCGCCACCGCCCGCAGGATGTCGAGGCTCCAGACGAGCCAGGTGACGCCGAGCACCGTCAGCGCCAGCAGGAACGTCACGGCCGACCAGGCCGGCCATTCGCCCTGCAGGGGCAGCGGATAGAGGAAGTACCACCCCGCTGCAAACCTGCCCATGAAGACGCTCACCAGGAGCAGCACGACCCCCACCACCGTCCCGGCCAGCGCGAACACCGCGACGGCGCTCGACGCCAGCACGTGCTTGCGCAGGGCCTCGCAGGCGCAGGCCATCGACGCGACGAACCAGAGGCCCGCCATACCTATGCCGTGCAGCGTCATCATCGGATAGAACCAGGACTCCAGGCCGGCCAGCGCGCCGCCCTGGACCAGGCGCATGTAGACGCCCAGCAGCGCGAGGATCACGAAAAGCGCGGCGGTAGTCAGCATCCAGGCGTAGATGGTCGACTGCGTCTCCGGCACGGCGAGATCGCGTGACGGGGCTGCGGCGTCGGCTGCGCCAATCGTGCCGGGGTAGGTGGTGGCGGGCGTCGTGTGCACTGTTGTCTGCTCCAGCCTGCCCTAGCGGGCGATGAGCGGAGCCTGCGTGCTGTGGCTTGCCACGGGCTCCTCGTCGTCAACGGTGAAGTGAGCCTCCATGAGGTGGTGGCCTCCCGCGCAGTACTCCAAGCAGAGCACCAGGAACGGCCCGGTGCGTTCCATCCGCACGAGCAGCCGGTTCACGTAGCCCGGCATGGCCTGCGTCTGCGCCAGCAGCTGGCGTTCCGGACCGTAGATGCCGAAGCCGTGCGTCACGTCGAGGCTCGTCACCCGGAACTCGACCAGCTCGCCCCCGAAGAGCTCCAGCGACGTGATTCGCCGGCTCCGCGAAATGTCCTCGACGGTCACGATCGGCTCTTCGGAGAATACGAATTCGTACTGTCGTGCCGCCACGTAGATGATCCGGTCGGCCTTCGTGCCCTCCTTCGCGTAGGGCGCCTGCGGCAGCGTGGCGATGGCGACGCTCGCGACCAGGATGAGACCGATCGTGAACAGTACGCGGCGGAGCTGGAAGGCCTTCGAGACATCGACATCGGTCTGTTCGTACGTGCTCAATCCGACGATGCCGAACACGACCACGATGACCAGCGTGATCCCCAGGAAGATGTAGAGGATCATCGACTGCGCGAAGAGCATCTCGGGCGCGGGCTGTACCTCACGAGCTGCAGGTGGGGCGGCGGCGCCGGCCGCCGCAGGCGGCGCGGCGAGATACTGGATGATGTCCTCGGCGTCATCGGACGACAGCCCGAGGTTCGGCATCGGCATGCCGTTGTATTTCTTCAGCAGCTCCGTGGCGAGCGGGTCACCCTCGGCCAGCACTTGATCGGGTACGGTGATGAAACGTGCGAGCCATTCGCGGGAGCGCCGGTCGACGACACCAGCCAGGTCGGGCCCGATATGATCGCCGCCGCCGTTGGTGTGGCAGACGACGCACTTCTCGTCGAAGAGGGCCCGCCCCTCCTCGACTTCCCGGTTCGCCTCCTGGGCCCACGCCGGCCCCGCCCACATCAGCAGGGCGACCAGTAGTAAAAATTTCAGCCCGCGCGATAAAATCTCCCGCAGCCCCGTACCGCCCGGGCGGCCTGTATAGCAGTAATTCGGGTGTGTATATCGCACGACGCGCCCTAGAGCAAGGCGCGAGCCAGATCTGAATCCTCCTGAATGCGCGCGACGCGCGTTCCGGATGCAGACCGGATTTTGTCAGGTTGTATAGTGGCGGTTGCGTACCTGTATATAGGCGTCTACAGGGACCGACGAGGCGTCGCGCTCCCCCTCGGCTTCGCCGCAGGTTTCGACCTCGTCTTCGGCCTCGATCTCCAGCCGTTTGAGGATTCGGTGGAGGGCGGCGCGGGTCATGTTGGCCTTGCGCGCCGCGGCGCTGATGTTGCCCTCCGTTTCGTCTATGAGATGTTCGACGTAGCGTCGCTGGAACCGCTCGATGGCGCACCGCTTCGCTTCTTCGTACGGCAACGACTCCACGCCGGCGGCTTCGGGGCGCTCCGCATGCCCGTGGGTCTGGTGATGGCCTCCATGGAGCTCGTTGAGGACCCGGAGCAACAACGGCCGGCGCTCGGATATGGGCACGGCCGACGCCTGCCACTTCGCCCGCAGGGCCTCGGCTGCGGCAAGCCACGACCCCGCCACTTCTTCGTCGGGAAGCACTGCGTCGATCGCTTCGCGCAGGAGCGCGGCCAGCGCGGGCGCACGTCCGCTGGTCGAGATCGCCACGGCGATGTCGGCGCGACGGATGACGGCGCCGAGAAATGCAGTGGCCGCCAGCGGGTCGTCTGCCGCGTTGACGAAGATCCGGCGCGCGTCGGCGGCCGCTTCCACCTGGCGATTGACGTCAGGGGTCGCCGCCGTCACCACGAACCAGACGTTGTCGAGGTCGTCGGGCCGAAAGGGCCGCCGCCGGATTTCCACTCCGGGCAGGCAGATATCTTCTCGAACCTCCGGGGCGACGACGGTCATCGAAGCGCCTGTCCTCAGCAACGACTCCAGCTTGGTGGCCGCCACCCGCCCGCCACCGACGAGCAGCGCCTTGCGGCCGTACAGCTTCAGAAAGACGGGGAGAAGCGGCTCCATACGTGCCACATCGCTCAGAATCGGAACGTCAACTCGAGGTAGCCGAAGTCCGCATCGGCGCCTCTCGCGTAAATGGCGTCGGTGACCGACCTGCCTGCCGCCCGGCCGTAGTAGACCGTCAGGGACGTATAGCCGTTGACGCGATAGTCTCCGCTCACGTCGTAAAGCGTCGCCAGCCCCGTGCGGGCGCTTGACGGCCGGCCGGAAAAGCCGAACGTCGAGGACTGGAACGCGCCACCGCCCGCGTACCAGAGGTCGTCAGGGCTCGCCAAGCGAATGGCGTGGACATCGCTTCGAAGGGTGAGGCTTCGTGAGGGTCTGAAGATCGCTTCACCGAAGGCGTCGCCCGTGTTCATCATGTTGAAGAACGGAAACCGGGCATAGATGCGCGGTGTGGGCAGCACCTGAAAGAACGTTCCGTGCCGTCCGTCGCTCGGATTGCCGTCACCCGACCCGTAATTGTAGCCGCCGCGAAACCACGGCTCGATCGCCTCGAGCGCCTGCGGCTGCCAGCCGGCCTCGACGGCGAAGGTGCCGGCTCGCTGGTCCAGTACGCCCCAGGCGCCGATCTGAACCGCGCCCCATGCCAGCAGATCGACGGCGCCCGCCGCGGTCGGCACGGTTCGAAGGTAGTGTCCGCCGAACGTGCCGAGGTCCACTGGCTCGGTATCGGCGGCTCTCGCGGCCGCCGGTCGGTTGTCCGTCTTCAGGACGCCGTCGCGACGATCGAAATACCCGAGACCGAACACCCGCCATTCCCCGGCGCTCGTTCCCGTACCCGTCTGTCCCGTCAGCGCTCCGTAGAGCACATTGATGTCGAGGCCGCTCCACCCGTCGACGACAAACACGCCGCGCGTGGGCCGGCCGGCGAAGGCCGTGACGTTCAACGTCCTGCCGGCGAGCGCCCACTGAGCCCCGTCGAAACTGCGGCCGACGTGCGAGAAGGCAAAATTGCCGAGCAGGCGATGGGCGATCCGATCGCGCTTGACGGCGGCCAGCGTGGCGTTTCGGGGCATGACCTCCGTGCCGTCGATGAACTCCATCCGGCCGGCTTTGAATGAGTGGCCGGCGATGCCTCCGAGACCGGTGAAGCGCACCGAGGCCTGTTTGACGAAGAGCTCCGCGACGTTGGTCCTCCCGTTGTTGGCCGCGAAGTACGTGGCGCCGAGGCCCAGCTGTCCTTGCGAGCCCGGCGCAATCGCGTCGTCGGGGAGGCCCAGCAGGATCGGAACCGCGAACTCGATCTGCCAGTCGAACCGCGCCTTCTTCTGCGAGAGCCCGAAGCGTGCAATCGACCCGGGGTACACGTACCTGTCATCGGCGCTGGCCTCAAACCAGTTCCAGGCTTCGGCCCGGGTGCGCAGCGACCCCGCAACGACGACATCCCCCATCGTGAGCGGCGGAGTGGCCTGGGGCTGAGCCGGAGGCTGAGGGGGGGCTTGAGCAGGGGTCTGAGCCAGCCCTTCCGCTGGGCCAAGAAGAAGAGAAAGAAGGAGAGCTGCAACGATCATGACGGGCATGATTCCTCCCGGGCTCCACCGGCCGTAAAGGCCAGCATGTGCATCACCGGAGCATCTTCGTGGCGGCTCCGGAGCAAAGCGCCCTCGTACGCCGCCAGCTTGTCGCGCAGGCTAACCACCCGCCCGACCACCGCCAGGGTCGGGGAATCGAGCGCGGCGGATCGGGCGTCCGCGGCAGCGCGTGCCACGGTCGTCACGACGACCCGCTGGCGTGCTGTCGCCCCGGCGTTGACGAAGGCGACTGGCAGGTCGGCAGGGTAGCCGCGCTCGAGGAGCTGAGGGCTCCACGTTCCGACCGTCTGCAGGGCCATGAGGAGCACGAGCGTCGTGCGCGGATGGTAGGGGGGGATCGACAGCTCGGGCTCGTCTTCCTGCCGATGCGCCGACAGGATGCAGACCGCGTCGGCGACGCCACGGTGCGTGACGGGAATGCCAGCCAGCGCGGGCGCCGCTACGGCGCTCGACACGCCGGGCACGATCTCGAAAGGGATGCCGAGCTGCGACAGACGGAGCGCCTCTTCGCCCGTGCGCCCGAGCACCGTGGGGTCGCCCCCCTTGAGGCGCACGACGCGCCTGCCGTCGCGGGCGAACCGGACCAGCAGTTCCGTGATCGCCTCCTGGGGCATGTGGTGGTCCCCGCAGCGCTTGCCGACGAACACCAGCTCCGCGTCGAGGTCTTCGAGGAGACGCGCGTCCACGAGGCTGTCGTACAGCACGACGTCAGCTTCGCAGAGGATGCGCCACCCCCGCAGCGTGATGAGATCGGGATCCCCAGGGCCGGCCCCTACGAACACCACGCGTCCCGTCGCGCCGTGCACGCGCTGTCGCTTCGGACGTTCGTATGCGACGACAGTCATGGCATTGCCCGGCAACTCAGCAAGGGACGAGCCAGGCCCGGACCGAGCAGAACCCGGCCAATTGCGTGATTTCCTGTGACGCAAGCTGACTATTGGCGGTTCGCGCGTGTATAGGGCCGTAGACAGGGATTTGAGTGAGTGATTGCACCAGCGAGTCTACAGAGCTGTATCTCGAAGTGCGCGACTCGCAGGATGCTGCTCGCGCCAGATCCGCTGAAAGCGTGGAAGGCTAGTGGCATCCAACGTGCGTGGGCGTTTCACCGTTCCCGTTGCCGAGATGAACATTGCGAGCCTGCTGATCTACGTCGAGCCACAGTGGACGACGCATGCGCGCGTGCAACTGGAACAGCTGCCCGGTGTTGAAGTTCACGCCGCCACCGCCGAGGGCCGCCTGGTCGTAACCGTGGAAAAAGGCGACGACCTGGAAATGAGCCGGGCGATCGAGCAGCTTGGCGCGGTCCGGGGGGTGCGTGCAACGACACTGGTCTACCACCATTCTGAACCACTCGAGGATGAATCACCTGCAGAGGGAGAGCGCTAGCCATGAGCACAACGCGACGCGGTTTCATCAGGTTGAGCGCCGTGGCGGCGGCCGCCGCGGCAGCCGACATCACGATCCCGGGTCTCGATGAGGCGCTGGCGCAGACCGCGCCGGACACGAGCATCCGCTGGGACAAGGGCGCGTGCCGTTTCTGCGGCACCGGCTGCGGCGTGCTGGTCGGTGTCAGGAATGGGCGCGTGGTCGCCACCCAGGGCGACCCCGATGCGCCGGTGAACCGCGGGCTGCTCTGCGTCAAGGGATATTTTCTCGCCAAGATCATGTACGGCGCCGACCGGCTCACGCGCCCGCTCCTGCGCATGAAGAACGGGACGTTCGACAAGAGCGGCGAGTTCACGCCGGTCTCCTGGAAGCAGGCCTTCGACATCATGGAGGAAAAGTGCAAGGCCGCGCTGAAGGCCAAAGGCCCGACTGCGGTCGGCATGTTCGCGTCCGGGCAATGGACCATTTTTGAAGGCGTGGCCGCGACCAAGTTCATGAAGGCGGGGCTGCGCTCCAACAACATCGATCCCAACGCACGGCACTGCATGGCGTCGGCCGTCGCCGGTTTCATGCGTACCTTTGGCGCCGACGAGCCGATGGGCTGTTACGACGATACGGAACAAGCCGACGCATTCGTGGTGTGGGGCTCGAACATGGCCGAGATGCATCCGATCCTCTGGTCGCGCGTGACCGGACGGCGGCTCACCGCCAAGCACGTCAAGATCGTGGTGCTCTCTACGTTCAACCACCGCACCAGCGAAGCGGCGGATGTCGAGATCATCTTCAAGCCGCAGACCGATCTCGCGATTCTCAATTACCTCTGCAACTACATCATTCAGAACGGCGCGGTCAATGAAGCGTTCGTCAAGCAGCACGTCACCTTCATGAAAGGCGTGACCGACATCGGGTACGGGCTGCGTCCGACTCATCGGCTGGAGCAGGCGGCCAGCAGTAACGGCTATCCCGGGACCGACGGCAAGCCCAAGGGCGATCCCAACGCGGCGAGCCCGATCACGTACGAGGAGTTCAAACAGCACGTCTCCGAATACACGGTGGACAAGGTCGCAGAGCTCTCCGGCGTGCCGAAAGAAAAGCTCGAGGCGCTCGCCAAGCTCTACGTCGACCCGAAAACCAAGATCGTCTCGTTCTGGACGATGGGCTTCAACCAGCACACGCGCGGGACGTGGGCGAACAACCTGATCTACGACGTGCACCTGCTCCTCGGGAAAATCTCCGAGCCGGGCAACGGACCGTTCTCGATCACCGGCCAGCCCTCGGCCTGCGGCACGGCGCGCGAAGTGGGCACGTTCGCCCACCGGCTGCCCGCTGACCTGGTGGTGGCGAACCCGCAGCACCGCGCAACCGCCGAGCAGATCTGGAAGCTGCCCGCGGGCACCATCCCCGGCCAGATCGGCCTCCATGCCGTGGCGATGGACCGGGCGCTCAAGGACCGCAATCTGAATTTCTTCTGGGTCTTGTGCACCAACCAGATGCAAGCCGGGGCCAACCTCTCCCAGGAACGCTATCCCGGCTTCCGCGATCCGGCGAACTTCGTGGTGGTCACCGACGCATATCCGACGGTTTCCGCGCACGCCGCCGATCTCGTCCTGCCGGCTGCGATGTGGATGGAAAAGGAAGGCGCCTACGGCAACGCCGAGCGGCGCACCCAGTTCTGGCGCCAGCAGGTCAACGCGCCGGGCGAAGCGAAATCCGACCTGTGGCAGATCATCGAGTTCTCCAAGCGTTTCAAGACAGAGGAAGTGTGGCCGGCGGAGCTTCTCGCCAAGATGCCCCAGTATGGCGGCAAGACGCTGTTCGACGTGCTCTATGCCAACGGCGAGGTCAACCAGTTCCCGCTGACTGAAATGGCGAAGGTGAATGGACACGCGATCAAGGGCTACATGAATGATGAATCGAAGGCCCTCGGCTTTTACGTGCAGAAAGGCCTGTTCGAGGAGTACGCCAGATTCGGTCGCGGCCACGCCCATGACCTCGCGCCCTTCGACCAGTTACACAAGGCGCGTGGCCTGCGGTGGCCGGTGGTCGACGGCAAGGAAACGCTGTGGCGCTACCGCGAGGGCTACGACCCCTACGTGAAGCAGGGTGAAGGCGTGAAGTTCTACGGCAGGCCGGACGGCAAGGCGGTCATCTTCGCTCTGCCTTATCAACCGCCGCCCGAACCGCCTGACAACGAATACAACCTGTGGCTGGCCACCGGCCGTGTGCTGGAGCACTGGCACTCCGGTTCGATGACGCGCCGCGTCCCCGAGCTGTACAGGGCGGTGCCGGATGCGTTGGTATACATGAACCCGCAGGACGCTGAGACCCGCGGCCTGAAGCAGGGCGACGTGGTGAAGGTGATCTCCCGGCGCGGCGAGATCCAGACCCGGGTCGATACGCGCGGCCGCAACAAGCCGCCGGTCGGCTTGGTGTTCGTCCCCTGGTTCGACGAGTCGCGGCTCATCAACAAGGTCACGCTTGACGCCACCTGCCCGATCTCGAAGCAGACCGACTACAAGAAATGCGCGGTGAAGATCGTCAAAGCGTGAGGAGTATGGTAGGTAACGGCAAGACCAGGGCGGCGACGCGGCGGCAATTTTTGCTTGACGCCGCGAGGAACGCGGGCGGCGTGACGCTGGTCGGCGTAGGGCTCGCGTTCCACGCCGGGCAGGCCAGGGCGTTGCCGCCGGAGGCCATCCGGCCGCCGGGCGCGCGCGCCGAGCCAGGGTTTCTCGCCGCCTGCCTGCGATGCGGGATGTGCGTGCGCGACTGCCCTTATCAGATCCTCAATCTCGCCAAGCTCGGACAGACTATCGCGACCGGTACGCCGTATTTCGTCGCGCGCACCGGACCGTGCGAGATGTGCGTGGACATTCCGTGCGTGAAAGCGTGTCCGAGCGGTGCGCTCGACCCTGATCTCACCGACATCAACCGGGCGCGCATGGGCCTCGCGGTGCTGGCCGATCACGAAACCTGCCTCAACTTCCTCGGCTTGCGCTGCGAGGTCTGCTACCGGGCATGTCCGCTCAGCGACAAGGCGATCACGCTCGAGCAGCAGCAGAACCCGCGCAGCAGCGCGTACGCCACGTTCATTCCGACCGTGCACTCCGACCAGTGCACCGGCTGCGGCAAATGCGAACACGCGTGCGTGCTGGAGACGGCGGCGATCCGGGTGCTGCCGCGCCATCTGACGAAAGGCGAGCTTGGCGAGCACTACCGCCTCGGCTGGGAAGAGCAGAAGAGGGCGGGCAAACCGCTCATCGAGGGCGTCACGGGCCTGCCCGACCGCATGCCGGAGGCCACGCGATGAAACGGGGCGTCGGCAGCGACGCGATCCGCGTCAAGGGCTGGCTTGCGGCGCACCGGTGGCTGCTCGCCCGCCGCGCCACGCAGCTCACGGTGCTCGCCCTGTTCCTCGCCGGCCCCTGGCTCGGCTACTGGATTGTGAAAGGCAACCTCAATTTCAGCCTGACGCTCGGCGTGCTGCCGCTTGCCGATCCGTACGTGCTGTTGCAATCGCTGGTGGCGGGGCACAGGCCCGAGCGAAAGGCGCTCGTCGGCGCGGCAGTCATTCTGTTCGCCTATTTTGTGGCCGGCGGCCGCACCTACTGCGCGTGGGTGTGCCCGGTCAACGCCGTGACCGATGCGGCGCATTGGCTGCGCGCACGGCTTGGCGTGCCCGGCGGCGTCATCATCCCGCGCTCAACACGCTACTGGATCCTCGCCATGACGCTGGCGCTCGCCTGGATCACCGGCTCCATTGCCTGGGAACTGGTGAACCCGATCTCGATCCTGCACCGGGGCATCATTTTCGGCATCGGCGTCGGCTGGGCCGTCATCGTCGCGGTGTTTCTTCTCGATCTGTTCGTCGCCGAACGCGCCTGGTGTGGCCGCTTGTGCCCGGTCGGGGCCTTCTACAGCGCGGTAGCCACATTCAGCCCGCTGCGCATCGTCGCGGTGCGGCGCGAACAGTGCAACGATTGCGCCGATTGCTACACGGTGTGCCCAGAGCCGCTGGTAATCAGGCCCGCGCTCAAGGGCGCGGACGATGGCATCGGCCCGGTTATCCTGTCGCCTCATTGCACCAACTGCGGCCGGTGCATCGACGTCTGCTCGAGGCACGTCTTTGCTTTCGGGTCGCGCTTTTCCAATCACCGCCAACCGCTGGCCGACGCCGCACAGCACGTGGCAGCCCGTAAGGTAACCGCTGTCGAACTGTGATGACGCAAAAGGAGTCATTTATGAACAAGTCCACCACGATTCTCCTGGCAACAGTGGCGCTGGCGCTGTGGCAGCCCGCGTCGGCACAGCAAGCCGCGCCGAACGTGCAAACGCTGCGTGGGGCCGACGTCGATGACGCAGACAGGGCACCTGAAGAGAAGTCCTACGTCGGCAAGCGCCCGGGCAGCCAGAAGCCGATCGCGCGCACCTTCAGCGGGCAGCCGCCGCTCATCCCACATAGCGTCGAGGGCATCCCGGCGATCACGCTGGAGCGTAACACGTGCCTTTTCTGCCATGGAGCGCAAACCTACAAGAGCGCCAAGGCGCCGAAAGCGGGCGACAGCCACTTCAAGGACCGTGACGGCAACAGCCTTGCGGAGGTGTCCCCGGCCCGCCATACATGCACGGCGTGCCACGTGCCGCAGGCCGACGCCAAGCCCCTGGTGCGAAATACCTTCAGGGGCGCGGTTGAAGCGAAGAAGAACTGATGATGCGGTGTCTGTTTCCGGATACGCCGCGCGACTTCCCCTTCAGGCGGACCGTCCGAACGGCGCTCAGGACGCTCCACATGTTCGCAACCGGTGTTCTCGTCGGAGGCCACATCTTCGGGCAACCAAAGGAGCAGCTTTTCGGCTGGCTGGTGGGCAGCGTTGCGTCGGGCCTCGTCCTTCTGGCGACGGATCTCCACGCGACCTTCGCCTTCCTCTTTCAGGTGCGCGGCCTGCTGGTTCTCCTGAAAGTCGCCCTCACAGCGATGGTGCTCGTCTTCTGGGAAGCCCGCGTGCCCCTGCTGATCGCGGCGCTGACCCTGGGCGCCGCAGGGAGCCACATGCCCGGTTCAGTGCGCCACCGGCTCATTCTGGGCCGAAGCACGCTCGTTGCCGACGCGCGGAGCGGATGACGCGCTCACACACCTGCGCTCCAGCCTCCGCGCGCCTGACACTGCGATAGAGCCAGATCGCGATTCCGATGATCATGCCGAGCGGAAGCGCCATGAGCATGATGGTCATACTGACGTACGCAGTTGAATTCTCATTGACCCCCACCAGCGCGCAGGCCGGGCAGGCAAGCGCCACCCGTGGTGCCAGAACCAGGATCACCGTAGCCACAACAACGCGCATCGCCACTCCCTAGAAGTACACGCGACCGTAAATAACGGGCCACACGCCGACAACGAAATACCAGAACGTCTGCGCACCCAGGAGGAAGCCCGGCGACAGCGTCCCCTGCCGGAGGCGCCACCAGGCCACGCCGAGGCCGATGAGCGCGCCGACGGCATGGAGCCCATGGGCGCCGACGATCACATAGAAGAATGACCCCAACGTGCTCGATCGAATCGTCAGGCCCTGGCTGAGCAGGCCGATCCACTCGCGGCCCTGAAGCACGACGAAGATCGCTCCCAGCATCCATGCCAGCAGGACGGTCTGGGCGGCGGAAGCCGGGTTCCGCCGATACTGGCGGTTCGCCCAGACGAGGAGCAGGCCGCTGGCCACGAGCGCGGCGGTGTTGAACGCGGTCGCCGCCGCGGGGAGAACGGGCTCGCTCGGCAGCCGCCACGTCCCCGGCTTGGCACCCGCTTGCGTGATGGTGAACGCGCTGATCAGCCCGGCAAAGAACATCACCTCGGCGCCCACGAAGAGCAGCATCCCGAGAACGCTGTTCGGCACGACCTCGCGCCGGCGCGCCGGCAGAGCGGGGAGAGCAGGGAGCGTGGCTTCCATCCGGATGTGCACCCTACCGGTGGCCGCCCGCGACGGCGCCCCCGCCGCTCCGTACCGCCTCCTTGGCAGCCGTGTTCTCCCAGCGGAGGCCGTCGTGCTTCATGACGTCGGGCGCGATCCCGGCAAACATCACCACGATGAAGCCGATCATGGCGAGCAGCACATACGCGACCCACCTCTTCTCGATATCCAGGTGCATGAAGTGCTTGGCGACAAGGAACGCCTTGACGATCGCCACCCCGAAGGCGGTGATCACTGTCAGCATCCGAATGCCGATCAGCGGCCCCAGAATGCTGACGACGAGCAACGCACACAGCATGGCCCAGATTTTCACGTAGTTCCGCTGCACGTGTTCGGTCATGGCGCTCACTTCGCGATGTAGAGCAGGGGAAAGAGGAAGATCCACACGATATCGACGAAATGCCAGTAGATGCCGATGTTCTCGACCCTGTGCAGTTCGATGTTCTTTGCGGCAGTCGCCGCCACGAACAGCAAGATCACCATGCCGGCGAGCACGTGCAGCGCGTGCAGGCCGGCCGCCGTGTAATAGAAAGACCAGAACAGGTTCGACCCGATCGTAAATCCGCTCGTGATCTCGGCAGTCCACTCGAAGGCCTTGACGATGAGGAACGTGGCGCCGCCGGCCGCAGTGAGCAGGAGCAGCCTGGCGGCGCTCTTGCCGTCGCCGCGCTCGGCGGCCTGATGCGCGAGGACTGCGGAAAGGCTGGACGAGAGCAGCACGAACGTATTGAACCCGCCGGCCCAGACGTTGGTGTGAATCGCCTGGCCCTCCCATTCGGGATGACCGATCCGGTGCATGATGTAGGCGCCGAGCAGGCCGCCGAAGATGACGATCTCCGAGGCAAGGACCCACCAGACCGCCAGACGGCCCGTCGGGATCCCGGTCATGCTCCGTGCCGCGGCGAGGGTTCTCGTCACGTCCTGCTCCGGTCAGGCGGGCTGCTGCAGGGGCCGGCGGGCGCCGGGCGCATCGGGGTCTGCCGGCTCGTCGGGCTCGTGCTGGGGCCAGTAGTCTTCGTCACGGTTTGGCACGCTGTATTCGTACGGACCCCGGTAGACGACCGGCATCGTCACGAAGTTCCCGTGCGGCGGCGGCGACGGGGCGAGCCATTCCAGCGTGTTTGCCTTCCATGGGTTCGCTTCGGCAACTGTTCCCCGGAAGAGGCTGTAGACGAAGTTGACGACGAACACCACTTGAAAGGCCAGCGTCACCAGCAGCGCCCGCGTTGCCAGAATGCGCAAGCTCTGCATCTCCGGCGTTGCCAGCTCCGCAAACATCGAGTAGTCGAAGATGCGCCGGTGGTCGCCGGCCGTTCCCGTGATGAACAGCGGGATGAAGCAGATGTTGAAGGCGATGATGGTGCCCCAGAAGTGCACCTTCCCCCACGTTTCGTTCATCATGCGTCCGAACATCTTCGGGAACCAGAAGGTGATGCCCGCAAACGCCGCCAGGAACGCGATGGGGAAGAAGGTGTAGTGGAAGTGCGCGACGACGAAGTACGTGTCGTGGAAGTAGATGTCCGACCCCGCCGAACCGAGGAAGATTCCCGTCACGCCGCCGATCAGGAACTCGGCCACGAAGGCCAGCGCCCACAACATGGGCGTGGAGAACCGGATGGAGCCCCCGTACAGCGTGGCAATGTAGGCGAAGAACATCTCGGCGACTGGAATCGAGATGATCAGCGTCGTCACGCTGAAGAGGCTCGCCATCCGCGGATCGATGCCGGCGACGAACTGGTGATGCGCCCAGACGAAGAAGCTGATGATGCCCGTGGCGACCGCCGAATAGACGATCGTCCGGTAGGCGAACAGTTTCTTCCGCGCGAACACCACCATCACTTCGGCGACAATGCCCATCGCCGGCAGCAGCAGGACGTAGACTTCGGGATGGCCGAAGAACCAGAAGAGGTGCTGCCAGAGCACCGGATCCCCTCCGCGGGCCGGATCGTAGAACCCGGTGCCGACGACCTGGTCGAAGAGCAGCATGACGGCGCCGGCAACGAGCGGGCCGACCGAGCCCATGAAAAGGACGGCGGCAATCATGATCGTCCAGACGATGATTGGAATGTCGAACATCTTCATGCCGGGCGCCCGCGAGTTCATCGTTGTGGTGATGAAATTGATGCCTCCGAGGAGAAACGCGACAAACTCCAGCGCCACCGCCAGGAGCCACAGCGTGGATCCGAAGGGCGTCATGCTGTAGGCGCTGTTCGCCGAGAGCGGGGGGTATGCGGTCCAGGCACCGCCGAACGCTCCCCCCGGCACGAAGAACGAGGCGACGAGCACAACCGAGCTGAGGAAGAAGATCTGGTACGAGAGGCGGTTGACCCTTGGGAACACCATGTCGTCACAGCCGAGCATCAGCGGAATCAAGTAGTTGCCGAACCCGGCGAGCAACACCGGCATCGCCACCCAGAAGATCATGATGGTTCCGTGCATCGTGACGAGGTAGTTGTAGTCGGCGGCCGCGACCCGGCCGAACAGCGGCACGCTAGCCCCCGGAAACGCCGCCTGCATGCGGAAGACGTACGCGGCGAACGCGCCGATGAGCGCCATCGCCATTCCCGTCAACATGTATTGGAGCCCGATGGTCTTGTGGTCGGTGGACCACAGGTACGTCCTGACGAACCCTGGGGCACGGGTCGCGTCGGGCGCGTGGCCGGTCATCGCGTGCCTCCTGCGGTACCCACGTGGTCGTGCGCGGCGACATCGGCAACCGGAGTCGAGCCGGTGATCCTGTTGGCCGTGGCCGCAGTTGTCCTGAACTCCGTCATCCACGCGGCGTATTGCGCCGCCGAGCCGATGTGGATGCGTCCTGCCATCAGCCCATGCCCAACCCCGCACATCTCAACGCACTGAACGTCAAAGGTCCCTTCCCGCGTCGGCCTGAACCAGCCGTGGATCACGCGTCCTGGAATCGCATCCTGTTTCAAGCGGAACGCCGGCACCGAAAAGCTGTGCACGACGTCGCGCGCGTGCAACTCGAAGGTGTAGACCCGGTCGCGCTGAACGTACATGTCGTCAACGGTGCGGATGTCGTCAGGTGTGTCGAGCTTGCCGTCGGGGCCGGCGTGCACGAACGTCCACGACCACTGCTGGGCGATGATCCGAATCTGCTCCTCGCCAGGGGGCGCCGCGACTTTCACCTCGTTCCAGACGCGGAGCGCCGCCACGATGATGATGATGTCGAAGACGACCACCGCATAGTGCGGGTACGACACCCATTTCTTCTGAGACCTATCCTCGCCAGATACATACTGGCCCCGGATCCCATCGCGCGCGCGGTATTTCCAAATGAATCCGAACAAGACGACTTCCGCGAGGATCAGCCAGACACCGACGATGACCGCAATGAGCAGCACCAGGCCGTCGATCGTTGACGCGAACGTGGAGGCTTGTGGCAGCAACCACGAGATCATGTCCGGGCCTCCTCAAGAAATGATGTAGAGCACCGCCACCGCAAAGGCGACGACTCCGGCGATGGTCATCGCGAAGATCCTCTTCGCGATCGCGTCCGACTCAAAAGTGGGCGTCATGTGGCGTTCTCGTGTGCTGTTACCCCGGAAGGCGTTGTATGTAGGCGGCGAGGTTGTCGATCCTCTCGGGCGCGACCGCCTTGTTGACCATCTCCCGCATGGCGGCTCCCACGTCGTCGCCCTCGGCTCCACCCCGGATGCCCGACCGGTACTTCCTGATCTGGCTCGCCACGTACCAGTCGTTCAGACGGGCGATTCGCGGTGCCATGATCGACTCGTTGCCTTCACCCTTCTCGCCGTGACAGACCGCGCAGGCTGCGAAGTCGGCCCCCCCGGCGGCAGGGTCCGGCTCGGGGAGCGTCGGGATGACCTCGACATCCGGCATCGCCGCCACGTACGCCACGACGGCGTCGACCTCTGCGTCGGACATCATCTGGCGGGCCATGGCCCGCATCCGCAGCCCCTTCTCATCGTCGGGGTGCTTGCCCCGCGTGCCGTCCTTGAAGCGCTGCAGCTGTCGCGTCAGATACCAGGCCGGCAGCCCGGCCAGTTTCGGAGCACTCAGCTCGACCTTGCCCTCACCGCCCGTCCCGTGACAGTGCTCGCAAGCGGCGTAGAGCTGCTCGCCGGTCGGACTGGTGTGTGCTTCGCCGCGGGCGCACCCAGCCGCCAGCAGGCCGCACGCCAAGGTGACGGCGGTCAGGGCCACGCCGACATAACCCCGTGGCATTTGGTTCATCGGGCTGTCTCCTTCGATCGCGTCGTGCTGAAACGGACTAAACGGTTGAACCCGCGCTGGAGCACGGGCTCGTCGTGGCCCATAGTCGGGTCGAGGGTAGGGTTCCCCATCTTGCCTGGGTTATCGTGTGGAGAAATTTTTCAGCTTGAAGGATCCTCGACACTCGTCGAGCAAACAGAATGCCGGGTTGTCGGCGAGCGCGGCGGTTTCGTTTTCGGGCCAGAACGGTCTATTTGGCTCAGGAAACTGGTGCGTTCAACCCAGTAATTGCGGAGAATTTCACAAGGGCCGTGAAAATTTGCACCGCTGCGGTCGCGAAAAAAATCGCGAGCCGTTTTCAACGGCTGACGACGCGTGATTCCGCCTCACGCCATGAGCACCACTTGGCCTTGTACCGACCAGCGCTCCAAGTCGGGCAGGAAATAGCGAAGGCGGCACTTCTTGAGTTCGCGCCCGGTCTCCAGCACCGCCTAGTCGGTGGTGCCGACGACAGACGCCAGTCGAGTCACAAGGTCCCGGCAGCTCGTGGCATCAGGACCATGGACCATGCTGTAGAGGGCGCACGGAAAGCCCGGAAGGCGCTCGCGCGCGCAGCCGCGATGACGTTGACCGCGTGGGACAACGGTCCGCCGAAGAAATGTGCGCGGGGTGACGAAGATCTTTGAGGAAATCGTTCGAGGCGGACTTGTGCGTCAGGTTGTCAGGGCAGTATCACGAGCGCAGCCCAGAGGCTAACCGCGCCGACCACCACGAAGAAGGCCAGAGCTAAAGGGCCTGGCTGCAGTTCCTGTGCGGCGTCATGCGCCGTTGGGTGTGCACACGGCGTCTCGTGCGACAACGCCATCCGCGATGCCGATCGCGTTCGCCACGCCAGAAGCCGACCGTTGCCGCTTCGTCGCGGCGTCTCGTGCACCCCTGGAGCATCGTCGTCTCGGCTCGAGAGCGAAGTGCGATCGCACGCCGCTACCTTCTCGCGCCGATCCGCCGACAGGACGCGGATCCCATCAGCGAGCCCACGATGCGTGGTTCCCGTCACGCCACGAGAGCGGTTTGGCCTTGTACCCACCAGCGCTCCAGGTCGGGCAGGAAATAGCGAAGGCGGCACTTCTTGAGCTCGCGCTCGGTCTCCAGCACCGCGTAGTCGGCGGTACCGACGACAGACGCCAGTCGAGTCACAAGGTCCCGGCAGCTCGTGGCATCAGGACCATGGACCATGCTGTAGAGGGCGTACGGAAAGCCCGGAAGGCGCTCGCGCGCGTAGCAATGGCTCACCTGCGGTGTCCGCGCCAGTCGGCGCCCGGCCTCATCCAGTTCCTCGCCGCACACGTTCCACACGACCATGGCGTTGCCGCGCACGCCGATACTCCGCTGGCGGAAGGTCGCCACGTACCGCCGGACCGCGCCGCCGAGGTGCTGGCGGGCGAACTCCAGAAGCTCCTCCTCGCCGCATTCGGCGAGGTCGGCCAGCGAGGCAAACGGCCGTTCGATCAGCGGAAGGGGAGTCTGCAACGCGCGGAAGAGCCGCTCGTGGCGGGCCGACAGATCGAGCGGCGGCAGATCGGGCAGATCCTGCGCGGTCGTCGAGTTCTCGCCGGACAGCAGGTCGAAGTTGACGCCCACCTTGTATGTACCCGTCCGTCGAGCCGCAAAGAAGCGTGCTTCGGCGCGGCTCTCGAGTCGTGCGAGGGTCTCTTTGAGCCCCATCGTCCGCGGAACGGCGATCGTGAACCAGAGGTTGTACGCATGCCTGCGCAGGTAGTTGTGGGTGACGGTCGGGTGGGCGTTGACGACGGCAATCACGCGGGGAAGCTCCTGCTCGGGCACGGCTGCCGCGCATAGGGCGGTTTCGTACCCGAGCAGGCTCCCTTCGAGCACGGCCGAGATCTCCCGGAGCTTGCCTTCGCTGCTCCACGTACGGAGCTGTACCAGCACGTCGCTCGACTGGAGTTCGAGACGCCGCCCCAGTTCGGCGAAGGGGCGAACGCAGAGAGGAACACCTTCCTGGATCGCTCTCGCCAGCGCATTCTCTTCTCGAGGCGACAGCTTCACTGACATCTCGATCACAGTCCTGCCGTGAAGGCCCGCCACAGGCCGAAGATGCCGGACGGAGAACGCAACGTTTCGCTGTCCTCGATGGCGTAGGTACGCGCGTTCACGAGGAAGAGCTTGTCTTCCGCGTTGGCGGTGATGAGGGCGTGGCTCCCGCGCGGCATGAACTCGATGTGATAGATCCGCGCGCCGACGCGGAACGTGTGGACGACCTCGAGCGATTCGACATCCACCACCTGTACGAATGCATCGTCCGCCTCCCCCGAGAACGTCACCCACACATGGCGCTCGCCCGGCGCCCGCACGGCGTAGACGGGGTGGCCTCGCAGCTCGATCGAGCGCTTGAACTTCCAGGTGTAGCGGTCGAGCACGGCGAGGCGCTTCTCGCCGACCAGCGGGACGAAGACCGAGCCCTGCGCCACCGCCCACGACGCGAGGTGCGGGAGCTTCTTCGGCGCGGCCCGGTCGTACGCGCGGCCGGGCTCGCGCAGCGACACGACCCGCGGCAACGGCTCCGGGGCTTCCAGGTCGAGCACCGTGACGTCCGCCGAGTCGAGGTGCCCGACGACGTAGTAGCGGCCGTCGGGGGTGATCATGGCGTCGTACGGCTCCCCGGCCGGCGTGGCGATGCGGCGCTCCAGGACGGGCTCCTCGCCCGAGGCATCAACGATCCAGACCTCGGCGCCTTCGATGAGCGCGCAGACGAAACGGTTCCCCGGCGCGTCGACGACGCCGGTGACGCGCGAGAGGAGCCGCCGGCCGTTGCGTTCGAACTCGCCGGGAATGCGGCGCACGACGCCCAGCGTGCGAGCATCCAGGATCGTGACGCCGCCCGGCACATATTCGGCCGTCGCCACGAAACGCCCATCCTGGCTGATGGCCATATCGATGGAACTGTTCGATGTCTGCACCTCGCCCGCACGCTCGAGCGACTGCAAATCGATGCGCGTGAGCTTGCCGCTGCGGGTGGCGATGTAGCCGTAATCGAGCCAGCGGGAGAAGGTCATCAGCGCGTGCTGCAGGTTTCCGAGGCCCTCGATGCGCCCCACCACGCGACGCTCCGCGAGGTCGTAGACGGCGAGGCTGGCGGAGTTCCGCTCGACCACGAAGACGCGCGAGCCGATGCCGCTTGCCCCGCTCGCCGGGTCCGCCGCGATTCTCGTGCCTGCAAGGCCGGCAATACACGTCACGAGCAACGTCACTCCCGCTCGTCTCATACTCATACAACGGCCTCCCGTGCGTCGGCCGTCGCCGCGTTGACCTTGGAGCTCTCGGGCGACACGCCGACTTCGCAGTCGGTCATCACACAGGCCGGGTCGGGCGCCCAGAGTGCTCCGTACCGGGCCAGGGCACGCTCCCGATGCGATCCACGGCAGACGGCCTTGTAGGCACACGCCCCGCACCGCCCCTGCAGCAGTTCCTCGCGGTTGCGGAGCGCCTGGAGGAGAGGATGCGCGAGGATTTCGGCAAACGTGTGCCGTCGGATATCTCCGACGACCTGCGTGGTGAAGAACTGGTCGGGATGCACCCGGCCTCGATGATCGATGGCGAGGATGCGCTCGCCCGCCGAGTTGCCGCCGCGACGTCGAAGGACGGCCTCCACGTGTGTGGCGGCTCCGTTGCCATGTCGCGCCTCTATCCAGCGGAGAAAACAGGGTCCGTCCGAGTCGTTGCCACCGGTGACCACGCGAAGAGCCGCGCCACGCCGCACCAGCCGTTCGGCTGTTTCGAACAGCTGGCCGAGCACTGCCCGGCTTTCGGCGGGGGACAGGTCTTCAGCGGCGAGTGTGAATCCGCGGCCGGAGTACAGGAGGTGCGACAGATAGAACCGATCGACGCCGTTCATGACGGCCCATTCGACGAGCGGTTCAACTTGAGCGGCGTTCAGGCGTGTCACCGTCATCCGAACGCCCACCCACATACCGGCCGCCTTGGCGTACGCCACGCCGAGTGCCGCACGCTCGAACCCCCCCTGCATGCCGCGGTAGGAGTCGTTGAACGGCGCCAGGCCGTCCAGACTGACGCCGACGTATGAGACGCCGGCGGTGGCGAGGGCCCCGGCCATGCGCGCGTCGAGCGGGACGCCGCTCGTCGACAGCATCGGATGGAGGCCGACCGCGTGCGCGTGCGCGGCCAGCTCGAGGAGATCGTCACGAAGGAGCGGCTCGCCGCCGCTCAAGATCAGGACGCGGACACCCGCTTCTGCAAGGCTGTCGACGAGTCGTCTCGCCTCGGTCGTCGTCAGGTCATGGGGTGAAGGCGCGGAGGTGGCGGCCGCGTAGCAGTGCGGGCAGCGAAGGTTGCAGTGATGGCAGACATTCCACACGACGACGGGAGGCGCCACACGCGCCCCGTAGCGGGCAGGGGCATGAGCCGCGACGGTATCAGCCGCGACTCGCCCCAGCGCAACGTTGACGAGCTCGGTGACCTCGAGCATGGCGCACCGTCAGTAGACGTCGCCCGCCGTGTTGAAGACGTTGAACTTGCCCGTGGGCGTGACGAGCCAGTCGCCCTCGATCCGGGTCTTCTCCTTGAGCGTCTTGTCGTCGTAGACGATGAGCTCGCCCTCTCTGTCCCAGACGGACACCCACACCTCGGTGCCGGCCTTGTTGTACTCGAAGTGGACCGCGCGCCCGCGTGCGGAGGCGGTGAAGCACCGATCGATCTTCCCCTCCTTCTTCGAATAGATGCAGATCTGGCGTGTGCCGTTCGGTTCGTTCGAGAGCGGCGAGTCGAGCCACACCCACGGCGACTTCGGATGCGTCTTGATGAAGAGGCCTCCCGGCTCCCCGAGCGCCACCTCACGCACGACCTTCCAGGCATGCTGCGGCTTCCTGGCGGGGTCGGCGCCGTAGATGACGAGCTTCCCCTCGCCCATGTGCGTGGTGCCGTTCACCCAGCCGTACTCGGGATCCTCCCAGTTGGCGCCTCGCCCCGGATGCGGCCGCACGCCGGTCTTGAACTTCGTGACCAGCGTGCCGTTCTTCACATCGATGACGGCCATCTGATCGCGCATGTTTGCGGCGACCATGAAGTACTGTTTCGTGCGATCCCAGCCGCCGTCGTGCAGGAAGCGCTCCGCGGCGATCTTCTTGGTGACAGGGAAGCCGGGTTTCGAGTAGTCGACGATCGCCACGTGCCCGGACTCCTTCAGGCTGACCACCCACTGCGGCCCGTGGTGAGAGGGCACGATGGCGGCCACGCGGACCTCTTTCAGCGCCTCGCCCGTATCGTAGGCCGGCGTCGTGATGTCCACGACCGTCTTGGGCTCGAGCGTCTGCCCGTCGAAGACGACGTACTGCGGCGGCCAGTAACAGCCTTCGATGAGCAGCTTGTCCTCGTACCCCTTGTACTTCGAGGCTTCGATGCTCCGCGCGTCGACGCATCCTTTCACCTGAGCCACGAGCGTGGGCGTCTCGGGCCAGAGGTCGATCATCGACACGCGGCCGTCGCGGCCGACGGCATAGAAGTAGCGGCCGGTCGACGAGGAGCGCAGGATGTGCACGGCAAACCCCGTCTCGATGACGCCCGCGAGCTCCTTGGTATCGCCGTCGACGATGGCGACTTTGCCGGCGTCGCGCAGGATGACGCCGAAGTAGTTGTCCCACTGACGCTTCGTGACCGGCGTCTTGGGCCGGCTCGCAGGGGGTACGAGCAGCTTCCAGCTTTCGCGGATCTCCTCGAACGACACCGCAGGCGGGTCGGGCGCCGGCATCAGGAGGTAGGCCGACATGAGCCGCACGTGCTCGGGTGTCAGAATCCCCTCGTTCCCGAGCGCCGGCATCCCCCCAGGCGTGCCGTTGGTGAGGATGTTCTGGACGGCCTTCGCGCCCAGTTCGGCGGTATGCGCCGGCTCGATGTTGGGTCCCGTCGCGCCCTTTCGGAGCAGCCCGTGGCAGCCGGCACAGCGGTCGAAGTAGAGGTTCTTGGCCTGCTCGAACGCGGCTCCGGTCAACACCGGAGCGGGCGCCTCAGACGGGGCCGCCACGCTCGGCGATTGCGTGCTCCGGGCATCGATCAGGGCGAGCACCGGCTGTACGGTCGCTGCGCCGGGGGCCTTCTTCGCGCTTTCGATCTCGATATAGGCAAGGACCTGCTGCGCTTCCTGATCGGACAAGCGGAGAGATTTCATCCGGGACTGGCCCCGCGCTGCGACAAGCTTGCGAGCCTCGGGGTCGGTCTCCACCATCGTCTCCGAATCCTTCAGCCATCGAACGAGCCATGCGTGCTCCCGGCGTCTGTGCACGTTGCCGAGATCCGGACCGAGGAGTGACCCGTCGCCGATGGTGTGGCAACCGACACACTTCTTCTGAAAAATGCTGCCGCCTGTTGCGATGTCTTCCGTGCTGGAACCGGCCGCAGCCGACCCGTCGACGGCGCCAAAGGCCGCGAGACCAAGCAACGCCGCCAGCAAGGTGGCGAAGCGCACGACGCGTCGCACACCGCAGCGCACCGACACTGTATCCGTCGTCATACCGATCCTCCGTTGCATACACGGCCAGTCCATACGCGGGCACGCGAGCAAGCTGCGAGCCAGGCGGCGAGCACACGAGGATCGTCGTTTTTCAGGGGATCCGCGCCGCCTGGCGCGCTGGCCTGGCTAGCGGCGGTTCACAGATGTATAGGGCCCTATACGAAGGCAGCTTTACTTGGGGAACAACGGGTCGCTCGGTCTTTCGGATCCGATCGGCGCCTCTTCCTGACCCTCTTCGGGATCGGCGTCGGCGTCGATTTCGCCTTCGGCCGCGAGCCCGAGCCGCTTGAGGATCCGGTGGAGCGCGGCGCGCGTCATGTCGGCTTTGCGTGCTGCGGCGCTGATGTTGCCCTCGGCCTCGTGCATGAGGTGCTCGACGAAGCGCCGCTGGAAGCGTTCGATGGCCGACCGCTTCGCCTCTTCGTAGGGCACCGACTCCGCGTCCTCGGGCTGCCAGTCGAGGTCGTCGTCCTCGAGCGCAATATCGGCGGGACTGACCTCGTCGCCACGCGCCATGAGCGCCGCGCGCTCGACGACGTTCTGGAGCTCCCGGACGTTGCCGGGCCAGTCGTGTGAGATGAGGAGCCGGAGAGCCCCTGGCGACAGCCGCTTGGCGACCTTCTCCGGCGACGTCAGGCGATCGAGGAACAACTTTGCGAGCAGCGGGATGTCTTCGATCCGCTGGCGCAGCGCCGGGACGGCGATGCGCATGACCGACAGGCGATAGTAGAGGTCGCGCCGCAGCCTGTTCTCGCGGAGGAGGCGACGGGCTTCCTCGTTGGTCGTGGCAATCACCCGGACGTCCACCTGGATGGGGGTCGACGAGCCGAGCGGCAGGACCTCTCGCTCCTGCAGCGCGCGGAGGAGCTTGCCCTGCAATCCGAGCGGCATCGACGCGACCTCGTCGATGAGCAGCGTTCCGCCGTCGGCCTCGAGAAAGAGTCCCTTGCGGTCGCGGTCGGCGCCGGTGTACGCGCCCTTCTTGCAGCCAAAGAGCTCCACTTCGGCAAGCGTTTCGGGCACCGCCGCCGCGTTGAACGCGACGAAGGGGCGGCTCGCCCGCGGGCTCTCGACGTGGATCGCCCGCGCCACGAGCTCCTTGCCCGTACCGCTCTCGCCGAAGATGAGGACCGTGGCGCTCGTCGGCGCCACGCGGCGAATGGCTTCGATGACCGGCTGCATGTGGCGGTCGCGGCTGTAGATGCCGCGAAAGTCGTAGGTGCCGCGGAGTTCCGCCCGCAGCCGTGCGATCTCCTTCTGGTCCTGGATCTCGTGGAGCGCCCGCCTCGTGACCACGAGCAGCTCGTCGTTGTTGAACGGCTTGGTGAGATAGTGAAACGCGCCGCGCTTCATCGCGTCGACGGCCGAGTCGATCGTCCCGTAGCCCGTGAAGAGGATGACCTGTGCCTGAGGCCACCGCTCGCGCACGCAGTCGAGCAGCGACAGGCCATCGCGTCCCGGCATGCGGATGTCGGAGAGCACGATATCCGCGGGGTCCCGCTCGAGCAGCTCGAGCGCCTCTTCGGCCGAGTGAGCGACGGCAATCTCGGCCGGGAGCTTGCCCAGGACCAGGGCGACGCCGCGCGCCAGGTCGCGCTTGTCATCGACGACGAGGATACGTGCGCTCATGACGGCGATGCCTCCACAGCATCCGCGCTGGCTTCGACCGCGTCGAACGCGGGGAGCACGACGGTGAACGTACTCCCTCGCACCTCGGAGCTCTCGACCGCGAGCACGCCGCCGTGGGCAGCGAGGATATCGCGCGCAACGGTGAGGCCGAGGCCCGTTCCCTCGGATTTCGTCGTGTGAAACGCGGTGAAGATCCGCTCTTGCTCCTCGGGTGGGATGCCGACGCCCGTGTCCACCACGTCGATGCGCAGCCGGCCCTCCTCCGTTCGGCCCAGGCGGAACGTCAGCGTTCCGCCATCAGGCATCGCCTCGATCGCGTTCAATCCCAGGTTCACGAGCACCTGCCGGAGCTGGTCCGGGTCGCCGTACACGCGTGCGCCCGACCCGGTGACGTCTTCGCGATGGAGCGTGACCCGACAGTCTTCCGCCTGGGGCATAAGCGTCCGTTCCGCATCGGCGACGATTTCCGCGAGCGAGACCTCCCGCCGTTCGGGCGGCCGTTGTCGCGCGTACTCCAGGAGATCCCACACGATCTTCTTGCACAGGTTCGCGTTCCTGAGGACCGTGCCGAGATGGTCGTGCAGCGGGTGCTGCGGGCGCACCTCGTCAAGCGCATGTTGCGCGAACAGCGCAATGGCCCCCAGCGGGTTGTTGAGCTCATGGGCGAGGGCTGCGGCCAGCTTGCCGACGACGGCCATCCGTTCCTCTTGCACCACCTGGGCCCGGGCGGCGGCGAGGCGTTCGCGGTCGGCGTGGAGCACGCGCACGAGACTCGCCACGATCAGACCGCATACGACGACCATGACGGCCACCGCCGTCCCGGTGGCCGCCTGCAGCATCCAGTCGGCCGGCGGTGCGACGCAGCCACCTCCGCCGTCCAGCACGCACCCGGGCGGGAGCCATCCACTGACTTCGGTGATGCCGAGGACGAGGACGAACAGCGCGATGCCCACCGCTGCGCGCCGCGGCCAGGGCGGGTCGAGCACGACCGCGGCGATCGCCGCATGGAAGACGAAGAAGCCGGCAAACGGGTTCGAAAGTCCTCCGGCGTGGTGGACCAGCCAGGCGAGGATGCCCACGTCCACGGCGACCTGGCCGACCAGGGCGTTCTGCGTCCCTATGCGCCGTGTGCCGTACACGCTCAGGACCGTGTTGAACACAAAGAGCAGCGCGACGCCGGCCCAGAGGTACGGAGCCGCTCCAGACTCCACGCGGGGGCCATACGACGTCGCAAACGCCACGACGGCCACCGAGACCAGTACGGCCACCCATCGGAGCCCCAGGAGCCACCCCGCAAGCGCTTCCCGGAGCAACGCGGCCGCGCTCTCCGGGCGTGCCGGCGTCTCGAGACCGGAATCCAGCGACGGGAGTACCCGTCCAAAGAGGTACAAACCGGCCGCCACGCCGCCGACGAGTGCGGCGGTGAGATCGCGGCCGAGGTACGCGAGGCGGCTGGTCTCGAGCGGGAACTCCCGGAGCCACAGGCCCTCGATCACCCCGTACGCGGCGAAGATGACCGCCGCCGACCCGATCCAGACGAGCAGGGCCACGGCGAGACGGCCCGCAAGGAGCGGGGCCGTATTGATCGGTTCGCCGGCCGGCTCCTGCGCGTTCACCCGTGGCCCGTCACTTGGCGTCCTCGAGATAGCGCATATGGCAGGTCTCGCAAGTCTCATACAGATCGTTGCCTGCCTGTTCGAGTGCATCGCCCCGCTTCGCCTCGGTGATCTTCGAGAGGGCTGTCGCCTGTGCCACCAAGGTGCGCGAGAACGCCGTCCACGCGGCTGTGTCCCGGGCGAGCGCCGGGGTCATCAGGAGGCGGCCCGAGGCAGCAAGCGTTTCGGCCGCCTTTCCAAGGGCCGCCCACTGTTCGTCGTTTCGAGGCGATTCCGATGCCGCCCTGAAGATCGCCTCCGATGCAGGTACAGTCATCGTCGTCATGACTTCCTTGACCGTGCGCGGTGGCTGTGCGGGCTCCTGGGCGGCCGCGCTCGCCATGGTCCACGCAAGCACGGCGGCCGCCGCGGTCCCGACGATGGCACAGGATTGATGCATGGCCGGCGAGTACGCAGATTGCAGGCCAGGCCGGCGCCCTCGACGTTCCGCTCAAACCTCTCGCTCCGGGCACGTGGTCGCGGAGGCGCGGCGGAATAGTCCGCAGGCCTGACGGAATAGTTCGCAGATAGCACGTCTGTGGGAGATCAACGATGACAGACACCGAAATCTACTGGGATGGGCAGTCCGGGAAAGACTATGTCTACTGGATTCACCCCATCGGGACGTCCTTCAACGACGAGCCGGGGAATTTCATCTACACGAAAGAGGACGAACCGGGATCGTGGGTCGCGATCTACATCGGTCATACTGCAAGCCTTCAAAACCGGCTGGCCGACCCCGAGACGGAAGCGTCCGCGATACGGAACGGCGCCACGCATGTGCACGTGCACACGACGCGCAGCGGCGAGGCGAGACGGGCGGCCGAGCAGGCTGACCTCGTCGCCAGGTGGGATCCCGTCTGCAACGCGTTACTGGTGCAGAATCACCCGGACAGGTAGTACCAGGCAAGGATGCCGGCGAGGGCCAGAATCATGACGAGCCCCTCCGCGCAGGCCACCGCGATGATCAGCTTTCGTCCCCCGTCCATGGCCGTCAGCGGCGCTGTCGACCTTTGCCTTCTCCAATGGGGTTGACGGCGTGGATCGGGGGGTCCGCCAACGCGGATTCGATATGCGTGTCAGGATCGAGACGCGCGATCCGGTTCACGAAGGCGACCGCCTCCAGGCGCGTATGCACTTTGAGCTTGCTGAAGATGTTCTGGATGTGATTTCTGACAGTGGCCTTGCTGATACAGAGCTGGTCGGCAATGGCAGCCGTGCTCGCGCCCGTGCGCATGATCGTGATGACCTGCAGCTCCCGCTGGCTCAGCTCGCTGATCGGCATCACCACGTCCTGACTCGTGGTCAGCTTGAGCTTCGTCTGCGCCAGCTGCTGGCGGACCAGCAGTTCGATTTGATGCGCGGCCGTGACATCCCGGAAGAGGTGCACGATCGTCGGCGGCCGGTCGTGACCGATGGGAACGGCGACACAGCTCACGTCGATCCACAGGGGTTGCCCGGTCTTCGTCCGCGTGGCCATGTCGAAGTGCTCGACCAGATCGCCTCCATGCAGCAGCGTCTTGATCGGGCAGGGCCACCCGCAGACCCGGTTGCCGTTGGTATCGCAGCCTCCAAACACGTCGCGGCAGTACTGGCCGACCACCTGCTCGGCGGGATAGCCCATGATGGCTTCGGCCGCGTGGTTCCAGAACAGAATCTCGCCCTGGGCTCCGCTCACCCAGACGCCATCGGCGGTGTTCGCAAACAGCCTGGAGACTTCTCCGAGCGGCTCGTCGGCTTGCGGACTTCCGGCGTCTGGCGACGCTGCGTCCCCGGACGCCGGCAGCGACGCCGACGTCTTGTCGCCTCTCCGCCGGGATTGCGCCACACGATCCGGTCGGCTGAGTTGGGGTGTCATCGGACCGCATCCTCCTCATCGCGCGCGATCGCTTCTAGTGAGCCCGAACAGGCGAACGGCGCTGTCCACGATATGCTGCTCTGGCTGCCCCGCCAGCACGCGTACGGGGTCTGCTGCGAGCGCTTCCACCACGCGTCCAACGACGGACTCGGCGATTTCACGCTGTTGGGCATCGAGCGGCGCGAGCTTCCGCCGTAACCTGAGGACCTCGGCGCGTCCGATGCGAGCGAAATCCTCCTGGAGCATGCGCGCGGCGGCCAATCCGCTCAACAGTTGACTGCTCATGGGCCGTACCTCCCCGACACAGTGCGAGACTACGCTCCCCCGGTGGGGCTGTAAATCGAGCGTTCGTCTCAATTGACTGATGCACCTGCACTACCCCGTGGGCGCGCATGGATGGGGAGAATTTCGCTGCACGTGCGAAGAAATCCGGACGCCTTGACCGGCGCGGGGCTTGGCCCACCGTGCGTGGTCGCCAAACGAGAGCCGCACGAATTCACCGCCGGGCGCTTCGACTTCGAGCGCGTGCTGGATGCGGTCGGCCCGTGTGTCGAGGCCGAGCGCTCGCGGGGCGAAGACGGCCACCGTGGGGCCACCCTTCAAGCCGATACGGATGGTCGTTGCGCCTGTGGCGCCCTTCTCGGCCCTCACGAATGCCAGTGGATACCAGCCGGTGTGGTACGACAGCGTCGAGCCGTGCTGCACGCAGACCACGCCTGCCAGCGCTCCTTCATGGCTCCGGCTGAAGTGCTCCAGTACCGCACCCCAGCGCGCGCGTTGCACGTCATGAATGCCCATCGGCTGTCGCGCTAATGCAAGCGGAGTGCCCGTCGCGCACCGCATGAAACGCGCCGGTGAGCACGGACACGTGGTCAAGCGTCGCGGCGGCGACGCCCGCGAACAGGGCGGTGGCGCCCAGACGCACGAGCGGCGCCGATTCGAACCCGAAACCGGCGGCCAGTGCCATGACGCCGATCGTCCATCCTGCCAGTCCGAGCACCTGCAGAGAACGGCTGCGCATCGCGTGGGGTGAGGGCGGCGGCACGCGGTAGCCGCTCGACGCGTACGCCCAACACCACGTCACCATCGGCAGGAGGCGGATCTCCATCGCCGCCACCATCTGCGCCAGGAAGCCGACCAGGCCCAACACGCCGTACACCGATGCGGCGCGGAGCGTCTGGGCCGAGAGTGGCACCATCAGCAGGGTCAGCCCCAGCAGGACGGCCGCGAGCAGGGACGCGCCGGCCGCCGCGGCGTGCAGGACAGCGAAATCGACCCTGGGCGCTCCGGCGGGTCTGGGCGCCGGGTGGCGCAGCATCCAGACGACATGCCCGAGGAACACAGCGAGTCCTGCCACGATCATCGCGCCGAAGAGGCGCCCCGCGACGCTGCGGAGCAGCAGCGACGCGAAGAGGCCCAGCACACCGGCCTCGAGGAGGAGGGCACTCGCATACAACGACCGCCCCGACGGCATTCTCGAGGGCAGGACCATCGGGAGCAGCCGGTATCCGACGCCCACCACCATCATTGTCGCCCAGCCGATCGCCGCCAGATGGGCGTGCGCGATCACGTTGGAGAACAGGGGCCCTGGCAGCACATGTGCGACCCGGTCGACGGCGATCAGGACGCCCATCGATGCCGCCAGCCAGAAGTTGACGCATGCCAGGATGATGTGCAGCCGCACGGCGGCCGGGACGGCCGCGCGCCGGATCTCCGCGAGGATTCGCGATGTCATGTAGAGCGCACCGCATGTCACAGTTGCGGCCGCCCATGCCGTCCCGGCGTGCTCCCGGATCCACAGGCTCACCACCATGCCAGCGAGCCCGGCGGTGACGAGTGCATACGCCACGTAATCCATGCCGCGCGCCCGCATCTCCATGCGGAGGGCCAGCGGGCCCACGATGTAGAAGGCGCCGAAGATGGAGCCGGTAATCCATCCCAGCGTGATGAGGTGTACGAGCGCGGCGGTCCACGAGTGGGCGAAGAATCCGACAACCGCGTCGGGCTGGTACGCCGCGAAGGCACAGGCGACGGCGAGCGCGACGTGCGCCGTCGCCAGATAGAGGAGCGGCGCGGCCTGCGAGGGCACCCTCGCCATCGGATCGCGCGTTGCTGCCGACATCAAAGGCCCCCTATGCGGGAGCCACCAGCGGTTCGGGCGCCCGGGCCGGTTCGTACGCGCAGAGCGGGTCCGGCGCCATGACGCTTCGGGTCGCCGCATAGGCCCGCGACCGGGAGCCGCCGCAGATCGCGCGGAAGGCGCAGCGGCCACACTTGCCGATCAGCGCATCCGGGGTTCGGAGGAGCAGGAACAGCTCGTGGTTCCGGTACACGTCGACGAGGCTTTCGGTCCGGACGTTCCCACACGGGACCGGCAGGAAGCCGCTCGGACAGATCGCGCCGACATGATCGATGAAGACGAATCCGTTGCCGTCGGTGACACCGCGGGGGGCCCTGAGTTGCCGGCTCCGCTCGACTGAGGGGCGCCGGAGTCCCTGTGCCTGACGCAGGCGGTCGCGCTGCCACACGACACGCTGATAGTGCGGCGCTTCGGTCGTCTTGATCCCGAAGGGCGACGTCTGCGACAGGTCGTACAGGTAGTCGAGCACCCGCTCACATTCCGTCGTCGTGACCTGCTCCAGGCTGACGCCCCGTCCGGTCTGGATGAGGAAGAACAGCGCCCAGAGCGTGACCGGCAGGCTGGAGACCAGCCGGGCCATCTCGACCAGGTGGGGCAGCGTCATGCGACTGATCGTCGAGTTGATCTGCAGCGGCAGGCCGAGCGCGATCGTCGTCTCGACAATGCGCATCGTCCAGGCGTACGACCCGCGGACGCGCCGAAACGCGTCGTGCGTCTCCGGCGTCGGGCCGTCCAGGCTGATCGCCACGCGGGAGAGCCCGGCGTCCTTCAACTCCGCCAGCCGCGCCGGCGTGGCCGCGGCCGTGCCGCTCGGCGTCAGCGCCACCGTCAACCCTACCCCGGCCGCATGGCGGACGAGCTCGGCCAGATCGGGCCGACGGATCGGATCGCCGCCGGTGAGCACGAAGATCGGCGGTGTCGTGGCGAACGCGCGAACCTGGTCAATCAGCCGCTTGCTCTCGTCAGTCGTGAGCTCGCGGCGGTCGCGATACGGAATGGCGTCGGCCCGGCAGTGCACGCACGACAGGGCGCACGCCCGTGTCACTTCCCAGATGACGACGAACGGCGCCCGGGCGAAATCCGCCACCGCGCCTGGGCCCATGCCCGACAGGATCGCGTGACCCCGCCGCCGGGCCTATGACGGGTGTCATACGCCGGCGTCAGGAGAGGGCGACCGCCTCCAGTGCGGCGCGGTCCGCAAGCAGAAATCCGTCCCGATCGGTGCGGACGAGGCCCTCCTTGCCCCAGCGGCTCATGATCCGGATCGCGGTCTCGATCGTCGTGCCGATCATGTCGGCGAGCTCCTGGCGCGAGAGCGCGAGGGGGATGAAGGTCCCCTCCGGTGTGTGTTGTCCCATGGTGTCGGCGAGCTTCAGGAAGAATCGTGCAAGCCGTGCGTCGATCCGACCGGTGGACAGTTCGGTGAGTCGATTCGTCAACTCGACCAGGCGATGGGTGAGCCCGGTCAGGAGCCCCCGCACCATCGAGGGGTAGGTCTCCAGCAGCGAGAAGAACGCCTGGCGGGGGATCAGGAGGCAGGTCGCGTCTTCGAGGGCGACCGCGCTGGCGGGATACGGCCGCGACTCGTAGACGGCGACGGCGCCGACCGGGTCTCCGGGACCGAAGATCTCCAGGATGAGATCGCTGCCTCGCGCCGTGGTCTTGAACACCTTCACCCGGCCGGACATGACGGTGTACAGGGAGCCCGAGTCGTCTCCTTCATGAAAGAGGTACTCGCTCCGCTCGAACTCGCGCAGGCTCGCCACCGCCGCGAGCCGCTGCCGGTCCTCGCCCGACAGCCGGCGGAACATCGGCGTCCGACGCAGGATGTCATCCACGGAATCGGCCATGGGTCCCATTGTCGCCCAATATGACGGCGGTCATAGGTGTGGATTCGCCGCTCGCGTAGGCTGCGTTCCATGGGGGCAGGCATGAGCGGATCGATTGAAGGGCAGGCCGTCGGACGGATCGTGGCTGCGGACTGGCGAGCCGCCGCCATCTTCGAGCAGTTCGGGATCGACTTCTGCTGCGGAGGCCGCCAATCCGTGGCGGATGCGTGCCGATCGGCCGGGATCGACACCGCGGAGGTCGTCCACGCGCTCGAGGAGCTGCCATCGGACGATGCGGAAGACGACGTGCTGCACTGGCCGATCGATCGCCTCATCGACCACATCGTGCTGACGCACCACGCCTACGTGCGATCGGCGCTGCCGCGCATCGCCGGCTATCTCCGCAAGGTGAGGGACGTCCACGGCGAGCGCCATCCGGAGCTGGCGCAGATCGCGACGGAGTTCGGCACGCTCGGCGGCGATCTGCTCGAACACCTGCTCAAGGAAGAGTACGTGCTGTTTCCGTACGTTCGGGAACTGGCCGGCGAGGGATCGCCGCTCCCGAGTCCGTTCGGCACCGTCGAGAACCCGATCCGGGTGATGGAACGGGAACACGAAGATGCCGGAGTGCATCTCGGCAGAATCCGAAGGCTGACTGCCGCGTATACCGTCCCGGCGGACGCGTGCACGACGTACCGCGTCTGCTTCGAGGAGCTGGCACACTTCGAGCGGGACCTGCAGCGGCACATTCACCTGGAAGAGAACGTCCTGTTCCCGAAAGCGGTGGAGCTCGAAGGCGCACGAACCTGACGTTCGATCTGTTTCGTGACCTCTCGCCTGTCTCGCAGGCGCTGGTGGCCACGATAGGCACATACGTGCTGACGGCGATTGGGACCCTGCCCGTGTTGCTCGTCCGGTCGGTCCCACGCCGTCTGATGGACGCCATGATGGGATTTGCCGCCGGCGTCATGACTGCGGCGGCGGGCGCCATGTTGTACGTGGTGGTCGAGGAGCTCATTCCGGAGACGGTGCGCGCCGGCGCCGTAGACGTCGCGACGCTCGGCTTCATCTCCGGATTCACGGTCATGATGGTGCTCGACAACGCACTCGGATGAGGCAACGCATGCGGATCTTCTACGCTCTGACGGCGGCGTTTCTGCTCCTCTC
>MEKU01000064.1 GCA_001767195.1 Acidobacteria bacterium RIFCSPLOWO2_02_FULL_67_21
CGTGAAACCGCTCGGTGTCGATCGAGTCGCCCGGGACGCCGAGGCTGACGAGCGCCGTTTCGACCGCGTCCATCATCGCCGGCGGCCCGCACACGAAGGTGCCGTGGCGGTCGATCCGAGCCGGGAGATGACGCCGGAGCACGTCGGCCGTGATCAGGCCGCGCTCTCCGGGCCAGCCGGCCGCCGGCGCCTCGAGCACGTAGACGATATCGAGTGCGACACTTGCGCGGAGCGCCTCCAGCTCCTGCCGGAAGATGATCCGCGTCTCATCGTGCGCGGCATGGAACAGCACGACATCCCGCCGGTCGCCGCGGTCGCGCAGCGTCAACAGCATCGAGCGGACGGGAGCGATTGCGCGCGAGATCCGTTCATGATTTCCTATTGCATTTCGGTGTCGGAATCGCCGGTGGATTCTGACCGCGTTCCGCTGCGCGAAGTTCCGTTACGTGTCGCGAGCCAGGTAGTCGGCCGGAGTCACGATGGCGATGCCACGGAACGGATTCAGATCGAGGAGATCTGTGTCGCCGGCCACGATCACATCTGCGCGCCCGTTTACGGCTGCGTCGAGGAACTTGTCGTCCTTCGGATCGCGCGACGCGCGAACATGCTGCAGAACGTCGACGATTTCGACAAGAGAAGCGACGCGCTGGAGGAGCGCATCGCGCCGTTCACGACGGACGTAGCGATCGAACTTGGGTAGCAGCAGTTTCTCGATCGGTTCGCGCAGGGTTTCGGTCGTCGCTACAAGCTGCGCTTTCGTGACGGCCTTCTCGAGGGCCAGTGCTGGCGTCGATGTCGTCGAAAAGAGACCGCTGATCAGAACGTTTGTGTCGATGACAACGCGCTCACGCGTCATCGTCGGCGAGCAGTTCGTTCAGGCGTCTTTCAGTGAGCCCATTCGCGGCGGCTTCAGCTGCGATCTGGTTTCGAAGGTCTAGGAAGGCTTGGATGTTCCCGGCTCGAAGTCGTTCATAGTCCGCCATGGACATGACGACTGCGATGTCTCGGTCCTGCCGCCGAATCACGATGGGTTCTCGCTGCGCCTCGTCGAGGATAGCCCCCAAGCGGTTCTTCGCCTCCGTTGCAGGGACAGTTTTCATGGCAGTTTTCCTTATAAAGCTAATTTAGCTATTATAGCTCATGTCGCCATGGCCGACCTGATGACGCAGACGACACCTCCGCCACCAGTCGGATTTGTGCGCGGCTGCCACATGGTGGCGCCAGAACACGCGCTTGGAAACATCAACAAGCGGCGCCTGAAGGTTACGCGCTTCTCTGACGCTGACGATCTCCAGCAAGACTTCGTGACGCCCGTCACTTACAAGGACGCGCGAATCGAACTTGAACCGGGAGACGATGACCCACTTGCACAGATGTCGCCAGAGCTTGAGGCGCAGTTGCGGTGCAGCAAGTCTGACGAATGGAGTTACGAGGAGGAACTGCGCACATTCGTCCCGCTCTCAGAGGCGATCAAGGAAGGCCCCCTGCACTTTTGGCCGTTCGAACCGCGGATACGTCTTGTGCAGGTGATCTTGGGCCATCGTTGCGAGCTAGACCTGAGCGACGTGCGATCTGCCGTCGTGAGGTGTGCTGCAGCTGCGACCGTAACTGAATGCTTTCAGCGCGTGGTCGATCTCGCGAACGTCACGTCGGTGGATCCCCCGTGAGAATCACGGCCAGTGATCTCGAAGCCGTGCCCATGCAGGAGGTCGGCAATCCGTCGTCCGCGCTTGGACGCTTCCCGCAGCTCAATGTGCAGTTCGCGGACATCCGGTCGTTGCAGCGTCCGCGCGCCCCCGGTGATGATGTCCTCCGTGAATCCGGGCGCGTCGATCTTGATGTAGTGCGGACACGCCACGCCGTATTCCTCGATGAGTCGATCCATGGAGATCGTGAGCGCAGCCTGGTGGGTGGGCAGCGGCTGCGCGCCCTTGCCCTTGAACTTGAAGGACGCCGCCGGCATCAACTGCGACACGTCCAGCTGCGCGACGCCCGTGACGTTACCCAGCCCCAGCATCAAGCACTGCACGCGGTCGTCCACCCGATTGGCCTCGCAGTTGGCCGCCAGCAGGAACAGGTTGACGGCGGCCGGCTCGATCGCGACGACCTTGGCGCCGCGGCGGGCAGCGTAGACCGTGTAGGCCCCGACGTTGGCGCCGACGTCCCAGAACACGCTTTCCGGCTGGAAGGCGTCGATCCAGTGGATGGTGGCCGGCTGCTTCGTCAGCAGGGACATGGCGCGCCCGGCCGACGCTCGGCCCAGCAAGACGAACGAGAGCGGCCCAATCGACGTGTCGACGACGCAGGGTTCGTTGACGAGGTCCAGAGTGAACTGGCCCTGCAGGTAGGCCCGCTCGGAGGGCGGAAGATGCCGGAGGCGGTGAAGCAGGAGCAGGAATTCCTTTTCGGCGTACCAGCGCTCCGGATGCTCCCGTGCGGTGTCGTCGTCGTTGTGCTCGGTCATCGCGCCGGTCATGGTACCGCAGGTCGGAAGTCCTCGTGCGACCCGCCGGCCTGTCAACGCGTGTCGGCCGCCGCAAGATAGTCGAGGATGGTCAGATCCTCGGCGTCGGTGGCATCGCCGTGGTCGCGAAGGAACGTTTCAGCCCTGCCGCGAGCGAACGCGCCGCCGTCCCGCAGCTGCGTCCGGAGGTCGTCGGCCGCATGACATTCCCCGCAATACTGCTGGAACAGTCTCGCGCCGTCCGCGATGGATGCCCCGGCTCCACCCGGCGCCGCCGGCTCATCCCGGACGAGCCATGCGAATACACCGGCGAACAGGACGAGACCCGCGCCGAGCAGCAACGTCGCACGCCTCACCACCACATGTCGCATCCGCGCTACCCCACGTGGAACCGTTCCGTGTCAATCGATCCGCTCGGAACGCCCAGACTCACCAACATTGTCTCAGTGGCGTCCATCATGGCGGGCGGCCCGCAGACGAAGCAGCCATAGCCGTGGAGCTGCGCCGGCAGATGGCGCCGGAGCACGTCCTCCGTGATCAGGCCTCGCTCTCCAGTCCAGTCGGCGGCCGGCGCCTCGAGCACGTACACGATGTCGAGTGTGACGGTGTCGCGAAGTGCCTCCAACTCCTCCCGGAAGATGATCCGCGTCTCATCGTGCGCCGCATGGAACAGGACGACATGCCGCCGGTCGCCTCGATCGCGCATCGTCAACAGCATCGAGCGGACGGGAGCGATCCCGATGCCGCCCGCAACCAGCACGAACCCCTGCGCCGCCCTGCGATCGATCGTGAACGCGCCGAAGGGACCGTCGACCCAGATGCGCGTGCCTGGCGCGAGCTGCGGCACAACCGTTGACGACCAGTCGCCCAGAGCCTTGATCGAAAACTCTAGGCCGCGGTCGGCCGACCGGACGGCGGACGAGGAGATCGACAGCGGGTGCTGCTGCGACGACCAGGGCGTCGCGCCCGTGACCAGCCACGCGAACTGGCCCGGCTCGAACTCGAAGCCGCCATGGCCGATGGGGCACACCCGCACCGTCCGCGTGCTCGCGCCCTCGTTGCGGTGCTCGGTCACCTGCCAGGGCCGCCGGCGCATGCCCAGCGGCCGCAACAGGCGGTAGACGACGAGGATCGAGCCGAAGGCGACGACGTAGGCGGTCAGCAGGTATCGCAGCGGCATGGCGCGGCCGTAGCCGCCCACGGCGAGCACGTGACGCAGCGCCGCGGCGACGGCAATCACGGCCATCGACAGGTGCAGCCATTGCCACTGCTCGTACGACAGGCCGGCCCGCCGCCGGAACGCTGTTGTCACCGTCATCGCCACGATGGCCGCCGCCGCGACGATACCGGCCTGCAGTGCAGGCGTGCTCCCCAGGGGGTTCCAGATGCTCCACGGAAGGCCCTGCGCGTTCAGGAGCAGAGGATGCCCGATGACCAACAGCAGGCAGAGCAGGCCCACGTACTGATGGAACTGCACCATCGCGTCGGTGCCGAAGGGCCTGGAGCTGGCTCGCAGGCGGGACACGAGGGCGAACTGGATCGTCAGGAGCGGGAAGGCGAGCAGGCCGAGCGCTGTGCTCATCTCGACCAGCGCCGGCCGCGGGCCCTCAAACGGGTCGACGCCGAGGGCCACCGTCGCCGGCAGCAACACGAGCAGGACATAGAGTGCGAACCACATCACGCCGCAAAGACGCAAGCCGCTTATCTCGGTCGCCGCTACCGCACGGGAATCCGCGCCGACGTCCAGCCGGTGAGGCGGGTCCAATGCTGGATCTCGAGCCCCTGCCGCTCGGGACAGAGCTCGGCACTGTGGGCAATCCGCCCTTCCTGCTCGAGGCGGCGATGCCATTCCCAGAACGAATCGGTCATACGCGCACCGCGGAGCGTCAGGTCCGGTCCGAACTCATACACCGTGGCGGCCATCTGAGGGCCGCCGCTCTCTGCCGCCTGCACCTGGACGGTGCCGTCGTCAAAGGTCAGCACGGTGGGGCCACCGGCCGGAAACGGCTGTTGCCGGCCGACATCGGTGCGTGGCAGTGCGATGTAAACGAGCGGGTCTCCTGGCGGGCATCCCAGGCACTCCGTCGCACTGCCGGGCGGCTCGGGAGAATGCCCTGTAGGGTTTGCGGCGTCGAGGACCGCGAAAAATACTCGCGCCTGCTGTTGGTCACGCCGGCCACGAACAGGTATCGCCCATCTGAAGAGGGCACGATGCGATGAATCCAGCCTGAGTTGACGAACGTTCCGAGCCGGCGGCCTTCCTCATCCAGGGTTACGACCAGAGCCGGCCACCAGGTGAAATGATGAAGCGTCCAGGCAATGCGGGCGCCGGCAGGCGTTCGATAGGCGACCAGGTCGGACACGGCCCACGGCGGGCCGTACTCGCCCTCCCGAAACAGGATCCGATCGTCCGCTGTCGCTGACCATTGCAGCCGTCCGCGATTGGAAAAGCTGAGCAGCTCTCCGGCGAGTTGATCGACCGGAGGGTGCGCGACTTGCACGGCCGCGAGAATTTCTTCGCGTCCGTCACTGGTCACGTCGCCGATGTGGGTCCACCGGACCGGTGGAAACGTGACCTGGCCATCCGTGAACCGGTGTGTCCAGCGTGCCTCGCCGGAAACATCCAGCGCGCGCAGCTCGTTACCGACCAGCGTCAGCTCGAGGAGCGCCGGCGGGGGCTGGGCGACGGCCCATGCGGCAATGCCCGCCAGGAGGACCGTTGCGGAAATTCCCGCCACGACCGCCCACCGGCGCCGGAAACCGATCCGCTCCGGCGTTGAGACGTCCTGGTCGGCGGCCGCTGACGCTCCCTCACGAGTCTGAGTAGAGACTCCTCCGCCGGCAAGCCATCGATCCAGTTCCGCGCGATACGCGAACACACGCGCCTGCTTCCCACCGGGCACGCGGTGAATCGGGAGGCCGTGGTCCTGTTCCCATCGGACCACCGTACGCACGTTCCGACCGAGATACCGGCCGATCTCTTTCCACGAGTCGAAACGCGTGTCTTCTTCTGCCATCTATCACCCGTTGCGGCTGCTCGCGAAGCGAGTCTATATGGAAACGTGTCACACATCATGCGGCGTCTCGCTCGGATTACATTACTGGCCATCGCGGGTCTCTGGCTCTCCCCGCAGCCCGCCGGCGCACAACAGTGGACGCCGCTGACGACCACAGGCGGGCCGCCGGCCGCGCGCATTCACCACGCGCTGGCGTACGACGCCGCCAACGACAGGCTCATGCTCTTTGGGGGCTCGACATATCCGGGTGATTTTCCGGCACTCGGCGACATCTGGGTGCTCGCCCACGCCAGCGGACTCACGGGCGCTCCGGCATGGCAGCAGTTGTCACCGGCTGGCGGGCCGGGTACTCGTACCGGCGCCGATGCGGTCTACGACCCGGACACGAACCGCCTGATTGTCGTTGGGGGAGCCCAGGCCGGCGAGAGCGGATTGTGGAATGACGTCTGGGTGCTCACCAATGCGAGCGGTCTGGAAGCCTCTCCTCCAGCGTGGAGTCAGCTTCTCCCGACCGGCTCCGCGCCGGCCGCGCGCATGAACTTCGACATGGTCTACGATGCCACGAGCAACCGGATCGTGCTGTTCGGCGGGCAGGCCGGTGGGTGCGGCAGCGTTCTGAATGACGCCTGGATCCTGGATTTCGCCAATGGGGTCGGTGGAACGCCTCACTGGATCCAGCTGACTACGGCGGGCGGCCCTCCTGTCGCGCGCCGGCACGCGGTGTCCGTGTACGACGCCGCGGCCAACCGGATGATCGTCAATGGCGGCCAATCTTCGGATTGCTTCGGGTCCCTTGCGGATACCTGGGCGCTCGAGAATGCCAACGGTACCGGCGGGACGCCCACATGGGTGCCGTTGAGCGCCATGCCTTCCGCCCAAGCGCGCACCGGGAGCGCCGCGGTGCTCGATCCTGTCTCACACACCTTGATGATCTTCGGCGGTCACACCAACACGTCTCCGGTGAACACGGTGCTGGCCATGAGTGGGACGGACGCCGCGGCCGGAACGCAGACCTGGACGACGGTCGTGCCAGACGGCAGTGTGCCGGGCGCGCGCACGTCGCACGACGCCGTGTACGACCCTGAGCGGGCTGCCTTGATCACGTTCGGCGGTGACGGCGCCGCCGGGACCACGACGTGGGTACTGTCATTCGCAGTCGATGACGTACCGCCGGAGCTGGCCCTGCCCAACATCATCGAGATCGAAGCGACGTCGTCAGCCGGCGCCGTCGTCACGTACCTGGCGATCGCACTGGACGATGTCGATGGCCCGATTGCGCCGGTGTGCAGCCCGGCCTCGGGTGCCACATTCCCGATCGGGTCCACGCCTGTGACCTGCACGGCGACGGACAGCAGCGGCAACGAAGCGGAAGACGGGTTTGACGTGATCGTGGAGGACCGGGCGCCCGTCCTGACGATCCCCGACGCGGTGTCGGCTGAAGCGACCGGCGCCGGCGGCGCCGTCGTCACGTACTCGGCGAGCGCCGAGGATCGGGTCGATGGTGCTGTTCCCATCGCGTGCACTCCAGCGTCGGGGTCGACATTTGCGATTGGGACAACGGCCGTGACGTGCACGGCAAGCGACAGCAGAGGCACGGTGGCGTCCGATGGCTTCGTCGTGACGGTGGAGGACACGACGCCGCCTGTCTGGACCTTTGCGAGCCTCATGGCGACCGTCCCCACGGGCAGCGTGCCGTACGCGGTGGCGGTGAATCCAGTGACGAAGCGGATCTATGTGGGCAACATGTCGTCCAACAGCGTGACGGTGATCGACGGGGTGACGGGAAGCGTGGTGACGACGATCGCGGTCGGGGCGTTCCCGACCGTGATTGCCGTCAATGCGGTTACCAACCGCATCTACACGGCCAATTACATCGGGCGGTCGGTGTCGGTCATCTATGGCGCGACGAATGCTGTGATCGCCACGATCGGGGTGAGCGAGCTGGCGCGCGGGGTGGCGGTCGATCCGGTGACGAACCGGGTGTACGTGTCGCTGCGCACCGACAGCCAGTTTGTCAGCAGCATGCGCATCATCGACGGGGCGACCAATACCGTGGTGGCGGTGACGTCGAATGCCGGGTCGTATCCGCTGGGGATCGACGTCAACCCGGTGACCGACCGGGTGTATCTGGCCAACAACCTCGGGAACACCGTGCGGGTCTTCGACGCGGCGACGGGCGCGCCGGTGGCGACGGTGGTGGTCGGGTCGGATCCGCTGCACGTGAGCGTGGACAGCACGACCAACCGGATTTACGTGAGCAACGGCGGCAGCAACACGGTGTCGGTGATTGATGGCGCCACCAACGCGGTGGTGGCGACGGTGCCGGTGGGAGTCCAGCCGACCGGGCTGCGGGTGGATCCGCTGACGCACCGGCTGTATGTGGCGAATACGGGCAGCCAGACGCTGTCGGTGATCGACACCGTGACGCACACGGTGCTGACGACGTTCGCGACTCCCGGGGCGGCGACCATGGTGGCGCTGGATCGGTCGGTCAACCAGGTGTACGTGACCACCTACAACACCAACCAGGTGTCGCTGATCCAGGAGTCGGCCACCGTGACGCCGCTCGCCCTCAACGCCACGAGTCCGGCGGGGGCGACCTTCGAGTTTGGCGAGAATGCCAACGACATCGTCAGTGGCCTGGTCCCCGTCGCCTGCGTCCCCGCTCTCGGCTCGGTGCTGCCATCGGCAATACGACGGCCACGTGCTCGGCGAGTGATGCTGCAGGCAATCGTTCGAGCATCGTCTTCACGGCGACCGTCGCCGGCCAGCAGACGGCTCTCGACGTCCAGAACGCCGAGGGAACCCATGGCGGGACCACCACCCTGGCCGCGGTGCTCAGCGTGAACGGGTCGCCGCTGGCCGGGAAGTCTGTCGCGTTCACCCTCGGCGGCACGCCTGTTGGCGAGGGGATCACCAACGCCAGCGGCCTCGCGGAGCTCCCTGGCGTGTCGCTCGACGGCTTCGACGCTGGGATGCAGGCGAATGCGGTGGCGGCAAGCTTTGCCGGCGACGCCGGTTTCTTTGCCATCGATTCCATGGCCGACCTGGTCATCCAGCGAGCCGGCACAACTACCTCCATCGTCTGTGAGGCGGAGCCGCTGGTGTTCAGCGGTTCTCCCCAGACTCCCTGCACCGCAAGCGCAACGGGCGCCGGCGGGCTGGATGCCTCGCTCGCGGTCACATATTCGAACAACGTCAATGCCGGAACAGCCACGGCCAGTGCGTCGTACGCGGAAACCGCGAACCACACTGGGAGCAGCGACAGCGCGACGTTCACAATCGGGAGGGCCTCGCAGACCATTCAGTTCGATGTTCTGCCGGACAGGCTCGATGGGGATCCAGATTTTGGAGTGACGGCACAGGCCAGCACCGGCCTTCCGGTGACGTTCAGCGCGAGCGGCAACTGCACGGTGGCGGGCCAGGCGGTCCACCTCGCCGGCGCCGGCTCGTGCACGGTCACTGCCTCTCAGGCAGGAGACGACAATTATGAAGACGCGCCGGATGTCCCGCGGATGTTTGCTGTCAAAGCCGATACCGATCACGACGGTATCGCTGACGAGGACGACGAGGATGATGACGGAGACGGCATTGCGGATGCGATAGACCGGAATCGAACGACGGGCGCCGACGAAAGCAGGCTCTATTCGAATGACTACCGGCTGGATGCATACACGTTCGGAACGATCGTCGACCGGGCCGTCTGGTTCGTGGAGTTGACTCAGGACGTAACGGGCAGACTGCGCGCGACAGTCGAAAGCCTGGGGTCGATTGGATCTCCAATGATTTCCGCATGTGCGGGGCTGTCCAAACAGATTCGATTCGATTTCAACGTATCTGGCGAGTCGGCCCTCTGGCATTGTGGACCGACGGGCACGGTGTTCGTCACCAATGTCGGAACACAGCCGGTGCGAATCTACAAGGATTACTACGCTGGGTCAGGCGTGTGGAGGGTTGTGACAACGATCGCTCCAGGTGACGAGGGCTCCGCGGGCAGCCCCATCCGGGCCGCCCAAAGCAATGGCTCGCCGATCACGGTCCGCATTGCCGATGACCAGGGCGTGGAACGCGGGGGATTTGCGATCGACCCCGGCGAAGAAGTCGATGTCGAGGTTCTGACGAACGCGAGCGGCAACGCACAGGTTGCGGTGATCGTGCTCAGCGGGACGGTCGACGTCACGGTGTTCGGGCAGACGCAGACGATGACGGCGGGCGGCGGCGCGAAGACGTTCTCGTCGGACGCTGCGCCTCCCGTGATCGGCGCGGCGCCGGATCTCGTCGTGGAGGCAACCTCGGCGGCGGGGGCGGTCGTGACCTTCAACCTGCCCTCGGTGACCGATGACGTCGATCCGGCGCCGGTGGTCACCGTCTCGCCCGGTCCTGGGACGGCGTTTCCAATGGGAGCGACCGTGGTCACGGTGACGGCGACGGACGCCGCCGGCCATCTGGCGACCTCAACCTTCACCATCACGGTCGTCGACACGACGCCGCCGGCGCTCTCTGTGCCCGCGGATCTCATGCTGACCTGTTCGGGCGTTGCCGTCGATGGCAGCGGCTGCGCGGCAGGCGACGATCCAGCGCTTGCGGCGTGGCTGGGGTCGGGCGTATGCGACAGACCTGGTGGACTCCGTTCTCGTGGTGACGCACGACGCGCCGGCGCTGTTGCGGGCCGGTGTCACGACCGTGATCTTCAGCGCCACGGACAGTGCCGGCAACACCGCGCAGGCGTCGGCACGCGTGCAGGTGGTCTACGAGTTCGGCGGCTTCGCGCCGCCGCTGCTCAAAGACGGCACCGCCTCGATTCAGCAGGGCCGGCAGGGACGAACGATCCCGGTCAAGTTCAGCTTGACCTGCTCCGACGGAACGGCGGTGACGGCGGCCGTCGCGACGATCGCGGTCTACAAGGTCCTTGACGCTGCGGTCGGGACGGTCGACACCACGGATCTGATGGTGGACGCCGGCAATGCCAGCAGCACCGGCAACCTGTTCAGACATGCCGGGGGCGGGCAGTACATCTACAACCTGTCGACCGCCGGGTGGAGCGCGCCCGCGACCTACCGGATCGTCGTCACGCTTGACGACGGAAGCCAGCACGCGGTCGACTACTCGCTGCGGTGAGCCGCGGCGCGCGGAGTCTGTCGAGGGGCGGCCGCGCCCCTCGACGGCCAGCTACTGGATTTCCACGCGAAACCGGTAGCAGCCCGCGATACTGCTATAGCCTCCGACGAACAGCGTGACCGTCCCTTCCTGGGTCGTCGTGAGCCGGAGCTCCGGCGCGAGCGCACCTCCGGAGTCATCGTCCATCACATACCGAGGCTGCGGGTCAGCGGCGAACAGGTCCATATTGACCAGCCCCGCCACCGCGTCGTAGTCGGTGTCGAACGTGACCGTGATGCGTGCGCCGCGTCCGACGCGGCCGAGGGAATGGATGTTCGTCACGTTGTCGCCTGCGATGCAGTGGTAGGCAATCGACGGGGCACCGGTGATGGCCGCGGGACGCACGGCCGTGCTCTTGGCGGGAGCCGGGGCTGCTGCGCGTGTGACGGAGGCCGCTGGAGGGGTCATCTCGAAGTTGTACCAGTAACATCCGGAAGTCGACCGGAATCCGCTGACGTACAGGGCGGCATTGCCCGAGATCGACGCCGTGTACCGAATCTCCGGGTCGAGATTCCCGCCGGAGTCGTCATCGATGATGTACGTCGAGCGACCGGCCGGCGTATCGATGCCCAGCGTGACCACCCCGGCCACCGGGTCGAATCCCGATCGAAACCGGATCGTGATGGCGCTGCCACGCTCGATCCAGCCGAGCGCATGGACGTTCGCAGAGCTGCCGGATACGCAGTGCTTGCCGCTGGAGAACAGGCCGGTGATTTCCAATCCTCCCACGGCCTGCTTTGTGGGTTTCGGTGCCTGAGCTGTGGCCGGCGATGCGACCGCGATGGCGAGCAGCGCCGCGAGACATGCACGCGAGGGAAACCCCGACGAAAGCGAAGGGTGCATTGGATGCTCCTTTCCCCACGGGTACCCTTATGGCTGGGGTTATTTGAATTCTCCGCTGCAATCGACCGCGGATCAAGCCGCAGCGGCAGCCGGGCCGCGGTCAGGCGCGATGCCGCGAGCGCGGCGCCGTCGTGCGTGAATCCGAGAGCGTCGCCTTGGCAAATCTGGCGTGCGTCGTCGGAAATGCGGCATAGGCGCCGTCGTGCGTGCGATGGAGGTAGTGTTCGGCGACGAGCTCGTCGAGCACCGCAAGGCAGGTCGTGGCATCAATCTGCCACAGGCGGCACGCCTGCGCCAGGCTGAGGCGCAACCCAGGCATCTCCCTGTACTCACCCCGAATCCGCGCTACGAGGGGATCGTCCAGAGTCATCGAGCCACCGTGACAATCATACCCCGATCGGCAGCGCGCGTTCGACAAATGTGCCGCCCGGCAAAGCGCTGACGAAGTGCGGAAATTCCCGCCTCATCGGATGCTCTCCGCTTGAACTTGGCCTGAAGTTGGCGTGAGCCTGTTCGGCATGCTCGAGTGGTTCGCTGACGCGGGACCGGTGCTGCAGGCGCTCATCGCGGCAACCGGCACCTACCTGCTGACGGCGGTGGGGACGCTGCCGGTGCTCTTCTTCCGCTCCGCGCCGCGGCGCCTCATGGACGCGATGATGGGGTTTGCCGGCGGCGTCATGGTGGCGGCGTCCTGCTGGTCGCTCCTGACCCCGGCCATCGCCTCCGGCGGCGTCGCCGCGGCGGCGCTCGGCCTGCTGGCCGGCGGCGGATTCTTCTACCTCGCCGACCAGCTGCTGCCGCATCTCCACGGCGAGTTTCCAGACGAGGCGGCGTCAGAAGGGCCGCGCGTGGCGTGGACGCGTCCGGCGCTGCTGATGCTGGCGATGACGCTGCACAACTTTCCGGAAGGCATGGCGGTCGGCGTCGCGTTCGGCGGCCGCGAGCTGGGGGGCGCCATGGCGCTCGCCATCGGTATCGGCCTGCAGAACATCCCGGAAGGGCTGGCGATCGCGCTCCCGCTGCGCCGTGCGGGCATGAGCCCCGGGCGGGCGTTCTTCTGGGGCCAGCTCTCCGCCGCCGTCGAGCCGATCGCCAGCGTCATCGGGGCCGTCCTCGTCCTGGCGTCCACGGCCTTCCTGCCGATCGGGATGGCCGCCGCCGCGGGCGCGATGCTCTATGTCGTGGTGGAGGAGCTCATTCCCGAAACCGTGCGGTCCGGTGCGGTTGACGTCGCCACGCTCGGCTTCATCGCCGGCTTCGCGGTGATGATGTCGCTCGACAACGCGCTCGGGTAGGACGATTTCGCGGCGACGGTGAATTCTTTCGCGCTCGGACATCGGAATCAGTGTCCGTTTGCGGTGTGACGGCCGGGAGCGGGCTTTCCAGGGCTGGTGGCTACCTTGCACAGGTCCCCTGCGGAGGTGCTCCGATGAAGGTTCGGGAGATCATGACCGAGGCGCCCCTGACATGTTCGCCCGAGACGTCGCTGGCGGTGGCCGCTCATCTGATGCAGGAGGCGGACTACGGGACCCTCCCGGTCCTGGACGCGCGGGGCATGGTCGTCGGGATCGTGACCGACCGTGATATCTGCCTGGCGCTGGCGCGCACCAATCGGAATGCGGTGAACATCGCGGTGCACGAAGTGATGACCACGAAAGTCGTGTCGGCGCGTCCTGGCGACGAAGTGCGGGGAGCACTGGCCACCATGAAGGTTGCGCGCGTGCGGCGCCTGCCTGTCAGAGACGAGTCCGGCCGCCTGCAGGGCATGCTGTCGATTGAGGACATCGTGCTGCGCGGCCTGCAGGGCGACGGGGTCGGCCCGGACGAGATCGTGTCGGCGCTGCGTGCCATGTATGTCCGGATGCCGGTGCCCGTCGAGAAGGGGTCCTGGGAGAACGGTTTCACGCCCGGGTAGGAGCGGGACCGTATGGCCACGCACACCGGAGAAGCGGGGGCGTCGACGATCGAGGCCGACGAGGGGTGGCTCGATCGCGACGAGATCGAGGAGACGCCGGAGAGCCATCCGCCGGAGGGAGAGCCCGATCTGGTGCGCCTCTATCTGAGGCACATCGGCCGGCGCAAGCTGCTCACCAGGGCGCAGGAGCAGGAGATCGCCCGCCGGATCGAGGCAACCCGTCTGGATCTGGCTGCTGCACTGAAGGCCAGGCCGCTTCGGCCCGCGCGACTGCGCGAGAAGGAGCAGGCACTCATCGACGCGAGGCACGAGCTCATCGAGCCCAATCTGAGACTGGTCGTGTCGGTGGCCAAGCGTTACCTGGGCCGGGGCCTGTCGATTCTCGATCTGATCCAGGAAGGGAACATCGGCCTGATGAAGGCGGTCGACCGGTTCGAGTACCGCCGCGGGTTCAAGTTCTCGACCTACGCGACCTGGTGGATCCGCCAGAGCATCACGCGCGCGATCGCCGATCACGGCCGCACGATCCGTCTGCCCGTCCACGTGGTCGACTCGCTCGGCAAGCTGACGCGTGCCCGCGCCGAACTGCAGGGCCGTCTCGGGCGTGAGCCGCTTCCTGAAGAGATCGCCGCGCGGATGGGGGTGCGCGTCGCAAAGGTCCTGCTGCTCCTGGACGCCGCGAAGCACCCGGTGTCGCTCGATGTGCCGGGCGGCGGCGGAGACGAGCCGTTGAGCGGCTATGTCGGCGATACCGCCGCGTCGCCGGAAGACGACGCGCTCCATGCGCGGCTTGGGGACGAGGTCGCATACGCGATGCGGCCGCTCACCGACCGCGAGCGGGAAGTGCTGCGCCTCAGATTCGGGCTCGGGGCTGACCAGGAGATGACGCTCGAGCAGGTCGGGCGGCGTTTGTCCGTGACCCGCGAGCGGGTGCGGCAGATCGAAGCGAAGGCGCTCGCGAAGATGCGCGCCGCCGCACAAAAGGCGGCCTAGGGGAGGCCTAGGGGAGGTGTGTGATGCCGGCAACCGCAGCCACGGTGAGTGAAGCCGACGGGAAGTGCGTCCATCCGGCGTTCGAGATGCTGGAAGAGCGCGGGCGGGAGGTGCGGCAGGTGTTTGCCGACGGGCGGCATGCCGCGGAGCAAGCGACGGGCAAGGCGGTGTTCGAGGTCCGGCGGCATCCGCTGCGGGCGGTCGCGATCGCCGCAGGCATCGGCGCGCTGGCAGGCTGCATGGCCGGATTCGCGTTCGGCTGGTGGGCCGGCCACCGCGACTGAGGCCAGGCGCTGCGGGCACCTGGGCGCTACTTCGGAAGCGAAAAGTCCGGCAGTTCGACACCGAGAGCCAGGTGCTCCGGCGATTGCCACGGCGGTGGGGCAGCGAATGCGTACTGTCCGACGATGAGCAGGTGCGTGCCGGGCTCAGCGATCCGGCCGTTGCCGCCGAGCGTCCACCCGGTTCCCCATCCGTGGACCCAGTTCGCATCGCGTTCCAGAAGGCGGATGCAGGCATGCGAGGCCGGGTAACCGGGGAGCGCCTGCGCGTGGAGCGCGAGCCCGCGCACGTTGTCGAAGTTGAAATACCACTGCATGTACCACTCGGGATTGACCGTGCTGTGGCGTCCTCGCGACCGCCAGTTCAGATGGAACAGCCCGTCCGGCGACGGGCTGACCCTGCCGCCGGAGCTCACCGGCCCCCACAGGACCAGTCGGCCCTCCTCGTACGCGGCGAACGCCTGCGAGGGCTGATCGACGACGAGCAGCTTGGACAGTCGGGTTGCGGCAGGATACCGAACCGGAAATGGGCTGTACGTCAGGTCGTCCTCATGCCACGCGGACGGGACGACAAGCCGGGCGAGCCTCGGGAGGTGCACGAGGTCGGCGCGATTGAGCTTTTCGAGGATGCTCCGCTGCGCTGCGGTAAATCGCGCACTCAGGTCGCGCGCCGTGTCGGCCAGCCGCTCGACGTGATAGCGGACCGTCGTGCCCGGGCGCTCATCAGGGCTGGCTGCAGCAAACGCCGCGATGCCCAACTGAGACGCGACCGACAGGATCACCACGAGGCCGACGTACGCGCGTGACGGCACAATCGTCTCCAGACGCCCGGCTGCTGCACATCAGCAATGCAATCCTTGGCGCAGCGGACGGCGCTGTCGGGCGTGGTGTGGCACACGCGGAACCGCGGAATGTTTCAACCCCGCCGCACAGAAATTCCCACGGTATGTCTGTTGCACCCCACTTCGACGGAATGCGAGAGAACGCCGTCGCCCGCGAAGCTGCAGAGGCTGTGCAGGTCCCGGTCGGGACTGAGATGCTGAACGGAGACCTGCGCGTGCCGACCGGCGCCGGCGGCGTCGTGATCTTCGCGCACGGCAGCGGCAGCAGCCGGTTCAGCTCGCGCAACCAGCAGGTGGCGCGGTGTCTCGGCGACCGCGGGTTTGCCACGCTGCTGCTCGATCTGCTCACCCCCGCCGAAGAGGCCATCGACATCCACACCGCCGAGCACCGCTTCGACGTCGTCAGGCTCGGGCATCGTGTGAGCGCCGCGGCCGACTGGGTGGCGACCAGGCCCGATCTTCAGGATCTGCCCGTCGGCTGTTTCGGTGCCAGCACCGGCGCGGCCGCGGCGCTGATTGCGGCAGCGGAACGCCCGGCCACGATCGGTGCAGTCGTCTCGCGCGGGGGCCGGCCCGATCTGGCCGGACAGGCGCTTCAGCACGTGGAGGCTCCGACCCTGCTCATCGTCGGCGGCGGCGACGAGCCGGTGATTCATCTCAACCGGCAGGCCATGAGCGGGATGCATGCCGACGTGAAACTCGAGGTCGTCCCCGGCGCCACCCACCTCTTCGAGGAGCCGGGCACGCTGGACCAGGTGGCGGCGCTCGCGGCCGGCTGGTTCTCACGGCACCTTCGCAGGACGCCACGGCCATGACGCGTTCGCCCGCCCGCCTTTCTCATGCCAGGTCCGAAGGGACCCGGCCTACAGGATTTGGCCTCGCGCCGGTTGAGGCGCGTGCGGGGCTGCGCGGCCGGGACCTGCTGTCGATCCACAACCTCACGCGCGGCGAACTGCTCGCGTTGCTGGAGCTCTCCGCGGATATCAAGCAGAAGCCGTCACGGTACGCGGGCCGGCTGAGTGGCAAGACACTCGCGCTGATCTTCGAGAAGCCGTCGCTCAGAACGCGCGTCTCGTTCGACGTGGCGGCCCACCAGCTTGGCGCGCACAGCATCTATCTGGCGCAGCGGGAGATCGGGCTCGGGCAGCGCGAGAGCATCGGTGATATCGCGCGGACGCTCGACGGCATGGTCGACGCCCTCGCGGCCCGTACCTGTGCGCACGGCACGGTGGAGGAACTGGCGCGCGCGATGACCGTTCCGGTCATCAACGCGCTCAGCGATCGCGATCATCCCTGTCAGGCGCTCGCCGACTTCTTCACGATGCAGGAAGTGAAGGGCAACCTGGAGGGGCTGCGGCTGGCGTACGTGGGCGACGGCAACAATGTCGCCACCTCGTTGATCGAGGGCGCGGCGCTGCTCGGCGTGCGAATCAGCGTCGCGTCCCCGCCGGGGTACGAGCCCCCGGCCGACGTCCTCGACTGGGCGCGCCGGCATGCCGCCTCGCCTGACATGTGCCAGGTGACGGCGTCGCCTGAGGCCGCGGTCCAGGGTGCAAATGCCGTGTACACCGACACCTGGATCAGCATGGGGCAGGAGGGCGACGCGACGGAACGACGCCGGGCCTTCTCCGGCTTCCAGGTCACCGGGCGTCTCCTCGAACTGGCGGCGCCCGAGGTGGTGTTCATGCACTGCCTGCCAGCGCACCGCGGCGAAGAGGTGGCGGCCGACGTGATCGATTCGCCCCGGTCGGTTGTGTTCCGGCAGGCCGAGAACCGCCTCCACACCGAAAAGGCGCTCCTGATGGCGCTTCTGGCCTCGGGGGACGACGCGTGAAGCCGACGGCGCTCATTGCGATTGGGGGCAACTCGCTGATTCCGGCGGGTGAGCCGGCCAGTATGGCGACCGAGCGCCGGCACGTCGCCGAGACCTGTCGCGCGATCGCGGAGGTCGCGTCCCGCGGATGGCGCGTGGTCGTCACTCACGGCAACGGTCCGCAGGTCGGCGCGGCGCTTCTCCGGTCCGAACGGTCGGCCGGCGAGACGTACGAGCTTCCGCTGGACGCCTGCGTGGCGGCCACGCAGGGCGAGATCGGGTTTCTGCTGCAGCAGCAGCTGGGCGAGGCGCTCCGGTCGGCAGGGGTGCGCCGCCCGGTGGTCACGATGCTCGCGCAGGTCGTGGTGTCGCCGACCGACCCGGCGTTCGCGCATCCGAGCAAGCCGATCGGGCCGTTCTACTCCCGCCAGGAGGCCCGGCGGCGCGAGCGGTCCGGCTGGACGCTGGTGGACGAGCCGCCGCACGGGTACCGGCGCGTCGTGCCGTCACCTGAGCCGATCGAGGTTGTCGAGGAGCCGGTCGTGCGCGAACTGCTGCGCGCGGGTGTGATCGTGATCACGCTCGGCGGCGGCGGCATTCCGGTCGTGCGGCGCGGCGGTCGTCTTCAGGGTGTCGAGGCCGTGGTCGACAAGGACCTGGCGTCGGCGCTGCTGGCCGTCCGCCTCCACGTCGATCTGCTCGCGATCTCGACCGACGTGGACGCGATCCAGATCGACTTCGGCACCCCGCGAGCGCGCCGGCTCGACGCGACGACAGCCGGGGAGCTGCGCGGGTATGCCGCGGCGGGGCAGTTCCCGCCGGGCACGATGGGGCCGAAGGTCGAGGCGGTGCTGCGCTTTCTCGACGCAGGCGGCCGCGCGGCGGTTGTCGCGTCGCCGGACCGCCTCGTGGCTGCAATCGATGGACGGGCCGGCACGCGCGTGACGGGCTCGAGCCGGCCGGTTCCGAGAGGTGAGGTGGGCCATGATTGCCGAACGCTACGCCGAGCTCGAAGACGAGCTGGGAGCGCACAATTACGAGCCGCTCGACGTCGTGCTGGCGCGCGGCGAGGGCGTCTGGGTCTGGGACGTTGACGGCCATCGGTACCTCGATTGCCTGGCCGGCTACTCCGCCGTCAGCCAGGGGCACGGCCATCCGCGCATTCTCAAGGCGCTGACCGATCAGGCGCGGCGCCTGACGCTGACATCGCGCGCGTTCAGGAACGACCAGCTGCCGCTCCTCCTCGAACAGCTTGTCGCC
>MEKU01000065.1:0-15238 GCA_001767195.1 Acidobacteria bacterium RIFCSPLOWO2_02_FULL_67_21
GGCGCACGGCACGAGTGTTGAGGCGATTGTGAAACGCGTGACGCTCGGGTACACGTCTCTCGAGCATAACGTCGCGCCGGGCCGCGTGTACAACGACGTACTCCAGATGTTGGCGTTGGCAGGCACCCGCTGGGATCCAACGCTGATTACTTACGACGACTTCCGTTCGAGGATGCGCGATGAGCCGGCGCGGTTTGCGGATCGGAAATTTCGTGCGTTCATCCCCTGGTGGGATAGTTACGCTCCGTTGCTGTTGGGAAATGGCTGGTACATTGGGAAAGGCGGATGGATCGACGTGCTCGCCAGTGTTCGCGAGGCGCATCAGCTTGGAGTCAAGCTCCTGGCGGGCACCGACCTACCCGTCGGACCATCCATCCACTGGGAGCTGGAGCTTCTTGTCGAGGCGGGTCTCTCGCCGCTCGACGTGCTGCGAATCGCAACCCAACAGGCAGCGGAGGCCCTGGGCGCGGACCATGACCTTGGCTCACTGGAAACTGGCAAGCTCGCGGACGTCGTTCTATTAGACAAGAATCCTTTGGAGAACATCAGGAATACTCAGACCATCTGGCGAGTGATCAAGGGCGGCTGGTTCTTCGACCCGGATACACTTCGTCCACCGGCAACTTCCAGTACGCCCGCACAGCGGTGAAAGGGACGGGCTAAGCAATCGGCGTGGACGGACGGCGGCGGGGCTGGCAGGCGCATCGGCTTGAGGGGCTGGCGGTAGCAATACCGTAGGGGTTCGAGTCCCCTCTTCCGCACCATCCCTCGCTTCCCGTTCGGCCCTCTGCCACGTGCCTCCGGACGTGCTTCGCCAGCACCTCGTTGATGACGTCTGGTAGCCAACCCCGCGGCGCCTTGCTTCCTTGCGGAACTGGTCGAGGTGCCGAAAGTATTGTCCGGGGGCTTGGGCGGAATAGTTGTATAATTACCGGGTACCCGCACCATCAGTTCAGAAGCCATCCCAACGACACCCTTAAGCCACTTACAGAACTCACGCTGGGGAACCGGCCCTGTTGCCTCGATTCGCGACTGGTGTGCGACGAGACCAGGAACCACGCGGTACATCACGCGGCCAATTTCGGCCAATTCCCCAGAGGATCTACACATGTCAGCGACCAACGGCACGATCAAGAAAATCACGGACAAGGGCTTCGGTTTTATCGCCACCCCTGACGGCACCGAGTACTTCTTTCACCAGTCCGCGTGCACGAGCACGCCATTTGACTCCATGCGCGAAGGCGAGAGCGTGACATTCACCGTCGGCCAGGGCCCGAAAGGCCCGCGCGCCGAGAACGTCGTCCCGGCCTAGCCTGCTCCGCACCCGAGAACAGGTCAATAAAGATGGGCCGGGTCGCCTCGTGCGACCCGGCCTTTTTATTTCGGCGTACGATTTCGAAATGTCCTGGGCAATCGGGGACCACCTCACCCACGGTTTCAATCCCGAGTTGGGGATCGGACGAGTGACCGCCCTCGAACGTCGGACGCTCGTCGTCGAGTTCCCGCGCTCCGGAACAAGGCTGCGGCTGGCTGCCAACACCGACGCGCTGATCCCCGTTGATCTGAGTCCCGGCCGGCCGGTGCGAATCACCGCGACCGGAGAGGAAACGACGGTCGAGGCGCGACTGCCGGACGGGACAGTGCGTCTCGCGAACGGGCGCGCGGCGGCGGCCTACGAGTTGTGGCCCCTGGAGCTCGAAGGCGCACTCCTCGAGCGCCTCGCCGCGGGCGATCTCGACGAGGTCGAGGACTTCGTGACCCGGCTGGACATCCTGCACCTCCTGACTCTTCGCGAAGCCGACGGCCTCGGCTCGTTTCTCGGCGGACGCATCCGGCTCTTCCCGCACCAGCTCTACGTGGCGGAGCGGGCGAGTGCGAGCGATCCGGTGCGCTGGCTGCTCGCCGACGAAGTCGGCCTCGGGAAGACCATCGAAGCCTCGCTCATCCTGAATCGGCTCGTGCACGCCGGAAAGATCGAACGCTGCCTCGTCGTCGCGCCGGACACCCTGACCGTGCAGTGGCTGGGCGAGCTCTGGCGAAAGTACCACCAGGTGTTCACGCTCCTCGATGCGCAGCGCCTCGCCGACGTGGCGCGCGACTTCGGCCCCGACTTCAACCCATTCGACCTGCATCGCCGCGCCGTGATCGCGCTGGAGATGCTGATAGAGCATCCGCAGCTCACCGACCAGGCCGTGAAGGCGGGGATCGACCTCCTGGTGGTGGACGAAGCGCAACGGCTCCGCCGCCCGAAAGGCCACCCCGGGGAGCCCGCCTGGCGGGCGATCGCGCCTATCGCAGCTTTGGGTCGTCACGTCCTGCTCCTGAGCGCGACCCCGCTCGAAGACGACGCGCATGGGTTCTTCCGGCTGCTCCAGCTGCTGCGTCCCGAGGAGTTTCCAGAGGATGTGAGTTTCGAGGAGCGCCTTGCCCTCGCCACGCCGCTGCCTCCCTGCACCAGCTCCACGCGCCGCGCCGACATCGGAGGCTTGCCTCCACGGGTGGGCATTCCGATCGCGCCCGACAAGCCAGCGGGCTGGCAGTTGCGGCAGGACGTCGAGGGTGCGGTACGCGGCGTGGTGGTGTCTGATCCGGTTGCGCGGCGGCAGAAGATCGATCGCGTCCGCCGCGCCCTCGCGTCAGGAGCAGCGCTGAGTCCCGTGCTCGCTTCCGACGAAGCCGCGCTGCGCCGCCAGGCGGAGGCGATGGACGCCGGCGACCCTCGCCTCGACTGGCTGCTGGTGCAAGCCCCCCGCTGGCGGGACGCGGGGGAGAAGACGCTCGTCTTCGTGGCGCACCGCGAGACATTGGAGATGCTGCGCACGGCGCTCAGCCACCGGGCGCAGCTGGCGAGCGGCGTTTTTCACGAGGAACTCTCCCCGGCGCGCCGCGACACCGAGGTCGCCCGGTTCCGGGAGCTCGATGGTCCAAGCCTTCTGGTGTCCACCGAATGCGGAGGCGAGGGTCGCAACTTCGAGTTCTGCCGCCGTCTCGTGCTGTTCGACCTGCCCTGGAAACCAACGATCGTGGAACAACGGATCGGGCGGCTCGATCGGATCGGCCGGCGTATCCCGGTGGACGTCGTGTACTTTCGTCCGCCCGGCGGGATCGGCGCGGATGTCGTGCGGCTCTACGAAACGCTCGGTCTCTTCCGCGAGCCGCTGGCCGGCCTGGAGCCGCAACTCGCCCACATCGAGGGCGCCCTCGAAGAGGTCGCGCTCGATCCACTGGCGTCACTTTCCGGGGAGCGCTTCGAGGAGCTGGTGAGTGCGGCCCACGCGGCGCGCACACGCATTCGCGAAGCGGCGTACCAGCAACTCCATCGCGACACTTACCGATCGGAGATGGCCGCAGGCATCCTCGCGCGCGTGCCCGGGGAGCTCGACGCACTCAATGAGGAGGTCGTGGTCACGGCGTGCATCGGCCTGGGGTTCACCATCGAGCGCCCGCGCGGCCGTCGGATCTTCGCGATCGAGCTCGGGAGTGGGGCGCTGGTCGACAGTCTCCCAGGCGTTCCCGGCGGGTCGAGCTACGTCGGCTCGTTCGACCGTGAAGAGGCCTTAGAGGAGGAGACCCTCGACTTTTTCGCCTCCGGGCATCCGCTCGTGGAGGGGATCTTTGCCCATTTCGAGGACAGCGCCTTGGGCCGGGTCGCGCGGTTCGAGGTCGAGATCGGCGCGGAACGCGACGAGGGGTTGGTGGCCATCTATAAGGACGGCCCTGTGTTCGAGGTGGCGGTGTTCGACTCCGCCGGCCGGGCCAGGCCGGACTGGGGGGCGACCTTCCGCCAGCGACCGCTCCGCGTGCGCCCTGTGACCGACGAACCGGTCGAGGACCGCAACTGGACAACCCTGGTTCGCCGACTGGGCGCGCGGCTCGAACCCGCGCGCCGTCCGCACGCGCTCGCGGCCATCGTGGTCAGACCGGTCCGGTGAAGGTTCCGAGGACGTGCGTCAGGTTCAGCGACGACGCCAGCCGATTGGCCTGCAGCGTGTGCGAATGTGTGCGAATAGAGTCGGCGCTGGCGTGGGCTGCTGCACGTTCCCGCCTAGCATCCGTCCGCACGATACACGTCAGTTCGCATCGGCACAGCAATTCGGCCAGCTTGAGGGGCTGGCGGTAGCAATACCGTAGGGGTTCGAGTCCCCTCTTCCGCACCAACAACTTACGGCGATTTATCCCGGCCGTAAGTTGTCACGTTTGTTGTCAAGAATCGGCCCATAGCGGGGTCCGCAGCACGTCTGCCGGTCCGTCATTCCTCCAACTCATCAAGAAGGACGCACTCACGACCGACCCGTGCCGTAGTGCGGCTTCGTGAAAATACGGGTGGCTGACTGTGATCCTGCCCGATCGAGGCGGTGCCCAGACGCCGTCAAGATTGGCGTACGACCACGTTTTCTGGGCATCTTGCGAGCCTCGCTCTTCCGACGACCGGCCAAGGAATATCTTCCTGTTGAGCACTGTAGCCCGTAACGCTACACTTGTCACGTGACGATACGGAGCGTTGTCCATAAAGGTCTGCGACGCCTGTACCAGGAGAACTCCTCGAAGGGCCTGAGCGCAGACACGGTGGACAAGCTCCGCAAGATGCTCGCGTTCCTCGATTCGATGAAGGACCCTGAGGAGCTGCGCAGCCTTCCGCTGTGGAAGACGCCTGTTCTGACGGGCGACCGCAAAGGCACATGGAGCCTGCACGTCACCCGCAATCGGCGGCTGACGTTTCGGATCGAGGACGAGGAGATCGTCGAGTTGAATCTTGAGGATTACCACTAGAAACGGGAGCACATCATGGCTATGCACACCCCGGTTCATCCCGGCGACTTCATCAGGACCGAGATCATCGAGGCCCACGGGCTCTCGGTCACGGCCGCGGCGAAGGTGCTGGGCGTGTCGCGCCCTACGCTGTCGAATCTCCTGAACCAGAATGCCGATCTTTCGGGTGAGATGGCGCTGCGCGTCGAGAAGGCGTTCGGCGTCAGCATGGATACGCTGATGCGCATGCAGGCGGCGTACGACATCGCGCAGGCCCGCAAGGACGCCGGCAAGATCCGCGTCCGCCGCTACCAGCCAGACGCCGCGCACGTCTGAAATGGCCCGAGGGCCGCTGAAGGCGAAGGCCGCGTCGTGGTGAATTCGGCGACATCGAGAAACGCGTAGAGAGGCAACTCCGCCAGCATCCAGACGACGTCCCGAGCCCACCGCTCCCCGCTGCGGAGCGCTGTCGCCGCGGCGGTCATCACCAGCACGCCAGCGAGGACTCCCGTGTTGGGAGGAGCGCTGGCGCCCCGATCCCGGCAAAGACTGTGGGAATCGCGCTGACGGGCGTGCTCAATGCGCAGCTCTCGGCTGAAGCCAAGGCGCGCATCGTGTTCTTGCGCTGGCGCGATCCGCTCCCCGGTTCGGAAGCTTTCACCAAGCACGCGCTGTCCGATCCGCGCATCGACATGGCGGCTCTCAAAGCCACCCTCGGGCCGCTCCCGGTGGCGCCGCGGGAGCAGAATGCGCTCTGGTACAAGCTGTACAAAACCGTGGGCTCTGAGCCTGCCGTCAGCCAAGTGCACCGCGCTTTCCTTTTCACCTGGGCAGGCTTTTTTCGGAAGGTGCGACCCTGTGTCGCTCCGGGATGAGCCCGTGCCCGGATTACTTCCTAAATGGCAGAGTCTTTCGGAAACCCCGCCTCCTATTCATTGGCGCTGTTGCCGAACGTCGCGACGCGATTCGGAGCTTCCGTCGGCGTGTCTCAGTTGTGTCTCGGTGAGGCCTGTCGACCGTGTCAAGCCTGGTCGAGGCCGACCCGCTAAATAATTGATTCGTGAGAAATTGGGAAGTTGGTACCGGTACGGGGATTCGAACCCCGGTCCCGTGGCTGAGAAAGCGGATCACAGTGGGGGCGCCACAGGCCAAGATCGGCAGTCCTCCGTCAGGACACTCGGCGTGTCCAAGCCCAATGACGACGTCGTGATTGTGACGGTATGATATTGTCATACAGTCTGAGGGGGTGCGGGATGGGCGCAAGGCGCGGCCGTGTCGCGGTGACGATCTCGATTCCGCCGGCGGTGGCCGAGGAGTACGACCGACTCGCTCGAGCCACGGCGAAGAATCGAAGTGAGCTGTTTCGGGAGATGTTCGACAGCTATCGTCGAGCGCGCAGCGAGGAATTATTCAACGAACTCCAGCGGTACGGGTCCCGGAAGGCGCGCGAGAAAGGTGTGCGGACCGAGCGCGATGTGGAGCGCCTCGTGTTCGAGGACCGATGAGTGCGAGTCGTCTTCGATACGAACGTCTACGTCTCTGCCTTCGTGATCCCAGGGAGTCTGAGCGACGACGCGTACTACCGCGCGCGAGCGGGCGACGTCGACCTGTTCACCTCCGTCGCGATCCTGACCGAACTCGCATCCAAGCTGCGGGAGAAGTTCGACTGGAGTGAAGACCGCATCCGGGCGGCGCTCAAGGCGATTAGCCGGACGGCACAGGTAGTGAAGACAACACCGCACCTTTCAATCGTTCACGATCCGCCAGACAATCGCATCCTCGAATGCGCGGAGAAGGTTGCCGCGGATCTCATCGTGACCGGTGACCCGCATTTACTGAAGCTTCGTCGCGTCGGTCACGCAGGCGTGGTGCGGGTGTCCACGTTCCTTCGCATCCTCGGCCGCGGATCACCAAGGCAGGGTTGACAGTGCGATTTGCGCAACCCTCTCGAAGCCCGTTTCCGCCTCCTCAAGACATCGCCCCAGTTCTGGATGCGCCTCCAGGCCGACTGGGACCTGCACCAGGCCATGACGCGGGCTGCCAAGGCGTCCTGAGGACGTGAGTGCGGGCTCGGATCGATTGCCGTGCGCTGGGAAGCGACGCATCAGGGGTCGAATTTCGCCGGGAACGCGACGTTCGCCTATAACGGCGTCACGATCAGGGGCGTGCTGGACGGAAACATCTCCGGCAGCCCCGCGTCGTGGAACGGGAGCGTCACGTTCAACGATCCGGCGTATCCGAACTGCCGGGCGGAGCGCAGTCCCGTGATTGCCACGGCCGGGCTCACTGTCTCCAACTTACGGACAGACGCGCGTGAGTGCACCTCGAACCAGTTTGCGATTCGGTACAGCAACTGCCAGGCATTCATCGGGCAGGGGACCGTCGACGAGCCGGCCCATCTGTCGCTCACGAAACAGTAGCGCAGCACGGTAGGGCGCAGGCGCGACCCTCAAGCCACCCCCGGCGCCTTGGCCGCCCGAGGGCGATGTGTCACAATGTGCACATGAAGACGATCTCGATCCGTGAACTGCACCTGAAGACGGGACGCTGGGTTCGTCACGCCGCCAGTCGGGGCCCGATCGTGGTCACCGATCGCGGCCGCCGCGTCGCGGCGCTTCAACCATTTGACGCGTCCATCACGGGCCGGCCTCTCCCCAACCGAGAGGCGACCATACGCAAACGGTCGAAGGTCCCGGTCGATTCCGCCGTGTACCAGGCCGCGCTGCGCGAGGATCGGTGATCTACTTCGACGCGGCGTACGTCGCCAAGTGCTACCTCAATGAACCGGGCGCGGATCGCGTCCGCGAGGTCGCGTACGGCGCGGATGGCCTCGCCTCCTGTGAGCTGGCGCGACTGGAGTTTGCATCGATCCTCAAGCGGCACGTCAGAGAGCACCACCTGACGCGCCGGGAGATGACGGCGATCCTGAAGGACTTCGAAGAAGATGAGCAGAATGGTGTGTGGCAGTGGTTTGGTGTGACGTCTGACCTGTTGGAAAAAGCCCGCAAAGCCGTCCTCGACATTTCGGGCACGACCTTCGTCCGATCCGGCGACGCCCTGCACCTGGCCTGCGCCGAGGAGCATGGCTTTCAAGAGGTCTATACGAACGACCGCCACATGCTGCAGGCCGCGCGGCATTTCCACCTGACCGGCGTGAACGTGCTCGGCGAGAACGGATGAGCACGCAAGCGCACCTGCAACGAGGATCGGCGGGCACCAGCGCGCCGGCAACAGAGACGCTGTCCTATTCCCGGCGCCGCCGCCCGTCCCGCCGCGCACGCAGGCCTGAGCGCCAGACCAGCTCATCATCGTCATACCGTTGAGGTCGTCGTCGTGATCGGCTGCAGCATCGTTCAAAAACCGAACATCTCCCCAATTCGATCCGTCGCTAAGATGGTCAGAGGAATTGCCAGCCTTTGAACAACGCTTCCCATCCAGGAGAGCATCTCCCGCTCAAGACGAACGGAGGCCCCATCACCAGGACTCCACGCGTGTTGGTTGTCGATGACGAGCTGCCGATTCGCGTGCTCCTCACGCGCTGGCTGAAGGAATGGGGTTACGGCGCCAGGCACGTCGGCAGCGCGAGCGAGGCCCTGAATGTCATGGCGACCGAACCCGCCGACATTCTGCTGTGCGACGTCGCGATGCCGGAACATGATGGCCTCTGGCTGGCCACGCAGGTACACGCCCAGTCGCCCCGAACCGCCATCATCATGTGCACCGGGCTCCAGGATGCTCACAGCGTGCACACGAGCCGAATGGCAGGGGCCGTCGCGTACGTCACGAAGCCGTTCGTTCCCTACCTGTTGCGCGAGGCGATCGAGCGCGCCTCCGGTCGATAAGGCGTCGATTTCACCACGGCCGGTTCTCGCGGACTACCTGTCAAGCGCCTCGCGGATCTTTTGCCCAAGCGCGACAGCGGAGAAGGGTTTGTGCAGGAACACGATCCCGGGCTTCAGCACACCATGCTGCACGATGGCTTCGTCGGTGTACCCCGACATGTAGATGACTTTCAGTCCCGGAGACAGTTTGACCAACTGCCTGCTCAATTCCGGTCCGCTGGACCCCGGCATGACAACGTCGGTGAGGAGGACATCGCAGGGAGCTTCCTCAAATCGTCGACGCGCGTCCTCAGCGTTCGCGGCGACCACCACGGTGTAGCCCTGCCTTTCCAACAGCCGCTTCGTCAAGTCGCGCAACCCTTCCGCGTCCTCAACCACCAGCACCCTCTCGGTCCCGCCTTGCACCAGTGCCGGCGCTGTCGGGCGGGCCGCAACGGCTTCAGCCGCGGCTTGGGGAAAATACACCTTGAACGACGTGCCCAGGCCGACTTCGGTGTAGACACTCACGCTTCCGCCGCTCCGCGCGACGATGCCGTGAATGGTGGCCAGGCCGAGCCCGGTGCCTTTGCCGACCTCTTTGGTGGTGAAGAACGGCTCGAAGAGATGCTCTCGCACGTCGGGCGTCATGCCCGTGCCGGAATCTGTCACCGTCAGGACGACAAACGGCCCTGGTGTCACGTCGAAGTGCATCGCCGTGTAATGCTCGTCGAGATCGATGTTGGCCGTCTCGATTGTCAGCGTGCCGCCCTGCGGCATGGCATCCTGTGCGTTCACGGCAAGATTGACTACGACCTGCTCCACCTGTCCGCGATCGGCCGTGATCCCCGCCAGGCGCGGCGCGACGTGAAACAGGACTTTGACGTCTTCCTTGATGAGGCGTCCAAGCATCGGCCGCATGTCGGTCAGGACGGCGTTCAGGTCGAGCAGGGTCGGCTCGATGATCTGCTTTCGGCTGAAGGCCAGGAGCTGCCGCGTCAGATCCGCGGCACGCATGCCCGCCTTGTGGATTTCCGCGATATCCGGCCTGCGTGGGTCGTCCGGGCTGCCGTCTGCCAGCAAGAGATCACAGAAACCGAGAATCACGGTCAGCAGATTGTTGAAGTCGTGCGCCACGCCCCCGGCCAGGCGTCCAACCGCTTCCATCTTCTGCGCCTGCTGAAACTGCGCCTCCAGCGCGCGGCGCTCGGTCACATCCTGCGAAATGCCGATCGCGCGCAGCGGGTGACCGCCTGCATCAAGGACGACACGGCCGGCCCCACTCAGCCACCGGACTGTTCCGTCAGACCAGGTGGTTCGATTCAGCATGGAGAAATCGGCTCTCGTCTTCATCGCGTTCCCGACGATGTCGAGCACTGAGGCCCGGTCCTCGGGATGCACGCGCTCGATGAAGGCCTCGAAGGTCCCGCCGAACGTGCCCGGCGACAGGTCGTACTGCGTTTCCATGACGTCGGACCAACGGAGGACCCCGGAGGTGTAGTCCATGTCCCAGATCCCGACGTGCGCACTGTGCAGGGCAAACCGTATGCGCTCTTCCGATATTCGGATCGCCTCATCGGCCTGATTTCTCGACGTGACATCCCGGATCAGTGCCAGCAGGTTGCCGTCAGGCATGACTGTCGCGATCACGTCCGCTGAAAACACTGACCGGTCCTTGCGCTGGAACTGCCATTCCCGCCGGTAGTCTGACGCGCTGACAATCGACAACAACGCCGGTCCGATATGCTCGACCTCTGCGGGCACGACAATGTCCGATGCGCTCAGCCGGATGAGTGCGTCGCGGGAATAGCCGAGCATCCGACAGATGCTCCCATTCGCGTCGACAAAGTGGCCCTGCCGGTCGGCAATGACGATGCCGTCAGGCGCATACTCGAAAAGCGTGCGGTAGCGCACGTCGGTGGCCTGGGTCGCCATCTCCGCCCGTTTTCGCTCGGTAATGTCGCTGATGTTGCACTGGATGACTCTCTCGTGGCCAGACAGGTACGTGTTGCTGACAAATTCGACGGCAATGGACCGCCCGCTGCTCGTCTCGAGCGGCAAGTCATCGTACCGAATGTATTCCTGTCTCTGCAGTTCCTTGAACGCGATCTTGCCTTTCTTGATGCCCTGGAACGGACCGAGTTCCCACAGTTTCTTTCCCAGAATGTCCGCTTCGGCATAGCCGAGCACGTCCGCCAGGAATGGGTTCACCGCGGTGACTTCCCCGGAAACCGCATCGAGCATCAGGATGCCGTCGCGGGCGGCCTCGAAAAGGCGCCGGTATCGGACTTCAGAGGCCCGAAGCGCGTCATCGGCGGCGGACGTGGATGCGACGGCCTCGAGTTCGGCGATCCGGTGACGCAGGCGCCCCAACTCGATGGCGTGCGTGTCTTCAGCCTCTCCAGTTCCGCCAGGTAGTACATCGCGGTTTCGCCTGTTCGTGTCTGGCCCAAGTACCGATTGGGTTCGGCCTGGACAGCGACATTGACCGCCAGCGTACCCCCGCGGCGGCGGCGACCGTTCAATCCAGCACATCACCCTCATCGCGACGGAGAGCTCATCTGTTGCCCTCCGTAAGATGTAATATCTTCGCCGCCGGTGCCCCGCCGGGCGCGACGGACGCACGTCACACGAAAGGAGTCCCCGATGCGAACGATGACAGCCCTGGTGGCCGGTCTTGTGCTGGCGGTCGCACTCGCCGGCTGCAGCCGGCCGAGCGGCGCCGCCGCCGCCGCCGATGCAATGGGCGCGACGACCCTGAACTCCATCCAGTTCTCCGGCAGCGGAACCAGCTACGCCTTCGGGCAGGCGTACACCCCGGGCGGGGCCTGGCCGCGCTTCGAGGTCAAGACCTACGCCGCCGCGGTCGACTATCAGACGCCCGCGATGCGCCTGGAAATGGTGCGCGCGCAAGGCGAGCATCCGCCCAAGGGAGGCGGCGGGCAGCCGTACGCACGAGACCAGCGGACCATCCAGGTCGTCAGCGGGACGCAGGCGTGGAGCGAAGGCGGCGCACAGCCGGCGCCGAATCCCGCAGCCGTTAACGACCGTCTGCGCCAGATCTGGCTGACGCCGCACGGCGTCGTCAAGGCCGCCCTGGCGGGCGGCGCCCCCGCGACGGGCAATGTCTTCACGTTCAAGGCCGGGGACCGCGACGTGACGGTAACGCTCAACGAGGAGAACCTCGTGGAACGCGTCGAGTACCTGATCGCCAACCCGGTCGTCGGCGACGTGCCGGTGGAGGTCACCTACTCGGATTACGCCGAGTTCGGAGACATCCGCTTCCCTCGGCGCATCGTCGAGACGCAGGACGGCTTCGAGACGCTGGACCTGACGATCGGCGACGTGCAGCCGAACGCCGCCGTCTCACTCGCGGTGCCGGCCAACGTGGCGTCCGCGCCGGCGCCGGCAGCCGCGCCGATGGCGACGATTGAGAAGGTGGGCGACGGCCTCTGGTCGCTCAACGCCGCCGGCACCCGCAGCCTCGCGGTCGAGTTCGCCGATCACATCGCGATCCTCGAGGGGCCGACGAGCGACGCGCGATCGAAGGCGGTGAACGAGGTCGTGCGGAAGACCGTGCCGAGCAAGCCGATCCGGTACGTCGTGAACACACATGCGCACTACGATCACGCAGGAGGCCTCCGACAGTACGTTGCCGAGGGCATCACGGTGATCACGCACGAGAGCAACAAGGCGTTCCTCGAGCAGGCGTGGGCGCGGCCGCGGACCGTTGAGCCCGACCCGGCGGAGGCATCCGGCCAGCCAACGATTGAAACGGTGGCCGACAAGCGGGTGCTGAGCGACCGGACGCGCACCGTCGAGCTGTACCACCTGCCGAACCACCAGCACCACACCGGGCAGCTGATCGCGTATCTCCCGAAGGAGCGGATCCTGATGTACGGCGACGCCTACAACCCGCCGGCCGGTGACGAGATCCGGACGCCCGACCGCGGGCCCGAGTTCGCGACGCAGATGGTGCAGACGGTCCAGGCGCTGAAGCTGAATCCGGAGCGGATCGCTCCGGTGCACGGCCGCGTCGTGCCGTACCGGAACCTGCTGATGGCCTTCGACCTCGACACGCAGGTATCGGCTGCGATCAATCGCTGACCGGCGCCCGCCAATCACCCCCGCGCGACACCTCGGGACGATCCCCGGGGTGTCGTCGGCCGTAGACTGACCTCGACATGCCGAAAGATCTGCGTTCCTTTCTTCAAGACCTCATCGCCGTCCGTCCAGGAGACGTCAAGCGCGTCTCCGCGCCGGTCGATCCGCGCTTCGGTGCGACGGCGGTCGCCGAGCGATTCGCGCGCGCGAACCAGTACCCCGCCCTCTACTTCGAGCAGGTCGGGGCCAGCCGGATCCCGCTCGTGCTGAACCTCACCGCCACCTACGACCGCCTGGCCGTGGCGCTCGAGACGACGCTACAGGAGCTGGTGCCGGCGTTCGGGGACCGGATGACGCGGCCGATCGCCTCGCGCGAGGTGCCGCGCGAAGAGGCTCCAGTGAAGGCGCAGGTGTGGCGCGGCGGCGACGTGGACCTCGGCATGCTGCCGCTGCTCACACACAACGAGCTCGACGGCGGGCCGTACATCACGAGCGGCATCGGCATCATGCGCGATCCCGAATCGGGGCGCGTCAACGCGGGCATCTACCGGCATCAGGTCCACAGCCGCAACGAGCTGGGCGTCTGGTTCATCGACACGCACCACGGCGCCTACATCCACCGGCGGTACGAGGAGCGCGGACAGCCGGCGCCGATCGTGATAGCCATCGGCCACCACCCGGCCGTCGTGATGGGCGCCGTCTGCCGCATTCCGGGGATGGGGGGCGAGTTCGACGCCGCCGGCGCCCTGCTGGACGAGAGCCTCGAGGTGACGCGCGCCGAGACGTGCGATCTGCCGGTGCCGGCGCGCGCGGAGATCGTCATCGAAGGCGAAGTGATCCCGCACGGGCGGCGCGACGAAGGACCGTTCGGCGAGTGGCCCGGGCACTACACGGAGCGGGGGCCGAAGCCGGTCATCCGCGTCACGGCGATCACCACGCGGCAGCGCCCGATCTACTACGACATCTTCTCGGCGAACCGCGAGCACCTCGTCCTCGGGAGCCTGCCGCGGATGGGGAGCATCTACCGGAACGTCAAGCAGGTGGTGCCGGGCGTCAGAGCGGTGAACGTGCCGGCGCACAGCCGGATGCACTGCTACATCGCCATCCGGAAGGAGCGCGACGCCGAGGTGAAGAAGGCGGCCTTTGCCGCGCTCAACACCGAGCCCGAGAACCTGAAGATGATCGTCGTCGTTGACGAGGACATCAACGTGTTCAACGACGGCGACGTGATGTGGGCGATCGGCACGCGGTTCGACGCCGCCCGCGACCTGCTGGTGATTCCGCGCTGGTCGGGCCCCGGCGGGCTGCTGCCGGTCGGATGGGACTATCACCAGGACGGATCGCGCACGGCGCGGATGGTCACCGCCACCGTGATCGACGCCACGAAGCCGCTGCCGCCGGCCGCCTATCCGCCGAGGGCCGCCGTGCCGGCGGCGGCCGTCGACGCGGCCACCACGGCCGGGATTACCGACCTGACACGGCTGCCTGAGTAGGGATTCGGCGGGTCCGCCACTCCCTTCGCCGCGCGGGACCCGCCCTACGTACGATCTGCCTGGAGTTCCGCCGCGCGCTTCACCGCCTCGATGATGTCGGGATAGGCCGCGCAGCGGCAGAGGTTGCCCGACAGATAGTGGCGGATCTCCTCGTTCGTCGGGCGCGGGTGACGGCTGAGGAGCTCCGCGGTCATCAGGATGAACCCCGGCGTGCAGAAGCCGCACTGGAATCCGCTCTTCTCCACGAACGCGCGCTGAATCGGGTGCAGCTCGTCGCCGCGCGCCAGCCCCTCCACCGTCACAAGCTCCGCGCCGGCGGCGAAGGCGGCGAGGTACAGGCAGCCCGATACGGCAGTGCCGTCGACGAGCAGCGTGCAGCAGCCGCACAGCCCCTGGCCGCAGCTCTCACGCGCGCCGAAGAGCCCGAAGTCGCGCTGGAGCACCTCCAGGATCGTCTCGTGGGTCTTGACGTCCGCCGTAACGCGGCGCCCGTTCAGCGTAAAGGCGATCGTCCGCCGCGTGGCATCGCTCACGTCAGCGGCCCTCCAGCGGACGATGCTCCGCTTCGCGGAGAGCCCGGAGCACCCGCTCGGGCGTCAGAGGCATGTCGGACAGCATCACACCGGTGGCGTCGTAGAGCGCGTTGGCAATAGCCGGCGACGGGCTAAAGACGCCGGTCTCGCCCACTCCCTTGGCGCCGAACGGACCGTCCCGGTGCGGGATCTCGACGAACGAGCCGGTCAGCTCACGCGGCAGGTCGAGCAGCCCCGGGATCTTGTAGTCGGCGAGGCTCGCGTTCAGCACCTGGCCGTCGCTGAGCACCATCTCCTCGAACAACGTGAACCCCATCTGCATGATCGCGGCGCTGGTGAGTTGCCGCTCGACCGACGCCGGATTGATGGCGCGGCCGACGTCGGCGACGTTGACGAGCCTGGTGACCGTGATGCGTCCCGTCTCGCAGTCGACCTCGATCTCCGCGCCTGCGCCGCCCAGCATCCAGAACGGCGTGACGTTCGCCGACTGGCCCGTCTCGGGATCCGGCTTCCCGTACGACGGCGTGTAGGCGCCGACGCC
>MEKU01000065.1:15260-18726 GCA_001767195.1 Acidobacteria bacterium RIFCSPLOWO2_02_FULL_67_21
CCGAAGCGCGCGAGCATGACCTCGCGGAACGTCAGCCGGGCGCCGCTGCGCGAAACGACGGTGCCGTCGCGGCACTCGAGCTCGTCCACGGGAGCGTCCAGCGCGCCGGCCGCAATCCGCAGCAGCTGGGCGCGCGCGTCCTCGGCCGCCCGGCGCAGAGCGTTTCCCATGTGGAACGTCGATCGCGACCCGAGCGTCGCCATGTCGTACGGCGTGACGTCGGTGTCGGGACGGACCACGCGAATCGCCGCGGTCTCGAGCCCCAGCACCTCGGCGGCAATCTGCGCAAGCGTGGTGTCCGACGCCTGACCCATATCCACGGTGCTGCACTGGATCGCGCAGCTCCCGTCGCCGTGCACCTGCACCGCTGCCGTAGACGTCGTCGGCGACACGCACGCCTTCACGCCGATGGCTATGCCGCGCCCGCGGCGGATGGTCCCCGACCCGCGGTCGAACGGCCGGTGCCACTGCATCTCGTCGGCCAGCCGGTCGAGCACCGCCTCGACCTCCATGCCGTAGACGATCGTGCCGGTGGCGTGCGCGCGGCCGTTCCGGAGCGCGTTGCGGCGGCGGAACTCGAGCGGGTCGATGCCGAGCGTCCGCGCGATGATGTCCGCCTGCCGCTCGTAGGCCCAGACGAGCTGTGAGATGCCGAAGCCGCGCAGCGCGCCCGCCGGCGGGTCGTTCGTGTACACGGCGTAGTTGTCGAGCGCCACGTGCTCGATGTCGTACGGCCCGGCGGCCGTGAACCCGGACTTCTGCGTCACCCTCGGCCCGATGTCGGCGTATGCGCCGCCGTTCCAGAACGTCTCGACCTGGCGGGCCACCATCCGGCCGTCGCTGGTGACGCCGGTCTTGATCCTGACGGTCGCCCCGTGCTTGGTGATCGTGTAGAACTGCTCGTCCATCGCGAGCGCGATCCGGACCGGCTTGCGGACGAGCAGCGCGCATACGGCGGCCATCGCCTCGAGCTTGATGTACAGCTTGGCGCCGAAGCCGCCGCCCAGAAACGCCGTGCGGACCCGCACGCGGTTCTCGGGCCAGCCGAGCAGGCGGCTGATCTCGGTCCGCACGAACGACGGGCTCTGCGACGAGGTGTGGATCGTGATTCCACCGGCGCCGTGAGGCTCGGCCACCGACACCATCGGCTCGAAGGTGACGTGCGTCACCTTGCCGGTGCGGAACGTGTGCTCGAAGACGCGATCGGCCCCGGCCAGTCCCCGCTCGACGTCGCCGCAGCGGAGCCGCGCGTGCAGCGCGACATTGGTGCCGCGGCGCCCGGCCAGGTGTTTCAGGTCGGTGAAAATGCCGGCCGGCTTCAGCTCGTCGTGGACGATCGGCGCCCCGGGGGCGGCGGCCGCCACCTCGTCGAACACCGCATCGAGCGGCTCGTACTCGACCGATACCAGGTCGGCCGCGTCCTCGGCGACATGGGGGTCGGCGGCCAGGACGATCGCGACCGGCTCGCCGACGTGGCGGACCTTGCCGGTGGCAAGAATCGGCTGGTCGTGGAATGCCGGCCCGTAATAGGGATCGGGAACGATGCCGGCGACGTCATCCGCCGTCACGACCGCATGCACGCCCTCGACGGCGAGCGCGGCGCTCGCATCGATCCGGACGATGCGCCCGTGCGGGATGGTGCTGCGATGGATGCGGCCGTGGAGCATCCCCGGCAGGCGAAGATTGTGGATGTACTCGACGCTGCCGTCGACCTTGGCAACGCCCTCGAGCCGCGGCATCGAGCGGCCTATCTCGCGGAAGTCGGCCATCTCTTAACGAGCCCTTTCCAGCGCCCGCCGGACGTGGACGCGCACCATCTCGCGCTTGTAGGCGGCGCTGCCACGGATGTCGGCCAGCGGGTCGACGTGGTCGGCCGCCGCCTCCGCAGCGTTCCGGAACGTCTCGCCGGTGGCAGCGGCGCCGGTCAGGATCGCCTCCGCCGCGGCTACCCGCACCGGACGCTCCGTTGCGGCGCTGACGGCGACCCGTGCCTCAGTGATCCGATCGCCTGCCGTGCGGTACCACACGGCGACACCGACCGTGGGCCAGTCGTCGGCCGAGAGCGCCGTGAACTTCTCGTACCACGCACGGACGTCGGCAGGCTGAGCCGGCACGTGCAGCTCCGCGATCAGCTCGTCGGCGGCAATGGCCGTCCGGTAGTAGCCGAGCACCAGCTGGTCGAGGTCGATCCAGCGCTCGCGGCGGGCACTAACGGCGCGGATGCGCGCGCCGAGCGTCATCAGCACCGGCGGCAGGTCCATGTGCGGGTCGCCGTGGGCGAGGTGACCGCCGACGGTCGCGACGTTCCGGATCCGAACGTTCGACAGAGTCCGGAGGGTCCGGCTCATCACGGGCGCGACGGCGTGGAGACGCGCCGACCGCTCCAACTCCGTCAGCGTCGTCAGCGCGCCGATGCGAAGGCCCCCGGCCTCGTCGCGGACGCCGCGCATGGCGCCGTCGAGACGACGGAGGCTGACGAGCCGGGTCGGCTGGAACAGGCGCGCCTTCATCATCGGGACGAGCGCCGTGGCGCCGGCCACCGCCCGCACGCCAGGGTCGCCGTCATCGAGCAACCCGACCGCTTCGTCGAGCGTCGCCGGCTCGAGCAGTTCGAACGATCTCACGCGGCGGTCCCGGTCGGCTGCGCCTCGAGCGCTTTCTTCAGATTCGCGCCGAACTCGCGGGCGAGCTGCGCGCTGGTCGAGCGGAAGACCGGCTCGCCGAGGCCGCCGAGCCTGCCCGTCAGCGCCACGTCGGTCATGTAGCGAACCTTCGTCTGGTGCTCGCCTTCCGGGGTCAGCCGCACGGTAGCGGTCGCTGCGACGTGTCCCGCGAGGCCGACGGCATCGCCGGTAATCGCGGCTTCAATCCCGTGCGGCGGATCGATCCGGACGATCTCGATGGTCACCTTGAAACTGAGCGTCATGAAGGCGACGCGGCTGGTGAGCGTCGCCGTGTAGCGGTTCGGGCCGATCTCGCGGAGGTCGCGGCACCCCGGAATGCACCGGGCAAGGCGGTGGGGATCCTGCAGGAACGCGAACGCCTCATCTGGCGGCACGTCGACGGCAATGTCACCAGACGCGTGAAGGGCCATAGGACACGCTGTAAATCGTACATCATAGAGAGCGCATGTCGACCCTGGTTGGCGACCGATTGCCGGACGACCTCTTCGACGCGCTGAGCGGGCGCGACCTCGCCAGCGTCGGCGACCGCGTGGTCGTGGTGAGCACGGTCGACGACCGCGGCTATCCCCACGCGGCGCTTCTAAGCTACTTCGAGGTCGTGGCGCTGGATCGGCGGACGATCCGTCTGGCGATGTATGCCGAGAGCCGCACCACAGGCAACGCGCGGCGCGAGGGGAAGACAACGCTGGTTTTCGTAGACACCGGCTTCGTCTACTACGTCAAAGGCGCCGTACGGCAGCTCGACTCCGCAATGCGGGTGACGCCGTACAACGCAAAGCTCG
>MEKU01000066.1:0-1150 GCA_001767195.1 Acidobacteria bacterium RIFCSPLOWO2_02_FULL_67_21
AACAGCTTCCGTGCGACCGTCCGCGACGGCCAACTGGTCGTCGAGATGGTCGACCCTCGGCTGATCGCCGCACCGCATCCCGACGCCATCGCCGTCTGATGGCGGTGCGATCCTGATTTCAATCGGTGCGATCGGCAGGTACGATGGTGCGATTCTGACCCTATCCGGTGCGATTCGCCATTCGATTGGTGCGCCGCTCTTGTGGCGGGTGGCTTCTGGACTAAAAGACGTGTTCGCGGATCGTTTCCGTCTACACCGGGATTCATCGACTCGATTGCACCAACCTGGGAATCTGGTCGCACTGAGGAGCGGCAGCCCCTCGCACCGACCAGTATCAGCGCGATTGCACCGATGATAGTCACCACTCAAAAATCGGCTGGTCGGGCTCGTCCTTCCGGCCTTTCACCAGTGACTTTCGACCTCGGCCGTCGGCATCTTCGTCGCGTCCGCTCACCTCGTACTTCTTTTCGGCCTCGGTGAGCGCGGCGCTACCGCCCTGCCTGATGAGGCCGGCCACTTCGCGGGTGGTCGGCCTCATCGGGCCAAGGTCGAACAGGAAGCGGGGACCCGACGCCTGGCGCCGATGCTCTCAGGGCACTCGCGCCAGCGCGAGCATCAGCACACGTTCCGGGCTCGTGTTGTCGAGACGGACGTCGCGCCACAGGAAGTTCCGGGCGGTCCCGTCGCTGTAGCGTGTGGTCAGGTGCAGGTCGAAGGTCCAGTCGTCGGCGCCATCCGGCACGAGCCGAACGCGCAGCTGGCCGCTGTCGATGTCGCTCGTGGTGAACGGGCCCGACATGGAGAACGAGAACGGCCCGGACGAGCTGTTGTCGTCGAACTTGGTGCCGACGACCTGGAGCGTGCCCGCGAGCTCGGCGTTGCTGCGCAGCAGCTCGACCGTCAGCGACGAGTCCGCGTCCTTGCCGTGGTCCCTCGAGACGAATGTGCCCACGGCCGAGGTGAGCGTCGGATAGACGGGATTGACCGCGCGCGATGTGGATGCCGTGCGTGTGGCGCCGCATCCGGACGTCCCGACGGCGGCCGCCACGACGACGATTGCAAGAAGCGTTTTCATGTCGTTCCTCCTCGATACGGAACAACACGAAGCACGAGCGGTGCCGTGACGAGCTCAGCAGGGTCAGGCGGGCCC
>MEKU01000066.1:1168-11074 GCA_001767195.1 Acidobacteria bacterium RIFCSPLOWO2_02_FULL_67_21
CCTGACAACCGTCCTCCAGTAGTCCAGCAGATCGTCGATCATGCGGTCAAAGGAGATCGCCGGCTCCCATCCGGTCGCCTGGCGGAGCCGCGTGTTGTCGCCGACGAGCACGGGCGTGTCGTTGGGCCGCAGGCGCTCGGGGTCGTGCGCGATCGGAACCGGCACGCGGGCCCGGGCCACCAGCGCGTCGACCACCGCTCGCACGGGGCGCTCCTTCCCGGATCCGACGTTGTAGACCGCGCCCGGCGTGCCGGTTTCCATGAGCATGGCGTAGGCGCGCACGATGTCGCGCACGTCGGTGAGGTCGCGGGTCGCCTCGAGGTTCCCCACGAGGAGGCTGTCGAGCCGCCCCGCCTCGATGAGGGCAATCTGCCGGGCCACGCTGGGCGCCATGAAGCTCGGTCGCTGGCGAGGACCGGTGTGATTGAACGGGCGCGTGAGGATGACGTCGAGCCCGTCCTCCTGCGAGCTCCGCCGGCCCAGGAGCTCCTGCGCGAGCTTGCTCAGTCCGTAGGGGCTCGCCGGCCCCAGTGGGTCGGACTCGTGCAGTGGCGAGGTCGACGCCCGGTACACCAGGGCGGAGCCGGCGACGAGCACTCGGCAGGGGCGGCCGGCACGGCGCAGGGCGTCGAGCAGGTAATGGGTCGTGAGCACGTTGCCGGCCAGCGGGTGCGACGTGTTCTGCCAGGATGCGCCAACGTGCGGAACGCCGGCGCAATGAAAGACGGCGGCCGGCCGCAGTGCCCGGATCTCCCGCCTGACGAGGTCCCGATCGAGCAGGTCGACTCGGCTCCAGCGCGCCAGCGCGGCGATCTCGGCCGGTGGCTCGGTGCGCGACCATGCGGCCATCTCACCGCGGCCCGCCAGGTGCTCGACCAGATGGCCGCCCGCAAACCCGGCGGCGCCAGTCACGAGAACCGGCCCCGACACGTTCACCGGCTTCCGTACTGGGTCCGGTAGTACGCGCGAAATGCGGGGTCGCTCTCCTTGATCGGACGCCACCACCACTCGTTGGCCGCGTACCAGTCGATGATGTCGCCGAGGCCTCGCTCGAAGGGGACCTGCGGCGTCCAGCCGAGCCCCCGCAGCTTGCTCGTGTCGAGGCAGTAGCGCCGGTCGTGGCCCGGCCGGTCCGCCACCGGTGTGATGAGCGACGCGGGCCGGCCGAGGTGCGACAGGATCCTGTGCGTCAGGTCGACGTTCATCACCTCGTTGCCGCCGCCGATGTTGTACACCTCGCCGCTGGCCCCGGCGTCGATCAGCAGGTCGAGCGCCCGGCAGTGGTCCTCGGCGTGCAGCCAGTCGCGCACGTTCCGGCCGTCGCCGTACAGCGGCACGGGAATGTCATCGATGGCATTGGTCACGAACAGCGGGATGACCTTCTCGGGAAACTGATACGGCCCGTAGTTGTTCGAGGCGCGGGTGACGATCACCGGCACGTCGTACGTCGCCCAGTAGCTGTACGCGAGCCGGTCTGCGCCCGCTTTGCTGGCGGCGTACGGGTTGCGGGGCCTGAGCTCGTCGGTCTCGCGGCTCGCGCCGGACGCCACGCTGCCGTACACCTCGTCGGTCGAGATCTGAATGAAGCGCCGGAGGCTGCGCGCGCGGCGGGCCGCCTCCAGCAGCACGAAAGTGCCCTCGACGTCGGTGCGGATGAAATCGCCGGCCGCCAGAATCGAACGGTCGACGTGCGTCTCGGCGGCGAAGTGCACCACGACCTCCGCGCGCTCCACGAGCGGGCCGCTCGTCGCCCCATCCAGAATGTCGCCGTGGACGAAGGTGTGCCGCGGATGGTCCATGACGTCGTGCAGGTTCTCGCGCCGCCCCGCGTACGTCAGCTTGTCGAGGGTCGTGACATGCCAGTCGGGATGGCGCCCGAGCGCGGACCTGACGAAATTGCTGCCGATGAACCCGGCCCCGCCGGTGACGAGGACGTTAACGCTGCTCATCGTGGACGATCACCATCTGATGCCAATCTCGGAATTATCTCCCAGCATGAAGCGGTAGGCGCTCGGCTTCACGGGGACCCGGTAAATGCGCACATTCTTGCCGATCAGGCTGTCGATCACGCGGTTGGCGAGGTCGTGAATCGTCGACCCTTCCAGGACGATGCTGTGCTCGATCTCCGAGTCCCGAATCTCCACATCGTTCATGATCGAGGTGAACGGCCCGACGTAGGCGTGGACGATCCGCGCGCCGCGGCCGATGATCGCCGGCCCCCGGATCACCGACCGCTCGATCACGGCGCCCGGCTCCACCACGACCTTCCCCTCGATGCGGCTGTCCGCGTCGACGGTTCCGTCGATCCGCCGCTCCTGGGTATCCAGAATCAGACGGTTCGCCTCCAGCATGTCTTCGAGCTTGCCCGTATCCTTCCACCAGCCGTCGACGACATGCGGCCGGACGGTGAGGCCGCGATCGATCAGGTCCTGAATGGCGTCGGTGATCTCCAGCTCGTTCCGGAAGCTGGGCGTGATCCGGTTCACCGATTCGAACACCTCAGGACCGAACATGTACACGCCGACCAGCGCCAGATCGCCGATCGGCTCCTTCGGCTTCTCGACCAGCCGCACCACCGTGCCGTTGCGCAGCTCGGCGACGCCGAACATCTGCGGATCCGGCACGTGCGCCAGCAGAATCTGCGCTGCCGGCTTCTCGCGCGCGAACTCCTCGACGAAATGGGTGATCCCCTTGTTGAGCAGGTTGTCGCCAAGGTACATGACGAACGGATCCCGGCCGAGGAACGGCTCACTGATCTTCACCGCGTGGGCGAGGCCGCGCGGCGCGTCCTGCTCGATATACTCGATCGTCACGCCCCATCGCGACCCGTCGCCGACGGCGGCGCGGATCTCGGCCTGCGTGTCGCCGACGACGATGCCGATCTCGCGGATGCCGGCGGCGGCGATCGCTTCGATCCCGTAGAACAGGACCGGCTTGTTGGCCACGGGGACGAGCTGCTTGGCGCTGGTGTAGGTCAGCGGCCGCAGCCGCGTGCCCTTGCCGCCGCTCAGGATCAGGCCCTTCATCAGAGTCCTCCCCCGAGGCCTCCGAAGGCGCCGAGGAAATTGGAGAACGTGCCCAGGCCGGCCAGCACGAACGACACGTTGAAACGCCGGTCGGAGGGAATCGGGAAATCGCTGCGCGCCTGCGGGAACTTGAACTTCTGGAACTCCGCCTGAATGCCGCAGCACTGCGCGAGGTACGACATGCCGATGCTCTGGTTGAGAATGCCGGCGCGTCCGATGTCCCAGGTGAGCGAGTAGGCGCCCCGCGCCCGCCCCTGCAGCATGTTCATCGACGTCGACCACGTCATCGAGCTCTCGGGCTTCGCCGTGCTCGAGCGCCGGTAGCGGCTGTAGTTCAGGGTCGTCGAGCTGCCGCGAATCTGCGTCGTCGTGCCCGTCGTGATGACGTGCAGCCCCTGGCCGTGCACGTCGTACTCGAGCCGGGTCGTCGAGTCGAGCCGGGGCGACGGCGTCGCCTTGACGGTGAGCGCCACGTCCGACAGGTCCACCGAGCGCGCCCGGAACCCGTTGCTGAGGTACTGCGTGTCGTTGAGGCTGGCTCGCCGCGTCGCGTAATACGTCTGCTGGATGCCGATCGTGAGGAACTGGATGGTCGATCCGGGCGTCCCGTCGAGCGTGCGGCTGCGATAGAGCAGGCGGTTGTTCACGCCGTAGGTGAACCGCGTACTGCCGCCCAGAATGGCGTCGCTCCCATCGACCAGCGTGAGCACCCGCGCTGAATTACTGATCGTCGGGATGTACTCCAGGGCGAACGTCGGCTCGATCAGGTGCTTCATCCGCTCGCTGTAGCCGCTCTCGGGCGTGTCCCAGATCTTGGCGAGCACGGGACCGACCACGTCCGACCGCAGCGAGAGGTACTGGCGCGTCAACGGTTCGGTGGTGACCCGCCCCTGGGCATCGGCGCTGCGTGTGTAGTACGTCGTCCGATACGCCGCGCTGGTGTTGACCGTCAGAAACGTCAGACGCGAGAGCGCCGCACGGACGCTCGGAAACACGTCGAGCCGCGCCAGGCTCCGGTCGCTGGTCGTCCTGCCGGCGGTGATCTGCCGGAACGGCAGGAAGCTGAAATCGTTGTTCGCCGAGACGTAGACGGGCGCGCCGAAGACGCGTACGGGCGCAATCGACGCGGCCAGCCGGGGTGTGCTGCCATAGAGCTGCGACGTGTCGGTGCCGGTGAATGTCTCCGTGCGCTGGAAGAGCGCGCTGGCCGTGAGGCCGCCAAACGTCCCGACCATGCCCCCCTCGATCGTCCGGGTGGCGTTGGAGGCCTGATAGAGGCTCTGTTGATAGAGCTGCTGCGTGACCATGCTGGTCGTGTAATCGACCCTCTGGTGCAGACGGATGGCGGTGCCGAGCGCCTGATTGCCCGTCCCGTTGAACTGGTACGACGACTGCTCGGGGAGCCGCGCCACGCTGCCGCCCAGGCGGAACTCGGCCTGATGCTGGTCGAGCCGGTAAAAGCGGAAGTTGCCGTACGAATTCTGCCCGGCGATGTACCGGTACTCCGCGCCCGCGCCCTGGCCGACGTTGGTGAACCAGTCGTGGAAGAAGGTGGCGTCCTGGCTGCGGCCGATGGCCCAGAAGAAGGCGTTGCTGAGCGTCTGGCCGCGCAGCGTGGACGCGCCGTACGTCGGCAGCAGGAATCCGGTCGCGCGGTCGTCGTCCTTGATCGGGTAGTAGAGGAGCGGGAGATACATCAGCGGGACGCCCTTGACGCGCAGCACCGTGTTTCTGGCGACGGCGTAATCGTCCAGCGTGATGACCACCGATGCGCTCGTGACCTCCCAGCGCGGCGTCGGCTGAACGCACGTGGTGAACCCCCCGCGCGTGAGCCGGTACCGGCGTCCCTCCAGCTTCTCGATCGTCTCTCCGTAGAAGTAGACCTCGGGCTCCTGATTGCCGAACTGCGCGCGGTCGACGTTGGCGCCGAGCGTCATGATGCCCGACGCCATGTGGAACGTGCCGGTGCCCTTCGCGACGTTGAACTCGACCTGCTCGGCTGCAATGCGGCCTTCAGGACTGGCGAAGACGACGTTGCCGCTCGCGACCAGCCGCAGCTCGGGATCGGTGTAGAGGTCGATGCCATCGGCGAAGAAGCTCATCTGCGGGCACTCGACCTGGACCTGGCCGGTCAGCTTGAGATGCGTCGCCGAGACCTGCTCGAACTGCCACTGGGTGGTCCGCGTACATGTACCGAAGAACGGGTCGCCGCCCTCCGCCGCCGTCGGGGGGATCGTCTGCGCCGATGCGGGGCGCGCGCCGATCACGCATGCGCACACGGCCAAGCAGAGAACAACACGCGAAAATCTCATGAAGTTGGAAGGAATTACCGCAGGATAGCACGGGCCCGCAGACGGTCGCGAACGGCGCCGACGAGGAAGATCGAGCCGCTCACGCAGACGCTGCGATCCGTCGAGAGCGCCATCTCGACGGCCGCGTCCGGGCTCGGTTCGGCACGCACGTCGGCGCCCCCGCAGGCGGCGATGCGGCCCGCGAGCTCGTGCGCCGGAAGCGCGCGCGGCGTGTCGGCGGCCGTGGCGATGATGTGCGACACGACCGGCAGCAGTGCGGCCACGATCCCGGCGATGTCCTTGTCGCGCATCGTGCCGATCACCAGCGTGGGCCGCTCGGGATGCCATCGGGCCAGATACGCCGCCAGCGCGCGGGCGCCGTCGGGATTGTGCGCGGCGTCGAGGAGCACCGTCGCGCCTCCGGGCAGCGGAATCAGTTCGAGACGGCCCGGCCACTCGACATCGGTCAGGCCGCCGACGATCGCCTCGCGGTCGATGCGCAGGCCGCGCGCGCGCGCCGCCTCCAGAAGCCGGATCGCCACCACCGCATTGCCCACCTGATGCTCGCCCCGGAGCGCCAGGCGCAGCGGTCCGTAGCGATCCTCGTCCGTTCGGACGACGAGGGTCGCGCGGCCCTCCTCCGTGGTCTGCTCGACGACGGTCTGCGACGCATCGACGATGCGCGCGCCCCGCTCGTCGGCGACGGCGCACACCACGGCCCGCGCCGGCTCGGGAAGCCAGCCCGTCACCACCGTCATCCCGGGCTTGATGATGCCGGCCTTCTCGAACGCAATCGCCTCGATCGTCTCTCCCAGCAGCTCCTGATGATCGAGCCCGATCGACGTAATGGCGCCGACCGGGGCCGGCACGACACTGGTCGAATCGAAGCGTCCGCCGAGACCGACCTCGATCACCGCCGCCTCCACCCGCGCGCGCCGAAACAGCTCGAACGCGATGGCGGTGGTGGCCTCAAAGAACGTCGGAAAGACGGGGAGGTCGCCGGCGGCGTGCAGGGCATCGGCGCAGTCGAGCACGTCGGCGGCCGCGTCGGCCAGTTCCTTTCTCGACACGGGTGTCCGCCCGATGACAAAACGCTCGGTGAGATCGACGAGGTGCGGCGAGACGTACCGCGCGGCCCGCACGCCACCGGCCACGAGCGCCGCGTGCACCATGGCCGTGACGGACCCCTTGCCGTTGGTCCCCGCCACGTGGAGCGAGGTGAAGGTCCGTTCGGGATGCCCGAGCGCCGCCGTCAGCCGGGCGATGTTGTCGAGGCCGAGCTTGATCCCGAACGTTTCGAGAGCGAAAAGGCGATCGAGCAATTCAGCGTGCGTCGTCGGCGGGCAAGGTGACGGCGGCTGCGGCGACCGGCGGCTCGACGGCCGCCGCGCCGGAGCCCATGAACCGCAGCGCGCGCGCGAGCGTCCCCTTCAGCTCGCGCCGATCGACGACGAGATCCAGCATGCCGTGCTCCAGCAGGAACTCGCTGCGCTGGAATCCTTCGGGCAGCTTCTGCCGGATGGTCTGCTCGATGACCCGCGGCCCCGCAAACCCGATCAACGCGCGGGGCTCCGCCACGTTCAGGTCGCCGAGCATGGCGAAGCTGGCGGTCACGCCCCCGGTGGTGGGGTCGGTCAGTACCGAGATGAACGGTACGCCGGCGCGGTCCAGGCGGGCGAGGGCGGCCGAAATCTTCGCCATCTGCATGAGCGACAGGACGCCCTCCATCATCCGCGCGCCCCCCGAACAGGAGACGATGATGACCGGCTGGCGGCGCTCGAGCGCGAGCTCGACCGCCCGGGCGATCTTTTCGCCGACGACCACGCCCATGCTGCCGCCAATGAAGGCGTACTCCATCGCTGCGACGACCACGTCGATCCCGTCGAGCCGCCCGGCCGCCACCACGACGGCGTCCTTCATCCCCGTGCTGTCTTCCATCGCCCGCAGACGATCGCGATAGCGCTTGGTGTCGGTGAACCGCAGTGGGTCGTTCGAGACGAGGTTCGGGTCGTGCTCCGTCCAGTGGCCGTCGTCGAGCAGCACGCGGAGCCGCTCGGCCGCGCTGATGCGGAAGTGATGGGCGCACTTCGGACAGACGCTCAGGTTCTTCTCCAGATCCTTGTTGTAAAGGATCTGCGAGCACCCGGGACACTTGACCCAGAGCCCTTCGGGCACGCGGCTTGGTTTCTCAGCCGTGGCGGAGCCCATCGGCTTCCGAGCCTTCTTGAACCAGGCCATCAGAGGAGATTATGCCACCTACGTTCGCGGCACGTAATAGCGGGTGCCGCGGTTCATCGAGCGCACCTGACGGAGCAGGTCGTCGACCGCCGCATCACTCGCCAGTAGATCGACGTGCGAGGTCTCGACCACGAGCAGCGGTGTCGCCGTGTAGTGAAAGAAGAAATGCTGGTACGCCTCGTTCAGCTCCCGGACGTACGCATCCTCGGGCGTGAACCCCTCGTCCGACGCTTTCGCCTGCTCGCGGAGCCGGCGGAGGATCACGTCGGTCGGCGCCTGCAGGTAGATCACGAGGTCGGGCGCCGGCACGTCGCGCGCGAGCAGATCGTAGAGCCGCTGGTAGATGAACAGCTCGTTATCGTCGAGGTTCAGATACGCGAAGATCTTGTCCTTGTCGAACAGATAGTCGGCAATGGTCGCCTGCGCGAAGAGGTCGCCCTGCCTCAGAGAGAGCTGCTGGCGATGCCGGTTGAGCAGATAGAAGAGCTGCGCCTGCAGGGCCGCGCCCGGCCGGCCGCCGTAGAAGTCGGCGAGGAACGGGTTCTCCGTCTCCTCGACCACGAGCGCGGCGTCGAGGCGTGCGGCCAGCTTCTGGGCCAGCGGCGTCTTGCCCGCACCCATGGGGCCTTCGACGGCGATGTACTGGAATGACATGCGCAGTGCTGAGCCGGAAGCACCGGTGGGGGAATGCTATCATCCGCGCAATGCGTTGGGCATTGGGCATTGGCCTGCTCGCGGTTGCCGGGTGTGCCACCGTTCCTCCCGCCGCGCCCGTGCCGCCGGTGGTCACCTGGGAAGAGAAGCTCGGGTGGATGATGCGGCTGGAAGACCAGCGTCTCCTCCGCGATCCGAATCCGCCGCCGCCGGTCGTGCTCGCGCCCGCCACGCGCAATCGGCCGGCCGTCGTCTCGCCTCCTCCGCCGTCAGATCTGATCCGGCTGCTTCGCGACGGTGAAGGCCGCGTGCGGCGCCGTGCCGCCCTTGCGCTCGGACGTGTCGGTCTGTCGGAGGCCGTGGCGCCGCTGACGCCCCTTCTCGGCGACGAGGAGTCCGAAGTGCGGCGGATGGCCGCGTTCGCGCTCGGCCTGATTGGCGACGGGTCCGCGCGTCCGGCGCTGACCGCCGCTCTGAGCGACGCCGACCCCGTGGTGCAGGGACGTGCGGCGGAGGGGCTCGGCAGGCTGGGAGATCGCGCCGATGCCGACGCCATCAGCGGGATGGTGCGCGGGCACGCCGCCGCCGGCGCGGTGGGGGCGGTTGCGGTCGACGACCTGACGTATCCGCTTGCACCGCCGGTCGAGGCCGTCCGGCTGGGGCTCTTGGCGCTGGTGCGCCTGGGCTCCTACGAGGCGCTCGCCGCTGCGGCGCTCGACGCCGCAGGCCAGCCGGTCTCGGCCTGGTGGCCGTTCGCCTATGCACTGCAGCGGCTCCCGGACGCTCGCAGTACGCCGGCACTGCTGTCGCTGCTCAAGACGCCGGGCCGATACACGGCCGCGTTTGCCGCCCGCGGGCTCGGGTCGGTGAAGGCGCAGGCCGCGGCGGCACCCTTGCGACAGATGGTCGAAAGCCGTACCGCGCCGCCCGCCGTCATCGTGCAGGCGATCCGCGCACTGGCCGCGATTGGAGAGACTGCATCGGTGCCTGCCCTCACGCGCCTCGTTGCCGACGCCGAGGCCGACGCGGCGCTGCGGATGGAAGCCATGAGCGCGGTGTCGATGCTTGCGGGCACCGAAAGCCTCGACCTGCTCCTCGAGCTCCTGTCCGATACCGAGCCGGCAATCCGCGGCCTGGCCATCCGGGCGCTGGCCCGGATCGATCCGGACGCGCTCCTCCTCACGCTGTCGGGGCTCGACACGGATCGGGACTGGACGGTGCGGACGGCCCAGGCGGCCGCGCTGGGATCGCTGCCGGACGGTCGCGGCGTTCCCGGTCTGACGGCGATGCTGCAGGACCGTGACCCACGGGTCGTCCCGTCCGTGCTGAACGCATTGGTGGCGTCAAAGGCGCCCGACGCTGCCGGGATTCTGATCGAGCGGCTGAAGGCGGACGACTTCGCCGTCCGCGCGGCTGCGGCGAACGGGCTGGCCGAGCTGAAAGCCACGGCTGCGGTCGCGGCGCTGACGGCGGCGTATGGAGCCGCCGCGGGAGACAGTACGTACGTCGCCCGTGCGGCGATTCTCGTCGCGCTGCACCGGATCGACCCTGCGGCCGCGCAGCCGCTCCTGGACGAAGCGCTTCGGGACCGGGACTGGGCGGTTCGGGTGCGGGCGGCCGAGCTGCTCGTCGAACGCGGCGGCGATCGGAGCGCGATCGCGGCGGCGATGCGGCCCGCGCCGGCGGGTCGGCGCGTG
>MEKU01000066.1:11083-29093 GCA_001767195.1 Acidobacteria bacterium RIFCSPLOWO2_02_FULL_67_21
TGGCGATTCTGGACGCACCGCTGACGGTGGCCAACTTCGTCGCGCTGGCGCGGCGCGGCTTCTTCGACGGCATCGCCGTCCATCGTGTCGTGGCGGATTTCGTCGTGCAGGACGGCGACCCTCGCGGTGACGGCGAAGGCGGCCCCGGCCAGACGCTGCGGGACGAGGTCAACATGCGCCCGTACCTGCGCGGAACCGTCGGGATGGCCCTCGACTGGGCCGATACGGGCGGCAGCCAGTTCTTCATCACCCACTCGCCGCAGCCGCATCTCGACGGCCGGTACACCGTCTTCGGACACGTGGTCGCGGGGATGGAGGTGGTGGACAGGATTGCGCCGGGCGACGTCATCCGGCGCGTGCGCGTCCGGGATGGGGTGACGGAGTCACGCTAAATCCCAAATCCCAAAGCGAAAAGTCGAACAACTCCGAGTTGGGATTTGGGATTTGTTGCGCGTGTACACAAAAAAAGGGGGCGCGCATCCGGCACACCCCCTTTCGAATGGCGAGCGGGGACTATCTCTTTTTCGCCGCCTTCTTCTTCCCGCCTTTAGCCTTCTTCGCCATCGCTCTAATCCCCCCTTTCGGTGGTGTGATTGCGAGCCATCCGCCCGACCACCCGGCGCACTCTGCCGCCTGGCACGTCGGCCCAGGCGTTCGGCGGTCTCGCTTCGCGGGCCCTCCTGACGCGTGAAGGCTCAGAAGAGCAGCAACTCAGGAACGTGCGATGAAACAGCGTAAAGAAAAAGGGGTGCCCCCTGCGGGCACCCCATATGGGTTGGAAGAATTACCGCTTCTTCGCGGCCTTTTTCTTTCCGCCCTTAGCCTTCTTCGCCATTGGGTTTTCTCCTCAGGTGGTCCTGCCTCAGCCTCGGACAGTCAGTGTGACCGTCGCAATGGGTGGGCTGAGCCATCCACCCTCATACCAGATGTAGATTATGGGTGAGATTTTCTTGATGTCAAGCACAAAAGCGCGCGCGTTGTCAAAAAACGCCGCGTCTCACCCACGTCCATCCGGCGGTGCGCTGTCAAGAGTGTCGGATGCACGGTGTCGGATGCACGTGTCGGATGCACGCGCGCGAAACTTCAGGAGGTGCGCGGCGACCGTCGTGATGCGGGATCAGCGCAGCGTACGAAGCGCTGCGCGCGCTGACGCGCGGATGCGGAGCGGATCGGGCGGGCGCGCCGCGGCCGACGCCGCCTCGTACGCCGCGATCGCGTCGGCGCGGCGGCCGAGCGACTGCAGGACCTGTCCGAGCTGAAGCTGCGCGCGGGCCACCGCGGCAAACGGCGCTGCGGGGTTGGCGGCGATGACGGCGTGCAGATGTTCGAGCGCCGCCTCGCCCTGCGAGAGCTGCTGCAGCTGAGAGGCGATCCCGAGCCGCGCGCTCGCGGCGGCCAGCTCGGGCTGCTCGACGTCTCCGCGGCGCGCCGCCTCGAGGAGCGCCGTCCACGTTCGCAGGCTGGCATCCGTATCGTCGATGGAGAAGTCCAGTATCTCGGCCGTCGCCTGCCGGAAGTGCGGGTTGCGCGGATGGCGCGACTGAAGCTCCCCAAGCAGATCGAGCGCCCGCGCGGGCTGTTGCTCGTACCAGACATAGATGAGATGGAGCTGGTAGTCGGCTTCGCTCCGCAGCAGCTGTCCGGCCTCGCGCGCTCGGAGCATCTCCTCGAGCCCGCGGGCGCGGTCGCCACCCGGGAGCAGCAGGAGCCAGCGCAGCATCTGGAGCACGCGGGGGCCGACATCCGCGTAGTAGCGGTACAGGCCCAGCCCGAAGTAGGCATCGGTCAGCCCGGGGTCGAGCGCGACGGCGCGTTCGAGCGCCTGCCTGATGCGCCCGCCGTCGCGAGCGGCGGCCAGGTGATGGCCGCGAAGCACCTGCCACTCGACCCGGGCCGCGTACGCGCCGCCGAGGTAGAACCAGGCCTCGGCGCGCTGCGGTTCACGCCTGGCCCACGTGCTCGTCGCGGCAATCGCGGCCTCGACCTGCGACCGGAACGCGGCGTCGCGGGCGGTGTTGTGCGGGTCGATCCGAATGCGCCACCAGATCGCCACCGCATCCAGTACCTCGCAGGCTTCGGCAGGAGCCGGCGGACACGCCGCGGCCCGCAGCGCCGGCACCTCGTCGAAGCGCGCGTCAAAGACGGCGTCGTAGACGCGTGCGAGCTCCGCTGCGCCGGTGAGGCCGCGCACGGGCGAATCAGATTCCTGAGCTGGAAGTGGAAGTACCGCAACGACCGCCACGAAAACCACCGAGGCACTGAGGCACCGGGACGGAACGCCAAATGTGCTCGGTGTCTCGGTGTCTCGGTGGTTTCGTCTCACGTGATGCTGGTGCGCAGCAGCTGCTTCTCGGCGTGCCGCTCCAGGGCCAGCGCGATGAGGCGATCCAGGAGCGCCGGATAGGGCAGCCCGGAGGCCTCCCAGAGCTTGGGATACATGCTGATCGTCGTGAAGCCCGGGATCGTGTTGACCTCGTTGACGAAGATCTCGTCGGTGGCGCGGGCGAGCAGGAAATCGACGCGCGCCATCCCGGCCCCTTCGACGGCCCGGAACGCCTCGACAGCCAGCCGCTGGATCTCCGCTGTCTGCGGGCCGGTGAGCGGCGCAGGGATGATGAGCTCGGACGTGTCGTCCAGGTACTTGGCTTCGTAGTCGTAGAACTCGCGGGACGGAACGACCTCACCGGGCACGGAAGCACGCGGCTCGTCGTTGCCGAGGACTGCGCACTCGATCTCGCGGGCGTCAGGCACGGCGGCTTCGATCACGATCTTCCGATCGAACTGGAGCGCCAGTGCCATCGCCCGGTCGAACTCCTCCTGCCCGCACGCCTTCGAAATGCCGACGCTCGATCCGAGATTGGCCGGCTTGACGAACACGGGGAACCCCAGGCTGGAGGCGACACGGGCCGCGATCGTACGCGGGTCCTGGTCCCAGTCGCGGCGCAGGATGACCAGGTGGGCGACAATCGGCAGCCCGCACGCGGCAAACAGCGTCTTCATGACGCCCTTGTCCATGCCGGCCGCCGACCCGAGCACACCCGCCCCGACATACGGCACGTTGGCCAGTTCGAGCAGGCCCTGGACGGTTCCGTCTTCCCCGTAGGGGCCATGGAGCACCGGAAAGATCACGTCGAGGCCGGGCGCCGTCACCGCGGCGGACGGCTCGACCGCCTGCAGCGCGTCGTTCCGCTGTCCCTCGATGACGGCCGCGGCGGAAATGGCCTGCGGCGCCGTGCCGCCCAGGAGCCACCGGCCTGATTTCTCGATCCGGATCGGGATTGCCTCGTATCTCGCCGGGTCGAGGTGCCGGAAGATGGACGCGGCGGACGCCACCGACACTTCGTGCTCGCTGGATCGGCCCCCGAAGATGACGCCAACGCGGAGTTTTTTCACTGCGCTTCACCTATATCTTAAGGTGTGCCCGCGTTCAGCTTCCGGCTCCGGTCGACCGACGGCGAGGCCCGGCTCGGCGAGCTGCAGACGCCGCACGGGATCGTGCAGACCCCCGCGTTCATGCCGGTCGGCACCCAGGGGGCCGTCAAGGCCGTCCGGCACCGCGAGGTGGAAGAGGCGGGCGCCGAGATCATCCTCGCCAATACCTATCACCTGCTGCTGCGGCCGGGCGACGAGCTGATTGCCCGGCGGGGCGGGCTGCACCGCTTCATCGGGTGGAGCCGCCCGATGCTGACCGACAGCGGCGGGTTCCAGGTCTACAGCCTGGCGGAACGGCGGGTGATTACCGACGAGGGGGCTGACTTCCGGTCCCATCTGGACGGGACGCGGTATCTCCTGACGCCGGAGCGGGCGACCGACATTCAGGCGCGGCTCGGCTCCGACATTGCCATGGTGCTCGACGAGTGTGTCGCGTTTCCGGCCGCGCGTGACGAGGTGGCCGAAGCCGTGGCGCGGTCGGCTCGATGGGCGGAGCGGTCCCGCCGCCGGCACGCCGAGCTGCGGGCCGGATCTGCCTCCGGCGTCGCCGTCTCGAATCCGGGCCAGGCGCAGTTCGGCATCGTGCAGGGCGGGGTCCATCCGGACCTGCGGGCCGAGAGTGCCGATGCGACCGTGGCGGTCGGGTTCGACGGCTACGCGATTGGCGGGCTCAGCGTCGGAGAGCCGATCGATCAGATGTACGCCGTTGCGGGGGAGACGGCCCGCCGGCTGCCGGCCAATCGGCCGCGGTACCTGATGGGCGTCGGCACGCCAGAGGATCTCGTGGAGTGCGTGGCGCGCGGCATCGACATGTTCGACTGCGTGCTGCCGACGCGCAACGCCCGCAACGGCCAGCTGTTCACCAGCCAGGGGCGGCTCACCATCAAGAACGTCCGGTATGCCGAAGACGACGGTCCGATCGATCCGCTGTGCGGCTGCTACACGTGCCGGCATCATTCGCGCGCCTACCTCAGACATCTGTACCTCGCCGGCGAAATGACGGCGGCTGCCCTTAACACGTTGCATAATCTCAGCTTCTACCTTGACACGATGCGGAGGATCAGGGACGCTATAGCGTTTCGGACGTTTGAGACTTTCAGGCAGGAGTTCCTGCGATCCCCTTGATTCATGACGTGGCATAACACGGTACTCCTGGCCATGGGCGCGCCGGCGCCAGGTGGCGCGAGCGGGCTGGTACAGCTCATCCCGTTCGTGCTGGTGCTGGGCATCTTCTATTTCGTCATCCTGCTGCCGATGAAGCGCCGCCGGCAGAAGGTGCAGGCGTTTCTGGCGGCGCTCAAGGTCGGGGATCGCGTCGTCACGTCGGGCGGCCTGTTCGGCACCATCACGCGGCTTGGCGACCAGTCGGTGCAGATTCAGGTTGCCGACAAGGTCCGCGTCGAGATTTCGCGCAATGCGGTCGTCGGCTATCAGGGCCAGGAGCCGGTCGCGACGGAGAGTCAGTCGTGAACAAGAACCTGCGCTGGAGAGTTCTCACCATCGTGGCCGTCATCGCGCTGGCGGTCTGGTCGTTCTATCCGCCCGCCGAGAAGGTGAACCTCGGCCTCGATCTGAAGGGCGGCGTGCACCTCGTGATGCGCGTGCAGACCGACGCGGCGCTGCGGATCGAGACGGAGACCACCGTGGAGCGGCTTCGCGAAAGCCTCACCCGCGCCACCGTCGCCTCCTCGAAGCTCGAAGTGACCGGCCCCACCGAGTTCGTGATCGAAGGCATCCAGAACGATCAGGCGTTCCGGCAGACCGCGGTTGAAGTGGACACCGTGTTCAGCCGCTCGCCGGGGGCGGGCCGCTACACGTACACCATGCGCCCGAATATCGCGAATCAGCTTCGCGAAGAGGCGGTCACGCAGGCGCTTCAGACGATTGAGCGCCGGGTTAACGAGCTGGGCGTCGTCGAGCCGATTGTCGCCCGCCACGGCCCGGCCAATCAGATTCTCGTGCAACTGCCGGGCGTCACCGACGTGCAGCGAGCCAAGGAGATCATCCGGTCGACGGCGCTGCTCGAGCTGAAGATCGTGGAGCAGGGCCCGTTCCCGAGCCAGGAGGCGGCGCAGCAGGCGTACAACAACAGCGTGCCGCCGGACCTGCAGATTGTGCCCGGCTCGGAGGACGTCGCGGCCACCGGCGGCGGGACGCCGGGCACGGTGTACTACGTGGTGCGCCGCGTCGCGCCGATCACCGGGCGCGATCTCCGCAACTCGCGCGCCTCGCTCGACGAGAACAACCTGCCGGCGGTCGGGTTCTCGCTCAACCAGGACGGCGCCCGGCGCTTCGGCCAGCTCACCGAGCAGAACATCAACCGGCAGCTGGCGATCATTCTCGACGGCCGGGTGGTTTCCGCGCCGGTCATCCAGTCGCGCATCACGGATGAGGGGCAGATCACGGGGAGCTTCACGCAGCAGGAGGCCGGGGACCTCTCCCTTGTGCTGCGGAGCGGCGCGCTGCCCGCCCCGATGGACTTTCTCGAGGAGCGGACCGTCGGACCATCGCTCGGCGCCGAGTCGATTCGCGCGGGCGTCACGGCGGCCGTCGGCGGCCTGCTGCTCGTCGTGGTCTTCATGCTGCTCTACTACAAGCTCGCCGGCATCAACGCGCTCACGTCGATTGCCGTCAACCTTGCGATCCTGCTCGGGATGATGGCGTATCTCGACGCGACGATGACGCTGCCGGGTTTTGCGGGCTTCATCCTCACGATCGGCATGGGCGTCGACTCCAACGTGCTGATCTTCGAGCGTATCAAGGAGGAGCTCGGCACGGCCAAGGGCGTCCGCGCCGCGGTCAACGCCGGCTTCGATCGCGTCTGGTGGACGATTGTCGACACGCACGTGGCGTCACTCATCGGAGCCCTGCTGCTGCTCAACTTCGGCACCGGCCCGATCCGCGGGTTTGCGACGACGCTCATCATCGGGCTGGCCTCGAATGTGTTCACCGCGGTGTTCGTCTCCCGGACGATATTCGAACTGGTGCTGGCGCGGCGCGCCCAGGTGCAGACGCTGAGTATTTGAGGGGCTATGCAGATCTTCAGGAACCCCAACTACAACTTCATCCGCTGGCGGTGGCATGCCATCGTCTTGTCGTTGCTCGTGGTGATTGCCGGCGCTGCGACGATGGCCACGCGCGGCATGCCGCTCGGTATCGACTTCTCCGGCGGCACCATCGTCGTCGTGCAGTTCGATCAGGCGGTGAGTGAGGATCAGGTGCGCCGCGCCGTGACCAACGTGGGGGGCGAAGTCGGGGTGCAGCGGTACGGCGAGGCGGAAGATCGCCAGTGGCTGATCCGGCTCCCGCAGACGCTGGCGCGCGAGCAGGGCGCCAGCCTCGAGCAGGGATCGCAGCAAATCGAGCAGGCGCTGCAGAAGGCGGGGCTGCCGAGCTTCCAGGTGATTCAACGCGATCTGGTGGGCCCCGTCATCGGCGCCGAGCTCCAGCGTCGCGGGGTCTACGCCACGCTGGCCTCCATCGTGGCGATCATGATCTACATCGCCGTCCGGTTCCGGTTCACCTTCGCGGTGGGCGCGATCGTGGCGACGTTTCACGACATCTTCGTCACGTTCGCCTTCCTCGCCTTCTTCGGCTACGAGCTGTCGCTCAACGTCGTGGCGGCCATCCTCACGATTACGGGCTATTCGGTCAACGACACGATCGTCGTCTTCGACCGCGTGCGGGAGAACCTGCGGTCGATGCGGCGCGACACACTGGACCAGGTCGTCAACACGAGCGTGAACCAGACGCTGTCGCGCACGATCATCACGGCCGGGACCACCTTCCTCGCGGTGCTCTCGTTGTACGTGTTCGGGGGTGAAGTGCTTCGCGGGTTTGCGTTCACCATGCTGGTGGGCATCATCAGCGGCACGTATTCGACGGTCTTCATCGCCTCCGCGATTGCGATCGTTCTGAGCCACCGCCGGCGGGCGGCTGTGGCGGCCGCCGCGGCCCCGGCCAGGCCTGAGACGCGCGGTCGGAAGGCGCGCGGCGCGCGGGCTTCTTGACGTACGTCACCGCTGCGCTCCTCGGCATCCTTCAGGGGCTCACCGAGTTCCTGCCGATCTCATCGACCGCGCATCTGCTGGTTGCCGGCCGGCTGTTCGGCTATGACGACCCGGGCGGTGCCTTCACCGTGATGATTCAACTGGGATCGGTCCTGGCGATCATGTGGCTGTACCGCGCGAAGATTGCGACCGTCGTCAGCGGCCTTGGCACCGACGTCGATGCGAGGCGCTTTGCCCTGATGGTGATCGTCGGATGCCTCCCGGCCCTGGCGGCCGGAGCGCTTTTTGCCGACTACGTCCAGACGGTTCTGTACGAGAGTGCACGCGTCATCGCCGTGGCGTTCATCGCCGGTGGCCTGGTCATGCTGGTGGTCGAGCGGTTCCGCCCCTCGCCGATCGTGTTCGACGCCGAGCGGACCCCGGTGGGGCGGGCCCTCGGCGTGGGTCTCTGCCAGGTGCTGGCGCTCGTGCCGGGTGTCTCCCGGTCCGGGTCCACCATCGTCGGCGGCATGCTGATGCGCCTCGACCGTCCGGCGGCGGCGGAGTTCTCCTTTTTTCTGGCGATGCCGACGATGACGGCGGCGTTCGTGTACGAGCTGGTGCAGGTGCGGGAGTTTCTGACGGGGGCGCGGGCCCTCGAGATTGCGATCGGCTTTGTGGCGGCGTTCGTCTCGGCGGCGCTCGTCGTCCGGCCGTTCCTGCAGTTCGTCCGGCGGTCGGGATTTGCGCCGTTCGCGTGGTACCGGATCGCGTTCGGCCTGGCGCTGCTGGCGCTCCTGCCTGCGGGGTAGCGGCCGATGCAGTGGCTGCGGCGCAGCTTCATCACGGGCTTCTTCGTCACGGTGCCGCTGGTCATCAGCGTGGCCGCGCTGATCTGGATTTTCAGTATCATTGACGGTTTCACGGCCCCGATGGCGACGCGGGTACTGGGCCGCGAAGTGCCGGGGCTCGGCATCCTGATCACGCTCCTCGTCGTGCTCGCGGTCGGCGGGGTCGCGACCAACGTCTTCGGACGCCGGGTGGTGGCGCGCGGCGAAGAGTGGCTGATGCGGGTGCCGGTGTTCCGGACGATCTACGCGCCGGTGAAGCAGCTGGTGGTCGCGTTTTCGCCGGACAACGAGTACGGGTTCAAGCGCGTCGTGATGGTCGACGACCCGCGGCGCGGGATGGTGATGGGATTTCTCACCAAGGAGTTCAGCGTCGATCGCGGGCGGGGCGCGGAAACGATGGTCGCCTTGTACGTGCCGACCAACCATTTGTACCTCGGCGACGTGGCGGTGTTTCCGCGCGACGCGGTGTTCTTTCCGGATGTCACGGTCGAAGAGGGCATCCGCATCTTCCTGACCGGGGGGATGTCGCTGCCCGACCGCATGCGCGGGAAGACGGACGACGACCAGACGGGCGCAGGACGTTCTTGATCGGAGAGGAGTGGGCAGGATGATCGCGTCGTTCAATCGGTGGATGAAGGTTCTGGTGGCCGCTGTGGCGCTGCTGGTGACGGCGGCCGCCGTCGCGTCCGCGCAGCAGCCCGAGGCGCTCGCGCCGCAGGAGCAGGCGGGTGGCGGCGAGGCGAGCCTCGTGCTTCCGCCGCTCGACTTGGTGGACGTCGGCGGCTACAACGGCCGGACGCTCCTCATGAGCGGCCTGGGGGTCTCGCTGCTCGGCATGATTTTCGGCCTCGTCATCCTCACCCAGCTGAAGAACCTGCCGGTGCATCGATCGATGCGCGAGATCTCGGAGCTCATCTACGAGACCTGCAAGACCTATCTGATCCAGCAGGGCAAGTTCCTGGCGATTCTCGAAGTCTTCATCGCCGTCATCATCGTGCTGTATTTCGGGGTGCTCTCGGGAATGGATGCGATGCGCGTGGCCGTCATCCTGGCCTTCAGCGTGGTCGGCATCCTCGGCAGCTACGGCGTCGCCTGGTTCGGGATTCGGGTGAACACCTACGCGAATTCCCGCACCGCCTTCGCGAGCCTGGGAGGGCGCCCCTATCCCGTCTACGAGATCCCGATCCGGGCCGGCATGAGCGTCGGCATGCTGCTCATCAGCGTCGAGCTGCTGATCATGCTGTTCATCCTGCTCTTCATCCCCGGCGATTACGCGGGTCCGTGCTTCATCGGTTTCGCGATCGGCGAGTCGCTCGGCGCGTCGGCGCTCCGTATCGCGGGCGGCATCTTCACCAAGATTGCCGACATCGGGTCGGACCTGATGAAGATCGTGTTCAACATCAAGGAAGACGATGCACGGAATCCTGGTGTTATCGCCGACTGCACCGGTGACAACGCGGGCGACTCGGTGGGGCCGAGCGCCGACGGGTTCGAGACGTACGGCGTCACCGGCGTGGCGCTCATCGTATTCATCATGACCGCCGTGCCGCAGGCCGCCACCCAGGTGCAGTTCCTGGTCTGGATCTTCGTCATGCGCATCATGATGATTCTCGCCAGCGGCGGGTCGTACCTCCTGAATCACGCGCTGGCGAAGGCGCGGTACGCGAACGCCGTGCGCATGAACTTCGAGGCGCCGTTGACGCAGCTGGTGTGGCTGACCTCGATCGTCTCGGTTGTGCTGACGTACGTGGTGTCCTACCTCCTGATCTTCGATCTCGGGGACGGCACGCTCTGGTGGAAGCTCTCGACGATCATCACCTGCGGCACGCTGGCCGGCGCGATCATTCCGGAGCTCGTGAAGGTCTTCACGTCGATGGAATCGAGCCACGTGCGCGAGGTTGTGACGTCGTCGCGCGAGGGGGGCGCCTCGCTGAACATCCTCTCCGGTCTCGTCGCGGGTAACTTCAGTGCCTACTGGATCGGGCTGAGCATCGTGGCGCTCATGACGATTGCCTACTTGGTCAGCGCCATGGGCACGTCGATGTCGGCCCTGATGCTCGCCCCGGCGGTGTTCGCGTTCGGCCTGGTGGCGTTCGGATTCCTCGGGATGGGGCCGGTGACCATCGCCGTCGACTCGTACGGGCCGGTCACCGACAACGCGCAGTCGGTCTACGAGCTGTCGGTCATCGAAGGGATTCCGGGCATCCAGCAGGAGCTGAAGCGCGACTTCAATATCGACGTGCGGTTCGAGGAGGCGAAGGCGGCGCTCGAGGAGAACGACGGCGCCGGCAACACCTTCAAGGCGACCGCCAAGCCGGTGCTCATCGGCACCGCCGTGGTCGGGGCGACCACGATGATCTTCTCCACGATCGTGCTGCTGACCAACGGCCTCACGCAGAATACCGAGCTGCTGTCGCTGATGCACCCGCCGTTCCTCCTGGGCCTCATCACCGGAGGGGCCGTCATCTACTGGTTCACCGGCGCGTCGATGCAGGCGGTGACGACCGGCGCGTACCGGGCCGTCGAGTTCATCAAGGCCAATATCCGGCTGGACAGCGCCGAGCGGGCGTCGGTGGCCGACAGCAAGAAGGTGGTCGAAATCTGCACCCAGTACGCGCAGAAGGGGATGTTCAACATCTTCCTGACCGTCTTCTTCTCGACCCTCGCGTTTGCGTTCGTCGAACCCTACTTCTTCATCGGGTATCTGATCTCGATCGCGCTCTTCGGCCTCTATCAGGCGGTGTTCATGGCCAACGCCGGCGGCGCGTGGGACAATGCGAAGAAGATCGTCGAAACCGAGTTGAAGATGAAGAACACGCCGCTCCACGCGGCGACGGTCGTGGGCGATACGGTCGGGGATCCGTTCAAGGACACCTCGTCGGTGGCGCTCAACCCGGTCATCAAGTTCACGACGCTCTTCGGCCTCCTGGCGGTTGAGCTCGCGGTGGAGCTGACTGCCGATCTGGGGAGCGGGGTCAGCCACCTGCTGGCGGCGGCTTTTTTCGCGGTCTCGGTGGTGTTCGTGTACCGCTCCTTTTACGGCATGCGGATTCGGACGTCGTAGCGCAAGGAACGCAAGGAATGGGGGAATTTTTGGGAGTCGTTCCGTCCCGACAGGAGGTCCGCAGGAGGCTTTTTACTGTTGCGCTGGCCCCAAACCGCGATAAAATGGCCGGTCGCTCGCCGGACCTGGTGTGGCTCGTCGGAGTGTTTCGTGGAGATGATCGGAACATAATACCAGCGCGCGGTGTCCAAGCTCTCATCGGCCTGTCGGGTCGCGGTGCAATCTGACGACCATCGGATCGCGGGCACCGGACGGGTCGCACAGGCGGACCGTCGAGACAGTAAACTGGCTCGTTGACACTCGTTTCTTGGGCTGGCTATAATCGGCCGCTCAGCCGGCCTGGGATGGACGTCTGTAGGAGGTGCTACCGTTGCCACGCGCAGAGAACATGTTTGGTGATGTCGTCGACCCCTCAATCAAGCTCGGGACCAAGCAGTGGTACACGATCCCCGTCTCGATTGCGGTGCACACGGTCGTGGTTCTGGCCTTTATCATCATTCCGCTGATGGCGGCTAGCGTGTTGCCGATACCGCCCTCCATGATGGCCTTCGTCGCCGCGCCACCGCCACCGCCGCCACCGCCTCCACCACCACCGCCGCCGGCGGAGGCGCCGAAGCCGCAGGTGGAGGTCAACCCGGCGGCCGCCCCCGTCGAAGCGCCAAAGGAGATCGTGCCGGAAATGGACACCAGCTTTGAACGTGCCGCTGTCACCGCGGTGCCGGGTGGCATCGTGGGTGGCGTGTTCGAAGCGCCTCCACCGCCACCACCGCCACCACCTCCACCGGCGCCCGTTCGCGTCGGCGGCGCCATCAAGCCGCCGGTCAAGACCAGGGACGTCCGTCCGCAGTACCCGCCCATCGCGCAGTCAGCGCGCGTGCAGGGCATCGTCATCATCGAGGCGACCATCGGCACGACCGGGAAGGTGCAGGACGCGCGCGTGCTGCGCTCGATTCCGCTGCTCGATCAGGCGGCGCTCGAGGCTGTGCGACAGTGGGAGTTCACGCCTACATTGCTCAACGGCGTGCCCGTGCCGGTCATCATGACCGTGACGGTTCAGTTCACCCTCAGTTAGGCCACTAGTCAGTTTGAATCGTTCGTCGAAACATATACGGAGGATGCGGTAATGGAAGTTGCGAAGGTGCGTCACATCGGGCGGATCGCGGCGGCAGGGTTCTGGACGATCGTACTGACCAGTACGCCGGCATTGGCGCAGGAGGGGGGGCTGTCGGTCGTCGAGATGTTCCAGACGATGGGGACGACGGCCATCATTGTCGCGATCGTGCTGTTCATCATGTCGTTCTGGTCGATCGGGGTCGCCATCGAGCGTATCTACACCTTCAACAAGGCGCGTGCGCAGTCGCGGCTGTTTGCGCCGCAGGTGGCGAAGCATCTCAAGGACGGCCGGCTGAAGGAGGCGATCGCGCTCTCCGGATCGAAGGATTTCCGCTACAGTCACCTCGCCAAGGTCGTGATGGCCGGGTTGCAGGAGTATCAGTTCCAGCAGGAGAGCGGCGGCGGCGGGGCGTTGAACCGCGACGACGTGCTCGACACCGTGCGCCGATCGATTCAGCGCGCCACCGCACTGACCTCGTCCGACCTGAAGAAGGGCGTGAGCGCCCTGGCCACGATTGGCTCGACGGCCCCCTTCGTCGGGCTGCTCGGCACGGTCGTCGGCGTCATCAACGCGTTCACAGGGATTGCCACGGTCGGCGGGGCCGGTATCGGCGCCGTGTCCGCCGGCATCTCCGAAGCGCTGGTCGAGACCGCCCTTGGGCTGTTCGTCGCGATCCCGGCGGTATGGTTCTACAACTATCTGACCTCTCGGCTCGAGTACTTCAACGTCGAGATGGACAACTCCACCTCGGAGCTCGTGGACTACTTCATCAAGAAGACCGCGTAGGATTTGCGATTTGTGATGTGGTGATTTGTGATTTTGGGACAGTCCAAAATCGCAAATCACTGATCCTGAATTGCGACGGAGTTTTGAATCATGTCAATGCAGGTTGGCGGCAGCGGCGCCAATGAAGTCAAGGCGGACATCAACGTCACGCCGCTCGTCGATGTCATGCTGGTGCTCCTCATCATCGTGATGCTCGTCGCTCCGTTGGTGCAGCAGGGCGTCTCCCTCACCTTGCCGATCGCGGCGAACACCAGCGACCATCCGGAGACGTCGGACGACACGACGGTCCAGATCACGAGCGATGGGCGCTATTGGGTGAATGGCCAACAAGTGGCGGAGACAGAGCTGCGGGAGCGGATCGACGAGGCGCTCGAAAGCAAGAAGCAGAAGATCGTCCTCATCAAGGCTGACCAGGAGGCCGATTACGGCGATGTCATGCACGCGATGGACGAGCTGCGCGCGGCCGGGGTGGAGGATATGGCGCTGATCACCGACGTCCGAAGGACAGCTGGAGGAGGCGAGTAGCCATGGCGGTCCACCAACACTTCGGCGCCGACCGAGTCTTTGAGGCGAAGGTACCGCAGGCCACGTGCGACATGAACGTCACGCCGATGATCGACGTGCTGCTCGTGCTCCTGGTCATTTTCATCGCGGCCCTGATCGTTTCGCAGAAAGGGCTCGACATCAACCTGCCGGCAGAGACGCAGCAAGCTCAGCAGCAGGCGCCCGACGTCAACCAGATCGTAGTCAGCTACACGGCCGACAAGCGGATCGCAATCAACAATCAGGATGTCTCCATTGCGCAGCTCGGAGAGCGGCTGCGGGCCATCTTCGAGGAACGCAAGGAGAAGACGATCTTCATCATGGGGGCGGGCACGCTCAAGTATGGGGACATCGTCGCTGTGATCGATGCCGCCAAGGGCGCCGGTGTCGACAAGGTCGGCATCGTGACCGAGGCAATGCGCGCGGCGGCTGGCGCCGCTCCGCCGCCAGGGTCCTAGTCGGGTCCTTTTGGACCCCGGCTCACCGACGGGTCCGAGAACCCGCCCTGCTCTTCTCGCTTCGCGGGGTCGTCTCTCCAGTGAGGGAGGCGGCCCCGTTTGGCGTACTCCCCTCTGTTGATTTCGCGCTAGAATCGTGGCCGGGTTCTCCGGATTCGCACGTGCCCCCACATCGCAAGGAGGGTCACCATGCGCTGTCTGCTCCGCGCTCCAATATCGACCTTGCGCGCGACATTTACGCTCCTCGCCATAGCTGCCGCCGCCGCATGCTCCGCCGGCACTCAGGAGGCCGGGGCAACCGGGACGGCTGGCAGCGCGGAGGCGCCTTTTGCCATCCAGATCTCACAGACGTACATTACGGTCGAGAACCGCACGGGAGGCCCCGTCATCGGGGGCGAGCTGTAAATTATTCCAGCTGGTGTCTTGCCCCCTTCAAGGCGACGCTGCCCTACCTGGAAACCGGTAGCAAGCGCGATATCGTGCTGAACACCTTCAGGAGCAACGACGGCACACCGTTCAGCCGCGCGATCACCCGCGCCCGGCGTGTGAGAGTCACGGCCAAGGATCGCGCCGGCACGATGTACGCGCACGAGGTGCCGTTCAACTAGAGGCCGTCGGTAGACGTGATCCCGCGACGTTCGATCGCCGTACCTATGGGACTTGGAGACCGATGGAGCCCGCAGGATGTTGTGCGCCCAGGCGCCGCTCGTACGGGCTGTTCATGAGGGGCGACGACAGGAGAAAATCTGCGGTCGAACGGTTGCACGCAATCGGGATGTTGTAGACGACGGCGATCCGCAACAGCGCTTTTACGTCCACATCGTGCGGGTGAGGGGCCAGCGGATCCCAGAAGAAAATGACGAAATCGAGACGCCCTTCAACGATCGCGGCGCCCACCTGCTGATCGCGTCCCAGCGGGCCGCTCTTGAACCGGGCGACGGTCAGTCCAAGCTCGGTCGCCAGGAGCGCCCCGGTCGATCCGGTTGCATATAGCTCGTGGCGCGATAGCGTACCCCGGTTGTAACGCGCCCAATCCAGCAGATCGCTCTTGCAATTGTCGTGTGCGATGAGGGCCACCCGTTTTCGTTCGCTCATACGGGAAGCCCCAGTGTGCGAGTTGTCCATGCGTCTGCCGCCTGAAGGCCGAAGCCTGAAGTCCCCAGTCCTAACTCAGTTGAACGAATACCGCAGGCTGATCATGAATTGGTACACGTCGGACGTGAACGCCGACGACTGGAACGACCGCGTGACCAGCTGGTTGTTCACGACCGAGAGGCGATACGTCGCGCGCCCCTGCGCGTCGGCGCCGGGGTTGGTCAGGACCTGGACCTGGTTGTTCGTGTTGACGGACGCGACGACCTGACGGCCGACGCCCCACTTGCTGTTCAGCAGGTTGCCGACGTTGAGGATGTCGGCGCGTATCTGAAACGCGTTCCGCTTGCCTCGAAGGTTGCGAAAGACGTCCTGGACGATGCTGAGATCCGCCCGGCGCAGCATCGGCATGACCGCCCCGTACCGCTCCGCATACTGTCCGCGCCGCTTCCGCAGGTACGGGTCCTGCTGAATGAACTGCTCGAACGCCGCCGCCTGCTCCGCGGCTGTAAAGGTTCTGCCGCCGGCCGTGAAGGTGACAAAGTTCATTTCCGATGCGTCGCGCGGCACGTAGATCAGATCGTTGGTGCTGACGCCGTCGTTGTTCATGTCGCCCGCGAAGACGTAGCTGATGCGCGACGAGGGCGTGCTCGACGCCTGGTTGTGTCGCGCTTCCCAGAAGAACGAGATCGACGTGGCGCCGAAGCTGAAGTACTCGCGCCGGTAATTCACGAGCGCGAACACGCGGTGTCCCGGCGACCAGAGCGAGTGCGTCGCGACAGGATCGTTCGTGTTGCCGCTCGTGGCCATCCGCTGGTAGCTCGTAGCGGCCGTCGACTCGGGATCGACGATCGTTTTCGAAACGCCGTAGCTGTAGGCGCCGCGTACGGAGAGACCGAAGGCCGTCGTCTTGGAGAGCGACTGCGCGAAATTCCACGAGCTCCCGTTGTTCCCGTTCTTCAGCACGTAATTGGCTGTGACCTGGTTGCCGGGATCGTTGTTGATCCGGTTGACGCAGCCGCCGGCCTGACCCCTGGCTGCGCAGGGCACGCCGACCCACCGCGGACGCGAATCCTGACCGGCGAACGACGCCTGCGGCGCCGGCAGGTTCGCGTTGATGTAATAAATGCCGTTCACGTCCTTCGCGTACAGGTACTCAGTCGTGCTGACGAGCCCCCAGGGCAGCCGCCGATCGACGGCGATGTTGCTGCGCCAGACCTGCGGGAACTTGAAGTCGGGGTCGGTCACGTTAAGGAGGTAGCTCGCCGCACCGCCGCCGGTGACGCTGGTCGGCTTGTAGGCATCCGGGTTCGGGTTGAACGGAAACGCCGTCGTGTTGTCGACTCGGCGCTCGCCAATCGGCACGCCGGTGTTGCCCAGCTGATTCGAGATCCAGACGTAGGCAGGACGGCCGCTGAACACGCCCGTTCCGCCCCGGACCTGTGTCATCTGATCGCCGGCGACATCCCAGTTGAGGCCGACGCGCGGCGACCAGAGCACCTTCGTGTCCGGCATCCGGCCGGTGTCGTACTGGACCGGATTCCCGCGCTCGTCGCGGAAGGTCAGCGCATCGGCCGCCGGGTTCTCAAAGGCCGTGTTCTTGAAGGCCGACACATCGAACCGAAGTCCACCGGTGACCGTCAGATTGCGGCCCGGCCGCCACTCGTCCCGCGCGTACCCGGCCGAGTACCACACGTCGCGGGGCTGCAACGGCTTGTCGAGGCCTGGAATGTTGCTCCACCGGATATGGAACTGCCCCAGCGTCACTGGGGACATCGTGCGATTCGGACTGGCCAGGTAGCCGTTGGCATCCGCCAGGAAGTCGGCCAGCGAATTGTACGAATAGCCGCTCTGCGGGCAGCAGCTCCAGAACACGTTGTCAGAATGGAACTTCTCGGCATAGGCGCCGAAGGTCAGCGTATGTCGCGTCGTGAACTTCGTGAAGTTGTCCTGCAGCTGGAAGGTGCTGTACCGCAGCTCGTTCTGGAACGTGAACGGCTCGAAGCCGAATGTCGTGTATGCCGTGCCGCCCTCGAAAATATCCACGAGCGGGAACAGCGACCCGCGCGACGCCCGGCTTTCGTCCTGATAGGTGTAGCCGCTCTGGAACGAATTCGCCATCGTGCTGCCGATGACTGCGTTCCACTCGCCGATTCCCGAGCGGATGTCCTCCAGGACCTGATAGGTCGAGTTCTGGAAGCTCAGAAACGTGGTGCTCGCGGATCCTCTGCCGCGCAGCGCCGACGTGGAGCTCGAAATGAACGTATCGGTGAACGAATCGAGCTGATTGTAGCGGAAGCTCACCTTGTTGGCGTTGTTGATGTTGTAGTCGCTGCGGATCAGGAAGCGCTTCGCCGGCGTTTCATCGTCGATGTTCTCGAACGGTCCCGTCTCGTAGTTGAACGTCGATCGCAGAAACGAGCTGAGCGCCGTCAGATCCGATTCGAGGACCCGCGTCACGTTGCCGCCGACCGGCTCGCCGCCACGATTCGCTCGAAAGATATTCAGCGGACGCGCTTCTTTTTCGGGGTCTACGCGGATTTGAGTGGGCCTTTTTAGTGAGTGACTGACCAGAATCCACTGATCGACACCTCAAGACCGGCCACCAGGGGCATGACGACCGGGACGGCGGCTCGATGTCGTTGTCCGTGGTCGGTTCTCCGTTCTTCTCCCTCGTCAAT
>MEKU01000067.1:0-16163 GCA_001767195.1 Acidobacteria bacterium RIFCSPLOWO2_02_FULL_67_21
GGCCGCAGGCCGCCCGACGCCAGCGCCGCGGCCAGCATGACGGCGCTCATGGCCGCGGCGAGCCCGATCGAGGTCGCGACGCTATGCCTCCGGAACGCGCGCGCGAGGCCCGCCGGCCACGCATACGCCTCGTACGATTCGAGCCGCAGCCGGGCCAGCGTGCGAGGGACGTTGACGCCGAACTCGTGCGGCGGCGCGTATTGACACGCGTAGAGGCACTCGCCGCAGTTGTGACAGAGGTTCGCCAGGAAGTGCAGGTCGCCGGCCGCGAACTGTGGGGCGGGTTCCACGCCGAGATCGTTCGTCGTCGAGGCGTGGACCCGCCGACCCCCTCGCCGCTCCATGGCCGGGAAGACGGCGCAGTACCCCTCGCAATACCGGCAGGCGTTGCAGATGACCATGATGCGCTCGCCCTCACGCACCAGGGCGGAGGTCATAGCGGCAGCCAGAACGACGTCTTGATCGCGAAGAAGTTGCTGCCCGGCGCGCCGAACGATCGGAAGACGTCGTCGAAGCCCACGGCCTGGCCGAGGCGCTCCTCCACGTGCCGATTCTGCTGCCAGACGAGGTACAGCATGCTGCCGGGCCGCCACTCCCATCGCAGGACGAGGTTGCTCCGGAAGGAGCGGACGTTGAAATCGTTGGCGCGCACCGCGAACGCCGCCGCGCCGTCGGTGACCGCGTAGCTGCCGTCCGTCTGCTGCGCGATCGTGGTGCCCGAGGTCCCGTAGGTCCGCAGCCGCAGCGCGCCGGCCGCCGCCAGCTCGCCGATATCGTAGTAGCGGCCGCTTGCGGCGAACGGCTCGGCATACAGGTCGAGATTCAGGTCGGGCCTGAGCGTGTAGCCCATCCTGACCTGCGTGGAGATGGTCGTCCGGTCGATGTAGGAGAAGATGTAGCGCGTCCCGAACGTCTCGGCGCGTCCGCCGGCGAGCGCGGTGACGTACTGCTGCGGTTCGGTCTCCTCACGGAACGTCGGCGTCACCGACAGCTGCCACTGCGGCGCGGGCCGGAAGGAGATCCCGCCGTTGGCATTCCACACGTGGCCGCCGATCTCGTCCCGGATCGCCTGGACGCGGGCGTTCCAGTTGGTCTGCGCGGCTGCCCGGTTTCGGAGCGTGATCGTGGTCGTCCACCCGCGCGGCGCGCTCATCGACGGCCCGCCCCTCGTCAACCGCTGGTCGAGCGCCCGCAACATGGGGCCCGTGTCCAGGATCGCCGTCCAGAAGTTCAGGAACGTGAGGGTCGCGTTGGCGGTGGCGCTGCCGCCCTGGCGCACGCTGCCGAACGTGAACTCATTCCGCTGCGTGAACCCGACGCTGTAGGCGCGGAACAGCCGCCCCGGCACCGTCTCCCGGTAGCGCACGCTGCCGTCGAGCCGGATGCCGTCCGCGAACGTCATGCGGCCGATGTCGTTGGGGTCGAACCCGGGTGATTCGAAGTCGGTCTGGAGATTCCAGAGCCAGTGGCGTCCGCCGACGCGCTCGATCTCGCCGCCGGCCTTGAAGCCCGGCATCGACGTCCGCGTCGGATCGTACTTGTCGTATCCCGCGTCGGGGCGCTGGAGGTAGTGCGCCGACGATCGCTGCACGCGGGCGAGCGCGTTCGCGTCCCCGGCCGCCCGCGTCACGCCGCCGTAGGCCGTGAGCTGGTACTCACCGTCCTTGAATCGCAGCAGCGTGTCGCCGAGCGCGGTAAATGCCGCGCGCGGGATCAGCCGCTCGAGCGGATCGCCGGCGACGAAATCCCGGTGCACGAACGTCACCAGGCCGCTCGCCGTCGACCCCAGCTCGCCGAACTCCTGCTGCACCCGTGCGAGGCCGTAGCTCGCTCGCGGCACGACCCGCACCCCCTCGATCCCCGTCCCGCCGATGTTGAACCGCTGCGCCGATTCCGACGTCGTCACCGCGCCGAGCATTCCGAGCGACGTGCCCGACGGAAGCCGTCCCGTCAGCTTCGCCGCCGTCGCAATCGTGCTCGTCTGCGGATAGTCCACGTAATCGCCGCTGACCGAGGTCGTCGGGCGCGCGCCGACCCGCCGGGAGTAGTAGAAGTTGTTCACCGACTGCGGGCCGAGCAGGTTGGCCCCTTCGGTGAAGAACGGGCGCTTCTCGGCGAAGAACGTTTCGAAGGCCGTCAGGTTGACCTCGGCCGGATCGGCCTCGACCTGGCCGAAGTCCGGGTTCACGGTCGCCTCCAGCGTCAGGTTGGAGCCGATCCCCATCTTGACGTCCATGCCCGTCCGGCGGGTGAAGGCGCTGTCGAACGGGTTGGCGGCATCGTTGCTGCCTTCCACGGTCGAGCCGCCGGCGACGTAGGGGAGCATCTCGATGCGGCGCGACGGCCGGATACCCTGGATGCCGCGCAGGTCGCCGAAATACGAGGCCCAGCCGCGCTGCGTCCGGGGCACGGCGACCCAGTAGTCCATCTCGTTGTTGGTCGGCATGAAGCGCTGGACGTTGAGGCCCCAGATCTGCTCCGACTGTGCGGTGAAGCGCAGCTGCGAGATCGGGATCCAGAGCTCGGCCGTCCAGCTGTCGTCCTCGACGCTGGTGCGCGCGCGCCACACCGGATCGAACCCTTCGTCGAAGACCGCCTCGTCGTCGCCGGGATAGAAGCGATCCAGGCGGACGCCGTTCGCCGAGACCCCGAACGCGTACGCGGTGCGTCGATCGTGAAACGTGTCGAACGAGACGAGCAGGTGCTCGGCCAGCGCCTCGACATCGTCGCGCCGGCCCATCGGCGCCTGAATGGGGACGTGCTTCCGGTTGTACATGCGCGCGCCCACATAGATCACGTCGCTGTCGTAGACGATGCGGACGTCCATGTCTTCGGTGGGGGCGGCGCCCTCATCGGGCTCCTTCTGGATGAAGTCGGTGATCGGCGGCGCGTTGCGCCATCCTTGATCGTCCAGGCGGCCGTCGAGGCGGATGGCGCCGTCGGCGACGCGGACCGCGACCGCCTGTTTGCGCGTGCCGCCGGTTTCGGTCTGCTGGGCGACGGCGGCGAAAGGGAACAGAAGGCAGAACAGAAGGGTATGAAGACAGAAATATTTCGGACCGAATGCACTCATCAACGTTCCTCACGCTGGTGGATTCGCCAGATTACCACGCTGTAGCCGGCCCTGAAGTCCGCCTGAAGGCGGACACTCCGTCGGTGATGAAACCGGTTCTACGGCGCGAGCTGCGGAATGGTGTCGACGGCCGGCGGCCGCGGACGCGCCTCGAGAAAGGCGTAGATGTCGGCCACGTCCTGATTCGTCAGCACCCTGGCGGTGTACGGCGGCATGTCGCCGGTCGGGTTCCGGATGTACTGGAGAAATCGCGCGTAGGGAACCGGGCTGGGCCCGATGCGCGGCCCGGCGAGGCCACCCTGCCCCTCGTTGGCGTGGCACTGGTAGCAGCCGACCTTCTTGTACAGCGTGGCGCCGTTGCCGGCCCGGCCCGCCGGGGCCCTGGCGTCCGCGGGTTTCGCCGCCGGCGCGGTCTGGTAGGCCGGGTCCTTCTGGACCCGCCCTACAGCGGGCGCCGCAAGCATCACCACAATCGCCGCGCCAACCATCGTTCTCGTCATCGCATGACTCCAACTACCAACACCGGCTACCGGCCACCAGCTGGCCTCACCTCGCCTGCGTCACGACGTCGACGAGCGCCGGCTCGCCCTTCTTGACGACCTGCAGCGCGCGCCGGATCGCCGGCCCGAGATCGTTCGGGTTGGTGATCGGCCCTTCGGCATACACGCCCATCGACTGCGCCAGCTTCGCAAAGTCGATGTTCGGGTCGATCAGCTGGCTGCCGAGCTCGCCGCGATCGACGCCGCGGTTCCGCGCGTTGCACATCTTCTGCACGTGCATGATCTCCTGGTGGTACGCGCGGTTGTTGTTCATCACGCTCAGCAGCGGGATCCGGTGGTGGGCGGCCGTCCAGAGCACGCCCGGCGCGTACATCAGGTCGCCGTCGGTCTGAATGGCGACCGAGAGCCGTCCGTGGCGGCGGTTGGCGAGCGCGGCGCCGACCGACGCGGGCGCGCCGTAGCCGATCCCGCCGCCGCCGGCGTGGCCGAGCCACTGGTAGGGCCTGGTGAAATCCCACAGCCGCCGCGGCCAGTTCGTCTGGTCGCTGCTGTAGTAGCTCGAGACGAGCGACCAGTCCTCGGTCTTGATCTGCGCCCAGATCTCGGCCGAGAGACGCGCCGTGCTGACCGGGCTGGCCTCCCACGCGTACGACGCGGCCGTGCGGGACGCCGCGGCCGCCGTCCGCGACGCCTGCGCGAGCCTGGCGCCACGCTCCTCGAACGCGCGCCGCCGATCGGAGGTGACCAGCCGCTTCACCGCTTCGATGAGCACCGGCAGCGTCGCCTCGGCGTCGGCGGCCATCGCGAGATCCACGTCCTGCATGCGGCGGAAGTCCTGGTAGTTCGACCTGATGTACAGGTCGCCGGTCGTAATCGACACGATCTTCGCGCCCGGGCGGGCCACCCGCCGTGCCGAGCGGTGAAGCTGGTCGCGCAGCGCGTTGACGACGCCCCAGAAGTCGGCGACCTCGAGCCCGACGATGACGTCGGCGTCGGTGACGGCCGCGCGGCCGCGCTGCGTCTGATTGAGGGGGTGGCGCGACGGGAAGTTCATGCGGCTGCCCTGGTCGATGACCCCGGCCTGGAGCGTCTCGGCGAGCTCGACGAGCAGCGTCATCCCGTTCGGCGTCCGCGCCATCCGGTCCGCCACGAGCACGGGCGATTCGGCGGCGACGAGCATGCGCGCCAGCTCCTCGACGGCGCCCTGCTCGCCCTGGGGCGGCACCGGCAGGGTGAGCCGCGGGACCGCCAGCGGCTCGCTCTTCGAGATCGGATGTTCCTGGAGGCCCCCGTCGAGCACCATCACGACCGGCGCCATCGGAGGGGTGAGCGCGATCTTGTACGCGCGGACGGCCGACTCCGCGAAATGCGTCAGCGACCAGGGGGTATCGTCCCACTTCGTGTAGTCGCGCACCATCGCCGCGGCATCCTGCACGCCGTGGTACCACTCGGCCCCGCGCCGGATCGCCGCGTCGCTGTGGTTGCCGAGGATCATGTAGACCGGCACGCGATCGCACCACGCGTTGTAGAGGGCCATCGAGGCGTGCTGCAGGCCGACGGTGCCGTGCGCCAGGACGCCGAGCGGCTTGCCTTCGACCTTGAAGTAGCCGTGCGCCATCGCGACCGACGACTCCTCATGGCAGCACGTGATCAGCTCGGGCGCGCGGTTGCCGCCGTGGTTGATCACCGACTCGTGGAGGCCGCGGAAGCTCGAGCCCGGGTTCGCGCAGAAGTACTCGAAGCCGAGCGACTTGAAGACGTCCACCATGAAGTCGGAGCCGCTGCGCTCGCCGTCTCCAAGCACCTGGACGTCGGCCGGCGGCGCCGCCTCCGCGGCCATCGTCATCGGCGCCGGCGGCGCCTGCGGGGTTTGGTAGGCCGGGTCCTCTTGGACCCGCCCTACGGTGTCGGCTGGCGATGGGGCGACGACCAGGGCGGCGCCGGCCAGCGCGCCCTGCTGCAGGAACCTGCGCCGCTCCACCCTCGTCTCCGGTGTGTTCTTGGTTCGCGCCATGCGGGTACTCTAGCGCAGCTTTCACCTGGTCGTAGAGGCCGGGCTTCAGCCCGGCCTGCGATGAAATGAAAATGACGTTAGCATCCATCTCATGACGTGGCCCGAGTCCTACGACGTGGCCGTCATCGGCGGCGGGAACGCGGGGCTGTGCGCGGCGCTCGCGGCGCGCGAGGCGGGCGCGCGCGTGATCGTCCTCGAACGGGCGCCGCGCGATCTCCGCGGCGGAAACAGCCGGCATACGCGCAATCTGCGATGCGCCCACGCGGCGCCGACCGGAGTGCTCACCGGCGCCTACGCGCCGGACGAGTTCCTGGCCGACCTGCTGCGCGTCACCGGCGACACCGACGAGCCGCTGGCACGGCTGCTCATCGAGCACTCCGCCTCTTGCCCGGAATGGATGGCGCGGTTCGGCGTCCGCTTTCAGCGTGCGCTGAGCGGCACGCTGCACCTGTCGCGGACCAACGCGTTCTTTCTCGGCGGCGGCAAGGCGCTGATGAATGCGTACTACGCGGCGGCGGCGCGGGGCGGCATCACCGCGGTGTACGACGCGGAGGCCGTAGCCCTGCACCTCGACGGCGGCGCGTTCCGCTCCGCGTCGGTCCGCATCGGCGGGCGCGTCGAGGAGGTCCGGGCGCGGGCCGTCGTGGTGGCCGCGGGAGGGTTCGAGGCCAACATCGACTGGCTGCGCCGCGCATGGGGCGACGCGGCTGCCAATTTCATCGTGCGCGGGACGCCGTACAACACCGGGACGCTGCTGCGCCTGCTCCTCGACGCCGGCATGCAGCCGGTGGCAGACGAGCGGGAGTGCCATGCCGTTGCCGTCGACGCCCGCGCGCCGCGGTTCGACGGCGGCATCGTCACCCGGCTCGACTCGCTGCCGTTCGGGGTCGTCGTCAACGCGCAGGCCGAGCGCTTTTATGACGAAGGAGAGGACGCGTGGCCGAAGCGGTACGCCATCTGGGGCCGCCTCATTGCCGCTCAGCCCGATCAGATCGCCTTTTCAATCGTCGACGCCAAGGTCAGCGGCACCTTCATGCCGTCGGTGTTTCCGCCGGTCGCCGCGGCGTCGATCCGTGAGCTGGCGGTCGCGCTCGGCCTGCCCCCGGCCCGGCTCGAGTCGACGGTCGCCGCGTTCAACCGGGCCGTCCGCCCCGGCACCTTCAACCGCGAGGCGCTGGACGACTGCCGCACCGTCGGGCTGACGCCGGAGAAGACGCACTGGGCGCAGCGGATCGACACGCCGCCCTTCTGGGGATACCCGCTGCGGCCCGGGATCACGTTCACCTACCTCGGCGTCAGGGTGGACCGCCGTGCGCGCGTCTGCCGTGCCGACGGAGAGCCGTCGCCGAACATCTACGCGGCCGGCGAGATCATGGCGGGCAACATCCTCCGCCGCGGCTATATTGCCGGCATCGGCATGACGATCGGCGCGGTGTTTGGCCGGATCGCCGGGGAGGGGGCGGCCTCACCAATGCGTAGTGCCGGGCTTCAGCCCGGCTAAAGCCGGGCACTACTTCGATGGCTGAAGCCGGGCACTACTTGGATGGCTGAAGCCGGGCACTACTTGGATCTTGTGCCTTGATCAGCGGCTGCCGCTGTAATCGTGGGTTTCGAGAAACTTCGCGAGTTCGCGGTTGCCCGGGAACTCCAGCGAAAGCGTCCGCGCCGTGGCCACCGCGTCGGCCACCTGCCGCTCGCGGACGAGCATGTCCCACAGCGCGAACCGCGCTTCGGCCCGCGCGAACGCGGAGCCGTCCGCCTCGGCCGCCTCGCGCAGCGTCCGCAGGCCTCGCTTTCGGTCGCCGCCGCCGAGCAGCCACTTCGTGCCGCGCGGCACGCGGGTGTCGACGATGTAGTCGATCCAGGCGCGGGCGACGCGGGCGCGGACGTGCTGCGGGTCCTGCGCGAGCAGCGCATCGAGCGTTCGCCGCGCCTCCCAGTACTCGCGCCACCCGGCTCTGCGGCCGAGCGTGCCGAGCTGGAGCCAGATGTCATTCAGATGAAGCTTGGCGAGGAAGAACAGCGCTTCGCGGTCGGCCGGATCCTGCGCGATGCGCGCACGTGCCGCCGCGCGGCCCAGGTTCGTCTCGTCGAGGAACTCCGAGAGGAGCGCCTGACACGGCTGACATGCCGTCCACGCGGTCTTCTTGTGTTCAGGTGTGCCGAAGACGCGCCGGATCTGAAAGAGCAGCGCCGTGCTCCGCAGCTCCGAGGCGGCGAGGTTCCCGCCGTCGGCGACGCGCGCGGCAAGGGCCAGCGCGGCCGCATGCTCGTACTCGCCGCTGTAGAGGAACTGCTGCGCCTCGTCCAGGCGCGACGCGGTCGCCCCGGATGGCTCCGATGCGGCGACCGCCGCCACCATCGCGAGGCTGAACGCCGCCCGCGCCGCCGTCTTCGCGAAAAAATTCACGCGTCGCCGCGGTGGAACCTACAAGAAAAGTGCCCGGGAACGGCCGAAGTGGGAGATTTGGCCCGCCGCGAATCGGCCGGCTGGCGCCGGCCCTGATTCGGGCCGTCGTTGCTCACTGGAATGAGGTTCCTGTGTCTTGACACGGTTGAGTCGCTAATCTAGACTCGCTCGTTCCCCAGCGGACGGGCTGCATCGAGTTGCTCAACATGGGGTTGCGAGGTTCCAGTCAGCGTCTCAGCGGGGTCGGGTCGGCAAGGAGGCCAGGTCGGATGAAGGGTTGTATGACGGTTCGTATTGCCAACTGGATCATGACGGCGGTGGTGTGTGCACTCATGCCGGCGGCAGCGGCGGCGCAGGGCGCGGCGCAGGGCATTCCGCGGACGGCGGACGGCAAGCCCGACATGTCGGGCATCTGGCAGGTTATGAACGGCGCCTCGTGGAACATCCAGGACCAGAATGCCGAGCCGGCTCCTCATAACTGGCCGTGGCTCGGGATTCCCGCGAGCAAAGGGGTCGTCGAGGGCAACGAGATTCCGTACACGCCTGAAGCGCGCGCAAAGAAAGACGCCAACTTCAAGAACCGCGCAACGCTCGACCCCGAGGTCAGCTGCTTTCTGCCCGGAGTGCCGCGGATCACGTACATGCCGTTCCCGTTCCAGATCGTGCAGACGCCGAACTACATGGCCGTCATGTACGAGTACGTGCACACGATTCGCCATCTGTACGTCGACGGCAGCGATCATCCCGAGGGGCCGATCGAGTGGTGGATGGGCGACTCGCGCGGGCGCTGGGACGGCGACACGCTCGTCGTCAGCGTCAAGCACTTCAACGCCGACACCTGGTTCGATCGCGCCGGCAATCATCACAGCGAGGAGATGACGCTCGTCGAGCGGTACACCTTCGTCGACCGGGACACGATCAACTACGAGGTGACCGTGACCGATCCCAAGACGTTCACGCGTCCGTGGAAGATGAGCATGCTCCTGTACCGTCGCAAGGAGCCGAACTTCCAGCTGCTCGAGTTTCCCTGCTACGCCTTTGACGGCGTGTCGGTGGGCACGCGGCCGAAGGACGTCCTCAAGCCTCACAAGCCCGAGTAGTACGCTATCGCGCGCCTCGCTCAGAAGGAGGGTTCACGTGAAGACATACCGTTACGTCTCTGTGCTTGCGCTCCTGACGGCCGGGCTGCTGATGCTCCCGTCGTACGCCGCCGCGCAGACGGCCGCGCAGAAGCGCTGGGACCCGCCGAAGACCCAGGATGGCCAGCCCGACATCCAGGGGTTCTGGGGCCAGCGAAGCGACATCACGACCTACAGCATCCAGGCCGGGGCGATCGATCGCGAGGAGCACACGCGGCTCGGCGGGCAGGCGACGCAGTTCGGCCGCCCGATCATCGACCCGCCGACCGGCATGATCCCGTACCGGCCGGAGGCGACCGAGCGCGCAAAGTTCCTCAACGCGCAGCACCGGGCGCCGCAGAAGCCCGAGTACCTCGATCCGGTCTCGCGCTGCTTCATGGAAGGCCTTCCCCGACTGATCTATCAGGGAGGGATGCGGATCCTGCAGTACCCGACCTACATCGTCTTCCTCCACGAGTGGAGCCATCACTTCCGGGTCGTCTACCTCGACGGCCGTCCGCCCGCCGGTTCGAACATCAAGATGTGGATGGGCGACTCGCGCGGCCGCTGGGAGGGCAACACGCTGGTCATCGACGTGACCAATAACAACGACAGGACATGGTTCGACATCGTCGGCAGCTTCCACACCGATCAGCTGAAGGTCACGGAGCGCTGGACGTTCACGGACCCGGACACGATCGAGTACATCGCGACGATCGACGACCCGAAGATCTACGCGCAGCCCTGGAAGCTGAAGGTGGACCTCGGGCGGAACAAACCGGAAGAGCAGTGGGAGAGCGCGATGTGCGAGGGCAACAAGGCCGTGCACGTCGCGTTCGATCTGCCGTTCGAGCACGAGGTGCCGACCAATGCGAAATAGAGTCATCGCGGCGTCGCTCTCTGCCGGCCTGCTGGCCGGCGGGCTCGCAACGTTCGTCGCGGCGCAGGCGCCGGCGCAGCCGCTCGGCTACGGGCACATCCACTTCGCGGTGACGGACCCGGAGAAGGCGCGCGAGTGGTACAAGGCCAACCTGGGCGGCATGCCCGGCGAGACGCCCGACCGGGTGATCTTCGAGGCCTATCGCGACAGCCGGCCGACGCCGGTGCAGTTCATGTGGAACAAGGCGGACGCGCCGCCCTCGAGCGACGGAAGCGTCATCGACAGCGTCGGCTTCTCGGTGCCCGATGTCGAGGCCACGGTCAGGCAGCTTTCGGCCGCCGGCGCCAAGGTCGTCAACGCGGCGCAGGCTGTGCCGGGCGTCTGGGATCGGGCGGTCGTGATGGACCCGTGGGGCGTGAAGATCGAGCTCATCGAGAATCCCGACCTCCAGGGCCTGCACCACGTCGCCATCCGCGTGGCCGATCCGGACGCGAGTTTGAAATGGTTCACGAGCGCGTTCGGCGGCCAGCGCACGAAGCTGCGCGACCGGATCGACGTGGTGAGGTACGGCCCGATCTACCTGCTCGTGTCGAAGGCCGACGGGACCGTGCCCAGCCAGGGGCGCGCCATCGATCATCTCGGGTGGGATCCCGCCGACATGGATGCGACGGCTGCCGATCTCACGAGCAAGGGCGTGAAATTCACGGCCGGGCCGCAGCCGAAGCCGAATCAGTTCGGACACCGCACCGCCTATGTCGAGGCGCCGGGCGGTGTGCGTATCGAGCTCGTGCAGCACGCAGTCTGCGCGTGGTCGAAGTCGTCGTAAACAAGCGTGGGTCGTCGCAGTCAATTCGGAAACGTTGCGTACCTCAGGAACGTGGTTGGAAGGAGATCAATGGGACGCATATTCGTTCTGGCGTTTGCTATCGCCGCCATCCTGGTTCTCCCGAGCGCCGGGCTTGCGCAGGAAGCCACGATCGGCGGCACAGTCGTCGATTCCACGGGAGGCGTTCTCCCCGGGGTTGCCGTGCGCGCCGTGCACGAGGCAACCGGTAACCAGTTCGAGACGTTCACGGACCAGCGTGGGGCGTTTCGGATCCCTGTACGTATCGGGACCTATCGCATCGTGGCGGAACTCGCGGGGTTTGCCACCCTCACCCGGACCGGCCTGCAAGCCCTGGTCGGCCAGCAGGTCCAGCTGAATCTGGAGTTGTCGCCCTCGACGGTGGCCGAGACCGTGACGGTGACGGCGGATGCGCCGCTCGTCAACGTCACCTCGTCGCAGCTGGGCGGCAACATCGACTCGCGGCAGCTCTCGGAGCTGCCGGTCAACGGGAGGAACTTCCTCGACCTGACGCTGCTGGCGCCAGGCTCGCGCGCCAATCACACGTCGCCGGGCGGGCCGCCCACCACGACCGGTCTGGGCACCTTCCAGCTGAACGTCGACGGCATGCAGGTCACCAACAACTGCTGCGGCGGCGACAACCGGCAGCCAAGCTTCAGCCGGGACGCGATCGCGGAGTTCCAGTTCGTCTCGAACCGGTTCGACGCGACCCAGGGGCGCTCCTCGGGCGTCCAGGTCAACGTCGTGACCAAGTCGGGCACCAACAGCCAGTCGGGCACGTTCTCGGGCTACTTCCGGCACGACAGCATGAACTCGGAGGACTTCATCCAGAACCGGGTGCTGCCGTATTCGAACCAGCAGCTGTCGGGCACCTTCGGCGGTCCGTTCCGGCGCGATCGGGCCCACTACTTCTTCACCTACGAGTTCGAGCGGGAGCCCGGGACGGTCACACACAACAGTCCGTATCCGTCCTTCAACTTTGACCTGAAGACGGTCCGCAAGCAGCACAAGGCGAACATGCGGAACGACTTCCAGCTGTCGAACGCGGTGCGCTTCTCGATCACGGGCAACCTGTGGCGCGACCGGCCCCCGATCGATCGGGAGACGACGGCGGTCGGCGGGGCCACCAACCATCCGTCGACGCAGGTGAAGTTCAACAAGGACGCCGAGGCGCTGATGGGCACCTTCACGCAGGTGCTGAGCAACAGCGCGTTGAACGAGGTGAAGATCGGCTGGGCGGCGAACCGCTGGCTGATCGAGCCGAACCTGAACTGGACGTCGACGACCGGCCTGGGCTCGGCGCGCAATCCGGTCGCCGACAACCCGCCGCGCATCGAGGTGCAGGGCTACGCGATCGGGCCGGCGGCGAACTTCCCGCAGCACATCGGCCAGGACGTGTACTCGCTGCGCGACGACTTCCGGTTCTCGGCCAACATCGGCGGGCGCCACGACTTCCGGCTCGGCGGCGAGTACCTCAAGTACATGACGTGGCACGATTGGTGTAACCGGCTGAACGGCATTCTTCGCGCGGATCGCGGTCCGGCGCCGGCCAATCTCGAGCAGCTCTTCCCGGTGTGGAACGATCCGAACACGTGGAACATCGCCGCCCTCTCGCCGGTGTCGCGCGACTATTCCGCGGCGTTCGGCAACTGCATCATCCACAGCCCGCGCAACATCTTCGCCGCGTGGCTGCAGGACGACTGGGCGGTCAGCTCGCGCCTCACGCTGAACCTCGGCGTGCGGTACGACGTCGAGACCGACACGTTCGCCAACGAGCTGGCGGTGCAGCCGTTCCTCGAGGCGGATCGCCCGCTCGACACGAACAACGTCGCACCGCGCCTCGGCTTTGCGCTCACCCTCAACGACCGCACGGTGGTACGCGGCGGCGGCGGGATCTACTATGCGTGGCTGATCAATCAGGTGGCGCACCCGGTGCGATTCGCCAACGTACAGCGCGTGATGACGGTGCTCTACGACGGCCGTGCCGATTTCGCGGTGAACCCGTGGAACGGTCCGCTGCCGCGGCTCGAGGATCTGGAGCAGGGATTCTGCAACGTCAGGGATGTCCCGGGCTGCAAGCGCCGGGCGCTCGGCCAGACGATCGTGCCGCCCGACGCGCTGAACCCCTACAGCTACCAGGGCTCGATTGGTCTGCAGCGCCAGATCGGCAACGCGATGTCGGTGTCGGCCGACTATTCCTACAACGGGTCGCGCAGGGACCGCATCACCGGCTACAACATCAACCTGTCGTTCAATCCGGCGACCGGGCGCAATAACCCGTTCAGCAACGTCAGCCTCCGGCCGTATCCGCAGTGGCTGCAGGTGCCGATGGACAACTTCAACGGCCGCAGCAACTACCACGGCCTCGAGATGGCGTTCACCAAGCGGATGAGCAACCGCTGGCAGGGCGCGGCCACCTACACGTTCTCCGGGTTCTGGGACGGCACGCCCCAGCCCTGGCAGGGCGTGATGAACCCGGTGCCGTTCACGGTGCTCGAGCCGCTCGGTCCCGACTACTCCCTGGCGGCCACCGACCAGCGCCACCGCATGGTCTTCAACGGCATCTGGGAGGCGGGGTACGGGATCCAGTTGAGCGGTCTATACTTCTTCGGGTCGGGCCAGCGCTTTGCCACCACTTACGGCGGCGACATCTGGAATACCGGCGGCACCACGGGAAGCGCCCGCGTCCGCCCGGACAACTCCGCGACGCCGCGCGAGGGGATTGTCGGCGACGCGATCCACCGTGTCGACATGCGGCTGCTGCGGCGGTTCCGGCTGTTCGGCCGGTCGACCGTTGACGGCATGCTGGAGGTGTTCAACGTGCTGAACCACGAGAACTACGGGTCGTATACAACCGTCGAGAGCAACCGGAACTTCAGCAGGCCCTCGTTCAACTCGAACGTGGCGTACCAGCCCCGGATGCTCCAGATCGGCTTCCGGCTCGGGTTCTAGGTACCGGCGCGAATTTTTGGGTAAGATCGGCGGCTGGGGCCGGGGGACCGACCTCAGCCGCCCGCACTACTTGGGTGCTGAGACGCAGGATGGAAGGTGATATAAGGGGATGCGTATGAAACCTCAATACCGGCTGATGGCGGCGCTTGCGGTCGCCGGCGCGTTCTGGCTGGCCGTACCGGAGCAGGTGTTGACCCAGGAGCAGCCGCCGGAGATCGGCGTCGCGGCCGACCCGCTCAAGCGCGGTCAGGCGTGGTTCTACCAGCGCTGCTCGATCTGCCACGTGGGGCGGATCATCGTTGACGATCAATACCAGCCGATGGCTCCGGCCCTCACGGGGGTGTTGAAGGGCGCCACGCCGGAACGGGAAAAGACCATCCGGGAGTACATCGAACGGGGTTCGCTTCGGATGCCTGGTTTTCGATACAATTTCACCTCGCAGGAGTTCGACGAGTTGATGGCCTACCTCAAAACTCTCTAGTGTTGGAGGTCCAATGTCCAAGTTGAAGTGGCTCACGTTTGCGCTGGCGACCGCGCTGGTCGTGGCGGGCCTCTGGACCACGCCGGCGGCGCAGACTGGCGGCGCCGCGGTCGTTCAGGGCAGCGTCAAGGACGGGGGCGGCGCGGCGATGGAAGGCGTCATCGTGTCGGCGCGCGCCAATGGCAAGACCATCACCACGTCGGTCTTCTCCGACCGGCAGGGGAACTACCAGTTCCCGGCGCTCCCCGCGGGCCAGTACAGGGTCTGGGCCCAGGCCGTCGGCTTCCAGGCCGGCCGCGCCGAGTTCGCGCTGGCGAGCTCGCGCGTGGACCGCAACTTCACGCTGACCCGGCTCACCAGCGTCGACGACATCGTCCGGCAGATGACCGGCGTCGAGTACATGCGCAGCCTGCCGCAGGAGACGCTGGCGGACCGGCGGATGGTGCACGCGTACAAGAACAACTGCACCGGCTGCCACACGGCCAGCTACACGCTGCAGAACCGCTGGGATCAGACCGGGTGGGGGATTCTCGTCGACCTGATGGCCGTCTTCCCGAGCTCGGGCGTGCCGGTGCCCGCGATGCGGCCGACCGCTGACCGGCGCGGCAATCCCTCGATCAATGCGTATCGCGACGAGCTGGCCGAGTACCTCGGCCGCGCGCGCGGCGCCACGCAGCTCACGCCGAACCTGCTGCCGCGCCCGACCGGCGCCGCCACGCAGGTCGTGATCACCGAGTACGACTTGCCGCGGCCCGACCGTCCAAACCCGGCCGGCGACGGCAGCGACTGGTCGCTCGGCACGCCGTCGCGCATCCTGGGCCGCGCCGCGCACGACGTCTGGGCCGACGCGCAGGGCAACATCTGGCTGGCCGACGACATGGTGCCGGGCCGCACGTTCGGCAAGCTCGATCCCAACACCGGCCAGGTCACCAACTACGGCGTCAAGGGGTCCGACGGCAAGAACATCGGCACCCACAGCGTCGTGGTCGACGCGAAGAGCGGCATGGTCTGGGCGACCGGCGACGGCGATTTCGTCAGCTGGGATCCGAAGACCAATACCGGCAAGAACTGGACGCGCCAGGCCGGCATGCGCCCCGCCGTCGGCGGCACGCTCGACGTCGACTCGCAGGGCAACCCGTGGGCGACCTCGACCAACGGCGCGATCAAGCTCGATGTCAAGACGGGCCAGTACACGCACTATGAAGGGCCGCCGGCGCCCGACAGTTTCTGCGGCACCGACTGCGGCGGCTGGGGCACCTACGGGATCGCCATGGACCGCGCCGACAACGCATGGGCGACCAACCCCGGTCTCGACCGCGTGTTGAAGGTCGACAGCAAGACGGGCCAGGTCACGGCGGTGAACTTCGAGCCGCTGGTCATGCCAGAGGTCACCGACGTCGACCGGCAGCGGAAGCGGACGGTCCGCGGCAGCCAGAACAGCGCGCCGCCCGGACAGAAGGCGCCTCGCCGTCTCTCGGCCGACCCGAGCGCGGATTTCGTCTGGATCGGGCTCTATACGTCGGACCGGATCGCGCGCGTCGACACCCGGACGAACCAGATCCGGGAATGGCCGCTTCCGACGCAGTACAGTGCGCCGTACGCGACGGCCACCGACAAGAACGGCGTCGTCTGGAGCACGATGATGAACCACGACGCGCTGGTGAGCTTCGACCCGAAGACCGAGCGGTTCACCGAGTACTTCCTGCCGACGCGCGGCACCGAGATCCGCCACGTGCAGGTCGACAACCGGACGAACCCGCCGACCGTCTGGGCGCCGTACAACCGCATCAACAAGGTTGTGCGCATCCAGTGGCGGAACATGCCGGCGCAGCAGTCGGCGTCGAGATAGTCAGGCGTTACACGAAGATCGGATAGAATCGGGCACGGTCGG